>NZ_QJJN01000006.1:0-309916 GCF_003201515.1 Alteromonas sp. I10
CTGAGCCATGATCAAACTCTTCAATTAAATATATCGAAATATGAATCGTCGTTGTGACACTCTTAACGAGTGCCCACACAGATTGTCTTGTCTAAATTTTTAAAGAACATTCACTTGAAGCCGTTGCTTCTTAGTGACTCACCCTGTTCGAGTGAGGTGCGCATTATACGCTGGAAGTTTTCGTTGTCAACACTTTTTGAAAATTTATTTTCTGAAGCGCTTCTTCTAAACTCCCGTCTTTACTGGCCTATAAAGGTAGTAGAGACTTACTTCAGGAGGCTTGCTGTTTTGCTTTTCCCCCGAAGCGGATGCGCATTTTAGGGAAATGAGCGCTCACGTCAACAAGTATTTTAAAAAAATCCTTATTTTTCGATCGTTTGCATAAACAATGCGCAATACGTTCATAAAAACCACTAATTCACCGCGCTTTTCACGATCTATAAGGTTAGTTAATTGGTAAGTCACGCTGTGTCCTATAAATTAATAGAACAGTATTTGAACGTGTACGTGGATTATTGAGGGGTTTGCATGAAGGTTTCTGAATTTAAAACCGCTGGAAAACTCATAACGGGTCTTGGCGCTATTAAAGCCCTCACGGATGAAATGGCGAGATTATCTATAAAGGACAGTGCCATCGTTACTGACAAAGGCGTCTCTTCATCTGGTCTTCTTGATCAACTACTCACACTATTACCCTCTTCACCCTTACTTGTTATTGATGACATTCCACCAGAGCCTGAAGTGAATATCATAGAAGATAAGTTAGCGATACTTCGTGAGAAGCAAGTAGACGGAATTATTGCTCTCGGTGGAGGTAGCGCTATTGATAGTGCAAAAGTACTTGCAGCTACATACGATCATACTGGCTCCCTCAGTGAGCTCTTCGGAGAAAATACGCTTTCAAAACGGCGTTTGCCTCTTATTGTTATCCCCACTACTGCCGGTACAGGTTCAGAAGTTACCAATATTGCTATCTTGTCAGATCCGATAGAACAGATGAAAAAAGGAATTGTTAGCCACTGCTTGCTACCCGATGTTGCGATCGTTGCACCTGAAATGACAAAAACCTGCCCCCCGTCCATTACAGCAGCGAGCGGTATAGACGCATTCGTTCACGCGCTTGAAGCTTATATAAGTGTAAATGCCAGCCCAATTACCGACGCATTAGCAGAGAAAGCACTGAAGCTTATCTTTAATTCATTACTTCACGCTTATAATAACGGTGAGAACTTATCAGCACGTGAAGATATGGCCACCGGCAGTTTAATGGCCGGTCTTGCGTTTGGAAACGCGGGCGTGGGGGCAGTACATGCCTTAGCTTATCCACTAGGTGGACGGTTTCATCTGTCACATGGCATGAGTAACGCGGTAATGCTACCTCATGTATTGAAAGTAAATGCGCCGTTCTGCCAAGACAAACTTTATTGTGTGGCTAAGCTTTTAAAGGTATGTGAGCGCCACCACTCAAAAGAGGAAGCAATTAAACTGTTATTAGTTGCTATAGAAAAACTGTGTCGCGACGTAGGCATTCCCGCTTCACTCACCCACTTTAATATTCCACCTTCTTGTGTAGGGGAGTTAGCAGAAGAGGCGAGTAAAGTAACTCGCCTTCTTCGCAATAATCCCAAGCAATTGAGTATTGAAGAGATTGAAGATATCTATCGGCTAGCTTTTTAAAGTGGTCTTACCCACATATTCTTAAAGCTTACTAAGTTGCCGTGATCTTGCAATTGAAGCGGTGCGCATCCGTGAGCTTTGTACTTAGGTGCACCGATCCATTCTGTTGTCCCTTGAATTTCAGTATGATTCTGAACCACTACGCCGTTATGTATTACCGTAACATAACCTTTCGTTGCTAGCGCTTCACCGTTAAAGGTAGGCGCTTTATATATGATGTCGTAAGTTTGCCATTCGCCAGGCGCCTTCATAGCGTTAACTAAAGGAATAGTTTGCTTATATACGCTTGCCGCTTGTCCATTGGGATAGGTCTTATTCTGATATGAGTCCAAGACCTGAATTTCATATCGCTGCTGAAGGAAGATACCACTGTTATTGCGCTGTTGTCCTTCCATACCTGCTTCTGGCTGTGGCGCTTTCCACTCTACGTGCAACTGAACATCACAGAACTCTGCTTTCGTTTTGATATCGCCTGTTCCCGGCTTCACTGTTAGAACACCGTTTTCCAGCGTCCACTTAGCATCACCTTCCTTTACTGAAGTCCAGTTAGATAGGTCATCACCAATTAAAGAGATGGCATCAGAGGGCACGCCTGCCTTATCAAAAGAAACCACTTCAGGAACAGGTTCCCAAACTTCCGTTTTAGCGGCCTGTTGTTCTCGGGTTAAACGCGATTCGCTTTTTTCAGTATCTGCATCTGTCGTTGCGCATGCAGAAAGTGGCATAAGCAAAGCCACAGTTGAAGCGACGAGTGTTTTATTCATAGTGTCTGTACCTTGTTTTATCCGTTATATAACTGTGTTGTGTTTGGCAGCTCGATAGCGCAGGCTTAGGTAGCCCACGCTTTGTCGCCCTTTTTATAAGGGAATGCACCGTCGTAACGTCCAGGAATAGCCACATATCGAAGTACTTTAGTCGCGCCAACTTGAGACGTGAAAAAGCAATAAAGTGTTAGCTGTTTTAATAACGTAAAGTAGTGAGGGGTTGGCTCATCGGTGCCTGGCTCCCACTGACTTGGCTTTCCTGTTTCAACACCTTGATAAACACCGTTAGCAAGATTCGCCGCTTTCGCTTCTACATCCAGGTCGTTAAATAAAGCCTCTCGTTCTTGCTTGGTAAGCTGAACAAATTGCTTGTTGAAACGACTTTGACTTAACGAAGATATTTTCTTAATGCCATCAAGAAAGGTTTTCTGAAGCAAAGGTGTGTAGCAATCGGTTATCAACACAGCCATTGTCGCGCCAACGTTGGCCGCTTTTGCTCCAGGCGTGTCAGTTTGAGGAATGATCACCTCACCCATTTCATTTAGCAAGGCCACATCTTTTTCATTAAATAATGTGTCGCTAAGCGGTACAGCGGGCACATCTGTATAGGCAAGTACATTACCTGCGAACAATGCTGTGCCTGTAGCAGTTGCGATGAGTTTAAGTAGTTCTCTGCGTTCCATTATAGATTTCCTCGCTTTAACTCTTCTACGGCAAAGTCTGCGGCTCTTGCCGTTAATGCCATATAGGTCAGTGAAGGGTTAACACAGCTGGCCGATGTCATTGCCGCACCATCGGTCACGAATACGTTTGGTGCATCCCATACTTGGTTATGCGCGTTAAGCACAGAGCTTTTAGGATCTCTTCCCATACGCGCCGTACCCATTTCATGAATGCCCATACCAGGTGCGTAGTCTGCATCCCAGCCCTGAACATTTTTAAGGCCAGCCGCTTCAAACATCTCAATAGCGTCTTGCTGCATGTCCTTACGCATCTTAAGCTCGTTTTCTTTAATCTCTACATCCATTGCGAGTACTGGTAAGCCCCATTTGTCGGTGACTTTTTTATTCAAGTACACTTTGTTTTCGTGATACGGAAGAATTTCACCGAAGGCTGTCATGCCTATTGTCCAAGGACCTGGCTCGGTTATCGCATCTTTAAGCCCAGCACCTATACCAAGTTCCGCTATGTCTTTGCTCCAACCTGAACGGCTTGCACCGCCTTGATAACCAAATCCACGCAAGTAATCTCGCTTATCACTTCCCCAGTTTCTAAACCTTGGCACATAGAAGCCACTCGGTCTGCGACCGTAGGTATATTTGTCGTCAAAGCCTTCTACGTCTGCCGAAGCACCTACTCTAAAGTGGTGATCCATAACGTTGTGACCCAACTCGCCGCTGCTGCTTCCTAAACCACCGTCCCATACGTCTGTGGCAGAATTCATCAGTACCCACGCCGAGTTAAGTGCTGACGCATTTACAAAGATGATCTTGCTTTTAAATACATAGGTCTCGTTGGTTTCAGCATCGATAATTTCAACGCCAGTCGCGCGTTTCTTGTCTTTGTCGAACAAGATCTCTTTTACTATCGAAAAAGGTCGAAGGGTTAAGTTACCTGTTTTAACCGCAGCTGGAAGCGTAGATGCCTGTGTACTGAAGTAGCCACCGAAAGGACAACCCAACCAGCACTTATTGCGGTATTGGCAATGAACACGCCCTTCTTCGGGCTTGCTTTGTGTCATGTTTGAAGTGCGGCCATGCACCATGTGCCGCGCGCCTTCATAGGCCTTTTTCACCCGCGCCGCGACACTTTCCTCTACAATGTTCATTGGCATTGGTGGCTGGTATATACCATCAGGCAATACATCTAAGCCATCGCGATTACCACTGATACCCGCGAATTTTTCTACGTAGTCATACCATGGCGCCAAATCGTCGTAGCGAATAGGCCAGTCGACTGCAATGCCTTCTTTAGCATTGGCTTCGAAATCTTCTTTGTTCAAACGGTAGCTTTGGCGTCCCCACAACAGTGAGCGTCCACCTACGTGGTAACCTCTGTACCAGTCGAAGCGCTTGTCTTCGGTATAAGGGTTTTCTTTTTCATTTGCCCACATACCGTACGTTTTTTCATTTAGCGGGTAGTCGCGCTTAAGCACGGGATAATCCACTTTCATTGCTTGAGTAGGCAAATCTCGGTGAGGGAAATCCCAATCTTCTTTGTGCGCATTTTTATAATCTTTAATGTGCTCGATATTTTGGCCACGTTCTAACATGAGCACTTTTAGGCCCTTCTCAGTTAGCTCCTTAGCAGCCCAACCGCCACTGATACCAGATCCAATAACTATTGCATCATATTCGTTACTCGCCATAACACGTCCTTAAAACTTAATTCGTCGCTGTGCCTGTTCGCACGTTACACATCACAGATATGGATCGCTTGTTGTAGCGACGCTATTCTGTTGGCTTTGGTTTTCGGTGTGGGTATAAACTCTTGTGCTAAGTAGCCTTTAAATCCGGTCTCGACAATGGCTTTAGCAATTGCTTCGTAATTGAGTTCTTGTGAAGCATCTATTTCGTGACGCCCAGGTACGCCGGCCGTATGGTAATGGCCAAAGTACTGATAGTTATCTCGAATAGTTCGGATGATATCTCCCTCATTAATTTGCATATGGTAGATATCGTAAAGCAGTGAGAAGTGCTTAGAACCTAGGCGTTTGCAAAGTTCTATCGCCCATGCAGAATTGTCGGCCATGTAATCAGGGTGGTCGACTTTGCTGTTAAACAGCTCCATGAAAATCACTACGTTGCGTTTTTCAGCATGAGGTAAAATGCGTTTTAACCCTTTAACCGCATTTTCCAGTCCGTCTTCTCGTGACATGCCTCGGGCATTGCCGCTAAAGCAGATAAGGTTTGTATAACCTGCATCAGCGACCAAATCGATGTGCTTTATATAACGCGCTTCTAGTTCGTCGTGGAGCTCACTGTGAATGAAGCCGTCTTCAAGACTTATCTCGGCGCCGTTACACATAGAAGAGTCGATGCCGTACTGCTTTAGCACAGGCCAATCTTCAGGACCTACCAAGTCAATGGCTCCAAATCCTAATTGCTTAACGGTTTGGCACAACTCTTCAATGCTTAAATCGCCGTAGGTCCATCGGCTTACCGAATGATTTACATTTCCTTTAAGCGGCGTATTCATGGTGTTGCTACCTTTCGTGCCGTTTGTACTCGCTATAGCAGGCATCGCAGTGGCTAAACCAGCTGCTGCTAACCCTGTTCCGGCAATGCCTGCCCCTGTCATAGCCATACTTTGAAGTAATTTTCTGCGGGTAATGTTATGCATCTGCGTTCACCTTTTCCTTTCTGAACAGAATGGCGAATAGCACTAACACAACCGCGGCAAACCCTGCTGGGAATAACCAGACCTGCTGCCAACTATGCGCACCGGTTTCCATCGTGTAGGTGTCGGTAATTGCGCCTGCTACTGCAAAGCCCACCAGCATACCTACCCCATATGTCGCTAAGGTAATTAGCCCCTGCGCTGCACTTTTTACGTTTTCTCCCGCCTTTGCATTGGTATAGATTTGCCCTGATACAAAGAAGAAGTCGTAACAAATACCGTGTAGTGCAATACCAACAATAAGCATGAACAAGCCTTCGTCAGCGTTCCCGAATGCGAACAGTGCATAACGAACAACCCACGCCGCCATACCTATCACCAACGTGGCTTTAATACCGAAACGGTTCAAAAATACTGGCAGAGCCAACATGAACAACACTTCGGAAACTTGACCTAGTGTCATTTTGCCCGTTGCATTTTCAACGCCTATTTCAGTAAGGAAAGGGTTTGCATTCTGATAGTAAAACGCCAGCGGAATACAAATAAGTACAGATGAAAGAAAGAATACAAAGAAGTTTTTGTCTTTTAACAGTGCCAACGCGTCCAAGCCAAGAATGTCGCGAATAGTTACCGCTTTACCGCTAGATTGAGGTGGCGTGTTTGGCAGTGTAAAACTGAATACGCCCAACATTAGCGAGGCAACGCTGCACAATAAGAACGTGTTTTTGAGCATACCATCGGCAATAGACTGTGCAGAATCCCATGAGAAGACATAGCTAATCATAAGGCCTGCCACAATCCAGCCGATAGTGCCCCACACACGAACTTTTCCGAACTCTTTTGACGGGTCGACCATTTGTCCGAATGACACTGAGTTAACCAAAGCAAGCGTAGGCATGTATGCAATCATGTATGCCAACACATAAGGGTAAAAGCTGGCGAAATCATTCGCTTGGTACATACAGTACATAAGCACGGCGCCAACAATGTGTAGTAAGCCGAGGATCTTTTCTGCATTAAAGAATCGGTCAGCAATAAGGCCCACAATAAAGGGGGCAATGATGGCGCCCCAACTCTGGGTTGAGAAAGCCATACCGATTTGCCCACCATTGGCAGACAGGGTATTCGATAGATACGTGCCTAATGTTACAAACCAGCCTCCCCAAATGAAGAACTGAAGGAACATCATCAAACTAAGGCGTAGGGTTATCATAGTTATTGTTATCCTATTGATGGCGCTTAGCGCTCAAGGCCTAAAATACGATTATTCTTCGCTTCGCTAACGTCTCCACCAGCAAAGTCGTCAAACGCATATTTGCTTGGCTCAATAATGTGTGAAGCGATAAACGGTGCGCCTTCTGCCGCGCCTTGCGCACTGTCTTTTAAGCAGCATTCCCACTCTAGTACCGCCCAACCTGTGAAGCCATACTGGGTAAGCTTGCTGAAAATACCTTTGAAGTCGACCTGGCCGTCGCCAAGGGAACGAAAACGTCCCGCGCGGTCTTGCCAGTCTTGATAGCCGCCGTAAACACCGTTTCTACCGTTCGGATTGAACTCGGCATCTTTGACGTGAAACATTTTGATCCGGCTGTGGTAGCGGTCAATAAAGTCAAGGTAGTCAAGCTGCTGTAAAACAAAGTGACTTGGATCGAAAAGAATATTTGCTCGTGGGTGGTTATCTACAGCTTTTAAAAACTGTTCGAACGAAGCGCCATCGTGCAGGTCTTCCCCAGGGTGAATTTCGTAGCATACGTCAACACCCGCATCGTCGAATGCATCGAGAATGGGTTTCCAACGCTTGGCTAATTCAGCAAAGCCTTGCTCGACCAAGCCAGCAGGACGCTGAGGCCACGGGTAAACCAAGTGCCACATTAATGCACCAGAAAAGGTAGCGTGAGCTTTCAATCCCAAACGTTTACTGGCAATAGCCGCACATTTGAGCTGATTAATTGCCCATTCGGTTCGCTCTTGTGGCTTGCCGTGTAAGTGTGCCGGCGCAAAGTTATCAAATAACTCGTCGTAAGCGGGGTGAACCGCCACTAGTTGACCTTGTAAGTGCGTCGAAAGCTCAGTGATTTCTACGCCTGCGTCTTTACAAATTTTAGCGATGTTGTCGCAGTACTCTTGGCTCTCGGCTGCTTTTTCTAAATCAAACAGACTAGGGTCAGTAGGTACCTGTATTCCCTTGTAACCAAGCGACGTTGCCCACTTCGCCATATTTTCGAGCGTATCGAACGGCGCTTCTTTTCCCATGAACTGAGCAAGGAAGATAGCCGGCCCTTTTATAGGTTGTTGATTAGTAGCCATAAGCGCTCACCTTTTTCATTGTATGTTTTAATTGCATTACTGCGTTCCTTCCTGACTGACCGACTCCCATTTAGTGTCGCTGTCAGTACTGGCAAGCATGGCATCTATAAATACCATTCCGCGTATGCCTGAATTTATTCCTGGAACGCCGTCAGCTTTGCCTTTTTGATTCGCGCGTACCGCTTTTGCAAAATCGGTATACAAGTTTGCCATTGCTTCTAAGTAGCCCTCTGGGTGGCCAGCTGGAACACGACAACGTGCAGATGCAGCATCACATAACCCAACTTGACCTTGGCCGGCTCTAAACACTTGATAAGGGGCATCAACAGGGCGATAGATAACGGAGTTTGGCTCCATTTGACGCCACTCTAAACCGCCCTTGTCACCGTAGACGCGGATCTTCAATGCGTTTTCTTCACCGGCACAAACCTGTGAAGCAATCAGCACACCCGATGCGCCCTTTTTAGTTTTAATAAGCGCGGCGCCGTCGTCATCTAATCGGCGTCCTTCAACATGCGTATTTAACTCGCCACAAAGCGAGGTAACACTGTCGTTTAATACAAACTCAACAAGTCCAAACGCATGAGTGCCGATGTCGCCCATTGCGCCCGTTGCGCCAGAAATTGCTGGATCGGTACGCCACTGCGCTTGCTTATTGTGCGTTTCTTCTTCGCCAGACAACCAGCCTTGCGGATACTCAACATACACTTTTCGAATTTTGCCCAGCTTACCGCTTTCAACGAGATGACGTGCTTGCCAAACCATAGGATAACCAAGGTAGGTATGAGCCAAGCCGTATAGCGATTCACTGGCGTGAATAACATCTTGAAGCTCTTTTACTTCTGCAAAGCTAACGCCTGCTGGTTTTTCACAGAAGACATGAAAGCCCGCCTTAATTGCGGCAAGTGAAATAGGTACGTGAAGATGATTAGGCGTTACGATAACCACAACCTGCATGCGCTGCTGCTCAGGTAATTTGGCTTCTTCTTCTAACATTGACTGCCAGCTATCGTATGTACGCGATATTGATACGTTCAATGCAGAAGCAGTACGCGTATTATTTTCTTCGTTGCGGCTAAATGCGCCACACACCAACTGGTAGTTCCCATCTAACCCTGCGGCATGACGATGCACGGCACCGATAAACGCGCCTTCCCCGCCTCCGATCATTCCCATTCGAATTGGTTGCATTGAAATTCCTCTGTGTGCAAACGCACTATTGGTGTTACTAATGCCACAAAATGTAACCCGTTACATTTTAATGGTCAATACAAAAAACAGCATTTTGTTAATCTAAAGTTTACAAATAGCGCGGTAATACCGGGGCTTTACTACCTTTAACCGCCTATTCCTGCACCAAATTTGAACATAACACTAGCTCAAATTTACATAAATCCTACAAATAACCTTTGACGTTTTAATGAAAGTGCGTATTCTTTTGCTTAAAATGAAAACGGTTACATATTAATTTCACGTAAATTTTGAATTCGCTACCATCGTATAGACCACACCTCTACTGGGTTAGGTTTACAATGCGCGAGTGAATTAACAAACAACAATAACGTAAATGGCAAATATTAGAGATGTAGCAGATAGTGCCGGCGTGTCGGTCGCTACCGTATCAAGAACATTGCAACAACCTGAGCGTGTTTCTCCTAAAACGCGCAATAAGGTGATGGCCGCTGTTCAGGCAGTTGGATATAAACCTAACTTAATGGCAGTTAAGTTTCGTTCGGGAAAAACGCACAATTTAGTGGTACTGGTGCCTACGGTAGCGAACGTATTTTTTGCCCGTGTTATTAGCGGCATGCAGGAAGCGGCAGCCGAACTGGGCTATTCCATTTTACTTGCCAATACGCTTGGTAATAGTGAAATAGAAAGCCATTACGCCAAGATGGTAAGTACTTCTCAGGCTGATGGGCTTATACAGTTACGTGCGCACAACCCATTTGATGCCACGATGATCAACGACAATGGCCTACTTCCCATGGTGAATGCCTGTGAGGTGATTGACGATGGCCAATATCCTGTTGTGTCGTTAGACAACCGTGCTGCAGCCAAAGCAATGACCGAGCACTTAATTTCATTAGGCCATACCCGTATAGCCATGATCAAAGGACCTAATTCAAGCCCGCTTACCCAAGAACGCTTGGTTGGATATAAAGACGCATTAGCGCAAGCCAATATTGCCTTTGATGAGAGCTTGTTGTTCCCGGGGGATTTTACATTACAGGCCGGATACAACGCAGGGGAAACCATTAGTCACCTTGAAAGTAGACCCACCGCCGTATTTTGTGAGAACGACGAAACGGCTATTGGTGCCATGCAAGCCTTCAAGCAAGCCAACCTACATGTTCCTAATGACATATCGGTGGCAGGTTTCGATGACATTGCGTTTTCAGCATTTGTGGATCCACCGCTAACCACTATTGCCCAACCTGCAGAAGAATTTGGTAGAACGGCGGTTACGCTACTGGTGGACCTTCTTAACGGAAAAATTCGCAAGGCCCCCAAAGTTATTATGCCGTTTGAACTTATTGTGCGTGAGAGCACGGGCAAAGCTTTGGGTTAATTGATGATAGCGATGCGTCATCACCTATGTACCACTACAGAAAAGGAGCAAGCAGTGAATTTAAGTAAAACAAACTTAAGTAAGACAGCAATTTTAGACGCGGCCAGTAATATTGGCTCTGGCGTTTCAAGACGACAGTTCATTAAATATTCATCTGGTTTACTGGCGGCTATGAGCGCTCCTGCTGTTTTGGCGCACGGGCATGGTAGTGATAAAGGAGCCATGATGAAGGGCATGCACAAAAGTGCTGTTGGTCTGCAGCTTTACACGCTTAGAGATATTATGAAAGTAAGTGTGCCGGCTACACTTAAACTGGTTGCAGATGTTGGTTATTCAGAAATGGAATTTGCAGGCTACTTTGACCATAGCGCAAAGGAAATTAAGCAACTGCTTGATGACAATGGCCTTACTGCGCCTTCGGCTCATATTCAGTTAGACGCGTTCGATACTAACCTGTCACAAATTTTAGATGACGCACAAACCGTTGGTCACAAGTACTTGGTAGTTCCATGGCTTAGCGAAGCGCAGCGCGGTACAGGCATTGCGCCTTACCAAGCCCTTGCCGATAAGCTAAATACCATTGGTGAAGCGTGTAAGAAGGAAGGTATTACTCTTGCCTACCACAACCACGATTTTGAATTTGAAGTACGCGACGGTAAGACACCATTAGACGTGCTTATAACTCAGACCGACCCAGACCTTGTTGCCATGGAACTGGATTTATACTGGACGGTAAAAGCAGGTAAAAATCCCATTGATTACTTTAAGCAGTACCCAGGCCGCTTTAAACTTTGGCATGTAAAAGATTTGGCTGAAGACGGCAGTTTTGCTGATGTGGGCACAGGCACCATTAACTTTAAAGAGATATTCGCGCACGGCAAATTAGCCGGTATTGAACATAAATTTGTAGAGCGCGATCAGACCACCGACCGCATTGCCACTATTGAGCAAGGCTTTAAAGCAGTAAGCGCACTTAATAAAGGCGTTAGCTAACGCTTTTGACCTTACCGTGGTTATAATGGGCACACAGTAAAAACGTCATAATAGTAGTAATTTTATGAGTGAACTTTTCAGTGCCCTTTCTCGCGCCCTAAGCCCCTATTACACCGAAATTAGCATTATGCTTATGGCCACTATTCTAGTGGTGTACGGCGACCTGATTAACGGCCATGTAAAACGCATACTGGCACCTTACCATTTCACCATTCGCGTTAGTTTGTTTGTTGTGCTGTGTGCCTTTGGTTATGGCGCACTAACTTTGTACGGCGCACCTTTTTTAAAACACACCCTAGCCTACCTGCCCTGGCAGTACCAAGGCGCAGGCTATGTGGCATCGTTTCTATTGATTGGTTTATTGGCGGAAAGGCGTAGGTATATTTAGTTCTTTTAGATACTACCTTTACGCTACTGTTTTATTGTATTGCTCCACAAACTTTTTGGGTGGTAAGCTCATAACCTTTTTAAAGGACGTCGAAAAATAAGCTGCGGTGCCGAAGCCAACGTCTAGGCAGGTATCTAGAATGCTATTTCCCTCTAACAGTAACGGAATAGACTTTTCGATTCTGAAGCGTGAAAGAAACTCGCTGAAGTTGTATTCAAACAACTCTGACATTCTTCGGTTCAAACTTCTAGGACTTATCAATAACTGCGAGGCAGCTTGGTCTCTATTGAATGATTCATTGTGATAGTTCTTTTCCAATACTGCGATAAAGTTCAAAAAGAACGCCATATCCTTTTCGTTATCAAACTCGGGGATTTTCAAGCATCCAAATTTAAATGCAGGCTCTTCGCTTTCCTCTTCCTCGCGCTCTTTTGCCTCTCTGACCGACAATAAATGCTCAACCCTAAGAGTAATTTCCTCTTTTGATGCAGGTTTTGCCAAGAAGTAGTCCACTTTTTCTTCTAGCGCTGATTTTTCTAATTCAGTTCCGGTTTCCGCAGTTAACATCAATATGGGAATACTGGCATAGCTGACATTACCGCGAATTTCTCTTATTAAACTCAGCCCGTCCATTTCGTGCATCATTTGATCTGTGATAACTAGATCGACAAGGTAATGCTGCATAACGTCTAACGCCTGCACACCATTTCGCGCAACTAAACAGCGATATTTGCTAGAAAACAAATCAAATAGATAAGAGCGGAACTCTCTGCTGTCATCAACTATTAATAGTGATTTCTTGTTCGATTTGGCATTTGCGGGTGACAATTTTTCAGCATGCGAATTTACATACTCAATATCATCAATGGGTAACGTTACGGTAACTTTAGTTCCAATGCCTTTTTGACTCTCTAACGCAATGTCGCCCTGGTTCAGTTCAACTAAGGTTTTCACCATTGCTAAGCCAACACCATGACCTTCATGCTCACTGCTCCCTTTAGTGAATCGCTCGAATACTTTTTTGTGAAAGTGCTCATCAATTCCTTCTCCGTCATCACTAACGATAACTTTAAGTACTTTACTATCTTGTATAGCGGCTACTTTTATTGTGCCAAGTTCTGGTGTGAACTTAATTGCATTTTGAATTAGGTTTGCCAGGATTTTCTCTAAGCTGTCGTTAATGAGCGAAATTTCTTTTTTCCCTTTAATACGTAACTCTAAATTCTGCCGCTTCTGCTTGGCTAATGGCTCTAGCGATAGGACGATAAACTTTATGTTGTCTGGCGAGTAGGACCTGTAGTAGTCAGCAGCAGCCAAGGCTTTAGGGACATCTTGACTCATTTGATTAATCAACTGTTCGACCCTTTTCATATTGTCCTGAACACATATCAGTTCTTTGCTCGCTGCATGAGCTGTTTTGGATATGCCTTCTAACGATCCATTGATGAGCTGAATTGGGGTGCGAAGTTCTTGGGTGATTTCGTTGATGAAACGCTCTTTGCTGCGAAGCATCTTTTCAAATTTAGAGTGCCCGTCGGTTATTTCGTAGCGGGTAAGATGGTTGTAGAGTTTAGTAGTTTTAAAGTAGCCCCATACCTTGCTCAGATAATTGAGCTTGTATGCGATAATGAGACTTAAAGTAATAGTGAGATAAATCCAAAAAGCAAACCTTTGAAAGTATATCGGTGGCTTTACTTCAAACGCTAATGTAGATATAGGGTTTCCAACTCCCATCACCCTCGCTTGAAACTCATAGCTTCCAGACCTAAGATCCGACAATGTGAGAAAGGCTTGTGATTGAGGATGCACGCTCCACTCATCGTCTATTCCTAGAATTCTGTACTCTAGTTTTTGAGTTTCATTCTCTGAAAAACTGTTAGTTCTAAAGTCCACTGCAAATGCATCAAAATCACTTTCTAGCATTATTGGGTTAGAGAGACCCCCAGTTGTTTGAAGCATCTTATGAGATTTCGAATCTTTAGCAGCCCAGTCGATACGGGTAAAAACAACTCTACTCTTAATATTTTCTTTGGCCTTCATAGCCAGAATGGCTTTCTTCTCAGAGATTACATATGAGTACTTGTCACCGAGGACAATTATGCGATCTCCCAGTTCTTGTATTCCACGGTATTCAAAGTCAGTATCAAATATTCCATCATTTTCATTAAAAGAAATTAAGTTACCGTCTGACGTTACAACAAAGAGCCCCATGTTTGATAAGAACCATAAGTTATCATTTGTGCTTAACAGAGCTCCCCTAATAAATCTTGCACCTGTATCTGCGAGTAGACTAGATGAAGCTATCTCTCCTGTACGCTTGTTGATAGATTTTATTCCCTGCCCTGAAGTACAGAGTAAGAAAGTGTTCTCCAGTTCAATTAAGCAAGTCAGTCCAACCCAATTGCCTTCATCAGGAGAAATTGACTTCCAGTTAAATTTGGACATTTGGATATGAAAATAATTATTAGTATCGAATCCTGCGATTTCACCAGAGGCAGTCAAAACCGAAGTGATCATGTTTTGAGGGGCAGGTATTTTATCGACTATCACACCTCTATCAATAATGTTATAAAACGCATTCTCACCAGAGTCATGGTATACATAAGAATGGGAAACAGAGTTACTAGTGATGTGTGAATACTCAGAACTGCAGAAGTCGTAGCCAGAAACTGTATTTGTAAATTCCGCACTAATTTCGTTCAACAATTCATCTATACAACTATTATTCTCCCAAAAACTAAATGGCTTTACCTCCCCTGTTTTCAAATCAATGAGAAAGTCTTGGTCTTTTGTGCCTACGGCATACCCAAAATCATTGCTGGTGCCAAATGATTTAATGTTCTTTCTAAAGACTTGGCCATTTTGATGGACAAGATTTATAGCTTCATGTGAGTGAGAAATAGAAACAAGCCCTAGCTGAGAAGACGCTATTAATAATTCTCCCGACGGTAATTCTGCAATTTTTACAATGCTTTTTATTCCATCAGAAGTTATCAAAGGTGACATAAAGTCAGGTTTGATTATTCGTCCTTCTTTGATTTCGAATAGGCCTCCTGCTGCGACATATAACCTACCTAATTCTGAAACATAAACATCTGAAATAGAGCTGGATGAACTTGGAATTTTGAACGGATAAAATCGCTTTTCGTTAGTTGACATGTCCCAAGCATAAACTCCTTCTTTTCCACCAATATGAACTATAGAGTCATACGCTGAGACTGCGTCAACTGAAGAGAGAGCGGTCAAGGAATTGTCAACCGCTATCAACTCACTGACCTTCCTGTCAGGATCAACTATCACTAATCCGTCTTTAGACGCTAAGAAGACCAGACCGCTCTTTGATACCGAAAGCGATAAGACTCTTTCTACGTTTCCGACACCAACATTTGATGCCCAACTTTGTAGCTCACCCGTCGCAATGTCTACAACGATAATGCCGCTTATCAAAGAGACAACAACATAGTGTTCCAAGACTCCTATCTTCCATGCATATTTGGGCCACTTGCTTTCGTGATGAAAACTTTCTGCTAGGCCAGTACCCACATTAAACTTGTAAACCCCTACTCCAAATTCAACTATCCATAGTGTTTCTTTCCCATCAAAATAAAGATCAGAAACCGTACCACGGGTGCTGAGAGTCGAACCATAAATTACCCTCTCTGACTGTCCTCCCAAGTACTTAAACACACCATTTTCAGATGCAATATAAACAGCATCACCAACTACTTCGATGTCTCTTATGATACCTGCGGGAATACCTGCGAACTTAGTTTTACCATTTAATGTAACGCCGAGAGCTCTAGCATCATTTGAAATAATGAGACAGAAAAACATCAATATTGCGCCAAACACGAAAAAGTGCTTAATGAATCTCTTTTCTGTCTTCAATCGCAAATCCATATGTCAGTAGCCTTGTTAACCTTTCTGCGCTTTTTAGCTATTTGAAATTAATTGAAAAGGAATTAACTATGAGTATCGAACAAAATATGAACATGCAAGAGCTAGGAGAAGAAGAGTATACTAAAGTATATGCGGGCATCGGAAACCCATGCTTTGTAGAAGAAGAATTGATGACGATCTTACCCGAAGTACCGACTCCACCTTCAGGGCATAAAATTGATCTCTAAACCAACAACCACTTCATCCCAGCATTCTCGGCGGCTTGCTGATCATAAATAAAGTCGCCAACGTACAGGCAGTCTTCCGGCTGAAGCTGCCATGTGTTCGCCACCATCAGTAATGCGGTTGGATCGGGCTTGGCTGGGGCATCTTCGCGGGTTAGCACGTAATCGATGGGAATGCTGTTATTTGCTACCTTAATTGCGGTGGCTTGTCGGCAGTTGCGGGTAACTATTGCCATGGGAAGCTTGTGTGCCTGCACCTTTTCCACCATGGCTTTGCCAATGGGTAACCACTTGGCATTTTGCGCATCGTCAAGTTCGTGCTGCAATATAGCGCGGTGAGCATTCGCTTTGGTTTCGGCGCAGCTAAGGGCATCTACAAAGGTAAGAATATCTTCGTTTTGTGGGCAGCCTACGTCGGCGCGCATTTGCGTGAAGTTAAGGCTAGACTCTACCAAGGTGCCGTCTAAATCGAATATTACACCTTTAATGCCGGTTAAGTTCATCTGCTCTACGCTCACGCTTTTCTCGTCCTTTTACTTCACTGTTATTCTTAAAGTTCGGTTAACGCCCACTTAATTGAGAACAGCGCCTAACTTACTCACGAATTTTACCGCCAACATAATGCCACGAATGCCTTTAGCCTTCTGTTACGTTTGCTTAAGGCTTCAATATATTTAGTTAAAAACTACTGATGTGATTTAAGTTTACCCCGCCCACACCTTGCATTAGCATAGCCGCTCTTTTTGGCAAGCTACTTATTTGCCCCAGCGCTTTTGGGCAAAGTTATAACAGGTAATGTATGGGTGTTTTTGCTGCGCTAGGTACAGCGCTTTGTTGGGCAATTGCTGCGCGTTTATTCCGTGGAACGGGTAACGCATTTTCGCCACTCACCATGAACTTTTGGAAGGGGCTTATTTCTATTGCCATTTTGGCAGTGGTTTTAGTGGTAGTTCAGCCTACGGGGTTTAGCACTCATGCAGTTTTGTGGTTATTGCTTAGCGGGCTTATTGGTATAGGCATTGGCGACACTTGCTTTTTTAAAGCCTTACAAAGCATTGGCGATAGCCAAGCGGTGCTGGTCGCCGAAACCCTTGCGCCTTTATTCACTGCCCTTTTTGCTATGGCGTTTATTGGCGAATGGATTACCTGGCAGCAGTGGGTTGGCGTTGCAGTAGTACTGTTTTCGGTAGATATGGTTATAAAGGTACGCAAACGCAGCACTACACACGTGTTTGCAACCAGTGGCTATTTGTATGGTGTGGGCGCGGCGTTATGTCAGGCAGTTGGTGCCGTAGTTAGCCGCGACATTTTAAGTGCCGGTGAAATTGACGCTGCCAGCGCTGCGTTCTTACGATTAGTTGGCGGTATGATCTTTGTGGTGCCATTTATAGCCATAACCAAAACGCGCTACATGCCCGTTATTAACTACCAAAGCAACAGCGGAAAACGTGTATGGCCTGCTTTTGTGTTAGCCACGTTACTTGGCACCACTGCTGCTATTTACCTACAAATGTTTGCGTTTGCTTATGCGAAAGCGGCCGTGGTTCAAACCCTTATTGCTACAAGCGCATTAATGTCGCTTGGGGTTGCATGGGTACTTGGTGAACGGGCGACTAAAGCCACTATTGTATGGTCTGCCGTTGCCTTGGTTGGAGTAGCTATATTGGTTAGTTTTGGTTCGCCTACCCATTAGCAATGTAGGGTAAATACCTAACACATGCTTATATAGCCCAACGTTTTAGAGAATAGTAGACGCATTAAGATACAAAAAATACGTAACTTTTAGGTGCCCCGTGTAGTAGTTCTGGGCTCAAATCGATATTATGAAGAAAAAACAAAAACGTTATTTCTCATGTTTCAAAGGTTATCTTTAACAGTATTCTCTTTTTTGAGCGTTGCGCTAGCTTCTTTTGCCGCGTTGGCAAACGACAACATCGATGCCGTTATCGAAAAGGTACGCACGCCTTCGTATGATTGCCCTAATCAGTCTCTACTTCCAGAACTTGAAAACACACTTGCTCTTGAGTCGCTTACATCACAACAACGTTTTGCCTTAACCGTAGCCAAAGGGCAGTTTCTAATTTGCCGTGGCAAGTACGAAGAAGCTGAAACTATGCTGCTTAAAGCCATTATGCAAAGCAATATTGATCAAAGCTCTTATGCATTTGCATCGGCTATTTATCAAATTGGCTTTTCTTATGACGCCAGAGAAAACCCAGCACGCTGTAAGTACTACCAACAAGCCCAAGAACTATCATCGCCCGAGCGCCACAGCGATATCTTTACCAGCTCTTCTTTAGGCCTTATTAACTACTGTTCAGAAACCACTTCACCTGAAATAAGATTAGGTAAGATGTTTGGTGTGCTTAAGCGTTATTCAGACGACGGCAGCCCCGGTGAGTTAGCGCATATTCACAACGCAATTGGTTTACTATATGGCGATTTAGAGCAACATGCCTTAGCAGCAGAGCAATATCTAAAAGCACATGAAATGGGCTTGCTTGTATATGAAGGCAGTAATAAGGTAAGTATTCTTATCAGCGCCATTGTGTCATTGCTAAGCAGCGGTCAAACTGAGCGCGCCTACCAAAGCATTCTAGAACTAGGTGTACTCAATAGCGAAATAGACACACCGCTAACCAACTTCTTGTATCAGTATGCACTGTCTATTTACTATAGAAAAACACAAAACTACAACCGACTTACCTACACCCTTCCCGATTTAGAAAAAGCGTCTTCGAACATCTCGAGTTCGTTTGGCGAGCTTCTTGTTAACTGGCACAAAGCTGAGATTTGCTTACATGACAACGATCTCACCTGTATTAAGCAGTATATATCAGGTATTGAAGCGTTAAATGATGACGCGATACCGCCGGTCTTTCGTTCAAATTTGGATTACCTTAGCTTCAACGTATCCATGTATATCGCATTGCAGGACTTAGCTAAGGCGAAAGAAGCGCACGAGATTTATTCTAAAGAAGTGACTAAGCGCCGTGAAGTTACTCAAGACTCGGCCTTAATTATTGGTGCTGCTAACTTGTATACCCGCATTTATGATTTGGAATCTGCGATTGAACAAGCGGAACAGCAACGAAAGAACACACTGTATACCGCTATCATTATTTTTCTTCTGGTAAGCGGTATTACTGGCTACGTACTTCGTAGAAAACACCTTGCGCGCAAAGCCATCGATCCCGTTACTCTGCTGCTTAATGCGAATTCGGCGATAGCCCGCATTAACAAGCTTGATGCGCCGAAAAAAGGCCGAGCCATTGCCATTGCGATCTTCGACATTAGCAACCTGCGTGAAATAACGCGGAAAATGGGGTCAACAAAAGGTGATTTAGTATTACGACAAATTGCACAAACTCTTCAAAATGTTACCCGCGGTAACGATATTTTAGGGCGATTTGGTACCGAGCAGTTTATTTTATGTCTGCACAATATTGAAGAACGAAGTGCGCGACAGTTTTTCGACCGCGTACAGAACGCGTTAGACAATACCTTTGAAAACGATGCGACTTCCGACCATATTGTGGTTGAGTCGCAGATGAGCGTATTTATCGCTAACGAGAAAATTACGGGACTAAACGACATACTCGATGATATTGCCATGTCGATTGATATGGGTAACCGCTCAGGCAACAATTAATATCTACACAACCAAAAACGCGCGGCCCGTTGTTACGGTACCGCGCGTTTTTGTTTTAACCGAAGCGTGTTTACTGGTTCAGATATGTCTGAAAACGGGTATACACGCCATTGGTCCACCCGAAACCTAGCTGTACGTCATATTCACCGCCACCTGCTTTTATTTCCGGTTCGCACACATTGTACTTTTCAAGTAGCACACCGCTTGATGCAAAGTGACGCTCAATGGTTTTACAAAAGCGTAGCATGATGGTTTGAGCCTGCATTTCAAACCCATAGTTGCGCAGCCCTTCAACGGCAAACAGTTGAAGCGGTGCCCAGCCATTTGGCGCATCCCATTGTTGCGACGTCGCGTTTGAAGTGGTTACCACGCCACCTTCTTTTAACAAGGTGTTCATTACCGCAGCCCGCACTCCCTCTGCCTGTTGTTCATTTGCGATACCAACGAACAACGGCACACACATAGCCGCTGACACTACATCGGTTTGAGTTTGTGTGGGGAAGTGATAGTCAAAATAGCCCGCCTTTTCAGCATTAAACAAATAGGTGTTTATTGCGTTAATTCGCGCTGTAGATGCCGCACTGTAGCGCGCTTGCTCGGCACCTTTAGTCACGCTTGCCAGAGTCTGTTCAAGCGTTACTAAAAGCGCATTTAAATCTACGGGAATAATTTCAGTTGTACGAATACTTGCTAGTGAATTGGGATTAGCTAGCCAGCGCGAACTAAAGTCCCAACCCGATTCGCAAGCCGCGCGAACATGCTGGTAAAACTGACTTTTGTCAGCGCCTATGTGCTCTGCTGTTTCTATGTCTTCTCGATAAGACTCAGGGCGAGGCGTAGGCTCGGTGTCGAAGTAACGATTAAGTGTAGCACCACACGGCATGGTAACCGTGCGCAGTTGTGCTGCGCCCTTCTGTGACGCGTTCTCGCCCGCTTCATTCATCCAAAACTGGTATTCTTTCTTCAAGCCCCAGATAACGTATTCTTTTTGCTGGTCGCTTAGTGCGTCTTTAAGCAAATTATAAAACAACGCCAAAATAGGAGGCTGACTGCGAGAGTAATAATAGGCGCGGTTGCCATTAGGAATGCAGCCTACTTCATTTAAAATATCTACAAAGTTCACCAACATGTTAATTGCCATGTCGGTGCGCCCCGCGTCAATTAGACCTAACGCGGTAAAATATGTATCCCAGTAATAGATTTCGCGAAAGCGTCCACCCGGCACTATGTATGGGCGGGTAAGCGCTATTAAGCTGTCTTTCTGCTCAGTGTCGGGGGTACGCGTTAGCACCTGCCACATATGCTCAATATAATCGGCTACATTTTCAAACTTGGTTTGCGATGTTGCGCTAATCATTTCTGGAATATCGAAATGGGTATTAACAAACGTAGCTAAGTCTACTGCTTCGCCGCTTTTCTCAGCATCTAAACACGCTTGTTCATAAGCCGCTAAAACGGTGTTGAGATCGGTTTTAACAATAGCGTCAGCGAAGGTTTTGCTGTCTGGGAATAGCTGTGCCATTTGCACATGTTTAAATAGGTCGCTGGCAAAAAACGACAAGCTGTCGCGCCAGTTGTGTGAAGAAGAACTCATAGTTACTGCGCACCTTTAGGCGATAGAGAAGAAGACGCTCGTTTAAAGAAGAATAGGGTTACCACTAATGCACCGATTGGAATAAGCGATAGATAAAATGCTTGTTGGCCCCCTACTGCGTCGAAAATAAATCCAGTCACGATAGAACCTGTGGTTCCCCCAAGAGCCGAAAATACAACAATTAGCCCTGTCATAGGTGCATGTTGATGTTGAGGGAGCGCGCTTAGCATTACCGAGTTTAATACGGGGTAAATAGGCGCCATCATCAATCCAATTAATGGAATAAGAAACGCAGCTATTGGTGCGTCAGCCCAGCTGGCTATTGTGCTGTCAGCCACGTTTTCGGCAAGCGGTAAGCTTAGTAGCATTACCGTAGCCATACCCGCCAAACAGATATTTAAGAAGGGATACCAGTTCATTCGCGTAAGTACTGCGCCCGCAGTTAAGCGCCCAACGGCCAGCGCTATCGCAAAGATACTGGTTATTTGAATGCTGACTTGAGTAGGTAAGCCCAGCACCTCTTTGTTAAAAGTTGGCAGCCACGAACCTATGCCCTGCTCTATTAACACGTATAAGAAAATAGAGAAGATAAACACCAGCACTAACGGCTTATAGGCCAATTTCAGCATGCTGAAGAACTCGCTTGCAAGGCCTTCTGATTGCGCTTTTTCCACAGGCTTTATAGGAGCCAATGCCACAACGATTAACGTAAAACCAACCAGCGCAGCTAGTAAGTAGTAAACATTCAGCCAAGATAAAGAAGCATCGTTATTGGGGTCGATAAACCCAGCGAACACCCAGTAGCCAGACAACACGCCCAACATAAAAATACCTTCAATAGTGTTCATTAACGATGAGTGCGCTTTAGTGGTAGACGACAGCTGACCAATAATGCCGTACACCGACACTTTCACTAGCGCAAATGCAGTACCTATGCAGGCAAACAACACTTTAATGAACCAGAAACTTGCGATAGAAGGCGTCAGCGCACAGGCAACGGCCACTAATGCTAACCCAAGTAACATTGAAAGCTTGTAGCCAACTCTTGGAATGAAGCTGGCCACTAGGAACGAGACAATAGCAATAGAAAGATCTTTAAAGCCTTCTAGTGTGCTTGCTTCTGGCTTACTAATGTCGAAGCTATTGATCGATTGCAGAATAACAGTACCCACACTGTTAAGTAGTATGGCAAATACGTAGTAGCTAATGGCAATGGCTGCAATGACCATGAATCGGGACATGTGTAAACACTCTGTTAACTGAATTATGCAGGAGTGTAGTCGTAAGAAAATAAAAATGCAAACGTTTGCAAAACGCTATTATTTTTTCGTTAGAGCTTAATATCGACACCCTGTTACCGTTGAATAATAGCGTTTATGCGGTAAAAAGCTGATAAAAAAGCGAAATATTAGTCGCTGTGCTGCGTAGAGCGACGGGCAATTAAGGTTGTTTCCACTACCTGGCTTTCTGTTGGTTTGTTTTCAAACTGGTTTAATAGCTGCGTAACCATCTCTATTGCGGCTTGCTGAGTATTCTGACGCACCGTTGTTAACGACGGGTGCATAAGTTCAGCTAAAGAAATATCGTCGTAACCCACAATGCCTACATCACTTGGAATACCTACATAGCGCTCTTTTAACGCTTTTAACGCGCCTAATGCCACCATATCACTTACACAAACGATCCCGTCGAAATCTAACCCATTCGCCTTTATACGCTCGTTAATGTATTGGTATGCTGCTTTCGACGTAATATCGATGGCGCAGGTGCACTGCGTGTCTATTGGCACATTCGCATCGCGGTGGGCTTGCGAATATCCCTTGTGACGTTCCTGCATTTCCGCGTGTTCAGAGTCTCCAAGAAACAAGATGCGTTTGGCGCCGTGGCTCAGCAAATGCTGGGTTGCCGTATAGCCACCCAAATAGTTGTCGCCGCCGATAATGGGATATGGCGCGTCTGTTTTTGCATCGCCCCACACGACAATGGGAATGCCCGACTGTGCTGCACGGTCGATTTTGGCCGTGGATTTGCCTTGCCCAATGACAATAATGCCGTCGGCGCGCTGGCTGCGAATAAAGTAGTTCGCCCAATCGTCAGATGCCATAAATGAATTAGACAGCAGTAGCTCGTAGCCTTTGGCATTTAGCGCCTGATTTATCTCTCCCACCAGCTTAAGCAGGAATGGGTCTGTAGTGCTTTGTTCGGTGTTGTCGATTAGATTTAAAATCACCGCTATCACGTGAGTTTTCTGTGTTCTTAAGCGGCTAGCGGCCGCGTTAATACTAAAATTGTGCTCTTTAGCTAGTGCCTGAATTCTGTTTCGGGTTTCCTGCTTAATAAGCGGGTTGTCTTTCAGTGCCCGTGATGCTGTCGATGTTGATACACCAGCAATATCAGCCAGCTTCGCTAAGGTGAGTTTTGTTTCAGAAACCAATGTGACCATTCTCTAATAATTTTCGGTATACCGGGTTACCCGTGATAGCACTACAAAATAAAAGCCTAAAACCGCTACCTAAACCGGATAAATCGTCGACTCTACAGCCGAATTCACAATATAGCGCGAATCGTCTTGGCGTAAAACCATGTTAACAACAATAAACAAAAAATTTGCAAACGATTGCATTTTATTCTTGCAATCGTTTGCAAACAGATCTATTTTGTTTCGCAATCGTGATGCGTATAACAATTTTTAAACCTGTTTAACGCATTCAGTTAACAACGCAATAGAACATTTTCGGGAGCACACACCATGAAAACGTTGTTTACAAAAGGAATGCTGGCGAGTGCAGTAGCGGTAGCACTAACGCAGCCTGCCATGGCACAAGAAGACGTAAAACAACAAGCGAAAGACAACGCAGAGAGCATTG
Organism: Alteromonas sp. I10; assembly: GCF_003201515.1. Taxonomy (NCBI): domain Bacteria; kingdom Pseudomonadati; phylum Pseudomonadota; class Gammaproteobacteria; order Alteromonadales; family Alteromonadaceae; genus Alteromonas; species Alteromonas sp. I10. The sequence continues at coordinate 24,278 of NZ_QJJN01000006.1, forward strand.
TTGTCAGCGGTACGCCAGGCGGCGCAGGGATTAGAAAGATTGACGCAAGCTTCGCGGTAACCAACATCGACGCTAGCGACATTGAAAAATTGGCACCTAAGTCTACGGCCGATTTGTTTAAGGCCATTCCAGGTGTTTGGGTTGAAAGCTCAGGCGGTGAGTCTGGCGCGAACGTATTTGTGCGTGGTTTTCCAGGTGGTGGCGATGCGCCGTTCTTAACGATTGCGCTTGAGAACTCTCCTATCTACCCTGCACCTACGCTATCTTTCCTTGAGAACTCTCAGCTGTTTCGCATAGACGATACCATTGAAATGGTTGAAGGTTTACGCGGTGGTCCAAACCCAGTAGTAAGCAACGGTCAACCAGGCCTTACAACAAACTTCCGCCTCAAACGTGGTGGCGAGTCGACAGAAGCGTCAGCGAAGTACACTATCTCTGACTACGGCCTAAACCGCATTGACGTGGTTGCAAGCGGCGCACTAGATGACGACTTGTACTACATGGTAGGTGGCTACATTAAGAGCTCAGAAGGTATTCGTGATGCCGGCTTTAACTCTGAGCAGGGTAACCAGTTCACCGTAAACATCACTAAAGTTTTCGAAAAAGGCGAGCTTAACCTTTATACCCGTCAAACTGACGATCGCGGTACTTGGTACTTACCTACACCTTTAAACGTTGAAGGTATCGACGCAAACTATACGCAAATTGGTCCATTGAATCGCCAAGGCACCATTACGTATGGCCCTAATGATACCACTGAGTCATTCGACTTTGGCGAAGGTCGTGGATGGGACGGTCACGTAAGTGGCGGTAGCATTAAGCTTGACTTAGGCAACGACTGGCAGCTAGTTGACCGCTTTAACCTTACCAAAGGTGAAGCCAATACTTTTGGTCTTGTACCGAATGGTTCTGCAACTACCGTAGCAAATGTTGCCGACAATGGCGAATCAGCCACTGGCGCAGTAACTGGCACAGTGTATGACGGTGATACGCCTATTCAGCAAATCGGCCGTTGGGTAGTACTTAAAGATATTGAAGCTTTCACTAACGACCTTGCTGTGTCGAAAAGCTGGGAAGACTTCGATACATCATTTGGTATTTACAGTGCATCAACCAAAGCTAATGACTGGTGGAGCATTGGTAACACGGCTTACCACGTGTTGCAGCCAGGCGGCGAATTGCTAGACGGGATCGAATGTAACACCGACGCACAAGGCTGCGATTGGAACTACGACATCAGCTCAGTAGGTGATGCAAGCACGTTCGCACTTTATGCAACGGGTACGTGGTACGCAACCACAGACCTGAGCATCGACTTAGGGCTACGCCGTGAAAATCACGAAGTGAACTATTCGGTAGATGAAGATCTTGACGGCAAAATAACTAAAGCGCTTGAGTACGACGAAACCAAAACGTCGTGGACAGTGGGCGCAAACTACGCGCTTAATGACACCAGCGGTGTATTTGTTCGTATGAACCGAGGCTATAAAATGCCTTACTTCGACGACTTCAGAGACAACTGGGGTGCCTTCACTGGCGGTAACGACTTGATTCAAGAAGTTACTCAAGGCGAGCTTGGCTATAAGTTCATGAATGACAGCATCCAGTTCTTTGCGACTGCATTCGCAAACGAAGTAAAAGGCGATACGTTTGTACGCCGTCCAGGCGCACCGGCTGAAATTCTTACCAACGAAGCTTACGGTATAGAACTTGACGGTCGCTATAGCCACGATTCAGGCTTCTCGTTGAGCGTGAACGGAACTATTCAGGAAACTGAAATTACTGCCAGCGCCAATAACGAAGGCAATGAATCTCAGCGTCAGCCTGGTTGGCAAGTACGTGTAACACCAAGCTACGGCTTCGATATCGGCGATATGTATGCCACGGTATACGGTACATTATCAGCGGTTGATGATCGCTTTGGTAACAACGAAAACACAGTTGTACTAGAGGGATACGAGAAGATTGATGTAGGTCTAACGCTAGAGCCAACTGAATCACTTCGTCTTCAGTTCTCTGTTGATAACCTGACTGACGAACAAGGTATTACCGAGGGTGACCCGCGTAATCCAGATTCACCAAACGGCCGCTACATTATGCCTCGTAGCATGAAGCTTAGCGTTTCTTACTTGTTCTTCTAAGAACAAAAAGCGCAACACCTAAAAATAAAGCCGGCCTTAGTGCCGGCTTTTTGTTGTTCGTTTCTCTCAATATATTTCGTTCAAGGTTTATGAGGCTATTGCTGCCTTTTCTTGCACCCCTTTCTTGTTAGATTCTTCTTATATCCTGTCAGCGTTAATTCATCGACATTGGTCGTAATGTGCTTTAGCAAAACCAATTATGTTTTACAGTGGTATAAGCAACGAACAAGCTAAAAACGAAACGTACCGTTTACTATCATCAACTATAGGAAGGTGAATCGTGACGCCAAAGGTTATTTTCTTCGATATTAATGAAACACTACTAGACATGCAGGCCATAAAAACAGGTTTAGCGTCGGTGCTAAACGGCGATGAGACACTGGTAGACTTATGGTTTGCTAACCTATTGCATCACAGTTTAGTGGATGTTGCGTCTGGACAGTTTCACGATTTCATTGATATTGGAGCCGCAGCACTTACCATGGTAGCTCACAGTAAGGATATTTCTGTTGATGAGGCTACCGCAAAAGATACCATCAAACAGCATATTACCCGATTGCCAGCGCACGACGATGTTGTTCCTACATTAAAGGCGCTTCAAAGCGCTGGTGTAACCTTGGTCGCGCTTTCAAACTCTTCTAAATCCGGACTAGACGCACAGCTTGAGTTTGCCAATATTAAGCCCTATTTTTCCCATGTATTAAGTGTAGAAAGTATACGTACCTATAAACCACATGCTGCGGTTTATCACTGGGCCTGTCAGCAGGCTAACGTAAAGAACGAAGATGCCATGATGGTGGCGGCTCATGGTTGGGATGTAAGTGGTGCTAAGGCGACAGGTATGCAAACCGCATTCGTAGAGCGCTCGGGGAAAATGATGTACCCGTTAGGTATTGCTCCCGATCACAGCATTGCTTCGCTTACTGCGCTTATCGAAATGATAAGTTCGTAACGTGTTCTGTGTGAGGGCACAACGACCTCGCTGTGCCTGACCACTATAAATCTAGCGTAGTTGCAAAATAGTTAGGCGCAAACAAAAAAGTCTTACCGAAGTAAGACTTTTTTCAAATCGAAATACAAAACAATTAAACTTTTGCTAGCTCGGGCTGGTTTGGCTTAAAACCTTGTGTGCTGCAAGAATTGCGTTTCGTTTCTAGTGCGCTTAATTGACGCTTAAGCCATGACTTCTGAATACCTGACTTAGCTGCGTCCATTTCAGTGCTTACGCGAGTGATTTCTTTTCCGACGTTCACGCATGCTTTCTTATTCGGTTCAAAGCCGCCATTAGCCAAAACAGAAGAAGAAAACATTAAAGCTGATACTGCTATAAGCGTTTGCTGTTTCATAAGAGTCCCCAACTACTCGTTATAATCCCGGGTTAGTGTCATACCGTAAGAATGAGCATATATTTGCTCTCAAATCTGTAAGGAATATAGCAGGCCTTTTATTCTAGTTAGGTACTACAAAACATACGCAGTAATAAAACTTTGCCTACCTTGTTCTTGCTAACGCACATAAGCCATTGTCTTTTATATTATTATGTCGACAATGATTTACCTTACCATTCCACTTACGTATCGATTTTTATATTTTTACGCACTAAATAGTGAGCCTATCCATAGTATCGGCTACAGCAACAGCATTCTGCAGCAGCATTACTCACTATTAAGCGTTGCTATTAAAACACCTTAGCTTTTCTGGAACAAGAAAAGTTATAACAATCCTTTTACAGGTTTTAGGACAGAAATTGCATTCTGTAAGTATTTACTCACTATACTTACAAGCGACTACCTGCCGAGAGCTTTTCTACGGTTTGCATAACACTTCTGCCCATATCATCTAGGCTTATTACGCGCTTAGCGGCGCCCTTTTCTATGGCTACTTTGGGCATACCAAAAACTATACAACTAGCTTCGTCCTGACAAAATGTTTCGCAGCCCGCGTTAAACATTTCGTGAAGGCCGCTTGCGCCGTCGCTACCCATGCCCGTAAGTAAAACGCCTAACGCATTGCTACCAGCACTTTTACAGATAGAATTAAATAACACATCCACCGAGGGCTTGTGACCCGATACGCGCGCGCCATCGGTCAATCTAATCCGGTAATCAGCCCCGCTTCTTTCAATTTCCATGTGTTTATCGCCAGGTGCAAGGTAGGCCTGGCCTGGTAGTAAACGTTCTCCGCCTTTCGCTTCTTTGACCTGCATTTGGCACACGGCATCTAGTCGTTTAGCGTAAGTCGAAGTAAACCCTGCTGGCATGTGTTGTGTGATCACGGTGGCAGGAGCGTTCGCCGGAAAGGTACGTAACACCTCTTTTATGGCTTCTGTCCCTCCGGTCGAGGCACCAATTGCAATGATTTTCTCAGTGCCCGAATAATTGACTTTGCTCACGGTAGACACTTTCGAAGGCGCTGATTTTTTTACTTTAGAGCGCGCAGCCGTACGTATTTTCTCAACAATCAACTGGTGATAGTCTGCCATGCCTTGCGCCACACCTATTTTGGGCTTTGCAACAAAGTCGATAGCTCCTAACTCCAAGGACCTCAGCGTGGCATCAGCGCCTTTTTCGGTTAGCGTAGAAATCATGACTACGGGCGTTGGCCTCGCATTCATCAATACTTCTAGAAAGCGTAATCCGTCCACTTTAGGCATTTCTATATCAAGCGTAATAACATCTGGCGACTTTTCTAGAACCAGCTTTTTTGCCACGAAAGCATCGGGAGCAGCACCCACTAATGCCATGTCTGGCTCACTTTTTATAATTTCACTTAGAATTTGCCGGATTAGTGCCGAGTCATCTACCACCAAAACTTTTATCGTCATTGTTAGTCCTCGAAGATATCTACGCTACCGGTAGGTGCACGTCTTGACAGTTCCCACCGATGCTGACTTTCTCTTTCAATAATAGTGGCGTTATTAAGCTCGTGAATTCGCTTCATAAAGACATTGCCGTTGCTTGGAAAAAAGTAAACCTTGCGCGCGTAAACATCACATAAGTCACTGGCCAATATCGGTATGCCTTCCGTGCTTAAAAAGTCTGTTACGAATTCTGCGTTGAACTTCCCAACATCGTGCTGCACGAAGGACGGCACCACTTTTCCACCACCAAACACTTTTGCTTTTATTCGGGCTTTATCGGCACCGGCTTTCACTAAGTCGTTGATAAGAATTTCCATGGCATGCACGCCGTATTTGGCAGCCATACCTTGTGTTTTTTCGAACTCACTGGCAGTTTTATTTACTGTAGGCAACATAAAGTGATTCATGCCGCCAATGCCCGTTTCAGGGTCGTATAGACATGCCGCCACACAAGACCCCAACACAGTCACCAGCATTTTATCTTGTGTTGTTACGAAGTATTGTCCAGGTAATAGCTTTACTGCGTCGATAGAAAAACGTTTGTCGTAATAGCTAATAGGTACTTCGAAATTACAAGATTCCACACGTGCTCCTAATGAACCGGGCGATATATAGTTTTACCTACCGGTCTCACAAGATTAGTACACATATTGAAGTTTTCAGAATGCCCTGCCATATAAAGTCCTGCAGGCTTTAACATACCCACCATTCTTTGTAACACGTTTAATTGCGTGGGCTTGTCGAAGTAAATCATTACGTTTCGACAAAAAATGATATCGAGTGGACCTTTTACATCCCACTTTGCATCGGTAAGATTGAGTTTTTTGAACTGCACCATGTGTCTTAACTCATCCACTACTTTCACTTTTCCCTCGTTTGCACCTTTACCTTTATGGAAGAATTGTTTTTGTCTTTGGATGGGTATTTTCGCGATCGATGCTAAAGGATAAATACCCGCTTTGGCTTTTTGCAGTACCTTACTGTCTATGTCTGATGCAATGATTTTCACAGGCGTTTTGAAGCTTCCAAACGCCTCTGCGACGACCATGGCAATAGAGTAAGGCTCTTCTCCGGTTGAGCTGGCAGCACACCAGATAGTGGTTACTTCTGGATGTTGTTTTAAGTGCTCGGCCAGTGCAGTGAAGTGGTGTGGCTCGCGAAAAAACGACGTAAGATTGGTCGTCAATGCATTGATAAACTGCTCTAGCTCAGGTTCAGACTTATCAACTACGCCTAGATAATCGTTAAAGCTTGTGAGCTGAAGGGCTCTGATACGCCGAGCCAATCTGCTGTATACCATCGCTTCTTTAGCGTCTGACAACTTTATACCTGCTTTTTTGAAAAGCATGTTTTGCACTTTGTGGAAGTCCGCCTTTTCAAAGGCGAACTCCCGAGTGCTATCGCGTGATGAAAGAACCGTTGTCATTAGAACGACTCCCACTCGGCTTCATCAGGCAGAGCGGGTTTCAGTGCTTGTGCTTGAGGCGCGTTGTTAATCACTGAGGCTACGCGTGGCTGCTTGAAGTCGGTGTGAGAGAGCGCAGCGATGTGCTTTTGCTCCATTGACAAGCCCTTTCCAACTTCAAATACCGATACCCGTTCATTAAGTTGCAACGACTGCTGTTTCAAACTGTCCGCGGCGGCGGCAGCCTCTTCTACCAGTGCTGCATTTTGTTGGGTCATTTCATCCATTTGAATGACCGCTTTACTCACCTCTTCAATGCCCGCCGCTTGCTCGGCAGACGCAGCGGCAATTTCAGACATAATATCGTTTACGCGCTTAATGGAAGTTACTACCTCAGCCATGGTATCACCCGATTTCACAACCAGCTCGTTACCGCTGGCTATTTTAGTAACAGAGTCGGAAATCAGTTCTTTGATGTCTTTAGCAGCTTCGGCTGAGCGCTGAGCTAAGTTTCTTACCTCTGAAGCAACTACCGCAAAGCCTCGCCCCTGTTCGCCCGCGCGAGCAGCTTCAACAGCTGCGTTTAAAGCAAGAATATTAGTTTGAAAAGCGATGCCGTCTATAACACCAATAATGTCAGAGATCTCTTGTGCCGAGTCGTTGATTTGGGTCATGGTTTTCACCACTTCACCTATAACCTGCCCCCCTTCTGAAGCAATTTTACTCGCCTGTGCCGCTAAGCCATTCGCTTGCTCTGCATTTTCTGCGTTGAGTTTTACGGTTCCCGTTAGCTCTTCCATACTCGATGCAGTTTCTTCCAGGCTGGATGCCTGCTGCTCGGTGCGGCTTGATAAGTCAGCATTTCCCGTTGCAATCTCACCCGACGCCACATTAATGGTTTCTACTGCTTCGTTAATACTTGTGATGGTGCCTCGCATTTCGTTGATGAACTGATTAATGGCCTCGCCCAACACAGCAAAGTCACCGTCTAAAGCATGTTCAATGTTGACCGTTAAGTCGCCCTCAGTCAGCTTGGTCATTACGTGTTTAATTTCATCAACAGCTTGGGTTCTACCCGTAATATCGGTAGCAAACTTAACTACACGGAAAGGCTTACCGTTGTGGTCTAAAATAGGGTTATACGTGGCTTGAATAAATATCTCTTTGCCGTTTTTACCTAATCGACGATATTCACCTGAAGAAAAAGTGCCGCTGCGTAGCGCATCCCAAAACGCCGCGTATTCAGGGCTAGCTCGGTGAGCAGGGTCGACGAACATGCTGTGATGCTTACCTTTGATTTCATCTAAGGTGTAGCCCACCGTAGTTAGAAAGTTTTCATTGGCGTGCTGAATAATGCCATCCATATTGAACTCTATGACGGCCTGAGACTTTCCTATTGCAGCTAACTGCCCTTCAAAGTAGGCATTTTTAACTTTCTGTTCGGTGATATTACTGGCGTACTTCACCACTTTAACTACATTCCCACTCATGTCTAAAATAGGATTGTAGGTCGCTTGAATCCAAATATCTGAGCCGTCTTTCGCAATTCTGTGAAATTCACCCGAGTAAAATTGGCCTTCTGCCAGTTTTTTCCAAAACGATTGGTACTGTTCAGATTCTCGCTCTTGTTTAGTGACAAAAATGCGGTGGTGTTTGCCCTCAATTTCATCTAGGGAATAGCCAACCGTTGCCAGAAAGTTATCGTTGGCTACGAGAATATTGCCTTTTGTATCAAACTCGATCACCGCTTGCGATTTACTTATCGCATCTATCTGCCCAGTATTAAACGCATTTTGCAGCTTTTGTTCAGTCACATCAGAGGCATATTTCACCACTTTTATTGGCTGGCCGAACTCGTCAAAAATAGGGTTATAAGACGCTTGGATCCAAAGCTCACTGCCATCTTTTTTTACCCGTTTGAATTCGCCTGACTTAAACTCACCTTTCTTTAAGTCACGCCAGAACGCTGCATACTCAGGGCTCATTTTATAGTTGGGTTCAACAAACATACTATGATGCTGACCTTTGATTTCGTTCAGCTCATATCCCGTTGTTGCGCAGAAGTTTGCGTTGGCGTTTTGAATAACGCCTTCAAGGTCGAACTCAATCACAGCAAGGGACTTGTCGATGGCATTGATTTGGCCTTCGTAGTCTGCATTTTTGCGTTTTTGCTCCGTTACATCGGTAGCAAATTTTACTACACGAACAATATTTCCGAGCTTGTCATAGATAGGGTTGTAAGAGGCTTGAATCCATACTTTGTCGCCGTTTTTCGCTACGCGGCAATATTCACCGCTGCTGTGCTCACCGTTTCGCAGCGATTCCCAGAATGATTTATATTCTTCAGACACGCTGTAGTCTGGCAATACAAAAAGGCGATGATGCTTACCAACAATGTCTTCTTTCGAATAGCCTGTAACCTTCAAAAAGTTTTCATTGGCGTCTTCTACTATTCCCTCCGGCGTAAAGGAAATAATGGCTTGGCAACGATCTAACCCTGCCAATAAACCTGTTTTATATTGCAGCTCCTGATCATTAAGCCATTCCACCATAGTGCCGAGCTTGTCGCCTTCAACACTTTTAATGGTAGATAACTTAAGGGTAAAGAGTAAGTCGCCCACAGGCAGTAAAAAGGTATCGCTGCTATCACAGCTTTTGTAACGCAAATTCAGGTCGCTATTGTTGGCGAAAAACGCGGCCATAGTAGAGCCCGTCAGGCCTTGAAAATTAATGCCTGGTAAAACACGCTCGAACTGCGTTTGGTGCTCGTTGGCTAAAGCATAAAATGCTTTGTTAGCGAAGGTGATCGTTCCCTCGGCATCGACCAACATCAAACATGCGGTACTTTCGCTTAGCGCTTGCTCTTGAAAGCGTGAAAGACTTTGTGCCGCTACTAACTCTTCATTATGAAATATATTAAATACGCCCATTATTCCATCCACCTGATTTGCGACGCTCTGTTCTAAAAGCGTCAAACTAAATGCCGTGTAATATAAAAGGCGAATTCCTTTTCAAGAATTCGCCTTCGCTTTTTTAGAACGACTCCCAATCGTCACTGCTTGGTACTTTTGGAGCCAGTTTCTTTTGCGTTTTAATTGCTGTAACCGGTGCAACGTGTTTATTCTTGTTTACTGATGCAACCTTTATTGGCTTTTCTTCACTGACCGTCGCTTTATCACCAATGTTAAATGCTGATACGCGTTCAGATAAACTTCCCGCTTGCTGCTGCAAACTTTCTGCGGCAGCCGCAGCCTCTTCCACCAGCGCTGCATTTTGTTGCGTCATTTCATCCATTTGCACAACGGCTTTACTTACCTCTTCAATTCCAGAAGCTTGCTCAGAACTCGCCGCTGCAATTTCCGACATAATGTCGTTAACTCGCTTAATGGAAGTCACCACTTCTTCCATGGTGTCGCCTGACTGATTGACGAGTTTGTTACCGCCATCAATCTTGCTTACCGAGTCTGATATAAGCTCTTTGATTTCTTTTGCTGCTTCGGCAGAACGCTGAGCCAGGCTTCGTACCTCTGACGCAACTACCGCAAAGCCACGGCCTTGCTCACCTGCTCGTGCAGCTTCTACGGCAGCGTTTAATGCCAGAATATTAGTTTGGAATGCGATGCCGTCGATTACGCCGATGATGTCTGAAATTTCCTGCGCAGACTCGTTGATAGACGACATGGTGTCCACAACCTGACGGATTAGCTCACCGCCCCGCGACGCGATTTCACAGCTCTGAGACGCTAAGCTATTGGCTTGTTCCGCATTTTCAGCGTTGAGCTTGACGGTACCGGTAAGCTCTTCCATGCTCGACGCCGTTTCTTCAAGACTAGACGCCTGCTGTTCGGTACGACTTGATAGGTCTGAATTCCCCGTGGCAATTTCAGACGAGGCCGTATTGATTGTCTCTACTGCTTGGTAAATTGAACCGATAGTGCCAGACATTTCACTAACGAATTGATTGATAGCATCGCCTAGTACTTGGAATTCACCCTCGAACTGTTCATCAAGCTCTGCCGTTAAATCACCGCCAGATAAGCGGGTCATCACATCACTGATAGAACCGATAATGCGACGCATATCGTCGATAAAGCGGTTTATTGACGTGCCAAGCTCTTTAAATTCACCCTCGAACTCATGCTCAATGCGACAATCTAAATTACCCTGAACCAATTCATTCATGGCGGTTTTGATATCGCTAATGGCCTGTTTTCTACCAGTAATATCAATGGCATATTTCACCACACGGTGAGGTCTACCGTTTTGATCCAAAATAGGGTTATAAGACGCTTGGATCCAAACTTCTTTCCCACCTTTGCCCACGCGCTTAAATTCGTCAGTGAACTGCACGCCTTGGCGCAACTGTTCCCAAAACTGACTGTACTCAACACTGCGCTTATACTCATCTTCCACAAACATACTGTGATGCTTGCCTTTAATTTCATCCAGGCTGTAGCCAACCGTGTTTGTGAAATTCTCGTTGGCGTTTAAAATTTTGCCCTCAAGGTCAAATTCAATAACGGCCTGCGCTTTGTTTATTGCGTCTATTTGTCCTTCGAAATAGGCATTGCGTAACTTAGATGCAGTGATGTCGGTGGCGAATTTCACAACGCGAATAACTTTACCTTCGCCATCGAAAACCGGGTTGTAGGTGGCTTGGATCCAAATCTCTTTCCCCATTTTGTCGAATCGACAAAACTCGCCGTTTTGTGACTTGCCCTCTTTGAGGTCGCGCCAAAATTGGGCGTACTCTTCTGAGCGAATGTATTGTGCGTCACAAAACATTTTGTGATGGTTGCCAACAATTTCATTGAGGCTGTAGCCAAGCGCATTAAGAAAATTGTCGTTCGCGTTTTGGATAACACCATCGGCGTTAAATTCGATAACAGCCTGGGCATTATTCAACACATTAAGCATCGTGCTTTTAATGAGTAATTCTGACTGATCAACCCATTCAACCATGGTGCCTATATTGTTATTCTCTTGGTCGAAAAACGGCGTAAGGGTGAGTTTGAAGTTTAAGTCGCCAATGCTAATCGTAGAGGTCATTGTCGATTTCAATTCAGCAAGGATATTGCGCTGATGCGAAGGATTACGATGAAACTGGTCGATGTTTTGACCTTCCAAGTTGTCAGCAGAAAAACTGGGGAGTACAGCCTGAAGTTTCTTCTCGTTTTCTTTAAGCAGCGACTTTACAGACTGATTAGCATAGATAATATTTCTGTCTGCATCGGCCATCATGATGCAACAGGTTGTAGCATCAAGTGCCTGTTTGTTTCTTAATGCTTGGTTAACGTCCGTTGCTTTTGTGAAGTCTTCTAACCACGTCATAATTCCCATTTTCTCAGCCCTCTACCACTTGTGCTTTTGTTTCAACTAAACCCAATTCGTTACTTGTAATTAAGCTTTCAATATTGACTAAAATAACCATGTGCTCATCGACATCGGCCAGTCCGTGAAGGTACTTGCTATCGAACGCCACACCGAACTCTGGTGGCGGCAGCATGTCTTCTTCGGAAAGGCGAATGACGTCAGACACGCCATCTACCACAATGCCAACGATCCGCTCGTGAACGTTAAGCATAATGACGATAGTAAAATCGTTATAAGTGGCTTCACCTACGTTGAACTTAATGCGTAAGTCGACGATAGGTACAATGTCGCCACGAAGGTTTATCACGCCTTTAATGAAGTTTGGCGCATTGGCAATTTTGGTAACCTGCTCGTAACCACGAATTTCCTTCACGGTTGTGATATCAAGGGCATAGTGCTCCTCACCCAAGACAAAACTTAAGAATTCGTTCTCTTTCGATGCGCTAACGGCTTGTTGTAAGGCTGCTTCGCTCATAGTGAAACCTCTTCATTTGGAACATTTGTACAGTTAGTAGCCACCGAGTCTGCATCCAAAATCATGGCTACCTTGCCATCCCCCATAATGGTTGCACCTGCGATCCCTGCTACTTTTTTGTAATGTTGCTCAAGGCTCTTAATTACGACTTGTTGTTGACCCACAAGCGAATCCACCAGCACGCCATAGCGCTTCTTACTGCTTTCTAGTAGCACGACGATGCCTTTGGTTGGCTCAGTGATGCCGTCGTCTACCTGCATAAGTTGAGTAAGTGACACCAGCGGCCAGTACTGGTCTCTAATCCACAGTACTTTGTCATTGCCAAGGGTTTTCACTTGAGATGATGTGGGTTGAAATGATTCGATAACGTTAAGTAGTGGGATAACGAAAATTTGATCGCCAACCGATACACACATGCCGTCTACGATAGCGAGCGTGAGTGGTAAGTGGATATAAAACGCAGAGCCTTCACCCTGCGATGATTCAATTTCAATGCGCCCGCCAATAGACTCGATGTTTCTGCGAACCACATCCATGCCGACACCTCTGCCCGACACATCAGTAACTTCTGCAGCAGTCGAAAAGCCCGCTTGAAAGATAAGCTGCCAAATTTCACTGTCGGGCATATCTGGCGTAACCGTGAGGCCGTTTTGTGTGGCTTTCTCTACAATGCGTGCTTTGTTTAAACCGGCTCCATCGTCGATAATACCAATGATGATACTGCTACCTTTCTGCTCTGCACTTAAGATAACTGTGCCGTTTTCGGCTTTGCCAGCTTCAAGGCGTTTTTCAGGACTTTCTATACCGTGATCGATACTGTTCCTCACTAAATGCGTAAGCGGGTCCACCAGTTTTTCGATAAGGCTCTTATCTATTTCGGTGTTACCACCTTGAATCACCAAATCCACTTTTTTGCCTAGCTTCGAAGACAAATCACGTACCACACGAGGGAAGCGGTTAAACGTCATATTTACCGGCAACATGCGCATAGACATGACTGATTCTTGAATTTCACGGGTATTGCGCTGCAACTCGTCTATAGCAAGCTGTAGGCGCTCTCCGACTTGCCCTTCAACTTCCTGCCCCACGTTTGAAAGCATGGATTGAGTAATCACGAGTTCGCCGACCAGATTAACCATCGCATCGATTTTTGTGGTATCGACACGAATTGATGCTGCCTCTTTCGTCGCTGCTTTTGGCTTGGTTTTAACGGGCTTCACAATAGGTTGTTTTGGTGTAACTTGTTGCGAAGAAGTTTCAGTAGCGTCTGTTTTTACAGGAAGGGTGTCGGGTTCGAAAAAGCCAAAGCCCTCATCAGCTATGCCGACCTTGGTATTCGCTTCACCTTTAGCCTGCGTCTCTTCTGATGCTGCTTCATCTTCGAAAAGTCCGAAGCCTTCAATGTCATCTGAGATATTTTGACTTTGAGAACTTGCTAAATTGGTTTCTTGAGATCCAGTCTCGTCTTCATCAAAGAATCCAAATCCATCAATCTCGTTGTCTGTATTAGCTTCACCTTGAGCAGTTTGATCACATGTTTCTTCTGCGTTTTGTGGCATTTGTCCTGACGCACTTGCGAGGGTATCTTCAAGGACTTTTATGCTTGCATCAATTTGTTCTTGGGGAAGATCTGTTTGTTCTTTATACGCCGATAAGGTGTCTTTCAATACATCAAGGGTTTGCAAAAATACGTCGACGATGTCTGCCGTAACCTGAATTTCCTGGTTTCGGGCTTTATCGAGCAAATTCTCCATTACGTGAGTCAGATTCATTAGTGCATCGAACCCGAAAATCCCACTGCCGCCTTTGATAGAGTGCGCCGCTCTAAAGATACTGTTCAGCTCTTCGGGGTCGGGCGCATCCACATCCAAGGTCATGAGCAACTGCTCCATATCTTGGAGATGCTCATCACTCTCGTCAAAAAACACACCGTGAAATTGGTTTACATCAATGGTCATGACTGACTCCCACTTACCCTATTCAAACCGACTCTCTTAACCTAGAACGCGCTTCATCACATCAAGTAACTTATTGGGGTCGAAAGGTTTCACCATCCATCCGGTTGCTCCCGCGGCTTTGCCTTTTGCTTTCATGTCATCACCGGCTTCAGTGGTCAACATGACAATTGGCGTCGACTTGAAGTTCGCTAAACCTCTGAGCGATTTGATAAGCGTTAATCCGTCCATGCGAGGCATGTTTTGATCGGTAAGCACGAAGTCGAAACGCGCGCCTTGGCATTTGTCCAACGCATCTTGGCCGTCTTGTGCAGTAGTAACGTTGTAGTTCGCTGACTTAAGGGTCATTTCTACCATCTGGCGGATGGACACAGAGTCGTCCACAATCAGTATGCTTTTACTCATAACTCAATCACCTATAAAAATGTCAGGGTTAATCACACATCGTTGTGTAACTATTTATTTTTGCTGTTAAAAAAGTTCTACGTCACCTGCGTCCATTGACGTTGACGAAACAGGGTTGTGATCTGCTTGCCCTTTTTCCGTCAACGAAATCTGGTAGTTAGCTAGGTTGTCTTTCACTTTTGTCGCAGACTCAGGGCTTAGTTCTGAAAGCTGCAACACGATGAAATCAATAATCTCGCGGGTGTAGGTAAGGTTTTGACCGTTTATATCGCCAAATTGTAAGCCGCGAATAGCGGCAGCAGTTGAGTCTGCAAGTTGTTGGCGAATAGCTTCAAGCTCACTTGCGCCCTCTATGTCGGCTTCGGCTTTTTTGATAATGCCTTTTAGCTGCTCGCTAATGGCGTCTTTCGCGTTGACCACGTGAGAAATGTCCTGAGAAGCAACCACTTCTGCAGTTTCCGTTAGTTTATCGATGAGCGATTTGATGTTTTCTATTTGCGTTTTTATAACGTCGCTAAACTGTGTAGAGCGGGTAGATAGCGCACGGACCTCATCGGCAACAACAGCAAAACCGCGTCCTGCTTCACCAGCGCGCGCTGCTTCAATGGCAGCGTTTAGCGCCAAAAGATTGGTCTGCGAAGAAATATCATCAATACCACTTAACGCCTCAATGACAGTAGGCATGGCCTGCTGAATGGTTTGTACTTGGGTTTCTAACGCCCTTGTAGACTCGGTCATTTCAGTTGTTGAGGCGATAAATTGCGTTAGTGTGATGTCAGTATCAGAAGCAAATGTCCGCATTTTATCAGCATAGGCACAGTCGCTGTCGTCATCATCTGTCAGAAGATTATTGATGCTAGTTTCTTGTTGGCCTAGAAGGGTTTGTAGCGAAATAAACGAGTCGCTTAATGTGGCAACCGCGTCATTTTGTGTTGAGAATATGTCGGCCAGGTTTGATGAGGTGATCGTCAATATGCTGCTTGCTTCAGATACAGCAACACCCATAGAGTCATTGGCTAACGAGTTTGTGTTTGAATATGAAAAATCTTGTGATGGCCTGCTTGTGCTATTGGCTGCAGGGTCCTGATTACCCTTTGTCACTTTAAGAAGTACGAAAAGCAAAAATAAAACGCAAACAGAGCTGATAGCAAGCCCCAAGTGCGCTATCGAGGTGAAAGCCAGACTCCAACTCGCCAACATCATAAGAAACGCGATAATAAACGCGTTGCTCTTATTAGAGAAAAAGTTATCCAGATAATTTGCTGCAATGGCGACCACAATCCCACCTCAATTGTTACTACCGCGTTAACGGATGTACAAAACACAATCAAATTATGGTCAAGTTTCCAGCTTCAACAATTATACTTTTGAATATTTTTGTTAACTTATTACTTTAGTGACATTTGTGACACCCAATCATCAGCATTGCGCTAGACTAAAAAGCTTCAATAGTTCAGCACTGTGGGCATTGCATTAAGATTAAAGGCGCGAGCCCGCGCCCAATGCTTCAAGCGTATCTAGAATTGCATCTGAGATATCTTCTAACGGCTTGATAAAACTCGCGGCTTTCATTTCTACAGCCACTTTAGGCATACCGTAAACAACGCAGGTTTTTTCATCCTGACAAAACGTAACAGAGCCTTTTGTGTGCATACTCTTAAGGCCTTTTGCTCCATCCCGTCCCATGCCTGTAAGCAGCACACCCACCGCGTTTGCGCCAGCATGCTCAGCCAGCGAGTCAAACATCACATCAACGGAGGGCTTGTGTCCCGATACCTTGGGGCCATCATCAAGGGTTAAACGATAGTCAGCGCCGCTACGCTCTACTTTTAAATGTTTATTACCTGGTGCCAAGTACGCAAATCCAGGCAATAAACGCTCCCCTCCGTGCGCTTCTCTCACGGTTATTTCACAAAGGCTATCGAGCCGCTTGGCGTAGGTGGTTGTGAACCCTGGAGGCATGTGTTGGGAAATAATGGTGGCCGGTGCATTGCGGGGAAAATGCATAATAACGTCTTTTATTGCTTCGGTTCCCCCAGTTGATGCGCCTATACCAATTAACTTTTCGGTTCCTGTGTAGCGCATAGAAGCATGTTTTGTGCAGCGTGTTTGCGTAGGTTGGCCTAACCTCGAATGCGCTGCTGCTTTTATCTTTTCAACAATAACCGCCGCATATTCAGCCATACCTTGCGCTACGCCGAGCTTTGGCTTTGCCATAAAATCCACAGCGCCTAGTTCGAGCGCACGCAGTGTTGCGTCGGCACCTCTTTCAGTCAGCGTAGATATCATCACAACTGGGGTCGGCATCGCCTTCATCATTACTTCTAAAAAACGTAACCCGTCTACCTTCGGCATTTCAATGTCCAGAGTAATAACGTCAGGCCTGAACTCTTGCACCATTCGCTTCGCCGCATAAGCATCCGGCGCCGCACCCACAAGCGTTAAACCTGGATCACGGGTTACTATTTCTGAAAGAATTTGGCGGATTAACGCAGAGTCATCAACTACGAGGACTTTTATAGGCATGTGACTGTTCCGAAAATGAGATTACACCCGTCTTAGCTTGTTCAGAAAGTAGAACCCGGTGGGTAGATTCGCGCTCGTAGAGGGTAGCATTGTTAAACTCTCGAATACGCTTCATATAAACATTACCGTCGGCAGGAAAGTAATAAATTTTGCGAGCATAAGTGGACATTAAATCACTACTTATTAACGGTATGTTCGCGTCATCCAAATACTCCAAGACAAATTCAGCGTTTACTCGTCCAATGTCTTGCTGCACAAACCCAGGAAGCACCTTTCCTCCTCCGAATGCTTTGGCCATCAACTTATTTCGCCGTGCGCCAAGGTGTACAAGCTGATCGATCAACATGTTCATGGCGTGTACACCGTACTTTGTGGCAAGGCAAGCGTCGAGATTGGTGGTGAAGTTGAGGTCGGGCAACATAAAGTGATTCATACCGCCAATCTTCTTTTCTTGATCGAAAATACACGCTGCTACGCAAGAACCAAGAATGGTTACCAGCGCTTTGTCTGAAGCAGTGGCATAGTACTGACCCGGCAAAAGTTTAACGGCTTCTTTTTGAAGGCGGTTATCAAAGTATCTAATGGGATTTTCGTCCTGACTCATACTGCAAATTCCTTTTAAACGACTGGCCGATAAATGGTTTTCCCCATGGGAGCGACCAGTTCAGGATACATCGTGAAGTTCTCAGAGTGCCCTGCGACATACATCCCGTCATTGCACATCAATTTAACCATGCGCGCTAAAATTTTGCGCTGCGTTGGTCGATCGAAATAAATCATGACGTTACGGCAAAAAATCACGTCCACTGGCGCATCTACACACCAGTTTGGCGACATCAAATTTAGTGGTTCGAACTGCACCATTTTTCTCAGCTCATCCACTACTCTTACTCTTCCGGTTTGTGCGCCTTTTCCCCTATAGAAAAATTGCGTTTTATAATCGTAAGAGAGCTGGCTGATACTGTTTTGGGCATACACTCCTTCCCGAGCCTTTTGCAGTACTTTACTGTCGATATCAGTGGCAAGTATTTGTACATTGGGAGTAAAGGTGCCAAACACCGACGCTACTGTCATTGCAATACTATAAGGCTCTTCGCCAGTGCTGCTTGCGGCACACCAAATACGCTTGGTTTGAGGTCGCTTTGTCAGGTAATTGGCGAGTGCGTCAAAGTGATGTGGCTCTCTGAAAAAAGCCGTGAGGTTAGTAGTGAGCGCATTAATGAAGTGTTCCATTTCATCTTTACAGCTTCCTACATACGCTAAGTACTCTTTAAAGCTGTGTATCTCTAGTGCACGCAGCCGCCTGGCAAGGCGGCTGTATACCATCGCATCTTTTGAATCAGCTAAGTTAATTCCGGCTTGTTTGAACAGCAGGCTTTTAACCCGTTCAAAATCTCTTCGGCTATATGGAAATTCCCTTTGCGCATCCGTGCTTTGTAGAGCGGTCATACACTAAAACGCCTCCCAATCTGACGCATCTGGTTCCGCTGGGTTCAGCGCTTTCATTCGCTGCTTGGGCACTTCACGCTCTTTAGGTAATGCTTTGCTGCCGTTTAGCGACTGAATGTCAGCATTCTGAGTGGGCTTGCGACTACTTCCCACTTTGAACACAGACACCCGTTGGGCTAGTTCACCCGATTGCTGTCTCATACTGTCTGCAGCTGCTGCTGCTTGTTCAACTAACGCAGCATTTTGCTGAGTCATTTCGTCCATTTGAACCACCGCATTGCTCACTTCCTGTATTCCGGTGGCTTGCTCAGACGATGCCGCTGCAATTTCAGACATAATGTCGTTAACGCGTTTAATTGCAGTGACGATGTTGGCCATGGTTTCCCCAGACTTATTCACCAACACGTTGCCATCACCAATTTTATCGACCGACGCAGAAATTAGTGCCTTTATGTCTTTTGCCGCCTCGGCAGAGCGCTGCGCTAGCGTTCTCACCTCAGAGGCAACAACGGCAAACCCGCGACCTTGCTCGCCCGCTCTTGCAGCTTCAACTGCTGCGTTCAGTGCGAGTATGTTAGTTTGGAAAGCAATGCCATCAATAACGCCGATGATGTCAGATATACGCTGGGCAGAGTCGTTAATTTCACCCATGGTATGCACTACTTGTTCAATGACTTTTCCGCCCTCTGATGCTACTTCTGATGCCTGGCTTGCCAAGCCTTTTGCTTGATCGGCATTCTCTGCGTTCAGCTTCACTGTGCCCGTTAACTCTTCCATGGCTGACGCTGTTTCTTCTAAGCTAGACGCTTGCTGTTCGGTACGACTAGACAAATCGGCGTTGCCGGTGGCGATTTCATTTGAAGCCGTATCGATGGTTTCCACAGCGGTGTGAATTTTCACTATGGTGTCGCGCAGTTCACCAATAAAATGATTAATAGATTCGCCAAGCACCTTGAAGTCACCTTCTAATGGCTCTTCTATCGTTTTCAGTAAATCACCGTCTGTCAGACTTGCCATAATAGACTTAATACTTTCTACCGCTAAAGTTCTTCCTGTCACGTCCGTGGCATATTTCACGACTCTAAACGGTGTGCCGTTTTGGTCTAGGATTGGGTTGTAAGAGGCTTGAATGTAAACTGGTTTTCCTGACTTGTTGAAACGCTTGTATTCTCCGCTAGCGTAAACGCCTTGGCGCAATTGCTCCCAGAATGCTGCGTATTCAGGACTGTTTTTGAAAGCAGGGTCCACAAAAATACTGTGATGCTTTCCTTTCACTTCATCTAGGGTATATCCCATCGCGGCTAAGAAGTTGCTGTTTGCGTTTAAAATTACCCCCTCAAGGTCAAACTCAATGACAGCCTGTGACTTGCTAATGGCATTTAACTGACCTTCAAAGTAGGCGTTTTTCAACTTCTCTTCGGTAATGTTTGTCGCGTATTTGACCACCCTAAACGGGTTGCCATTCATGTCTTCTATAGGGTTGTAAGAAGCTTGGATCCAAACGGCTTTTCCTGCTTTGCTTACGCGCTTAAATTCTCCTGAGAAGAAATTACCTTCTTTAAGTTCAGACCAAAAACGCTGGTACGACTCTGACTGTCTGGTTTCTTCATCCACAAATAGTTGGTGATGTTTACCTTTGATTTCGTCTAGTCGGTAGCCCATGGTGTTGAGGAAGTTGTCGTTAGCAGTAATGATAGTGCCGTCGACATCAAACTCGATCACAGCCTGAGATTTACTGATAGCGTTAATTTGTCCTTCGAAATACGCATTTTTTAACTTGTCTTGCGTTACATCGGTGGCAAATTTAACGACTTTAAATGGCTTACCCGAGCTGTCGAAAATGGGGTTGTACGATGCGCGGATCCATATTTCCCTGCCACCTTTTGCAATGCGTTTATATTCACCCTCACTGTGCTCTCCGGCTTTTAAGCTTTGCCAAAAAGCAGCATATTCAGCGCTTAACTTATAGCTTGGGTCAACAAACATGCTGTGATGCTGCCCTTTAATTTCAGAAAGGCTGTAACCCATTGCGGCGAGGAAGTTTTCGTTGGCGTTAAGAATATTACCTTCTAGATCGAACTCAATAACGGCCTGTGATTTATTAATGGCCGTAATCTGCCCTTCGTAGTCAGCATTTTTTTGTTTTTGCTCTGTAATATCAGAGGCAAACTTGATGATGTAATCTACGTCACCGTTGTCATCAAATACTGGGTTGTAGGTCGCTTGGATCCACACCTCTTCGCCTTGCTTGTTAATTCTGCAAAACTCACCGCTGTGTACGTCGCCGCTTTTTAGCTTTTTCCAAAACTGCTGGTACTCTTCGCTTTGAGCATAATCACTGTCGACAAAAATGCGATGATGCTTTCCCACCACTTCACTTTCGCTATAGCCCATTGCGGATAAAAAGTTATCGTTGGCCGACAAGATTTCTCCGTCTGTCGTAAACGATATCACCGCCTGGCTTCGCATAATGGCATCGACCATACCTTTGTTGCGTTTATTTTCAGTGTTGTCCTGCCACTCGGTGACATAAAGCTGAGTGCCATTCTCGTCTATCGTTATTGTAGATGCACTTACACAAAAGCCGTGCTCAGCAAGAGAAACGAGGTGCTTATCGCCCGAAGTATGGGTAAGTAAATAGGACAGGTTTTCTGAAGCGCTTGCCCCATTTGCAATGTCGTCTATGTGCTTTCCTGATAGTGAAGACTCGCCATCGTGAACAGTAAAGTCCTTAGGGTAGGCCTTTGTCATTCGCAGGAATGCGGGAGTGTGGTAGTGAATAACCCCCGACTTGTCGATAACCAACAAGTTTGAGGCACTGGCCTTTAGAATATTCGACTTCAATAGCGAGTCGTGCTTCGCTATTTTTAACTCTTCGCCGTTCAGAAAATTAAATACGCCCATAACTAATATTTCCCAATGTCAGGTGTTTCCGTTTAGTGAAGGACCTTGTAACTACGCGTCGTCTTTTACGCTCTCAGGTGCGACTAAACCCAGCTCTTCGCTGGTTATTAAGCTTTCTATGTTCACCAGAATGACCATGTTTTCATCTACATCAGCTAAACCGTGTAGATACCTGCTGTCAAAAGCTACGCCAAACTCTGGTGGCGGAAGTACTTGTTCTTCAGACAAGCGAATAACATCGGATACACCATCTACCACGATGCCAACAATACGCTCTTGAATATTCAGCATTATCACTATTGTGAAGTCGTTATATGTGGCCTCGCCTACGTTAAACTTAATGCGCAAGTCCACGATAGGAACGATGTCACCACGCAAATTAATCACGCCTTTTATGAAGGCTGGCGCATTCGCAATCTTAGTGACTTGTTCGTATCCTCTAATTTCTTTTACTGTGGTGATGTCCAAGGCGTAATGCTCATCGCCAAGCACAAAGCTCAAGTATTCTTTGTCCTGTCCGCCGGTAACCGCTTGATGCAAGGCAGTTTCACTCATGAAAGTAACTCCTCTATTTGACTGGAGGTATACGTTGTAGCAATGGAGTCTGCATCGATAATAAGTGCGACTTTTCCGTCGCCCATAATGGTTGCCCCCGCTATTCCAGCCACCTTACGGTAGTGCTCTTCTAAGCTTTTAATCACCACCTGCTGCTGACCGACGAGTGCATCAACCAAAACACCAAAGCGTTTTTTACTGCTTTCAAGCAACACTACAATGCCTTCTGTGGGAGAAAGCGCGGCATCCTCTACTTCCATGAAGTCGTAGAGGGGCACCAAAGGCCAGTATTGATCTCGTATATGGAGAACGGTGTCGTTGCCCAAGGTCTTCAGCTGCTGCTTAGTAGGCTGGAAGGATTCAATAATATTTAAAAGTGGGATCACGAAGATTTGCTTACCCACCGACACACACATGCCATCAACTATGGCTAGCGTAAGCGGCAGGTGAATGAAAAACGCTGAACCTTCACCGGCGCTAGACTCGATATCGATACGACCGCCAATCGATTCGATATTGCGGCGCACCACATCCATACCTACCCCTCTTCCCGATACATCGGTAATGGCTTCGGCAGTTGAAAACCCAGGTTGGAATATAAGCTGCCATACTTCTGAATCAGGCATGTCATCAGATACGGTGAGCCCGTTACTTCGCGCTTTATCGAGAATTTTGTCGCGGTGAAGACCACCGCCATCATCAATAATACTGATAATGATGCTACCGCCTTTCTGCTCGGCACTTAGAATAACCGTGCCTTTTTCTGGCTTGCCAGCAGCGACGCGTTTGTCGGGCATTTCTATGCCGTGATCGATGCTGTTGCGAACGAGATGGGTAAGGGGGTCGACAATCTTTTCAATTAAACTTTTATCAATTTCCGTGCTGCCTCCCTGGAGTACCAGTTCTACCTGCTTACCTAACTTACCTGCCAAATCTCTTACTAAGCGCGGGAAACGATTAAAGGTTGCGGTTAGCGGGAGCATGCGCATAGACATCACTGATTCTTGAATTTCCCGGGTGTTTCGCTGCAGCTCATCAATAGCTAGCTGCAACCGTTCGCCAACCTGCCCTTCAACGTCTTGCCCTATCATAGACAGCATTGACTGGGTGATAACCAGCTCTCCGACTAAGTTAACCATGGCATCAATTTTAGTGGTGTCTACACGAATAGAGGCCGATTCACGGGCGGTGCTCTTTTTCGCTGGCGGTTTTGGTGGCGTTTTGGCTTGTGTTGTCGTGGGGGCAACGCCACTTGTTGGCGCTTTATCATTGTTAGATGTTGTTGCTGTATTTAATTGAGTACTCGCGCTTTGCGCGTTATTACTACTCGCAATTTCTGGGGAAGTATTGATATTGGTAGCTGACGGTGCGTCTTCGAAAAAACCGAAACCCTGCTCTACTTCAGCTGTTTCGGCTTTAGTCGTTTCAGTTTGTGCGTCGACGGTATTATTCGATATTTCATCATCGAAGAAGCCAAAGCCGTCATCGTCATTATTCTCACTTTTAGTGTTGTCGCCGTGAGAGAGCACTTCGTTAACTGGCTCGTCGTCGAAAAAACCAAAACTGTCGTCAGCGGCTTCAATAGCACTATTAGGCTCATCGTCAAAGAAACCAAAGCTGTCGTCCTGAGCGCTTTCGTTTTGCGCATTCACGCTTACTTCTGAAGAATCGTCACCATCGCCGGGGGCTGGGTCTGTATATTGACCGTTGATTACGCCATTTAGAATTTTAATGCGCTCGGCAATACTGTCTTCTGGTACGGGGGTCTCATCGCGGTAGGCGTTAAGCGTGTCTTTTAAAACATCGAGAGTTTCTAAAAGCACATTTACAATGTCAGCGGTAACACTAAGCTCATTGTTGCGGGCTTTATCTAACAAGTTTTCCATCACATGCGTTAAATTCATCAACGCATCAAAACCGAAAATACCGCTGCCACCTTTAATCGAATGGGCAGCGCGAAAAATGCTATTTAGCTCTTCAGGATCAGGGGATTCAACATCTAAACTCATCAATAGCTGTTCCATATCGTCGAGATGCTCATCGCTCTCGTCGAAAAACACGCCATGAAACTGTTCTATATCGATGCTCATTCCGAATCCTTCCAGATTTTAGGAGTGGGTGGGCGATTTAGCCCAGCACGCGCTTCGTTACATCAAGAAGCTTGTTTGGATCGAAAGGCTTTACCATCCAGCCTGTGGCGCCAGCGGCTTTACCTTTTGCTTTCATATCGTCGCCTGCTTCTGTAGTAAGCATAACAACAGGCGTTCTGCTGTAAGTCCCCAAACCGCGCAAATTTTTTATAAGCGTAAGGCCATCCATTCGTGGCATATTCTGATCGGTTAAAACAAAATTAAATTGCTGACTTTTGCATTTATCTAACGCATCTTGCCCGTCTTGGGCTGTCGTGACAGTATAGCCTGCGCCTTTGAGGGTCATCTCTACCATCTGACGAATAGATACTGAATCGTCTACAACTAAAATGTGTTTGCTCATATGCTCACTTCTCCAAAGTAGGTCATTACTGACTGTGCTTGCTGTTCCTTGCTTAGCTAGAACAATTCGACTTCCCCAGCGTCCATAGATGTTGCAGACACAGGGTTGTGGTCATTTTTCCCTTTCGCAGCGAGTCCTTTTTGGTACTCGTTTAATGCACTGACGAAACGCTCGATATTGTTGACATCTAACGTCGCCAACTGCTCTAAAATGAACTTGATCATATCTTGGGTATACTGAATGTGTTGGCCGTTGATATCGCCAAACTGCATACCCCGAATGGCCGCATTTATCGACTCGTCAAGCTGAGAGCCAATGTCTTCAATCTGTTTTGTGGTTACAAGGTCAGCCTCTGCTTTCTTGATAATCTCAGACAACTGCTCACTGATATGTGATTTAGCATTAACCACCTGAGAAATATCCTGCGACGCTACAAATTCAGCGGTGTCTGTGAGCTTATCTACCAGACTTCTTATGTTCTCGACCTGGGTTTTAATCACATCACTAAACTGAGTGGAGCGAGTTGAGAGCGCCCTGACTTCATCAGCAACAACAGCGAAGCCACGACCAGCCTCACCTGCTCGCGCCGCCTCTATAGCCGCATTCAAAGCAAGTAAATTAGTTTGTGCAGCGATGTCATCAATACCACTCAGTGCTTCAATTACCGTAGGCATGGCCTGTTGAATGGTTTGCACTTGCTCCATTAGGTGCTTTGTCGACGACGACATCTGTTCTGTAGATTCAATGAATTGCGTTAGTGTTCCATCGGTTTCGCGGGCGAAATTACGCATTCGGTCGGAGTAAGACTGCGTATGCGCTTCGTCCACACTTAACAGATCTTCAATACACTCAATTTGTTGAGAAACTAGTGATTTCAAACTGCTAAAGGCGTGAGACAAAGTTTCTACTGCGTCATCCTGCGTCGATTTGATGTCCGATAAATTGGCGTCACAAGTGCCAAGTGAAACACTTAACCCCTCACTGGCTTTTTCAATATCAGTATTTCTGCTTGTCGCCATATCCGCAGCACTATTCTCTGTCGGGTATATCTCGTCGCTTTCGCTGTTATTTTTTGAGTGAATAAGGGCACAAATCACCACTGCGCCGGTTAGCACAGCGAGAGCGGCTAACGCCGATACTGAAAAGTAGAGCACCCACGAAGCGATAACTCCAATACCTGAAATAGCAAATATGGTGTTTACTGCGCTCTGCTGATTTGAAGATGTGTTGTTAGCTGACAAAAAACTCTCCTTGAGAATTACGCGCGGCTTAGTTTCACCCTGAACATTCAACTGCCGGTTGCTTCTTTCAGACAAGGCAGTTGAACGAAGCAGCTAGCTTCCTATCATTATTAACAGTTCGAAGTTTCTCACTCCGCTTAAAATCACAGGTGTTAAGCCAAAAACTATCTCTTTAAAACACAGAGCAATGGCGCGTTACCTCTTTTAAAAAGTAACAACGTTATATTTCGCTGCGTTTTACATATGAAGTAAGCGTAGTACCCATTTTGAAAAGTAGGCAAGAACATGCATAAGTTTTTTATTAAAAAAGCGTTTTTTGGCTTTAACTGCGTCTAAAAAGCGCAAACTAGTTCTTATCAGGCTTGTTTTCAGAGTATTTGGCGTAATTCCACTATGCGACAAGTACGCGACTATGCAGGTTGCTCTTTCTGAAATCGAAACATTCATGTGCGACTATGGTGCACACCACTCCCTAGTAATTTATCCATACATGCCATTAATTATTTTTGATTTCGACAACTGCTTAGCTCCGGGCAATAGTGTAGGTGAAGACATATTGCTACCTCTATTCGATGTCATCGAGTCAGATAAAAGTAACGATTTAACTCCCTCTATGAGACAAGAAATGCGTCTGGATTTTTGGCGTAAACCTTTGGACTATATTGTTGAAAAATATAAGTTCTCTAAGCATTCAAAATCTGCGAGTTATGCGTACTTTTCGCAGTTGAGTATTGCCCACCCTATTGAAGGCTATGAAGACACTCATTTAGTTCATGCGTTTGAAGGGGTGAAGATACTTGTAACTTCTGGATTCCAAAAATTTCAACATTCGAAAATTCGCCAATTGGGCGTTGAAGGTGCTTTTGAAGACATTTACTACGATGACCCAGGTAACCCGCCTAGAAAAGGCAAAGCATTCTACTTCGACATCATAGCCAAAAAATACAATACAGCTCCGAGTGAGGTATGGGTTATTGGAGACAGTGAGGAGTCAGAAATTAGTGCGGGTAATAGTTTAGGTATGAAAACGGTTCAGATACTTCGACCGGGCGTTAAAAAGTCACCAAAGGCACAATTCCATGTGTCTTCGCTTCAAGAGTTTTTAAGTTTGGTACAGATGTCTTAGCGCTTGTGTGTTCGTCATCATCAATGACTTGAGGTGTTAATTGGCCTTTCAGCCCCGCTTCATGCTGCTTAATATTGGAAACTATCTGTTCATTTCGATTTCATCGATAAGCCCCACTAGGGGGCATAATCATGCCCGAATTCATCTATATCGTGAATCCATTTATTTGGAGCCGGTCAATTATGGATCCAAACTATCAGCATCAGGCAAAGGTGTGTATTTGTATCCAGTCAATACCCAAACTCCATTCATATATGTATAAGTCCACTCCCTGGTTCCATCAGCTCTAGTCTGCTTGACTGTTTGCTTATCACCTCCTTTCGGAGCTGGATCAGGATTTGGAACACTGTTAAAGGTTTCCAAAGAGCTTTCGGTTCCTTTATTAGACTTACCTACACCCGTACAGAAATGTTTCTTACTTATCAAAGTATAAGGTTCGTCAAGGGCAAACGTGTTAGTGCTAATTGCTTCATACATTGCATCAATCAGCCCAGAACTGAGAGTAGGGGTGCCTTTTTCCTCTATCACTTCAGTACTACAAACCGTTTTTGCTAAGGTAGAACCGGAAAATACAATAGATGAAACCACGAAGAATGTTACATAAGCACCTAATTTAAATACAATTGGCGACTTCACACGTACTCGATGGCTTTTATTCGAAAACAGAAAACTATGAATATACTTAAGCATCGTAATTAAACTCCCTTTTAATTTAAATTGTGAAAATCTATAACGAAAGTCTAGTCATAACTCATACAAGACTCCAAACGCAAGACGCAAGACACAAGACACAAGACACAAGACGCATTAAATCAAACCTCGACGATTAAGTGCATCAAGTTACTTAGATTAAAAGTCAATAAGTGCACCACTCGCTAAATTAAGTACCCTTTCGTATGTATTAACGCAGAATTTGGCATAACTGGATGGTTAAAGCACTAGAGAAATAACTTTTATCAGAATAGTTTTTGGAAAAACCGGATTTAATTGAAAGCTCGGGGCTGGTTGGCCGAAATCAAAAAAGCCCTGCACTTTCATGCAGGGCTTTCTGAATAATGGTGCCTCGACCCGGGATTGCAACGCGCGGCGCAGCCGCAGGGGCACGTTAGCGTGTGCCTGTGTTTTTCAACCGCCGAGATCAAAAAAGCCCTGCATTTTCATGCAGGGCTTTCTGAATAATGGTGCCTCGACCCGGGATCGAACCAGGGACACGCGGATTTTCAATGCAAATCACCACTTTAACCCTTTGAAAATAAGCAACTTTTAATTTCTTTGCAAATTCTTTGCAAAAAGAACTCTTTTCTGTTTTACTGGCGCTATGGCAAAACAGACTGAAAGACACGACATAAACGATGAGCTGTATATCTTTAAACAAGATAACAGTGAACGCTGGTACGCGCGATTTATACTAACCAACCACAAAAAATGGCTCTGTAAATCAACTAAGAAGAAAGATAAAGACGAAGCTATCGCCATGGCACATCGAATCTTCTTAGACCACCAAATTAGACACGAAAATAACACACTAGTCCAAAGTAAGCGATTCAAAGACGTAGCTGACCGCGTCATCGAAAAGCTTGAAGAGCAACTAGAACACGGGGGCGGTAAACGCACCTATAAAGACTATATTCGAGCTTTAGAAAACTACCACATACCTTACTTTTCACGGACATTTATTACTTCAATTGACCAAGAAGAAATATCTAAATTTGATGAGTGGCGTAAAGGGCGGATGAAGAAGTCTCCAGCCTCCTCTACATTATTAACTCACAATGCTGCTCTTCAGCTCGTTTTTAAAGAAGCTATTGAGCAAAAATGGATGATCGCCGCTCAAGTACCTGTTCTTTCATCTAAAGGTGAAGCAGGCAAACGCCGCTCTGCATTTTCGGAAGAGGAATACGAAGCTGTATTGGACGCAATACTAGAAAGAGAATTTAATGCCCATAGTGAAAAAACTCGTCAGATCTGTGAGTTACTTTATGATTATTGTGAAATAACAATAAATACTGGTATTAGACACGGAACGGAAATGGACGCCTTAACGTGGAAGGACATCGAAATAAAAACGCAAGGGTCTAAAGCTCAATTCTTCATTCACATCACCAAAGGTAAAACAACAAAATATACAGGCCCTCGTAAAGTAGTTTGTAAACGTGATGTGATTGGTGCTTTAACTAGACTCAGAGAACGTTTTCCACTGCGTACACCTAACCAAAAACTATTTTTGCTAGCAAATGGTGAACCCACAAAGCAATTAGGTAAGGCATTTGAGAAAGCTCTCCAAAGTTCGGGATTAAAAGAGTCACCCAGAGGACCGCGAACGCTATACTCTCTTCGACATACCTACATTACGTGGCAGCTTCTCAACGGAACCAGCATGGACGTAATTGCGCGCCAATGTGGAACCAGTACAGCAATGATCGAGCAGCACTATAGTCACGTAAAGCCGGAAATGTTTGCCGATGCTTTGTCTGGAGTAACATTTGACAAAGAAGAGCCCAAAGCATTGTCTAAGAAAACATTGAACAGACGTGCAAAGACCGCAGAGCGCGACGAAAAACGCTTTAAAGAATGGGCTGAGGAGTTGAGAAAGCGTGGGTGTATTTAGTGCAAAATATAGTGAGATAATATTATTAATAAGTTCCGCCTAACGATGAAGTGAAAAAAACTGAGATAAAAACCGATTGCCGGTCGGTACTCTCTATGTATAATACCTATCGTTAATCGGTTTTTTAAAAGGGTGCGGCGAATATGAATCTTGGTGAACTTGAAAAGCTAGTTCTACATTATTTATGGAAGCACAAAGATGTTGATGTAAAGCAAGTTTATTCGCATTTCATAAATGTGAGGGGAGGAAGCTTAAATACCTACCAGAGTACACTTGATCGCCTTTTCAAAAAGGGACTTCTAGCCAGAAAAAAAGAGGGGCATGCATATATCTATAACACAAAAGTCGAGAGATACGAGTTGATCGGACAGCTTATAAAGTCAGTTGCTAGTGACTTTATTGCTGGCGACGATAGCAGCCTTATCGCAGCTTTTTCTTCCATCTCAAGTGAATTTAGTGTCGACCAACTAACTAAACTAGAGCAACTTATAGAAGAGCAAAAAAAGCTCAAGTCAGTGAACAAGGATTAAGTAAAATAATGACAATATTCTTCAACCTGCTAGCAATTTTTACTATTGCATTCGCAATAACTAATTTGGTTGTGTCTATTGGCGTATCTTTACTAGGACAAAAGTTAACATCTGTTCAGTTAAAACCAAGGAAAGCTCTGCTTTGGTTTTGTGTTTCAATGCCATGGATAATGAGCATTTTAGTCTGTCTTTACTTACTTGATATATATGTCTACTCAAGCATATTTGAAACTAAACAATATGCTCATTGGCATCATATATCAGATTTCAACTGGTTTAGTTGGCATGCAGTTACAATAATACTCCTGCTCTCTTACATGATGTTTGTATTGACTTCAAAGACGAGACAGCTATGGCTTCATAGACAGGAGGTGAGCTTGCTAACTTGCCTCTCAAAAAACTTAAGCCGGGGGGTATATGAAGTTGAGATACCTAAATTTGCAGCGTTTACCTCTGGAATACGGAGCAAGAAATGCTTCATAACTACAGGGCTTTTGAATGAGGTTACTCCCGAAGAACTTGATGTCATTTTAAAGCACGAAAGAGCGCATGTTGTAAATAATGATCCCCTGAAAAAGTGGCTTTTTAGTATTTTGGTCTCATTTTATTTTGCACCAGTAGCAAGATTACTAACTCTACAGATGGTGTTGGCTATGGAACAAGATGCAGACAATGCTGTATTAGAAGAAGGAATTGACCGGATATTCGTTGCAAGCACTTT
This sequence comes from Alteromonas sp. I10, assembly GCF_003201515.1. Lineage (NCBI taxonomy): Bacteria > Pseudomonadati > Pseudomonadota > Gammaproteobacteria > Alteromonadales > Alteromonadaceae > Alteromonas > Alteromonas sp. I10. Next base: position 55,045 of record NZ_QJJN01000006.1, read on the forward strand.
AATTAAAGTTGCAAAGCTTAATGCGCAAGAGGACATACTTAAATCAAGCGCTTTAGTTGTAAATTTCGGAGCAGATGTCCTTGAGCAACGCATCTATTTCCTCTTGGGTAGGTTGCAGTTGTCACCTATCAATAAGACTGTAGCGTTCTCTTTTGCCATTGCATTATTTTTTCTATGTATGACTTCTTTAGACGGTGTTCATCATCTTATTGAAACGGTGTTTAGCCATTAAAATTTATTCTAAAAACCGATCGGTGAACGGTTTTTATTTTCAAACTTAGTCGAAGGCTTTTAAAAAGCTTTCATAAGGATTTTATTTATGTTTTTTGGAAAAAAATTAAGCAAAAAACCGATCATCAATCGGTATTTTGTGAGTGGTATGCTTATAAGCATGTCCATCAGTGGGATGTCTGTTGGTGTTAATGCACAAGAAATACTCACATTGAATGATGCAATTAGTCTATCCCTGCAACAACATCCTGAATTACATGTATTCACACATAAATCAGAGGCTGCAAAAGCTCTTATTACTCAAGCTGAGGTTGGCACGCCTAAAGTAGTTAATGCGCAACTCGAGGATTTCTTGGGCTCTGGTAACAACTCAGGGGTATCTGGATTGCAAGCAACATTGAGCATTTCATGGTTACTTGAAAATGACATTATCGAGTCTAGGGTCAATCTAGCTTCATCGAAAGCTGACGCAACTACAATTGATCAAGAGGTTAAAGCCGTTGATATCGCAGCAAATACAGCACGATTGTATATAACCTTATTGGCTCAAAAAGAGAACTTAAAGTTGGCGAAGATTGCAGAAGACCAAGCGAAAGATCTCTTGGACAATGTAGAAGGTCGTGTAAAAGCAGCAAAAGCTAACGCTATCGATGAACTCCGCGCTCGCGCTTCGCTATCTTTGTACGAGCTAGAAGTAGAAGATCTTGTTCATGAGATTGCAGCAACAAAATCTGCATTAGCGGCGCAGTGGAAGGGTACTACAAACTTTTCAGTAACTGGAACGCTTACAAATATTCCTTCAATTTCTGAGTTAGATGAAGTTTTGAAAAGATTGAAGGAAAACCCGAAAATCCAACGCTACATACTACAGCAACAAGAAATTGAATCTGAAATTGATTTGGCAGTAGTAGAGGAGTCACCCGCTTGGGAAGTGTCGACAGGCATTAGACGAAACGAAGTAATTGACGACTTTGCATTTGTAGCTGGGATATCAATACCTATTGGAGGCGAAGGTCGTAATAAAGGATTAATCACGTCTTTGCGTGCAAAGCAGAGCCAAAGTGCTGCTGAATCTGATGCCTTACTTCAAAGTATTTCCACTGATGCTCTGTTGTTGACTCACAAATTAAAGCACAGCCTCCATGTAATCCAAAAATTATCAAACAGTTCCATTCCGATGTTAGAGCAAGCAAATGAGCAAGCTAGTCGAGCATACAACATCGGAAGTTACTCATATACGGACCTCTTTGCGGTCCAGAAAGAACTGTTAAATGCGCAGAAGAGCCTAATCGATGCCTATACCAACATTCAACTATTTAACATTGAATTAGAGAGATTAACGGGTACTTCGGTATCCAAGAATGAGAGAGCACTATGAAACTTCGCAAATTATTTACCTTAATAGCATTTGCCCATATTGGCATTAGCTTATCCGCAATCAGTAACCTAGCTGTTGCTGAGTCAGCTAAAGAAATTACTCAAGAAGAAGTAGAGAAAGGCCCTAATAATGGTCGAGTATTGAGACAGGGTGACCTTGCTATCGAGCTGGCGATTTATGAAACCGACACCCCTCCCGAATTTCGTGTATACGCTAGTTATGCAGGACAGCGAATATCAGCTGAAGACATTGAAGTGAACGTAAAACTCACGCGTTTGGGAGATGGCATCGATGACATAGATTTTTATGTTGAGGGCAATTATCTGCGCGGTGACATGGTTATCTATGAACCTCACTCTTTTTTAGTTTCACTTACTGCCAATTACCAAGGCAAAACATACGAATGGTCTTACGATAACTATGAAGGAAGGACAAAAATAGATGATTCACTAGCAAAGGCTATGGACATTAAAACCGATTTCGTATCGAGTAAAAAACTTAACGCGCGGTTGAAAGTATATGGCCAGTTAGTTTTACCCCCCAATGCAGTGAGGAATATATCTGCGCGTTATCCAGGCGAAATAACTTCTGTTGATGTCATTTTAGGTCAAGCAGTAAAGAAAGGGCAGACTCTTTTCACTATCCAATCAAGCGAAAGCTTGCAAAGTTATCAAGTTAAATCGCCGATTGATGGCCTAATTACATTTCAGGATATTGGGGTAGGCGAACAATCGGGAGACAAGAAACTAGTCGCTATTACTGATACCTCGCAATTAATAGCAGAGCTGAACGTATATCCAGAAGACCAAAACAAGAAATTGTTAGATGCTCCCGTCGATATACAAGTTCCGGGTCACGATAAGACGATAAGCACTAAAATTTTTGACAGCCTTTATGCCGTTAACGGCTCGCAAGCAAAAGTCTATCGCGCCATTGTAAATAATAATGACGGCTTTTACTCACCAGGACAGTTTATAACTGCCCAAATTCTCTTTGACTCATTCACCGTTGAAAGAGCTGTGAAAGAGGAATCCCTTCAGGCTTTTAGAGATTTCACGGTGGTCTATGGAAAGTTTGGTGATCAATACGAAGTTCGGATGCTTGAGCTCGGCCGAAAAGCAGAGGGATGGGTTGAAGTACTAAACGGCATTCCCTCTGGAACAGAATATGTCACTCTCAACAGCTACATAATAAAGGCTGATATTGAGAAGTCGGGCGCGTCTCACGACCACTAAGGAACTCCTTGAATGTTAGATGCTATTTTAAAATTTTCAATCGAGAGAAGTAAGCTAATTCTCGTTTTTGTTTTCGCGGTAGCGATGCTTGGCCTTTGGAACTTCCAAAAGCTGCCAATTGATGCTGTACCAGACATTACCAATGTGCAGGTTGTAATAAATACAGAGGCACTTGGGTATACCCCACTGGAGGTAGAGCAACGTATCACGTTTCCTCTTGAAACCGCATTGTCAGGAGTTCCAAACCTGTCTTATACGCGTTCTGTATCTCGCTATGGATTATCACAAGTAGTTGCGATCTTTAATGATGACACTGATATCTATTTTGCTAGGCAATTAGTCAATGAACGTATTAACGCTGCAAAATCTGAACTTCCCTCAGGACTGGAGCCTGAGTTGGGGCCAATTTCTACGGGACTTGGTGAAATATTCATGTTCACGGTTGACGCTAAGGAAGGGACAACCAATGAAGATGGTCGTCCAATTTCCCCGACAGACTTAAGAACAGTTCATGATTGGGTAATTCGTCCACAATTGATGCAAGTAGAAGGCGTTGTTGAAGTCAACCCAATTGGAGGATTTGAGCGCGAGATCCTTATTGCACTGAACCCCGATAAATTATTGTTATTCGGTTTAACTCAGCAAGATGTCATAAATGCAGTAGGAAAGCATAATTCAAATAAAGGTGCAGGTTTTATTGAGAAAAATGGTGCTCAATGGTTAATTCGACTGCCTGGACAAGTGGAAACGCTTAAACAAATTTCTGAGATTCCTTTGCCTACAGACCTTGGCAAGATTGTTCGAGTAAAAGACGTCGCGGAAGTAAAAGAAGGTAAGGAGCTAAGATCTGGGGCTGCAACACAGAATGGTCGAGAGGTCGTGCTGAGTACAGTCTTTATGTTGATAGGCGAGAACAGCCAAAAGGTCGCGAGAGGTGTTGGTGAACGAATAAAAGAAATTAGCGCGTCACTTCCCGAAGGAATAGTCGTAAACGCTGTCTACGATCGAACAAAACTAGTCAATACAACATTAGATACGGTCGAAATGAACCTTACTGAAGGGGCTATTTTGGTCATTGTTGTTCTGTTCTTACTATTAGGCAACATAAGAGCCGCATTTTTGACAGCTTTAGTTATTCCTTTCGCCATGCTTATGACTGTAACGGGAATGATTCAAACACGAACAACAGCGAATCTGATGAGCTTAGGTGCACTCGATTTTGGATTGTTAGTCGACGGGGCTATCATTATCGTTGAGAATTGTTTGAGGAGACTTTCTCATGCCACTCAAAAAGGCGAGCTTAACGCCAAACAACGTTTATCCTTAGTTTACGATGCGACACGAGAGGTCATTCGACCTGCTTTATTCGGGGTTTTCATAATAACCGCAGTCTACTTACCTATATTTGCGCTATCAGGTGTTGAGGGAAAGATGTTTCACCCAATGGCAATAACGGTAGTAATAGCTCTTGTTAGCGCGATGGTACTTTCAATTACATTTATCCCTGCTGCTATTGCGCTAACTTTCAAAGGCAAGGTAACTGAGAAAGAAAACATCATTATCAATACCTCAGTATCACTTTATAGGCCTGCTCTGAAGGTTATTTTAAAGGCGAGATGGCTGGTCATTATAGTTGCATTCTCATTAGTTGTGCTGGCTTCATTTATGGGGATGCGGCTCGGCAGTGAGTTTGTGCCAAACCTTGATGAGGGCGACATCGCGATGCATGCGCTGAGAATTCCTGGTACTTCACTATCGCAATCTATTGCGATGCAGAAAGTACTTGAAGAGAGAATAAAAGCGTTACCCGAAGTAGAGCGCGTATTTGCAAAAATAGGTACCGCGAATGTAGCTACAGATGCAGTTCCTCCTAGCGTTGCTGATAATTTTATAATTATTAAGCCTAGAAGCGAATGGCCTAACCCTAATAAGACTAAAGAACAGCTAGTTGCTGAATTAGAAGAACTAGTTACACCTGTGCCAGGCAATAGGTATGAATTTCTCCAACCAATACAGATGCGATTTAATGAGTTGCTTGCTGGAGTTAGAGCAGAGCTTGCAATAAAAGTATTTGGTGATGATTTTGATACTTTGGCTGAACTCGGGAAAGAAATCGAAACGGCAATTCAGGATGTTGAAGGTATACGTGATGTGCAGGTAGAGCAAACTAAAGGTCTTCCAGTACTCACTTTTCTACCGCACAGAGAAAAGCTCGCATTATACGGGCTTAGCCTTGAAGACTTTCAAACACAAGTAGCTGTGTCTATGGGGGGGCAAGTCGCAGGAAAATTTTACGAAGGCGATAAACGTTTCGATATTGTAGCGCGTCTTCCTGAGGAAAAGCGCCAAGATGTAAATTCGCTGTCTAATTTGCCTATCTCCTTACCAAATGGTGAGCATATACCTCTAAAAGAGCTTGCTGATATGGAAGTTATTTTAGGAGCTAATCAAGTCAACCGCGAAAACGGAAAGCGCAGAGTCGTTGTTACTGCCAACGTGCGTGGTCGAGATTTAGGTAGCTTTGTTCAAGATATACAGGCAGCGATTAAATCTAAAGTTAAATTACCTGCCAGTTACTGGATTGAATATGGTGGTACTTATCAAAAGCTACAGTCTGCGTCTGAGCGTTTAAGCATTGTGGTGCCAGTCACACTTGTTCTTATTGTTTTACTTTTATTCTTAGCACTAGGTTCGATAAAAGACTCGCTCATTATTTTTTCAGGGGTTCCATTAGCACTTACAGGGGGGATCTTTGCTCTGTACCTTCGAGGCATCCCTTTTTCAATATCTGCGGCAGTCGGCTTTATAGCGTTATCTGGTATAGCAATTCTGAACGGATTAGTGCTTGTTTCGTTTATTCGAGATTTAATTTCGAGGAACCAATTGCTCGAAAGTGCAATTATCGAAGGAGCAGTAACGAGGTTAAGACCTGTTATCACTACAGCTCTCGTAGCTTCGCTAGGTTTTATTCCAATGGCATTAAACACAGGAATCGGCTCTGAAGTTCAAAGACCATTGGCAACCGTTGTAATAGGAGGTGTAATTTCTTCAACAATCTTAACGCTTTTCGTCTTACCCGCACTATTTCGAATTTTACATTCGAACGACAAGTCTGAAGAGCACATTTCTGGGAATTCATTAATGAAAAGCGAAGGGTAAATAAATGTTAGGTAAATTAAAGCTAACGCATTTGGTGTACCTTCTTCTATCTCTGTGTGCAATGGCTTCGTTTGAAGCCTTTGCACACGGTGTAGACGACAGTACACGTAACTTCTTAGAAAACAACACTGGTATCCAGATAATTCCTTTTCTGTATATCGGAGCTAAACATATGGTTACGGGTTATGACCATTTGCTGTTTCTAGTGGGAGTGCTGTTTTTTCTGAGAAATAGTAAAGACGTCTTGCTCTACGTAAGTATGTTCACGATAGGTCACAGTTTAACTCTAATGACTGGAGTCCTAGCTAATATCCAGGTTAATGCATACCTGATTGATGCAATTATCGGTTTATCAGTGGTTTATAAAGGGTTTGATAACCTCGGAGGATTCACCCACTTCTTTGGTAAACAACCCGACCCTAAGAAAGCTGTACTTATTTTTGGCTTGTTTCATGGCTTCGGATTAGCAACAAAGATCCAAGAGTTTCACTTACCTGAAGATGGGCTAGCGCTAAATCTGCTCTCCTTTAATATTGGAGTAGAAATTGGTCAGTTTATGGCTCTTATTTTTATTCTTCTGTTAATTAATTTTTGGCGTCAATTCGAGAGTTTCGACCGTTTTTCTGCGGCAACGAACACAGTCTTGATGAGTGGTGGTTTTATGTTAGTTGGCATGCAACTAACAGGGTATTTTGTTAGCTAAATCTTATGAGAAATATATTTATGGAATCTAATCAAACAAATCGAGCACTGATAAAAGCGACTGTAATTGCATTGTCAGTAGCAGTAGTGACTCTAGTGTTATTTATTTTACCTGCTGAGTATGACATTGACCCTACTGGTGTCGGAAAGAAGCTCGGTCTAACAGTATTTAATCAGGACGGAGAATCTCCATCTGCTAAGACAAGTACAGACGGTGACCAAGATACAGTGGTCGTTACTGTTCCAGCAGGTAAAGGTATCGAGTATAAGCTCAGCATGATGGAGAGCCAGCAGGTCACTTATGAATGGCAAACAAGTAATGGCGAGCTATATGTCGATCTTCATGGTGAACCAGATGGTGATAATACTGGCTATTTTAAGTCATACACTGTCGCTACTGTTGAAAGTATGAAAGGGAGTTTTGTTGTTCCTTTTAACGGGTCACATGGCTGGTATTGGAAAAACAACACAGACAAAGATATTGATGTTCAACTAATTTTCAGCGGTGAATACATCGTTGAAGGTTTAAAGTAAAAATGAGGAATCACAGAATGAAACACATAAAAGTATTAACAATTGCATCTGCGCTTTTAGCTTCTTCTAATGCTTTCGCACATGGAGGAGCGCATGGCGAGGTAAGTGTTATGGAGGTCATCCAAGCTGCCCAGACAACGGCTAAAACACTTACTTTTAAAAACAATGGAATGTCTGTAGGGAAGCTGGACACTTCATGGAATAAGGTCGCACAGGGAGATTTCGAATTAGTTGAAGCGACAGAGAGAGAATATATAGTTAAAGCGACAAACTCTGAGAACGGTGAAACTCTTTTCTTTAGCATTAGCAAAAAAGGGAAAGTCCTCAATGTTGAAAAGGCAACCTCATTTGACAAAGGTCATGGCCATTCTCATTAACTTCGATTAATGAGAATTTAAGTTTCGAACAAGAGATTTTCAGAATCATAAAGTCAGCCCCAACCGTGCTTTTGGTTCTGAAACGCTTGCTTAGCCATACCCTCAATCTTCTTGGACAAAGAAGTAAAAAGCAATCTCTTGTTCGCTTTTTTTGTATCTAAGGATAGGTATTAAAGAAGGTGTAGATTTACGAGTAAAATTAAACTATTTGAATAGTTGGTAAGCATTACTTTAAAAAGTTAAATCAGACTGATACGCAAGCTGTTAGAGTAACGTAACGCTTGATATCAATCGACTAGATTATATTAGACAAATTTTCGTTTGAACTTTTTGCTTCTTATACGCTAATGGAAATACGTACACGCCTTCAAATAAAAGATATTGAAAAATCTATTATTAGATAATAGTAACGTTAATCTATATTAACGTTACCTATTCGAGTAAAGATAAGAAGTTAGCTTTCCGCTTTTGAACACGATATGTCATGCAAGCGAATAGCGCTCACTTCAGAAGCAAATGTTGAATAATTAAAGGGTTGTAAATCTCTGCCAAGACAGTTGGGTGACGTCAACATGTTGGAGATATACAAGATGAAAGCTAAGCTGCCTCATATTGGTATTTTTTGGGTCTACAAGTCGACTGTACTTGCTAAAGTAATGCCTTTGAATAGTGCAGAGCCTGATAGCCTTTCACTCTATGACAGTGACTTTAGCCATTTAGTAGAGTGGGAAGAGCATAGAATATACCTTCCGTGTTTTCCTGAGCTCATTGCTGTTGAATATCAAGAAGTCAGCAGGGGTAGAGTAATCTACTCTGGAAACTCAAAGTTCTTTAAAATATATGCAGACAGAAAAGTGGTACAGAGCGTTGAGCTTCAAACCTTGGTATGTGATAAATTTAATCTAATACCGAGTCAATGTACTTGGAAGCGAGACAAGCATTACCGTATCTTCAGTTCATAAAAAGCTTACGAAAAAGTTAAAAAGTCGCTCAGTAAAGAATACGCAAGCAAACCATAGGGACATGACGTTGAATATATTTGAAGAAATAAACAATAGTATTTCTGACTTTGTAGAAAACCAAGAAAATAAAGCGCTCAAGAGAGGTACAGGCTCTTATTCGATACCGTTTAGAGGCTCTATCTTCGGGGAAATCGAGACAGCAAAAGTATTAAGTAAGCTCAATGACGAATCAGTTGATGTAATTTGGTTAGGCTCAAATCCTAATGTTCCTGAATCTCTCGACGCTATTTTGTCTCCTTCCTCCCCTTCCCACTACGAGGGTTTTGTGCAACAAGCCATGAACGACAATTTCAGCGAAGCGTACAAAAATAGCGAAGGTGCGAATGTCCCATTGTGGGATCCTATTAACAAGCCAAACAACAAGTGGCAATTCTACTCAGAAATATTCAATAGGCGGTTTGGCGAACACAAAACGCTCATGGCTAACATAGTGCTGTGGGGAAGTAAGGATTTTAAAAGCTTCACTTCTCAGTTGGCTAAATACGATAAAGCGCTTTTAGAGAGAGCTATTCAGTTTTCTTACGAGCTGAACAATCAGATAATAGAGTACTTCAAGCCAAAGGTTGTTCTTGTTCCCAAGAGCTTTAATAGCCCATCATCAAAGAATTGGCTGCTACACTTTTCAAACTTAACGGACATACAACATCACGAAGTGAGAGGTAAAGTAACGTTCAAGTTTTCAGTAGGTAGACTGCAAAAAGGCGATTTTAAAACAACTGTAATATCAGCCCCCCACCCTTCATACACACCAAGAATTGGTCGTGAATTTAGAGAGTCTGCGCAAAACGCTATCTTCACAGTATTACAAAATTGCTGATACACATTACTGAACACGTCAACGGCAAAGTGTGCTTGCGATGACTGTCAACTGTTCAAGAAAATATCTTTGTAGTGCTTTAGCATTTTAAGACGTTTGGCCTCTAGTGAATTAGGAGTCAGATCAAGATTGCGTGTGTTGCTCCTCTCTATGCCAGATAACGTTCGCTGTCCCATTAGTTTGACTCGTTCTTCAATGGGTATTTCGACTAGCGAATCGGGAGCAACGATATCAAACTGATTCAAATAACAAGGCACACGCTCCATCTCTAGTAGAGAATACTTTTTCGCCGAGTGTTTATATGAATAGGCACTCTCGATCCTAGTTGCATGCGATATATTTTCCATAACCGTAAGGGCATCATCTTCGGTATAAGGTCTTTCTTTAAATATGAGGTTAAATAGCTTCGATACCGGACAGTAAATTTTGTTCTTTATGGTCCCACCGCACTCAGCTTTAAAAGCATCATAAGTGGCCTGAGTAAACGGTTGCTCTTTACCTTTTATTTTCCAATTAAACTTCTCTTCCTTCCCGAACAAACTGTTATGAAGGATTTGAGGTGCAAATACATTATGTAATTGAAGGCCATTTTCCATTGACGTTATCATAGAGTCTTTTGTCGCGCGTTTACGCTCGCTCCCTAGTAGCTCGTTAAACCAATTAAAAAACTTTACCAACTCATCGTCACTAAAATAAGATGGCGTAAAGTCAACTTTAACATGTCTAAAATTAACACCATCATTCTTACTAATTAAATAAAGCCTTATCGTATTACCACTTTTGAATTTAATAAGACGAGAATATTTATAGTAATCTTTTTTTAAAGTGCGCTTTGCAGTAGCGTATTCTGGAGCGTCGCCATCTTTCAAACGTCTTATTATTTCGAAGGCTTTTCCTTTAGGTACAGCATAACCAATTGTTAACCTATCAAAGTCTGGCTTAAGCCACCGAGGGTTATCCAAATAGCGATAAAAATTATCTGAGTTTCTTTTTAAAAATCCGTCATTACTTACTATGGCACGAAGTGCGCTATCTCTGTCCTCAATTCGTAGTGCCGAATAAAAGTCTTGAATTAACTTCGCATCTTTCTTTTGAAGTTTTGCGCTACTGAAAGCAGCGTCGCGAAGTTTGCATCGGGAACGTAGCTCAACAAACCTCTCTTTACTACAATGGTTATCAATGAGGTTATTATTACGTACTGTATTATTGGTATGGTTGGTAGTATTAGTTATATTAGTGTGCATACTGATAGTTGTGTGCGTGTGTGACATGTATTTAAATTAGTAAACTCAAAAAATTTTCCTATTGTTTAAAAAAATAAGCCTTACCCTTCAAAAGCGCACTAAAACCCAGCCTAAACCACACTTTTGCTGCGTTATCACAACTTTTTACTTCGCAACTGACTATCGTTGCTCAACGCCTTTGTGATCTGATAAAAAGCGTTAGTAGTTACTAACAATGTTCATAAAAAGATCGTCGCACAACGCGTTATCTCTAAAGAGGAGGACCGTTGAACAACGGGTTTTGAGCGTTCAACAAAAACGTCGCACAACGCCTTTTACAAATAAAGCCCTATGATGAAGCGGTTACTCAACCCCACGAGCTAGCCCTAGAATTTATTTACATTTAAATCGATTTGACAATAAAGTAACTCCGAACTACGGTTTTTATTATAGATAGAGAAGGCTGAGTTTTTACTTATGATAAGAGTAGTAGATGGAATAGAAGATTGGCTCGAATTTGGAGATAACCTTATTGAAAAAGGTGAAGTAAAAGGTTATGACAACCCAGCTCACTATGAATCAATAAAAATCATTAAAGAAAAACTTATATCTTTAAAGAAGAGTTTTGAATCAGGACAATCAATTGTTGCAGAAGAAATTAAAAAACATATCAATAGCGTAATTAACGGAATAGATAAAAACGTTTGGAAAAAGTGGAAAAGTCACATTAGAGACAGAAAATATAGAAATAGAAACAAACAGCAAAGAATTAACAATGAAACTTTCGAAGAAATAAATGAAATCGCAGAAAAACATTCAATCTCAACAAAAGATTTACTAAACAATATAAACAAAAAATACTATCTAATCGAAAAGCGAGAAAAACAATATTTAGATAGTTTGGAAAGCTTAACACATTCTGAGAGAATATTGTTCAAATCGATTTGCAAAAATTTAATGCTCGGTATAAATAGAGGTAAGAAAATTAACTTAGTGGCAATAACAATGTATGCTAGAGGTGATTTACCGAAACACGGAAATGTTTATCAGTTCGGCTCTTTTACCCACAAACTCGAGCCTACCGTCAAATACACAACAAAGCCTTTTAAAAAAGTTCTACAAAAGGGTTCCATAATTTACCTAGTTGAGCCTTTACCTCGAAGGATTTTAAGACTTCTCGTATTGCTTCGTCAAAGGTACTTAAACTAAAAAACCACTACTTTCATGCCGAATATACCCGATATAGCGAAATAATAATTATTATTTCGCTGGGACAAAACAGCCATACAAATAACTAATATCGCCTGATATTATCTTCTTCGCTTTCTAAGCACTTCCATTCAAATTCAATACTTTTAACTACAACTTCGGAGCATTTTATGAATGCAGCTTGCCCCTATGCGCTGTATTTAGGTCGACTTGCGCCTAATAGTCAGCGCTCAATTGCTTCACAACTAAATAGCATTGCGGACATGATGGGTTGGACTGATGAAGAGCGAGAAGATAAATATCATCTAATCGATTTTCAACAAGCTACCTATATTAAAACGAAGCTTATTACTCAGGGTTGGTCAGCTAGATCTATCAACAGAGCAATGATAGCGATCAGAAGTATCGTAAAAATAGCTGTACTGTCCGGGCTCGTTCCAGAAATGCAGTCAATTCAACTTCGGGCTATCAGCAAAGTGAATCACGGAAAACATGATGGAAAGCCTCTCTCAACTGCGCAGGTCAATAAGCTGTTGATAAAGTTACAACGCGATACATCTATTCTCGGCATTCGAAACTACGCATTAATTTCAACTCTTTTAGGCACAGGGTTACGACGAAGTGAACTAGTAGCCCTCTTGGTAGAAGACTTTATCGAAGGTACTGCTCTGATCGTCAGAAAAGGAAAAGGTAACAAGAGCCGAACTGTTCATCTGCCAGCATGGACGCAACTTGCGCTGAATCAATGGCTAGCACTTCGAAGTAAGAGCAACGGCCACTTGTTTGTTCGTGTCGCAAAAGGTGGAAATATTAAACACAACACCGCGTTGTCATCGTGCTCTATCTATTCACTCACTAAAAAGTCGCTAGCATCAATTGGCATAGAAGGAGTCTCGCCGCATGACCTTCGACGAACGTTTATCACACGATTACTTGAACAAAATGTAGATATAAACACTGTGCGCCAAATGGCAGGACATGAGGATATCAGTACAACCATCATGTACGACAAGCGAAATGAAAAAGTGATGCAAGAAGCTGCATCTCTACTTTCCTATCAATAATGGGGCGCTAGCATGTCTTATAAAGTACTCAATAAGTCGAGTGAGCTTAATTACCTTGCATGTGAATGGGGCAAGCGATTACTCAACTATCTGCCTTCAATCGATACCGATATACTCAGTAAAAGTCTTGCCAGTAATTTGCGTGGTAGCAAGGTATCTACCCAATCGTTTTTCATAGGTAGAAGCAAAAACGTCAATTACAAAGCTTGCCTCACTATTACTGATACTCAGCCTCAGGTAACGAAAACCTTTTTAGCTAATTGTCGCTATATCAGAACCGTGATGGACTTGCCTAAGCAAACCGAGTTACTGATTCAGTTCGCCTTGCTCTCACAGGTTAACAAGTGGATTAGAGCGCTTTCTTCTGAGGTGCACATGCAAACAAGCCACCTTTCGTTAAACGAAATCCTCAAAGACATTTCAGGCATCAGTGACGAACTATTTTCTCACGCAACTGCGCAGCTCAATCATTATGGTTTTCTGCCTGATACAGACTTTTTGTCCTTCGAGTATGGTGCAATGCCAAAAGCACTTGTTCGAACGCTGTTAAGTGAAACAATTACCTCAAGGGAAACACTTATAGCACCGTTGCTGCATCCTTCGCCCGATGCAAGCTTCACATTAGATGATTTTCCTCACGTGAATACTGCGCTTTTGTCGCAATATCTCACTGCTGCTAGTAAGTCTAGACAGTCTGGAGCAAGCATTTTGCTCTATGGAGCTTCAGGAACAGGTAAAACAGAGTTATCGAGGACACTTGCCAAATACTGCGATAGAACACTTTACGAAATTCGTTCTACTGCACTTGCTAGCAATTTCTCTGAAGATGAGTTCAATAGCCGCTTTCCAAACAAAGAAAGGCTTCGTTATTTAGCGTTACTTCAATCATTGCTGACGTATAAGGCGGACGCTATGTTGCTGGTAGATGAATGCGAGAGTTTATTCGATTGTGCTGACAGCCAATACAGTAAAGAACATCTACAGCGATTCATTGAGCAAAACGAAATTCCCTGCATTTGGATTACAAACCATATCCAATATCTTGAGCCAAGCTTTATAAGGCGATTCAAGCTCGTATTAGACGTTCCTACGTTAAGACCAGAAGAAATCGAACAGATAACGCGGCCTTACTATCACGGCTTAAGCGTTTCTTCGTCAGCACGAAAAGTTATTAGTCAAACAGAGAACATTACGCCAGCAATTGTTGCTAACGCAACGCATGTCGCTCACGCTATTAATGCTAAACGTGGTCGCGCAGAAGCTGTAATCGGTCAAGTTGTCGAAGCGTCACTTAGAGCAACGGAGCAATGGCAAAATAAACTTGAGTACAAAAGTGAGCTACCTTTCGATACGAGCTACTTAAATATTAAGCAGTCAAAGGAGTATCTCAACGAGATAGCGTTCGCACTTAAACACAACCAGCCAGCGAGAACATTGATTTCAGGTCCTCCAGGAACAGGAAAAACCGCTTTCGCGCACTATCTGACAGAGCTACATGGTAGGAAACTGCTGCGTGTTAAATGCTCTGATATTTTAAGTAAATGGGTGGGTGAAAGTGAGCAAAAGGTGGCTGAGCTATTTCAGCGCGCTCATGATGAGGAGCAAGTCATATTGCTTGATGAAGTGGATAGCTTACTAAGCTCACGTGAAGCGCTCACTGCTCATCACGAACATCAGCTGGTTAATGAGTTCTTAACGCAAATAGAGTGTTTCACACAGCCTTTATTCGCTGCTACTAACTTTTCCGACAAGCTTGATAAAGCCGTGTTACGTCGGTTCGATTTCAAACTAGACTGCCAATACCTTACGTCTACTCAAGTAGTAGAGTTGTACAAAAAACTCACTAAAGTTAGAACGCTCAAGGAAGCTGAGACACAAAAGCTATCTTCACTGCACAACCTAACACCCGGTGATTTCGCTCTATTGGCTCGTCGAAAGAAGTTTCAACCCAAAATTCAAATTCGTGACTTTGCCATCACCCTGTTGGCAGACGAAAACCTGCGTAAGCAGAAACACACACCAATGGGCTTTATTCGCCCTTAACATTTAAAGGTAAACATTATGACTACATCTGTATTGAGTTCGCTCAAGGTTATCGCTCGTCCTGAAATCAAGCAGAAGCCACCGGTATTGAACAAGCGTATGAAGCTAATCAACCGACTTGAACAGCAAAAAAAGCTCGCCACTTGTATGCTTGAAGGCACACCATTCGTGGCATACAAAGAAAAAAC
This sequence comes from Alteromonas sp. I10, assembly GCF_003201515.1. Lineage (NCBI taxonomy): Bacteria > Pseudomonadati > Pseudomonadota > Gammaproteobacteria > Alteromonadales > Alteromonadaceae > Alteromonas > Alteromonas sp. I10. The sequence continues at coordinate 70,227 of NZ_QJJN01000006.1, forward strand.
AGTCAAAGATCCAGAAACAGGAGAGCGAATTAAAAAACGTTGGCAGGCTACTGTTCGTCCTTGGTACTACGATACCGATAACCACTATTTCCTTGAGGTTAAGGTGGGCATAAGAGCAATCGAGTTACAAAAGGGGAAACCAGCCATAGATGTTGGCGAGAAAGAAAAGCTTCCTGAGGTCATCGACATTTTGATAAGCGCGGTAGAAAAAGGAGAGCTTGATGAGTTCTTAATATCGCCGCCAAAGACTGTCGCAAAGGGGAAGAGTCCGGCTAACGCAAAGTTAGCAAAATCGTAGTTAGCCCCCTGCTCTACTCATCAGTTATCGTCCTTAGCGCTTGATTGCGCGAACAACGATAGCGATCCAAGAATCGAGTGCTGTCTATTTTACAAAAGTAAGTCGCACTCTCGCAGCACTAGCGTTTCAGAAGCATAACGAATAACGCTACTGAAAGCGACGTAGAAGACATTGCAAATTGCTAGTCAGCTGCTCTTTACTTAGTTGCTTGAAAGCTTCGTACAGACGCGCTAGGCAGCACTCACATTCATAGATTTCAATTAGAAGAGTTTTTATTATGCATATTCATTATGAGGGACTCGCTTTGCCTGTCTCAAAGCGATTTGCACAAGCACTCGTCGATTTACTTGTGCAGCATAGCATGTCACAAACAAGCGTGACAATTAACTTCAGAGACCTTAATTACTCAGCTGAAAACGGTGGTTTTCACCCTGTAGAGATTCGTTTGGAGAAACGCAATAACGCATGGCACTTTTGCTACGTCACGGATTTTGCCTATATAGGAAATGTCCCCTATGCAGAGCTAGCAAAAGACCTCGACTTTGATTTCGATGCAGGTGTTTTTCAAAACCTGTTCGGTGTGTTTCCTATTGAGCAAGCAACCGATATGTATCAAATATGGGAAGGTAACTTCTTGCATTACTGGCTGGAATTAGATGTTTTCTCGATATCGGTATCCGAGTAGCTACAAAACATAAAAGTGTAAACACATTGGGAAAGCTGACAAACCAAAGGAGGTAATCATGTCGAGATGCTTTTCCAACTACAACATCACTAGCAGGTATGCCGCTTATGTAGTCTTTAAAGGTCGAACGCCGGGAGTTTACAAATCATGGAAAGAAACTAAAGCCTTAGTGAATGGCTACTCAGGAAGCCGTTACCAAGGTTTCGCGTCTATCGAAGAAGCAAAACGCGCCTACAGACGCTTTTTAGACGACGGCAAAATAGTGCTCAAGGCAAAACGCAAAACCAAGCAAAAGAAACCTCTAAAGCCGAATATGGAAAACGTTGATCTTCCTCCTTGGGAATTAGATTAGGCTAAGTGGTCGCGAAGATAGGACGGTACAAAATAATTTGTGTCGTCCCTTTTCCTTTCTGTCTCGTCATTTCAAAGACGGTAGGAAGACTAGAAACAATATCGGTCACTTTTGCTGCACCATAAGTTCTCGGGTCAAAATCAGGTTTAGCACGCTTTAGAAAATTACCAACTGGACTAACATTCACCCAACCATCATCATTCTGATATAACTCCCAAGCTTTAAGCATTGCTGGTATTAGCTCTTCTGCACCATTACCAGCGCTACTTTGCTCCTGTTTAGGTTTACCTGATTTAGAAACCTGACCAGCCTCTAGGTTTTCGGTGAATATAAAGTCATCACAGGCGTTGCGAAATGACACTGGCGTTTTCTTCTCACCTACGCCAAATACAAATTTCTCTGACTCTCTCAAACGTGACGCTAGCTTAGTAAAGTCGCTATCACTGGATACTAAAGCAAATGCGTCTATTTTTTCAGAATAGAGTAAATCCATCGCATCAATAATCATGGACGCATCTGTTGCGTTTTTACCCGTTGTATAAGCAAATTGCTGAATCGGCTGTATGGCTAATTCATTAAGAGGCGTCTTCCAGTTCTTCAACGCTTCAATAGACCAGTCTCCGTAGGCACGCTTGATGAGTACATGGCCGTGTGCTGATATCTCATCCAAAATGGCAGAAAGTTTCGACAGCTGAGCGTTATCAGCATCAATTAGTACCGCTACTTTTTTGTGAACATCCAAGTCTTTCATCAATTTTATCCTTAAAAATACTTATTCTGTGTAACGACATTTAGGAAAGGCAGAACAACCTAGAAAGGTATTGCCTGCATGGGCTCCACGCTTTGCTTGCCGTTCAACAAGATCACTTCCGCACCTAGGGCAAGCGGTCTTTTTTATCTCCTCTACCTTTGGCTCCGCTTGCACATCATGGATAAGTGAAAGCAGCTCGCCTCCATCGATGAGTACAATGGGCTTATCAGAGGCAAAATCTATAGCTTGCTGGGTGAATTTACCCGAACAAATTACGACAACCTTGGCTGCGTTGCTGGCAGTGAGCACGCCAAACATCTCGCGTACCACACTGACACCAACTTTTTGTGCTTTCCATTGTTTGCACTGAACGATGACTCGTTCATCGCCTTTCCTAAGCTCTAGGTCAATTCCACCGTCAGCACCAAACCCACCTTCGGTTACTCGATACCCTTGTCTACGATAGGCTTCTGCCACTAGCTCTTCGAAGTTGCGCCAGTGCAGCTGACGTATAGTTTCAATACTCTTTTGAGCATCTAATTGCTTGGCCTTGCGTCGAGCATTAAAAAATGAAAATGGAGCAATGAGTAATATGAAAATTGCAAAGTAAGGCGCAGGAACAGCGAGCGCCTTAAATACCATATTGATAAGCTGATTATCCGTTTCGATAGAAGGTAGTAAATGGCCCATCAATAAATAGGTAATTGCCGATGTTATAACTGAAACCCACCATGGCGCTTGGAAAAGAAGGTCAGCAAAAGATGTGTTTTTTCTAGGCATAATCGAACATCCTTGTTGAATAGAATTAAATATTAACCTAATCAATGTCTTGATTGGGTATTAATTCTACTTATGTAGTATTGTTTAACCTGAAGCCGTAAATCTTTTTGAGAAATGGAGAGGTAAACATGGATGTATTTATCGGCATTGATGTCGCTTGTGCGAAAGATAAGTATTTACCGCTGGTGATTTGCACCAGACAAAATGGACAATTATTGCCGTTTCCATTAGCTAATTACCAAATAAAACCACCTAGAGGGTTGGGAAACGCTCTAACACTGCACGAAAAAGTAAGTCAAACATTTGCAAACGATGTCGCGCGCTACATTGAAACGGTATGCGTCACCTATCAGTTGAATCCTGTTCGTATTGGCATTGACTCACCACTTAGACCAAGAGATAACCGGCTTAAACGCAGGCTCGCGGAACAGGCACTCGATAAGGCAGGCATCAATTGTTACACAACGCCATCGAGAGACGATTTCGAAGCCATTAAGGCAAAGGGTATTGATCATCTGCAAGCAGATAAGCCAACACAAAACCTGCCACATGCTCATCAAATATTTATGCTATTAGGTTTTGCACTGAACGAGCGGCTAAGCAAAATAGCTGAGTGCATAGAAGTCTATCCACACGCGACAGTGAAACAATTAGGCGTTGCTGATATCCATAAAAGCAAAGGGAATCAGGCCGAGTTACAATTATCTGCCATGTCGCAATATACGGGTTGGCCGATAACTAACGAAGACTGGGAACAAGCAGCCAACATGTGTCTTGGTCCGATGCACGATAGAGTGGACGCCTATAGTGCCGCATGGGTAGCCAGCTTACCCGAAATGGAGCGCACCTGTTTTGGTGACCCAGAGAAAGGCGATGCTATCTGGATACCAAAAGTTAAGCCGTTAAGCAGTGCAACGGCAGGGCCACCGACAAAGCCTACCTCCCTAAAAAAGACAAAGCAGACTGTTTCTAATACTGCACATCAACGTGCTTGTCCTGCCTGTAATCAACACCTATTTAAACGCTGGCCGTTTGGGTGGGATGCGCATGCTGCTCACAAATGCACAGGATTATTAGAAAACGAACCTGAAGCAAGGAAGAAGGAGTTTAAGCGCCGATTTATGAGCAGTTAGAAGTGTGTGCGCTTTACAACCGTATCAAAATAAACCACACTTAACTAAAGTATAGAAAAGTACACAGGGATGATGCTCTACTCTATCAGCTTTTTTCAAAAACAACGCCTTGCCTACATCGACTTTTGCCTGTTATTCAAAGGCTCGATTTATCGTCAGGACTTAATTAACCGTTTTCAAGTCGGCTTGTCGGCAGGCTCACGCGATTTCAGCATTTACAAAGAGCTTGCGCCGGATAACTTGTCTTACGACTCACGAGAAAAGCGATACTTACAGACGCCTCAGTTCAAGCCTGTCTTCGAACATGACGCAAGGCAAACATTAACCAAACTCATCAACGATATCTCCGATGGGTTTGATGCAATAGGCGATATTCATTTTCCAGTAGAAGCTCCGTCCAGTCTGAATGTGCCAGACATCTTTATTGTTGCGCGTCTGGTACAGGCCATTCTTAATAACAAAGCGGTTAGTGTTATCTACACGTCACTTTCTAGCGGCTCAGGTGCCAGAGAACTTATACCGCACTCCATAGCCGACAATGGCCTTCGCTGGCACGTTCGTGCATTTGATAGCAAGAGTCAAAGCTTCCGTGACTTCGTGTTAACGCGCATTAGCAAAGTAACAATTAAAGAAACGCCTATTGAGGAAGAGAGCGCCCAAGCAGATACCGAATGGCAGCGCCTTATTCCGCTTCAACTCGTGCCACATCCAAAGAATGTTAAGCATCTCACCGCGATAGAAATGGATTATGGTATGGAGAATAAGCAACTTCTTATCAAAGTGCGAGCAGCGATGGAGAGTTATCTGTTAAGACGACGGAATGTTGACTGTACCGAGCGCGGCACACTAAAAGGTGCGGAATACCGACTTTGGCTACAAAACCGATTTAAGCTGAACAATGTGCAAAACTTAGCGATTGTACCAGGCTATCACTTGTAATAATGACTCAGTAAAAGGATTTTTATGTCATCACCTAACGCAGACCAAATAAGAGCGATTAAACATCATGAAGGGCCATTACTAATTATTGCAGGTCCTGGTTCAGGTAAAACTTTCACGCTCGTCGAGCGTATTCTAAACCTTATAAAGGTTCATGATGCAAAACCTGAGCAATTGCTCGTTGTAACATTTACGGAAAAAGCCGCACTGGAGTTAAAGACAAGGATCTCCAACAGACTTTTAGAAGAAGGCTCCACATTTAATGTTAATGAAATGTATTTGGGGACCTTTCATTCAATTTGTTTAAGGCTTCTCGAAGAGTACCGAGAGTACACTCGCTTAAAACGCTCGTTTGTTTTGATGGATCAGTTCGACCAACAATATTTCTTGTATCAAAACCTTCGAGAATTTAAGGATATCGAAGGTGTAGAGCACATTCAGGGAGAACATAAAATACCAGCTTGGGCTAAATCAGAAAACTTGATGTCTTGGCTCAATAAGGTAGCAGAAGAAGCAATAGATATTAATACTTTATTGAACTCTGGAGACTTGGCGATCAACGCATTGGGGGAATGCTGTGAAACATATTGTCGATTGCTGAATAAGCGTAACGCTTTAGACTTTTCATACATCCAACTAGAGACATTGTATCTTCTGCAAGAACACCATGAAATATTGCAGATGCTAAATGATAAAATCACCTATCTCATGGTCGATGAGTATCAAGATACAAATACAATTCAAGAGAAGCTTTTGAGGTTGTTGATGGGTGATAACCAAAACTTGTGTGTTGTGGGTGATGATGACCAAGCTTTGTATCGATTTCGGGGAGCAAGTGTAAGAAATATTCTTGAGTTTCCCAAACACTTCCCTACTGGGAAGTGTAAACAAATTAAACTTTCTACTAACTACCGTTCTCACCCAGAAATCGTTGGATTCTACGACACATACATGGGAGATAAGCCTTGGTTACGTGGAGGAGTTAATTATCGTTATAGTAAAACAATTCAACCTCGTGAAGGCGAGTTCATAGATACGCCATCTGTCATTAGTGCGGTTACACCAGAGGGTAATGAATGGCATGAAGATGTCTATAACCTACTTATCCACTTAAAAGAAAATGGAAAGTTAGCAGATTGGAATCAGGCTGCGTTTTTGTTCCGTTCGGTAAAATCTGACAAAGTACGAGCTTTAGCTCAAGCGTTAGAAGATCGAGGAATACCGGTTTATTCACCAAGAGCTAATTTGTTTTTCGAAAGACAGGAAGTTCGTTATTTGCTTGGGGTATTACATATGGTATTCCCACAGGTGATGAAAGAGCGCGCTGAAAAGCAAAAGGAAGGCAGAACTCCACACATATGGGAATATTACGAGCGTTACTGTATTAGCCCATTGATCGAACGACTTAGAGAACGAGCCAACAAAGATTTACTAGAATGGTGTCAACGAAAAGCACGCTATCATTTAGGTCTTACTGCCAACGCTGACTATTCATTTTTATCTCTGTTTTATGAAATTCTTCAATTTCCGCTTTTTAGTCAATATCTAGAGCAAAAGAATGGTAATGAGCGAGCACAACGAAACTTGTCCCAGCTGAGTCGTATGCTTGGCAAGTTCGAATATTTACATCATGTAAGCGTTTTGAATCCAAAATTCCTTAATAGTAACTTGAAAGACTTGTTCGATAATTTTTTGAGATTTTTATACGATGGCGGCATCGATGAATATGAAGACATGTCTGAATATGCGCCTTCTGGATGCGTTTCATTTCTTACTATACACCAATCAAAAGGGCTCGAGTTTCCGATTGTTTTTGTAGGTTCTTTAGAAGCTACGCCTCGTAAACAGTATACTGTTCTTGATGAAATCATCGAAAATGAGTATACCGAAAAAACGCCTTTTGAGCCTTTGGAGGAAACAAAACATTTCGACTTTTGGCGCTTATTTTATACTGCATTTTCAAGGCCACAGAATTTATTAATCCTAACTGGCCAAGAACGTTCAGGTTACGGTAAAACACCATCTCGATACTTTGAGGAATACGTTAGTAAGTTACCCTACTGGAAAGACGTTAAAGGCAAGATTACAAATATAGAGTTTGAACACGTAAAAGACGTGAATATAAAAAATGAATATGCTTTCACTTCACATATTACGCTATTTGAAACTTGCGCAGAACAATACAGGCTGTTTAAAGAATTAGACTTTCAGCCGGTAAAAATAAGCCCGATGTTATTCGGTACGCTTGTTCATGAAACTTTAGAAGATGTTCATAAAGCAGCTATTCGAGGCGAAGAACACCTGATAAATCGTTCACATATCGAAGAGTTGTTAATGGATAATTATCGCAACTTATCCAATCGTGAACGCATGTACCTTGGTGACTCGACTCTTGGGGCTGCGTTAAAACACGTTATGCGTTATGTTGAGCACAAGGATGGTAATTGGCAAGATATCAAAGAAACCGAAGTCGATATTTCGCTTGTGAAAGATCAGTATGTGCTCAAAGGAAGCGTGGATTTGATTAAAGGAGAAGGCGATACCGTTGAGATCGTTGACTTTAAATCTGAGCGCAAGCCAGATATGGAAAAAGACAGAGATCGTATTAAACACCATCAACGCCAGTTGGAAATTTACGCTCATTTAGTTGAACAAAGAACTGGTTACAAGGTTAGCAAAATGCACCTTTATTTTACTGGTGAAACAAATGGCTTACCAAATATTAGTTTCAACAAGAATACCTCAGCAATAGAGTCGACTATTAGTACGTTTGACTCAATTGTCGATAAAATTGAAAACAAAGATTTTAAAATCCCATCTCGTCCAGACAAAACTTGCGTTGATTGCAGTGCACGAGCGTATTGTGACCGAAAAAATTGGGAATTTGCTTAAGGATTACTCATGATAGACACAAATGTAGAAAAGTATGAATTTGAACCAATTAAAAGCTACCCGATGCTTAATTGGAAGGGTAAGAGACCTTTCCGTTCTACACAGTACTACCCTGCGCAACTGAAAGAAGTCTACGGGCAAGAAGATGAAAATGGTTGGATAAACAAAGTTTTTTGGGGCGACAACCTTCAAGTGATGAGTCATTTACTAAAAAAATTTAGAGGTAAAGTTGACTTAATCTATATTGATCCTCCTTTCGATTCAAAAGCGGACTACAAGAAGAAAATTAAACTTAAAGATTTGGAAACTGAAACAGACTCAAATTCCTTTGAAGAAAAGCAATATACTGACTTATGGAATAACGACGAATACTTACAGTTTATGTATGAGCGACTCATCATGGCCAAAGAGTTGTTATCCGAAAAAGGAGCTATATACCTCCACTGTGACTGGCATAAAAACCATCATTTACGTTGTATGTTAGATGAAATTTTTGGTCCTTCGTCATTCGTGAATGAGATTGTTTGGTGTTATTCAATTGGAGGAAAAGGTAATAACTTTTTCGCAAGAAAACATGACACTATTTATTTTTACTCTAAATCTCCCTGTGCCAAGAGAAACCATTACTTTAATGATAAGGATAAAAATGTAAGAACTGATAGAAAGCCTAATTCTCATATGAAACTTCAATACGACTCTGACGGAAGAGCGTATCAGTCCAAAGTGGATAAAAAAACTGGTAAAGAATACGTATACTACATGGACGAAGGAAAAATACCGGAAGATTATTGGACTGATATAGAACAACTGAACCGAGAAGATAAAGAACGAGTTGATTACCCTACGCAAAAGCCAGAAAAATTATTGAAAAGAATAATAGCGGCATCTAGTGCTAAAGAGTCTATTGTATTTGATTTCTTTATGGGGTCTGGAAGCTTTCAATTAGCGGCTTGCAAGCTGGGAAGAAAATTTATCGGTGCGGATATTAATTTAACTGCTGTTCAAACTACATCAAAAAGACTTTTAAATGAAGGCGCTAATTTTGAAGTATATTCTGTCAATAATTATGAGCTATTTAAAAACCCGATTGAAGCAAGAGAATTACTTTTAGAGGCATTAGAAGTACAGCCGCTTGAGTCAACATCCGCTTATGATGGAGAGAAAGATGGCTTCAAAGTTAAGGTTATGCCTGTTAATCGCATAGCAACAAAAGAAGATCTTAACGATCTAATTTCAAATTTTCCCTACAAAACATTTGAAAAGCGAAAAGCCGAAGCACCAAATAAACCAGTAGAAGATATTATGCTTGTTTGTATGGGGCATGAACCAGGCTTAGGCGCTACGCTAGAAAACGAATCAGGTTACAAACTTAACGTACAAGTGGTCGATATCCTAAGAGATAAAGCTGACTTAACTTTTAAGTATGACTCTGAAGCCTCTATAAATTCTGATGATGGTAAGCTAATAATTGAGGCCTTTTATCCAAGAAATCTTTTACAAAAGCTCAGCCTACAAAAAGAAGATGTAAGAGAGTGGCGAGAAATGGTTGAATCAGTCATGGTCGACTGGAATTATGATGGTGCAGTAATGGAACCAACTATTATTGATATTCCAGAGAAAAATGAATTTGTTAAAGGGGAGTACGAAATCCCTGAAGGGGCGACCAATATAAAAATCAAAGTCACCGATTTATTATCAGAGTCATATGAAGAGGTGATCTCATATGCCTAATACCGCTCAAGAAAACTTCGAATTAAACCATTCGTTTTATATACATCTACATGAATTTTATAAACAAAAAAGAGGATTAATTCGAAAGAACTATACTCGATTGAGTCGTGCATTTTTGGACTTCAATGAGCCATCTAGGCCCGGAAGTTTCTTGCGCAAACCACAGTTCGAAGCTTTAGAAATTTACGTATTCCTAAAAGAGTTTCTCGATAACAAACCTGTATATCAGCTATTCGAAGATTGGTACAACAATGCTGGAAAGTTTGAGAACAAAGTAACTGGCGGCATTGAAGCTGTTGATGGCCAATTAGTCCAAGGCGATATGTTTTGGGAAATGTCAGAAAAGGACTACAAAGGCATCTTCAAGCGTATGAAAGCCAGCAATGGTGGCAGATTATACCCGAACTATATTTTTGCTTTAACCATGGGAACAGGAAAAACCATCCTTATGGCAACCTGCATATTTTATGACTTTTTGGCAGGCAACAAAAAGGGTAATGACGAGCGGTTTATCCAAAACGCATTGGTTTTTGCTCCGGATAAGACAGTATTACAATCGCTTAGAGAAATAGAATCATTTGATCACTCTAAAGTAGTGCCAGCCGAATATATGCCCATAGTTTCTGAGTTTAAATTTCATTACTTAGAAGATGCAGGCGTCTCACTTAATACAATGGATGGTTCTAAATTCAATATCATTGTGTCTAACAGTCAAAAAATCATCTTAAAACGTGACAATAAAGGCAAATCTTCTACAGATAAATTATTCAGCTCTGGAAAAGAGCTATACCAAGGGTTAGATGGTGTTGGTAGCAACATGGCTGCGATGCTAGGTCTAGATCCTGAGACAATGAATGCAGCACCAGAAGGCGAAGCTGATTTGGTAACAAATCAACGTTTTGAAAAATTAAAAAGATTACCTCAACTCGGCATATTTGTGGATGAAGCTCACCATGCTTTTGGTGACAAACTAGCTAAAGATATGGGTGTAAAAAAAGCCAAAAACTCACTGCGTACCACTATCGATGAGTTAGCTATCAATCTAAGGCATGCAGGTACAAGTGTTGTTGGTTGTTACAACTATACTGGTACGCCTTATGTTGGAAAGGATGTATTGCCTGAGGTTGTTTATGCATACAGCCTTAAAAAAGCTATTGATAATAACTACCTAAAACAAGTTAAGCTCAAAGGTTATAGCAATACACGTCATGAAGAATTCCTCGAAATATCAATTGAAGAGTTTTTAGAAAGCACAAAAGATTTTCGACCTGAAAACATGCTACCCAAGATGGCCATATTTGGAACGACTGTTGAAGAGATCACATCTGAAGTGCGTCCTGCCGTTGAGAAAATACTGGCCAAACACGGTATTTCTGCAGAAAGAATATTAGTCAATGTCGGGGATAGCAAGGTTACTACGGATGGTGATATTCGTGAATTTAATCGATTAGATACACCGCAATCTGAAAAGCAATTTATATTGTTGGTAAACAAAGGACGTGAGGGGTGGAATTGTCGTTCGCTATTTTCTGTTGCTTTATACAGAGAGCCTAAATCAAAAGTATTTGTCTTACAGGCCACTATGCGTTGCTTGAGAGCTATTGGCGGAGTTCAACATACTGGTCATGTTTTCTTAACCAATGAGAACATGGCTCTATTGGACAAAGAACTACAAGCAAACTTCCGTATAAGTGCCGAAGAGATGGGAGATATTGGTTCCAAAAATGAGACTTACAAAATTCGAGTCGAACAACCACCGATTAAGATTCCGATAAAACGTGTTCGCCGAAAATTCAAACTTGTCGAGAACAAGGATCTTAAAGATGGTTTCAAACTAGGACTAGATGAGGTTGATTTAGCCAAGTACAGACTCATTGTGCAAGAACAAAACGGTCTAATAACACCTGAAGATATGGGAGCAAATGTACGTACGAACACCGACCTTTCTGACAGAAGACAGCAACGTACATTTTCTAAATTAATGTTAGTTTCAGAAATCGCTCGATATCTTAACAAGCCTTGTTTAACTATCGAGAAGATACTGGAGGCAACAAAAGAAACGACAGATGGCATTGTTAAAATCGTTAATAAATTTAACGAAGTCCTATACGATGAAGTAATTCCTCGTCTTTTCCGAGAAATGTATGAAATTGAGTCTGAAAATATAACCGAAGAGTTTGAAGTGGAGCTCGTCAAAGAACCACCGATAGACCCAGGTTACTATCAAGTAACCGCTTCTAAGGACAAAGTAGTACGGAAAGCCGACTCTGCTGCTACCGAGAACAAACACAAGACCTTCCACTTAGATACTTATTGCTTTGATTCTAACCCAGAAAGACAGTTTTTCTGGGATATGCTGAAAGATCAGAAAGTAGACAACATTTGGTTTACAGGTATGCTAACGCATGGCCAGAGCGATTTCGTTATTCATTATGTTGATAGCGAAACTCAGCGAGTGCGCAGCTATTACCCAGACTTCTTGATTAAGAAGCAGGACGGTTCTTACGTCATGGTGGAGGTAAAAGGCGAGCACATGATTGACTCCCAAAATGTTAAAGATAAGAAAGATGCCGCAGAGTTATTAGGCGTCGCTTCCGGGATGCAATATGAAATTATTGCCGGCAAACAAGCCGCTGATGGCACATATGGGAGACAGTTTTTAGAGTCTTAATGCGTTGCTATTCATATCACTTTGTTTTGAAGGGCGTGTTGATTTATTGGCGATATTCAATAAATCAACACAGAAAACAAACTAAAACAGCAACTGTTAATACGACTTAAAAGCAACTTTTCAAATTTTTTCAGCACGGCCGTTAGCAAGCCATAAAGCAAAGCTGATTCATGTTAGCCGATCTGGCTCGCGTATTACTAACATTGGAAAAATTGGGAACTCATTTAAAGGTGATAATAATTCATAACCTAGGCAATACAACATATATGTAAAAAAGATAAGAACAAGGCAACCATGAATCGCAACACACCGATACTCATCCTACTGAGTTTTTTTATATTTGCGTGCACATTTCCCAGTGATGCTAATACCCAAGTAAAAAAGAGTAACTCTGGTATATGTCATGACACGTCGAGCGCATCTTACAATCGAACCAAAAATTTCGAAGTCTTTAGTACTATTACAGCCTGTCTTGAAAGTGGTGGTCGATTACCCAAAGCAAAATCGGCATACCAGCAGGCTGAGAAGGAAGCGCTGAACGAAGGAAGAATTTTTACTGGTGAGTACGATAGAGCTGATTGGCCGCATTGGATTGATGATGATAGTGATTGTCAGAATACACGTCATGAAATGTTAATATCAGCTTCTAGCATTCCTGTTGAGTTTAAAACTGATAGGGGATGCCAAGTTGTTGTCGGTGAATGGTATGACCCGTATTCAGGTGACACATTTACCGACTCTACCACGCTTGACCTTGACCACATTGTTCCGCTCAAATTTGCACATGGTCATGGTGGGGATAAATGGTCCCGAGATAAACGACAAGCGTTTGCAAATGACCCGCAAAACCTTTTACTTGTAAAAGCATCTCTTAATAGACAGAAAGGTGCTAAGGGCTTAGATGAGTGGTTACCACCGAATCATGCTTATCGATGCAAATACATAGCGAAGTTTATGGAAGTCGTCGATAAGTATGCTCTTCAGCTCATTCCTAGCGAAAAAAGAGTCATCAGCAAAATGCGTAGTGCTTGCACTGATAATTAGCCCACGAAACGTTACAGAAATTTCATTACAATAAACAGAATAACAGTGCGCTAGTTCAGTTACTTCTTCGATGATAACCAGTTAGATTTATTCGTATCGCTATCGTAAATAGGTTTTTTTATATGAAACGTTCATATGCTGACGAAGTAAAGGCTATTGTCGCAGATACCTACCTTGCTTATACATCCGACATCGACGGTACAGAGGCGTTTAGGCGTTTTGTTTCGAAGGTAACGCCACTTTTTGATGTAAAAAGAGATCCTAGGTTTTCTGCTTTTACAGATGAAGAACTGATTGATGAAATGCTTCTTCTTGAGAAAGACATACTGCAAATTTTGGAAGTCACCTAGCTAAACTGAATGCGGCTCTTTAAAATAATAATTTTACGCATAAAGAAAAAATGCAATTAATATCAATTAAAACATGGATTTAGCTTTTAATTCTGTCAAAAAATTGATTCTAAGATGCTATATTTATTTCGGAATAAAAATGTTTAGTGGACACTATCATGAAGTTTGATAAGGCTTACAGCAAAACGTTGGATGATTGCGTGACTATATACGAGCTTAGAGATCTAATCTTTTCCGAAGACGGTGATTACGAGCTTTCATCAGACCTTTTTTTATGCCCAAATCATAAGTGTCGTCTTGAAGTGGATAACTTGTGCGCTCTGACGACGTTTAATGCGCGAAGTAAGAAGTACAAAAAGACCCCGCACTTTAAAGATAAAAAAAGTACAAAACATTGGGAATTTTGTCCTTATGATTCTCCAGAAAAAGACATTATCGACCGAGATCCTGAAACCTCTCATGATGAAGGCATAAAGTACACAAACCATCCATCTGAATTCCTTTTAGAAAGGAAGAAATATGTCCGTAAGAAAAAGCGTGATGATGAGGGTACAGGCGATCCTGCTGACAGCGTGCAAAAGATTAAGCCTAGGAAAAAAACAGGCGATAGCGACACTAAATCGAGTCCAAACAAAACCAGCATATTTGAGCATATAGTCGAGAGCTTCGTGGCAAACAAGCATGACCGAAGTGCTCTTAAAGCCATGCCACTTACTATTGGCGATTTAAGAGCCAACTATAATTTCTTCTTTAAGCAAATTCGTTATTTTGAAGATCGCGAAGGGCTTATCTACTGGGGTCGCGTTAAACAAATAAAGGATTACAAATTTTCATTTAGTGTCATTTTTGAAGACAGAGTTTCAGGCCATTCAATAAGTGCCTACATCCCTAAAGCTAGTATCGCAGACTATTACAAAAGAACCTATTTTGAGGAAAAAATACGAGAATTTATTGATTTGGATGAAGATATTGACTGCTTTTTTCTCAGTGCATACCCCCATTTAAAGACAGTTCAACATAATGGTAAGGAGTTCGAGGTGTATGATATTGAGATTAACAACCTTAATCATTTTATGCTCAGAATTGCCGAGTGACTTGGTTTCCAAAATCTAAGATGTTTTTATATTCTACGTCTGCGAACGATACCTGCTTTAATAGATTTTTCGATAAGTAGAGATTACTGGTAGGACATGGATCGAAGTGACAGGTTCATCTGAGCTTCTAAGGGACTTATTCGATTCTTCCCTAGTAAGGTGAATAGAGATTCATACTATTTATCTAACTTACCTTGAAGTTAATATCGGCTAAGAAGTGAATGCGTCTTCTATCTCTTTCTTAAATTCTGCCAAAAGAGTGTCATCCTCACAAACTCCCGAAAGCCGCCAATTCAAATGCGTATTAAAAACATCGAAAGCCTCGTCGCTTAGCTTGTATCCTGAGTCACGATATGCCTGATAATGTGCGCCAACAGGTTGTATTTGATCTAGGCGTAATAGCGACTGCTCACCTTTCTGGTGAGGAAGATAATCCCACATAAATTGTGGATACTCACAATGCCTTACTCGCTCTAAAAAAGCGGCAGGATATCCAGCACGCTTTCCAGTTTTCACACCGTAAAACGGAGCCGCAAGGTAAAATGGGTGGTAGTTTCTTTTTGGAGAACCTTTTGTTAAATTAGGGTCAACGACGGTGCCAGGTTCAGCAATGACTAAACATGGACGCATCTTGCTTTTGTAAGCTCTCCAATATTCATCAGGGTTTAGCGATAGAGCCGCAACAGGGAGTTGAGATTTGGCTACTTTTTGCGTAGCCATAAGTGGCGCTATTTCAAATTCTGCTGAGTCATGACGAGTTGCTTCAACTCTACCGACAGGGTTCAGAGTTAGGGGGATTTGCTCATATTGAGAAATATTTGCAAAAATTAGTGAGCCTACTCCTACCTCGTGTGATTCGACCCACCACGGCTCAACTATGCTTCTAATACAATCAAATGGTATATCAGTCATCTATCTCTGTTCTTGTTGGTGACTTCCAAATATCATTCATAAAACGTCCTTGGAAACGTTTAGAGATATCTTCGTCTAGTTCAGATTCCTGTAACGCTGCTAAACCTGCTTCATAAATTTCGTCATATCTTGGTGTTGTCACCAATTGAGGTATGTCACTTTTCTTAAACAGACCAGCTTTTTGCTTGTCTTTAAGTGATGAGATTCGCTCTTTGAACTTACTTAGTTTCTTTTTTGATAAAGAGTGTATTTTTAGTGAATCATCGACAGAAATTTCTTCATCAAAAGTTAAAACGGTAAAGTCTAGCCTCTCGCGTGGCGCTGCATTTCTCATTGGTTCGGTGTTATACACAAAATTTAGAAGTTCTTCTGTATCTTTCTTAAATTTGCGAATACAGCTATTCAACTTTCGAGTGATAGAAGGAGGAATTTGCTGTTTAATTTGAGCAAGTAAATCACTATTGATTAAGGACCACCTAACCGCATCCTCCTCACCAAATTTACTACTGTAAAGACTGTGAGTAGCTCCTGCCCCAAGTAAAGTTAGCTCAATCATCTGAAACGTTGGTAATGACCATGGACCAAAGTTATGGAATTTCCATTCGATTCCAGTATACGTCAAGCCTTGAGACCGCATAGCGTAGTAGTAGTCCGCCAAATAAAGATATTTTAGAATATGAATAGGTCCAAGACTCCGTTCAAAAAACGAGTCTTCTTCACCAGCTGTAAGAAGCACATATTTGATAAGATTTTCAATATTCTTATCATTTTGTGATGTCAAAACAATCCCCTAGTTTCATTCGCGATGCTGCAGGCTGACTTCTCACGAAGCAGCTTAATTGCTGCACCGTAGTCATCCTTACTCTGCAACTTAAACAGCAATTCATTTGGATAACTATTTACCTTTAGTATTTTTTTTATTTCGACCTCATCAGAACTGAGCAAAAGCATATTTGCCATTATTTTCCGTTTTCCAGACGCAATATCTGATTTAGACTGCCCAGCAACAAAAAGTGCGCGATTATAACTCAAAATTTTTCTTGATGCATGTAAGCTCCCTCCAGTTAAGTCACTTTGAACTAGAACTACACCTTGGGAAACGCCAGCTTGAATATAATCTCTTTGAACTAGGAACTGTCCTCTAACCGTTGTTCCGTATCCATACTCGCTAATTGCACACCCAAATCTATTAGTGATGTCCTCAAGAAGAGCTCTATTTTGTGCCGGGTACACTTTATCCAACCCATGAGCTAAAACCGCTACCGTATTTCCTTGAGACTCAATTGCAGTCTCATGAGCGACAGTATCTATTCCTTTAGCTAATCCACTAACAATACAAAACCCTTCATTGACAAGCCAAGATGTCAACCGCTTGGCGATTTCAACACCCGACTCAGTAGGCTCTCTTGTGCCGATCACAGCTACAGTTTGTTGATTTAGTACTTTCGGATTCCCAGCACAATAGAGAATAGGAGGACGTTCTTTGTATAGATTTAATTGCTTAGGATAATCTGGGTTTAACGGTGTAAGAACAACATGCCCATATCTGCTGGCTTCTCTTAGCTGAGAATCTGCATATGCCTTTGCTATTTCGAAGTCAGAGATAGCAAAATCCATCTTTAAACTAAATTTACATATGTCTTCTATTGATTTATCTAGCTCACCGTTATGTATTAAAGAATTTAGCTTTGTTTTACCAATACCTTTAAGCCTAGATAAAGCAATGAGCTTATGGGTATGCTCTTCAATCATTATTAATATCTTCGCTATATGTGCATTCTCTGCCTTGGCTCTTAAAGTCATGTCCGTAGAAATACTTACCGTTGTAAAAGTGCTTACACAGTAAATTATCGCAGTGAGGGCACTCCTTTTCGAAAATTGGTTGAGTTTTCTTACACGGAATAGGTTCTCGGTAACCTGAGCATCCGTAGAATGAAATTCCTGTTTTGCCATTTCTACGCACTTGCATAGGCCTGCCGCATTCGGTACACGGAACGTAATCACTACTTGTTCTGACTGTTTTGGCTAAACAACAACCAACCGCACGCGTGTTACAGTATTGTTGGAGCAATTCATTAGCCCTCGCCAAAGTAGCGCCTGTAGTTATTACGTCATCTATTAAAAGCACTTTCTTCTCGCGAACAAGTTCGGAGTATTTTAAATTGAAATGAAGGTTGACGCTCAACTCTTGTATTCTATTCTCTTTACTGCCCAACGTCTTAAGGCTTTTGCTGCCTTCATTAAAGAAAAATAGGTCTTCAATGAAAGTCGGACCCTCTTGGTAATTGGCGGCAACTCTTTCAAGAAGCTGTTCTAATCTTTGATTTTTCTCAGGCTTGGATGGAATCACTGCAACCACGTCAAACGCGACGCCGTTACCAAAAAACCATTCAGGCAATTTGTCTATTACAAATGAAAAGAGTTCTATCCAATAATCGGGAGCTTCAAAAAGTGGTTGCTCCTCCTTTGAAAAAATGTGTTTAGATAAATTATGCTCTGAATGCAAAGTGGCGCTTAATGGGCTTCTTAAACTAAAGTATCTTCCTAGAGCAATGTTCGAAACTTCTTCCTTTTTGAGAGGAACAATTTGAGCATCCTCATTGAGAGGGATAAAGTAGTACATAGAACCTGATTTAGGTTTGAAATGAGTATAATTCGACGCTAATTCTGCAATGTATTGAATTCTATTTATATTTGCTAAGTCTTTCAGTAATTGATCAGAGTTAATTACTACCGACGGTGCGACAGATATTGGGTTTTTCGTTGCCCAACTAGGAGCAACTGGAATTACACGGGCATGATAGGCGGCCTCGAAATCGCTATCGAGATCGCCCACATAGATGCATTGACTTGGCTCGAACCCAAAGTCTTTTACCAGTCTGAGAATACCTTTTGGAGAGGGCTTTATATCAGGTGTCACGTCGTCAAAACATAGAGTCGAGTCAAAATAGTTAAAGATACCAAAGTGCTTTAGTAAGGTATCGGTGTACAGTCTAGGTGAGTTTGTCACGAGTCCTATTTTTATATCTTTTTCTCTCAGGCCGGACAAGATTGCTTTTATTTGCGGAAATAGCCTTGCGTTATGGAGATTATCAACTAACTCATCATGCATTACATTTCTGCGATAGGGCTCTAGGTTTTTGCTAAGTATTAAGGTGTCATCTAAGTCAAAAATAACTGCTTTAATTGGCTTCCGAGCCATAAATGAACTCCATGTTTAATAGTTTATTTAGATGTGAAACACGAATATAAGCATAGTGTATAGGAAAATCTAATTCTTGTAACGGATGTTGGCAATGAGGAGGCGGTATCAGTTTTTTCGATTGAAGCCCATTAACTTCATAATCAATTCCATCTGAGATTTAACGCGTCTTCCGTTGGTTACAAGCATCTAGAAATGTAAAGCTAGCATAAACATATTACTTTACTCATGCCTAAAGCATGTCCCTACTACGTACTATGCTTAACAATAGATGCCCCACATTTCTTATACTCTGAAGCTCACTCCTTGAACTGTTTTTCATCACGCTTCATATCTTTGGCATCTACAGCTTGTTTTTTCTTAGAATTGGGCTGAGGCCTTTTTTGGCTCAAACGTAATTCCAGGTAAAGCATCGGCAAACATTTCAGGTTTTACGTTGCTATAATACTGTTCAATCATGGCGGAAATAGTAACATACTGGCGCGTAATTACGTCTATGCTGGTTCCGGCTCGTAGTTGCCAAGCCATATAAGTGTATATCAGTGAACCCAGCGTTCTGAAAATTTGGAGCCTGTTAGTAAAAAACCTACTATAGTTTAAGAGGGGCTGGTTTGTATAGAAATTGGCTTGGAGCTTCGTCAGGCATTTCAACCGTGAGGGAAGTGCATTAGTTGATTTATGAATTAACTGCTGAACAAGAGCTTTATAATGAAGAGATGTTGCCAGTGGGCAGACTTGAACCGCCACGCTATCGCTAGCAATCGATTTTGAATCTGATGTATTTACTACCGATCAAACAGTAAGAACAAAAAAGCCCTCGCATTTCTGCAAGGGCTTGAATGATGGTGCCTCGACCCGGGATCGAACCAGGGACACGCGGATTTTCAATCCGCTGCTCTACCAACTGAGCTATCGAGGCACTTAAACTGTGCTATGTAAGCTTTATAAAAAACTTTGCAAAACTTTGCAAGCTTTATCGAAGTGCTTACTAACTTTAAAACTATTGCTCCAAAAGCTTTTCTGGTAAATCTGATTGGAAGTGCTTGCACTTTTCAATCCGCTGCTCTACCAACTGAGCTATCGAGGCTGAAACTTGTTAGCGTTCTAGGCGTTTACTGCCTGTCCTGCTGTGGGTGCGTATTAAACGGTTTTCGCCTTCACAAGTCAACCGTTTTTCTCGCTTTTTTTGCGCTTTTATTACTGTTTGCGCATTGTTTGCTCAAAAAACGCTTTTTTGCTTATTTTTCAGGCGGAACGTAGCCTTCAATCGTAGGCTCTACGTCGTCAAACAAGTATGCCGACATTTTTTCTTCTAAAAACTTACGGGCATTCGGCTCCATCATATTCAACTTGTGTTCGTTAATTAGCATGGTTTGCTTTTTTTGCCATTCAGCCCATGCCTCTTTAGAAATGTTGTCGAAAATACGCTTACCCAGCTCCCCCGGGTAAAGTTGGAAATCTAAGCCATCAGCTTCTTTTTGAAGCTTGCGACAAAATACCGTTCTTGCCATGTTATTTCCTTTCGTTCGCTATCTGCTTAGCAAAAAATATTGCGTTGGGCTTAGAACGCCTAACGCATTAACTGCTGAATAATCTTGGTTGTAGGTGCCGCCAAACCAACTTCAATAGGCTCGTTCAACGAAAACCAACGAAATGCCGTTTCGGCTACGCGCTTTGATGGAGCAGAGTTTACCACGGCCACCACCGGGGTGATATCTAAATGAAAATGGCTAAAGGTATGACGGAACCCTTCAAGCGTTCGGGTTTCGTCGACACTGATACCTCGCTTGGCCAACTGCTCAATCCCCTCTTCTATTGAAGACACCTCAATAAAACCATATAGGCCACCCCACAGCCCTGTTGAGGGACGCTGCTCTAAATACACTTGGCTGTTAAACTGTGCCACCATCATATAGGTGGATTTCTCCGGTAGCGCCTTTTTCGGCTTCTTACCCGGGTAGTCGGCTTGCGCGCCTTGGGCGTAGGCAATACAGTCGGCTTGAAGCGGGCACTCATCACACTTTGGCTTGCTTCGCGTACAGATCATCGCGCCCAAGTCCATCATCACCTGCGTATAGTTGGCACAACGTCCGCCTTCTGAATTAGTGGGCGTGTTTTTCTCGGCCACTTCCCAAAGCTGATTCTCTACTTTTTTCTGTCCCGGCCACCCGCCTATTGCATAGTATCGGGCCAACACACGCTTCACATTGCCATCTAATATAGGAAAGCGCATATTGCGAGATAGCGAAAGTATCGCCCCAGCGGTAGATCGCCCTATGCCGGGCAAATCCATGACTTCTTCTAGACTATAGGGAAACTCGCCGTTGTACTTTTCTACCAGCGTATTCGCAGCTTTGTGAAGATTTCTTGCTCTTGCGTAGTAGCCAAGCCCAGTCCAATGATGAAGCACGTCGTCTTGAGAAGCCTTAGCCAAGTCGTGCACGGTGGGAAAAGACGCCATAAAGCGTTTAAAGTAGGGAATTACCGTGGTGACTTGAGTTTGCTGCAGCATTATTTCCGACACCCACACCTTATAAGGCGTAACGTCTTGTTGCCAAGGCAAATGCTTTCGCCCGTGTTTATCAAACCATGCGAGTGCTCGCTCTGCAAAGCTACCTGTATATTGTTGTTCTGTCATAATCGTCTGTATGGGCAGTTACTACCGCTAGGTCGTTTTCTACTTAGCGACCATTCATTAAAAAGCGCGCTATGGTAGCATGTAACTAGCCAGTTTATTGTTAAGGAGCACACGTGTCTGTGCAGCACCCTGTTTTATTTTTTCCCGGTACGCTCTGTGACGAGCGCGTATTTCTACCGCTTTGGCGCGAACTAAATATTGCACAACGTCGTTATGTACCGCTTCAATGGGCAGCATCGCTAGAAGAAATGCTGGCATTAAGCGAAGATCGTATTCTCGAAAACGAAAAAGTGCACCTTGTGGGTTATTCGATGGGCGGGTTTATAGCTGCATTAGTAGCACAGCGCAATCCTTCCAATATTGCTTCGATAACCTTAATCGGTTACAACCCAGAAGGGTTATCAAAAGAAGAAATTGCAAAGCGCAAGCAGCTTACTACTATGCTTAAGCAAGGTAACTTTAAGCCCGACAACGACGCTTATCTTTCGCGATTTATCCACCCTTCCCGCTTAGCGGATGAAAACGTGGCTGGCGTTGTAAAATCGATGGCGCAGGATTTAGGTAAAACAACGTTACTCAACCACACGCTAGCAACCACACCACGAGAAAGTACCGTTAAAGCGCTCGCAAAGATCAACGCGTCAGTAACGTTTATTACTGCCCAGCAAGACGCCATTGCACCAGCAGAAACAATTAAGCAGCTAAAAAATGTACTACCCAAAGCGACGTTCCACACCATTAGTGACGCCGGGCATATGATAGTACTTGAGAAAACTGACGCCGTAGCGTCTATTATTGCAAAACAAATTGGCGTATAAAATTACAGCATTTTTGCCACGATAGCGTTGCATAAGCCGTGGGTAAGTGGATAATGCGCCACCATAAAATTGGGTAAGAAAGGCATTGCAAATGAGGCAATTCAAAAGTCAGGCGGAAGCAGAAGCCGCTGGAGTATACGTAAGCAAGGTAAAAAGCTTCGTGAAACGCGAAGGTAGACTTACTAAAGCACAAGAAAAAGCGCTAGAAGATCACTGGCCAACCAAGGGCATTGACTACGCTGAAGCACCGTTATCGCTGTCAGAAATTTTTGGCCGAAGTGCGCCTGTTGTTGTAGAAATTGGCTTTGGTATGGGCAAGTCATTGGTTGAAATGGCCGCAAATGCACCTGAGAAAGACTTTATCGGCATTGAAGTTCACCGTCCAGGCGTTGGCGCATGCTTAGCTGAAGCGAGTGAACAAGGCGTCGAGAACTTGCGTGTAATGGACCATGATGCGGTAGAAGTGCTTAAAAATATGATCCCAGACGGTTCGTTGTCTCGCCTACAGCTATTTTTCCCAGACCCTTGGCACAAGAAGCGTCACCACAAACGCCGTATTGTTCAGCCTGAATTTGTTGAGCTGGTTCGCACCAAATTAGCTATTGGCGGTTGTTTTCATATGGCGACGGATTGGGAGCAATATGCTGAGCACATGTTAGACGTTATGATCAATGCCGACGGTTACACCAATACTGCAACTGACGGCGACTATGTACCTCGTCCAGACTACCGCCCAATTACCAAGTTTGAAACCCGTGGCCAAAAATTAGGTCATGGCGTTTGGGATCTAATTTTCGAGCGTACTAAGTAATGATTTTATCTCCTCAAAGCCAACTGTTAGAACGTAATATCGCGCTTTTCGACGAAGGTCAGTGGGCATTTATCAACCCTTCTGATGCGTATTTTCTGGACGGTCTTAAATCGCAAGAAGTCACGGTAATTCACCAATATTTCGATATTTTTTCAGAGTGCGTAAGAGTCGTACCCTCGGTATCGTTTGATAGCCGAGATATTACGCGCACAGGTTTTGAGGTGACGCAGAAAGTTGGAAATCATACTCATATATTTACGCCTTTCGTTGCACTAGAGAAATCTCACACTGACGTGATGATTTTCTTACCCAAAGCAAAAACCCATTTTCAGATGCTATTGCGAATGGCAGCCAGCATGGTGGGCCAAAATGGTCGTATTCACGTGGTGGGTGAAAATAAGGGCGGTATAAAAAGTGCTGCTAAGTTGATGGACCAATACGGCCCAACCCAAAAGGTTGATTCTGCTCGCCACTGCAGTCTTATTACCGTTTTAGTTGAAGAGCCACATCTTGCCTTTGAACCGGATGCATGGCTTGATATGAACACGTATCATGTTGAGGGCACGGCTTGGCAAGTGGCCTCTATGCCTGGCGTATTCAGCTACAAGGAACTGGATGCGGGAACTGAGCTTTTACTAGAAAAACTCTCAACATCATTGAGTGGTGAAATTCTGGATTTCGCATGCGGCGCTGGCGTGATTGCCAGTTATATAATGCTTAAGTATCCGCATTTGAAGCTTCATCTTACTGATGTTAGCGCACTTGCAGTTTACTGTAGTGCACTCACCCTAGCAGACAATGGATTATCAGCAACACTCTATGCTGCAGATGGATTGCACGGTTTTACCCAAAAAGTACAGCATATTGTCACCAACCCGCCATTTCATACTGGCATTAAAACTGACTACACCATCACTAAGCGCTTTATTTCTGACGCTAAAGCAAGCTTAAGTCGTGGCGGCACTATGCAGATGGTGGCAAACCGATTCTTACCCTACCCAGGTTTACTCGCTGAGCACTTCCAAACGGTCTATACCACAGCACAAACGTCGCAATTTTCTGTTTATCAAGCGGCTTTGTAATTAAAAAAACCATTAGCTTGTGCTAATTTAGCTTTTCTACCTGTTGCTCATGCCATTGCGTACTCCACGCAATGGCATACGGCGCTTTTTCCGTACACTATATTTAAGCATTACAAGTGCACTGCACGTTACGCTCTGGGGGATCACCTGTGAATATTGTATTTGCTATTTCAGAAGTTGAAGAATTGGTAAAAACCGGCGGCCTTGCAGACGTTGGAAAAGCACTCCCACTCGCGCTTGATACCTTGGGCGAAAGCATCACCATTGTTATGCCTTATTACCAAGTACTGGCTGAACAGTTGAACCTACCAACTGTAACCGAGCAACAAACCCTGTTTACTGAAGGTCAGGTGTACCATTTTGATATTCGCTACATGCAATGGCACGGTATTCCTATTTACTTTGTAGACTCGCCCGAATACTTTATGCGTGAAGGGCTATACGCCAACGCATTTGAGGCCTATGAAGACAATGGTGAGCGCTTTAGCTTTTTCAGTGGCGCCGTACTCCAAACGCTAAAAGCTATTGATAAAAAGCCTGACATTATTCACTGTCACGACTGGCATGCGGCCATGCTGCCGTTTTTACTTACCCACGACAAATCTGGATATTTTGACGGTACTAAAACCATATTCACTATTCATAACGCGGCTTTTCAAGGCGTGCATAAGCTTGAGAGCATTCCCTTTCTTCGCCATCATCCAAACATTCTGGCGCAAGTGCACGGCGGTTACATCAATATGCTGCAAAGCGGAATTGAGTTTGCCACGAAAGTGACAACCGTAAGCCCTAACTATGCGAGCGAGTTACTTACTGACCTAGGTAGTCATGGCCTGCACGAGCGGCTTGTAAATCGTCAAGCCGACTTAAGCGGTATTCTTAACGGATGTGACTACACGCAGTGGAACCCCGAGACAGATACATTCCTACCTGAGAATTACAGTGTAGAGAATCTTCATCCAAAGACCGCATGTAAACGAGCATTACAGGAGAAGTCGGGATTACCTGAGAATGGCAACGTACCGCTTATTGGAATGGTGTGCCGGCTGACTGAACAAAAAGGCTTTGGCTACATACTGCCCATTTTGGACGATTTAATTAAGCACAATGTTCAAATGGTAATTGTGGGCACGGGCGACCCTAAAGTGTGTATGGACCTTGGCGAATTCGCTCAACAACACCCTGACCAATTCGCGTTTATAAACGGGTTTAGTTCCGAACATGCCCATTTGGTAGAAGCCGGCGCTGATTTCTTCCTAATGCCTTCTCAGTTTGAGCCGTGCGGATTGAACCAGATGTACAGCTTAGCTTATGGAACCATCCCCATCGTACGTTCTGTAGGCGGACTCAAAGACACGGTTATCGATTACAGCAACGATAGTGAAGGTACGGGTTTTGTGTTTGATGATCCTACGCCACATGCACTGCTATCTTGCATTCGTCGAGCTCTGCTGGCGTTCTACGAAGATGCCGGAAAATTCAGGGCGATGCAGCAACGTGGAATGCGAACGCGATTCACATGGGAAGCAGCGGCGAAGAATTACCAGCAACTATACGTTTCAACCCTCAACTAAAGGGCTTTGCGTACATTAATTATTGTTTATGGGCGTCTTCCTTTTTGTGCATTTTTGCGCCACTATGAATATATGGAAGACGCGAATGGACAATACGCAAAACGGATATGACGGATAAAGTAGTCAAGCTTACGATTAAAAGCCTTTTCATTTGGGTGGTAATGTCAATTACTACGTTTTCGCTTGCAGTGTTATCCAGTCTTGCCGTCTACACGCAAATTAAAACCTACCGTCATGAACTTGAGTCTAACGCACTCATGTTGGCCAAGTTGGTCGCAAGCAGCTCAGCTATGTATCTTTATGACGAAACGCCAGAGCGCATTGAACTTGCCCTAAGTAACCTTGCTGCCGCCGACCATGTTTTAAATGCCCACGTTTACAAAGCGCAAAGCGGTAACCTAGAGCCCCAGATTTTCGCCTCTTATAACAAGGAAGGCCAGTTATTGTTAGGAGGCAAGGAAAATCAACTGGCGTCCATGTTTATGACACCTCAATTGGCCGACAATGGTCAATACCTTGAATTAAGTGCAAAAGTCTTCGACACTGAGACGAACATTCAGTTGGGCTGGATATATTTACGAATTTCCTCAGAGAATTTTAACCAGCTTGTTGGAAAGTCGATTTGGCTTAATTTGGCAGTAGCCTTGGCGCTATTGGCTATTAGCTTTTACTTTGCAGTGCGTATGCAGCGTATTGTAACTGGTCCCGTTGAGGACATTGCCAACTTCTTGCAGCGTACTTCACGACAACGTGATTATTCAGCCCGTGCCAGCGGTTCCACCATTAGAGAACTCGATATCTTGGCTGACGCCGTGAATGTGATGCTGTTTCGCATGCAAGAGTACATGCAAAAGCAACGACAGGCGGAGGAGCAACATAGAAAGCTCAATGCCAGCCTAGAAGATATGGTAAGTCACCGAACCACTGCCCTTAAAGATGCAAACCAGGAACTTATTCAAACGTTAGAAAAGCTACATCAGTTTCAGCGTCAGATTGTACAGAATGAAAAGATGGCCTCGCTCGGTGATATGGTTGCGGGCGTTGCGCACGAGGTGAATACTCCGATAGGTTTAGGCGTTACTGCGTCGACAATGATGTTAGACAGGTTGGCGGTTATTCAAAAAGACTTTGAAAATAAAACGCTGAAAGCCAGTGCAATGAAACGCTTTTTGGATGAAAGTAACGAAAACCTCAACATTATTTACCGCAATTTGAACAGAGCTGCCGAACTTATTAGCAGTTTTAAGCAGGTTGCTGTAGATCAAACCTCAGAATCTAGTCGAAGTTTTTGCGTTGTACAGCTAGTTAATGAGATACTATTGTCATTGCAGCCTCGACTCAAAAAATTAAAACACAACATCAACGTAGATTGCGACCCTACCCTTAGCGTTGAAACGAAGGCTGGCCCAATAAATCAAATCTTGATTAATTTAATCATGAATTCGGTTATTCATGGGTTTGAAACCATGGATGAAGGCACAATTGATATTCGTGCCGAAATGGTGAGTAGCAATAAGCTCAAGCTTGTTTATACCGATAACGGAAAAGGCATTTCCCCAGAGATTCGCAAACGGATATTTGACCCCTTTGTCACCACGAAGCGTGGGCAAGGTGGTTCCGGATTGGGAATGCACTTGGTATACAACTTAGTAACGCAAGCCCTTAATGGTTCAATATCGATCACCAGTGAGGAAGGCAACGGCGTAGAATTTGTAATTATCTTCCCCGTTGTTAATGCGAAAACGTCAGAATAGTTGTATAAAGTATGAACTTTTCTTGATTTTTATTGGCTAACCCCAATACCTTAACAGTAAGAATATTCACAAGTTGCTTGCAATCAAGTACATGAATATTAAAATTTAACCAGTTAGTTGCTTAAATCGTATTTTAGAAAGAGTGTAGAACACCATGCAGACGCCAAATGTGTTAATTGTTGAAGATGAGGTGGTAACCCGTACCACGCTTAAGAGTTTATTTGAAGCGGAAGGGTATAATGTGTTTGAGGCCGAGAACGGTGATCAAATGCATGATTTCTTCGAGAATCACGCTATCAATTTGGTTATCATGGACATTAACCTGCCGGGTAAAAATGGCCTTATCTTGGCACGTGAAGTACGTGACCGTAAAAACGTTGGGCTTATCTTCCTAACGGGTCGTGATAACGACGTTGACCGTATTCTAGGTCTTGAAATTGGCGCAGACGATTATCTGACTAAGCCTTTCAACCCTCGTGAATTGACTATTCGCGCGCGCAACTTACTGTCTCGTACTACAAACTCTTCAGAAGACGACGATTTACCAAGCCGTGTAAGCTTCAATGGTTGGACGCTTGACGGTGATAGCCGTTCATTGATTTCGCCTAGCGGGAAAGAATTCCGTCTACCACGCAGTGAATTCCGCGCTCTTCACCTTTTCCTAAGCAATCCAGGTAAGATCCTTACCCGTGAGCAGCTAATCATGGAAATGACGGGGCGTGAACTTCGTCCGAATGACCGTACGGTTGACGTAACGATTCGTCGTATTCGTAAGCACTTCGAATCAGATCCTTCAGATGAAGAATTGATTGTAACCATTCACGGTGAAGGTTACCGTTTCTGCGGTCAGGTTGACGGCTAAGACGTTGCCTGAACGAGTTTTGAATTAATGAAAAGCCGCTACTGTGTAGCGGCTTTTTTATATGTAAACACTTTATCCCAATAACGGCATAACTAAGCTATGCCGCGAATTGTCACTTGAGATATCGAGTGCTAAATGATCGACTTCACACTGAGAATTAGCTGTCAGCGGCGCTAAAGCAAACTGAGTAGCGGTATTGCTTCTCTTCCAACAAGAATGCTTTATGTGTACTTGGGCTCCATGAATCATCGCCGCCTACGCCCATGTGGGCATGATCTATGTACACAAACACACAATCTTGAGGTGTTAAATCACAGGTGTGTTTTGCCTCGTCTAGCTGTGCTTGCCCATATTCGCTCACGTTAAAATAGAACTGTCCAATTGCTTTTAAGCTGCTAACTTCAAGTTGATTACAGCCACAGCGCAAGCCATTGTCCGTTGGAAATATGTAGCACGTTTGCATCTCTTCTATAGGTAAGGTGTAGTGACCATATCGCGCTGCCGCTTTTCTGTCAGGGTAGTTCTCAAATGGCCCTAGTCCCTGCCAGGTAATCGACGTTGGCTTATCGGCTACAGGTACCGCCGTTTGCATACCAATACGCGGCATAGGCGGTAAACCATCATCCAAAAGCACTTCAACGTCTACCGATAGCTTGGCCTGTACATTTATGGTGTAAACCCACTTTGTTGCCGCTACCAGCTTTTCTGAATGGTGATAATCAAATAACGATGTTATACGCACGTCTTGCGCGCCCTGCTCAACGTTTACGCCCGTGCAAGTGCGTGTCCACTTGCCAATTCCAGCACGACGCCAGCGTGACTCCCACGCATTTGGGTCTGGATTATCAACTTCGCTTACCCCAATGTCGTTATCTAGCGGCGCTCTGAAAAAGTTATCTTCTAGCGGCGCGCTAAGTGTTTCCTCCGCGCCTTGAAGCCACGAGGTTAATAGCCCGCTCTCACTATTAAAGCTAAATACGTTATTTTGCGCATGTACCAGCAACATCCCATCCTGAGCTTCAATTGATAGCTCACTAGTGCCGCTTGTTGTTTCGTTATCATTAAGAGAAAACGATACTATTCCACGCTTGTTGACTAGCGCTAACTGGGCGGTGTCCATGACATGCTCTGCTTTAGCCCACGAACAGTCATTCGCTAGTACCACATCAATATTTAAGTGGTAGTCAGCGCCTGCTTTAAACGTAATATCTGGGCTAAGACTGAGCGTCTGTGCTTGTTGTGGCGCTATGTCGATTTCGCATTCGCCCTTCGCCTCAGCAATCGGTTGTCCATTTTCTAACACTTGCCAACGTAATAACTCGTTGTCTGTGCGTCTAAATAAGTAATCGCTGCTTGCTGTAAGCTCAAACTTGTTGTCTTTCTCAACCAACGAAAAGCTTAAGTGCTGCTGACAATATTTAGCTTCTAATAAGTGCGGATGTGGCGTTCTGTCTGGAAATAACAGACCGTTTATACAGAATTGTCTGTCGTTTTCAGTATCGCCGAAGTCTCCGCCGTAAGCCCAGTATGCTTCGCCGCTATTAGTGTGCTTTACTAACCCTTGATCAACCCAGTCCCAAATAAAGCCACCTTGAAGGCGAGGATAAGCCTTAAACGCTTTCCAGTATTCATCAAAGCTACCCAAGCTATTACCCATAGCATGCGCATATTCGCATAGAATAACGGGGCGGTTTTCCCCCGGCATCGACAACCATTTTTTAATGGCCCACTTAGGCACTGCATCGTCTTTAATGTCGGTATCAACCCGTGCGTACATTGGCGCAATAATGTCGGTAGCCGAAGTATCAGCGCCGCCGCCTTCGTACTGTACAGGGCGCGATGGGTCAAATGACTTTGCCCAGCCATACATTGCATCATGGGTAGGGCCGTGACCAGATTCATTCCCTAACGACCAAATAATGATGCTTGGGTGGTTTTTGTCTCGCTCGACCATTTGCGTAAAGCGCGCCATGTAAGCGCCGGCCCAGAGCGGGTCGCGAGAAAGCCTTCCCATCGGGAACATACCGTGGGTTTCGATGTTAGCTTCATCCACCACATAAAGCCCGTATTCATCACAAAGCTCATACCAACGAGGGTGATTTGGATAATGAGCGGTACGCACGGCATTGAAGTTGTTTTGCTTTAACAACTTAATGTCTTCAAGCATGTCATCTTCATTGATTGCATGCCCTTTTGTTTGATGGTGTTCGTGACGGTTAACCCCACGAATTAGCACCGCTTTACCATTTACCAATAACTGGCCGTTTTTCATTTCAATGTTTCTAAAGCCAACGTTGTAGGCCTCAACATCAATGACGTTGCCATTTTCATCAATGAGCGAGACAACGATGCGATACAGATTCGGTGTTTCAGCAGTCCAGTGATTAGGTTCATTCACATGAAGCGTTTGAAAAACCACGTCATCCCAACCGCCCTTTTCATCAATACGTTTATTGTTAGTGCCGGTAATGACTTGCTCGGTAACAGCGTTATCGCCATCAAAAAGCTGGATACCCACTTTGTAAGTAGAAGGCGCATTGATGGCGGTACGTACGGTTACTACTGCGTCGCGATAGCATGCGTCAAGGCTTGGCGTAACAAACACATCCTGAATGTGATGCTGAGGTTTGGTGACAAGATTTACGTCGCGGAAGATACCGCTAAGCCACCACATGTCCTGATCTTCTAAGTAGCTGCCGTCTGACCATCGGATCACCATTACCGCTAGTCGGTTTTCACCGTCGACCAAGTAGCCAGACAAATCGAATTCAGCCGGTAGTCGACTGTCTTGGGAATAGCCCACATACTCGCCGTTGCACCACAAGTGAAACGCGCTATTTACCCCTTCAAAAACAATATGATTGCGCTGTTTTAACTCATCCTTGGTAACGTTGAACGTTGTTCGGTAGCAACCCGTTGGATTCTCGCTGGGTACCACTGGAGGGTTCACCGCGAAAGGATATTTAACGTTACAGTAAATCGGTTTGTCGTGACCCTGCAGCTGCCAGTTAGAAGGTACGGTAATAGGCTGCCAATTAGCAGACTCGTCATCACTTAATGTTTTAGAAAGCAGGCTTTCAGGTACGTTTGCTGGAGCTTCAAATAAACGGAAATCCCACTGACCGTTTAAACTACGTTTTTGCGCATTGGTATTGTGCAATGCGTCTTTTAGCGTTTTATATCCGTGATGTGGACTGTGGGCATTGATGCGATTCCTCTGAAATACAACCGGGTTTTGCCAATCGTTTTGAGCCACTACTTGCGCAACATTAAGCATGTCATATCCTTTACTTTTTCGTTAAGCGCAATATAGCTAACTTTCATTAAATCCTTTATGCTCTAATCTTTCATATATTTATCCAAAACTATCATTTCACATTTATGCAACTTAGCTTTAGAGACATTGTAGACATAGGCCCCAAGTGCTTTGAACGCTTTATTGATAGTAGTAATGCGCCTGAAATCAGCGACCTGGAGATTGAACTAGCAGGATGCTCTAACTTATCAGGTGATTATACGGTAGGTCGCGTTTCGCCTCCTAATCACACCTTGTTTTACAGCATTCATGGACAAGGAAAATTTCGTGTCCCGTCAGGCGAGATGCAATTGGATGAAGGACAGCTAATTATTTTACCCGCTGGGCAAAGTTTTGAAGTCACAATAGTCAGTGAGCAATGGGATATAATTTGGGTAAACTTGGCAGACTCCGAACGCTGGACACCATTTAATAAGCTAGGTGCTGTAATAGTGGATAATGCCATGCTGGAAGGACTGCATCATGCAATGGAGCTTTTGTATTTAGAGCGTGACGTCGAGAATCGAAATTCGGCGATGCAAGTTGTGTCTCGCTACCTGTACCGTATTATTGATGCGCCTTTGAGTGACGTACATACTCACGATGAGAAAGAACGACGCCAAGTAAGCAGACTACACAGCCTCTTTTCTGCGGTTGAAAAACAGCTTCAGTTTGATTGGGATATGGAAAGCTTAAGTGAGAAAGCGCATTATTCTGCCCCTCACCTTCATAGGCTGTGCTTACAAGTGTTTGGACGCAGTCCCAAACAGCACGTTATCCATTTGCGTATGACACGAGCCAAAAGCTTATTACTAAGCACGCAGTGGCCCGTATCTTATATCGCCAGTTATGTAGGCTACGCAAATGTATTTACGTTCTCGAAACGCTTTAAGAAGTCCACCGGGCTGTCTCCTTCAGCGTTTCGAGAAAGCGTAAACTAGCTGCCTGCTATCTTCATTTGGTCAATAAGCACCGAACCGGTCTGTACACTACCTCGCACATCTTTTTCAGCGCCAATTGCCACAATGCCTTTAAACATATCTTTCAGATTGCCAGCAATAGTTACCTCGTGAACTGGGTATTGGATGATGCCATTTTCAACCCAGTATCCCGCTGCGCCGCGCGAGTAATCGCCCGTCACACCGTTAACGCCCTGCCCCATCAGTTCGGTTACGAACAAACCTGTGCCCATTTCTTTAAGCAGGTCGGCGTCGCTGTGACCCGTATCACCTACTAGCAAGTTATGAATACCACCGGCGTGGCCATTCGAGCGGGTGTTTAGCTTACGCGACGAGTAGGTAGTATAAAGGTATGTAGCTAATTTACCCGCATCGACAATGGTCATGTCAGAACATGCCACACCTTCGTTATCGAAGCTTGAGCTTGCCAGACCGCCTTTAATAAACGGACGCTCTTCAATATTAAGCCATTCTGGGAAAACTTGTTTACCCAAGCTATCTAGCAAGAAGCTAGAGCGACGGTAAAGGCTGCCGCCGCTGATAGCTCCTACGTAATGACCAAACAAACTAGATGCAATGTCACGGTGTAAAAGCACAGGCACGTTTGCCGTGTTGATTTTACGAGCCCCCAAACGGTCTACAGTAGCTTTAGCGGCATCAATACCCACTGCAC
Source organism: Alteromonas sp. I10 (assembly GCF_003201515.1). NCBI lineage: Bacteria > Pseudomonadati > Pseudomonadota > Gammaproteobacteria > Alteromonadales > Alteromonadaceae > Alteromonas > Alteromonas sp. I10. Next base: position 103,527 of record NZ_QJJN01000006.1, read on the forward strand.
TTGCTGATTGCAGCAAAGACGCTTTACGACTTACTGTGTAAGCGTAATCGCGCTGCATATCGTTATCTTGTGCGCCAATAACCATACAGCTTAGTGAATAACGGCTGCTAGGATAACCTGCATTGATACCGTGCGTGTTGCCGTAAACGCGCATACCTAGATTTGCGTTATACGACGCGCCATCTGAATTTGTAATGCGCGAGTCGTAATTCATTGCCGCCGTTTCGGCTTCAATAGCAGTTTTAATGGCCTTTTCAGTATCTAATTCTTCAGGGTGATACAGGTCTAAATCAGGGAACTCGGTAGCAATAAGGTCGGCATCGGCCAAACCTGTACAAGGATCTTCACTGGTATAGCGAGCAATATCGACGGCTTTTTCCACCGCGAGTGTTAGCGCCGCTTTGCTCAGATCTGCGGTAGACGCACTCCCCTTTCGCTTGCCTACGTATACGCTTATACCTAAGCCGCCGTCGTTGGTAAATTCAACGTTTTCAACTTCTTGCATACGTGAAGAAACGGCGATGCCCTGCACTTTAGACATGCTGGCTTCGGCTTGTGTTGCGCCTTTAGAAAGGGCTAATTTCAGTACATCATCTACGACATTTTGAATGTCGGCTAACTGCTGCTCAATTTGCATAGTAAGTTTCGCTGTCTTAATTCGACTGTGATAGTTACAATTTAGCTAAAGTGTAACACTAATGAGTTTGAAATGAGTGATCAGAAATACAATTCTCCTGAAGATCCTTACTTCGAAGATGCGCAAGCAGATGAGTTCGAAGAGGAAGAATTAATCAGTAAAACTGAGCTGAAGCGTCAAGCTAAAGAACTTCACAAGCTAGGTGAAACCTTGGTTAACCTAACCGATGCTCACATAGCGACGATCCCTATGGATGAAGAGCTTGCTGACGCCGTAGCTATTGCCCGCAAAGTGAATAAGAAAAAAGACGGTTACCGCCGTCAACTTCAGTTTATCGGCAAAGCTTTACGTCATAGAGATACCGCCCCTATTGAAGAGGCGTTGGCTAAAATTACACATCAGCATCAGGCGAGCAATGCTGCTTTTCATGCACTAGAAAAAGCCCGTGAAGCCGTGATTGAACAGGGCGACCCCGCTATTCAAAAGCTGATTGAAGCGCATCCTGAACTGGACCGCCAAAAGCTGCGCCAATTTCATCGCCAAATTAAAAAAGAGCGTGAAAAAAATGCGCCGCCTAAAGCATTCAGAGAGCTGTTTCAGTATTTGAAAGACGTTATTCATGAGGATTAACAGTCTGCAATTAAAGTAATCTCAACATCACAGTTTCGTTCACCAGCCAAAGGGGGATAGTGTGAAAATATTTTCCAACCCTAACGCAACACTGAAAAGCAAGTACGGTCAGTATCAAATTGCTGTGCTTGGTAGCATTGTTGGCGTGTCGGCTGAAGGTATTGCCGATGGTTCAGCCATTGAACGCTATGCGCGAGATATGATGGATGTGATTAACAGTTTTGGTGGGAATCACTGGGCATTTTTAGGTTTTTTGCATGGTTCTGCCCTTCTCACTAAAGCAGGTGAGACAGAACTGCAGCGTTCAATAGAGTGGCGTGCGAAGCACGGAATGGCGCTTGGCGCGCTAGTTATCGGCGATACCACGGTGCCGCCCATTGTAAGAGCGCAATTTCAGAGAATTTACGACAATGCAGGCCTTGAGCTAGGTATTTTTACCAACGAGGAAGATGCTATCGAGTGGTTGAATGAAAAAGGATTTGAAAGTTAGCCACGACTTATCCCAGTTCGCACACAAAAAAGGTTGGTGCCTAGGCCCAACCTTTTTTTAATTTTCCAGTATACAGGTTTGAGCTGAATTAAGCCGTACCACCCACCGTCAACTCGTCAATTTTAAGCGTAGGCTGACCTACACCCACCGGTACGCTTTGACCGTCTTTACCACATACACCAACGCCTTTATCTAGGGCAGTGTCATTTCCAATCATTGAGATTTTTTGCATAACCTCTGGACCGTTACCAATTAAGGTAGCCCCTTTTACTGGCGCAGTAATTTTACCGTTTTCAATTAAGTAAGCTTCCGCGCTAGAAAATACAAATTTTCCTGACGTAATGTCTACTTGTCCGCCAGCAAAGTTCGGCGCGTAAATACCTTTGTCGATAGACGCGATAATTTCCTGCGGATCGTGTTGGCCTTCCAACATATAAGTATTCGTCATGCGGGGCATAGGCAAGTGTGCATAGGATTCACGACGACCGTTACCGGTAGGCGCAACGCCCATAAGCTTGGCGTTATGTTTATCCTGCATATAACCTTTCAAGATACCATCTTCAATAAGCACGTTGTGCGCTGTTGGTGTGCCTTCATCGTCTACCGACAACGAGCCACGACGGTCGTATAATGTGCCATCGTCAACAACCGTCACGCCTTTGGCAGCAACGCGCTGACCAATACGGCCACTAAATGTTGATGCACCCTTACGGTTAAAGTCGCCTTCAAGACCGTGCCCAACCGCTTCGTGAAGTAATACACCAGGCCAACCGTTACCTAATACTACAGGCATAGCGCCTGCCGGTGACGCCACTGCCTGCATGTTTACGCGTGCCATGTGAAGGGCATCTTCTGCCAAGGTTTCGTAATACGGTTTTCCGTTTTCGTCTTGCTTAAAGAACGAGTAGGCATAGCGACCACCAGCCCCCGCTGAACCACGTTCACGTCTATCGCCTTGTTCTAGCAATACCGAGCAGTTCAAGCGCACCAGCGGGCGAATATCAGTAGCTAAAGTACCGTCACTGCCAGCAACTAAAATTTCTTCATACACACCGCTTAAGCTCACCACTACCTGATTGGCAGACGGCTCTTGTTTGCGGATATAGGCATCTACTGCTTTTAAAAGCGAAATTTTCTCAGCGTCTTGCATCGCAAGAATAGGGTTATTTTCGCTGTATCGCGCTTGCACTGGCTTTTGTCCAAGCGAAGCTATTTGTTGTGAACCGCCGCTTGGCGCAATGCCGCGAGCCGCTTTACACGCTTTGGTCAACGCTTCTTCGCTTATTTCATCTGAATAAGCGAACCCTGTTTTCTCGCCGCTAATTGCACGCACGCCTACGCCGCGCTCTATGTTATAGCTGCCTTCTTTAATAATGCCGTCTTCCAACACCCAGCTTTCGTGCTGGCTTGACTGAAAATATAAATCGGCATAGTCGGTATCGTGACGATGAATAGTCGCTAAAGCACGCTCTAGCTTGGTGATATCTAGCCCTGAGTCAGATAATAAATGACGCTCAACAGATTTAGACAAAGTGACTCCTGAATCGGTTATGTTCGGCAACCGGCATATTCTGTTTGATGGTTTCTCTTTCTGCAATATCTACTTTTGCCGAAACTAACCCTACGTCGGTTTTGCGTTCGGCAAGGGTCTCCCCCCAAGGCGACAGTACAAGACTGTGACCGTATGTTTCACGGCCATTTGCATGCACACCACTTTGATTCGCAGCTACCACAAAGCACTGCTTTTCAATGGCTCTGGCTTGCAACAACGCATGCCAATGCGCTTCTCCGGTGCGTTGGGTAAAGGCCGCTGGCAACACCAAAATATCGATATCGCCCATTGCAGTAAACAACCCTGGAAAGCGTACATCATAGCACACCGCAAGACCAATGTTGCCTATTGGCGTTTCAACAGTAACCACCTTGCTGCCCGCTTCGGTTGTCGCCGATTCACGATAACTGCCCGTGTTGTCGTTAACTGATACATCGAACATGTGAATTTTGCGGTAGTCTGCTAACACATCGCCATTGGGCCCAAACAGCATGCAGGCTGCGGAAAACTTCTCTGGGCTATTGGTTTTCACTGGAAACGTACCCGAAACCAGATAGCACTGGTATTGTGCAGCAAGCGCTGACAAACGTCGCTGAATCTCACCTTCGCCCTTTGTTTCTGCCACAGCAAGTTGGCCTTTGTCTTTACCGCCGAAATAAGCAAAACACTCTGGAAGCACAACTAAACTGTTTTTCTCAATCTTTGCCGATGCCATTTCGTTTGCAATGGTGTCGAGATTTTCTTCCACGCTTGGCGCAGATGTCATTTGTAATGCAACTAAATTAACCATCGATCACCTCCATTTTAAGCCTGCGTACGTCATCTTCCGTTAATGGCCTGTCTTGCGGGTTGGCCGGTACAGGCGCATTTTGCGCAGGTAAGCTGATGTCTTTGCTGTTGCGCTCAACTTCGTCGAACTTAGGATCTTTTATGGTACCTGTAACGCGATAGTTCACATTTGAAATGACTTTCGCAGAGGTTAGCACCTGATCTATGGCAAGAGCAGCGAGTGCAGTAGGCGGCGTAGCCAAGAAATACACTAAAAACGGTAAGTTCCCAGTTACGTTCGGTGCGAACGATACGTTGTAATTTAATCCACCGGTATTGAGGTCTGTGAAGCCCGTGATCTCTATTTCACCAGCGCCGCCGTCAATTTCAGTATCGTCGGTATACGCTTTGCCATCAACAATACTTAACGTGCCGCCCATATCGTCGTAGAAAAACCCCTTAGCAAAAACGTCTCGAAAATCGAGGCTGAGCTTCCGCACTAACGAGTTCAAACTAAACAGGGTAAAGATACGTGACCCCTTATCACTCAACTCAGTTAGATACCCATCTGACAGCGACCACTGAACATCACCGTTTAGCTGTTCAAACCCGAAATCCATCGGCGCATTTGGCCAGTTGACATCAAACGCGACGTTTGCGCTAGAATCTTTTATACCTGATTCAACACCGTACTCCTTTAGCATCTGCCCAACGTCGGGAGACGTTAATGTTCCGTTTAACGCGCTTTGAATCTCGCCTCCCATGTGCTTCCAATAACCCGTTGCGGTAACGTTAGTTTCATCAGATTTCACTAGAAGCTGGCGAATGGCTAAACCATTCTCTTCCTTCGCGATGTCTAAGGTAATTTCACCTAAATCGATGCCGTGCACGCCACAGGACTGACAATAAAAATAGATGGGCGGTAGCGTATTAGGGTCAATATTGTAGGGCGACTCGCCTTCCTCACTTGGCATAGCACTATTCGTAGCTAACTCAACGCCGCTCTCTGAACCGGTTTTTGTCGCCCCCCCGGCTTGAGCAGGCTTCTCTAGTGATAAATAGTCGGCATTTATCTCAATGCCCTGCTCGTCTAAATCACTATTAATACGAATAGTGGCTCTTGCCTGAGGCGACGCTAAGTCTAGGATCCAATCTTTATTGCGTTCTGTTGCACTAAGCTGCGCATCTTTAATACTGTGGCCAGCAAAATTTAGCTTGTCGGCTTTGGCGAATATCCGCGAGGGAGTACCAAACAAATTCGCTTTTTTGCTTTCGTTTGATTGGATACTCGATTGAGCATTTGTTTTTGCAACGGCGGTGCTGGTGTCTTTCCCTTTACCGGAAAGTAACATATTTATAGTGGTAAACCATTCTTGCACATCAGCTTGAGCTAGATTCGCACTGATACTAAAACCTGTACCAATGTTGGCTATATCGCTTTCGCCAAGTGCCAAGTGCGCACGTGAAAACTGCATTTCTTTGTGCGGTAGTACACCATCAAAACGAATGTTATCACCAAGTGACGCCTCCACATTTGATGCTTTGCTATCGCCTTTACTGGTAATAAGCAGCGGTAAACTGCTGCCCGCTGGCGTATCGAAGGGAGCAGGCAATACACTTTGTGTCGCCGTTAAATCTGCAGTTAAATTGGCAGTATAGTTAAACCCACTGTTTGAAAGCGACAGTTGAACTGTAGTGTTCCAATCACTTTCGCCGTCGATGTATTCGGTGAGATCCGTGTTCACATAGTTAGCGAGCGGATGTACATGCCATCGTCCACCTAACTCTACATTTAGGTCGTACGTGTCGCCCTGCCTACCGGATAGCGACAAGTTCACCGGCTGTTTAAGAAACTGCGCCTGAAGCCCACTTGCGTCTATATCGCCATTAACAAATGACACCTCTCCCGATGCCTTATCAAATAGCATATTTGTGGTCGCAACAAAAACGGGGTTATTCGACAAGTGCGCCGTTCCCGATGCCACCACATCTTTGCCTTTAAACGGGATATCAAGCTTTATATCGGCAGATAGAGGCCCGCCAATTTGCACGTCTTCGTTAAGTACTTTGCCTAAAGATTTTTTGAGGGACGAATCCATCATTAACGCGGTTAGCGCATTACCAGTGCCAGTACCATTGGCATAAATAATCAGGCGAGCATCTGGACTGAAGCTTGGAATGGCAGCCGACATATCACTGATTTTCATACCAGCAAGCGTCGCACTAGGACTCTCCATCACTAATGCATTATTCACAAAATACAAAGATAGGTCTAAGTTGTTAAGTGCCGGCCAGTCTGGAGCAAAAAGAAAATCTCCCTGCTCAATATCGACATACGCCTGAAAAATGCCCGTGTTGTCGTCAAACGGGAAGTCACTCGTGCGACCGTGCCACAGCACGCGCGCATTTGCGATTTCACCTTCTCCTGTAAACGCACGAGTAAGGTATTTATCGGTATTAGCCCCCATTAAAGAAGGGGGAAATAAACTGCTCACCTCATTTAGCGCCAATGGGCTTACATCCACATAAAGTGACATAAACCCTGTCGACGTATTCAGTTTAAACTGCGGGTGAAGAGTAACGGCATCACTATCGAACAGCATATCGCTGCCTTTTACTACCCACTGCTTGTCTTCGCTATCTATCTGCTCTGGGTAAATATAAAACTGAGATTTAAACAGGTTTATATTGACGTCTTTCTTAATTACGCCGTTGGCACTTAGTAAGCTATCCGCACTCTCTAAGTAGATAGCGCCATTATTTTTATACCAGAAAAAGTCTGCATCTAGCGACGAAAGACCTGGTACCTTATCTGTTTTGTCCCACTGCAAATCTAGCACTTTAGCAGCTAAAGAAGGCTGACCGTTGTGCCATTGAATCTGCAACGTGGCCAACTCGCCTTTTGGATTAAGCCCGCGTATTTCTTCTTCACTGGTATCGTCCATGAAGAGCGGTAACAGCAGCAGAAAGGGGTTAATTTGCACCGGCTTTACGGTGTTTATCAGTGCATCACCATTTGCACTTATACTGCCAATTAGGTCTGTTGTAAGGGTCTCGTTGCTCGAATTAAGCACCAATTGATCCACTCGGACATTCCAGCCTCCCTGTCTGTTCTCATCGTTAGGCAACGCCTGAAGACTACCTCCGCTGATACCTGTTACCGTTTTCGCGCGGCCACTGCCCCACTCTAAAAGGCTTTCACTAAGCTCAGCTTGTACGCTAGTGACTTCACTTTGAGAAAAGTTAGTCCATACTTCAAAGTTTGCGCGGCTTTGCGCTAGTGGACGCTTGGTTTTGATGAGATCGCTAACCCACGGAGAAATATCGAGCTCTTCTGCTTTGGCGTAAAACACGCCGTCAAAGTCTTCCCGCGTGCCCGTGATATCAATGATAAACGACGCCGAGTTAGCCGCTAAATCTGCAACCTTGAGCTGACCTAAACCTTGGTGTCGCTCTTCATGGTTGTTCCACGATAAACTTTCAATATCAAATGAATTGGTTTCATTAAGATGAGTGACAGATACCACCCCGTCTTCTAACGAGAAGCTTTGAAGCTGCTCTAAAAACAGACGCTCTAGTGCATTTACTACAGGGAAGTTATTCTTATCGCCTCCAGAAAGGCGATCGGCGTCAATATCAAGCTTAAGACCACGCAGCTCGAAACGGGTAGATGAGATAAGTTGGTGGCGTAGCGATTCCCAAAAATCTAGCTCGACGTAGATTTGCCTGATATCCAATGCAACAGGGGAAGCATCGTTTTTAGCCAACGACACCGAATTGAGCACAATACTTGGACCATTGCGCTGCCAAACAGCATGCACACTTTGGATGGATAGGTTTACGCCATACTGCTCATTAATATAATTTTCCAACAGGTGTTTGTTGTGCTCAATATGCGGCAGAGCATAGCGTGCAGCGCTTAAAACAAGCGCGAAAAGTACAAGCAATACGGCGAGTAGCAGCCAAAACTTCTTAAGTAGATAAGCGGCTACCGACGAAAAATTTGTCACATTTTGCCTTTGTATACGTTAATGCATTACATCATGACGACGTCGTACTTATCCTGATTGTACAATGTTTCTGTTTGAACCTTGATTTGTTTAGACACAAATACTTCCAGTTCTGCCAGCATATGAGACTCTTCACCCATTAAGGCTTCCGCCACTTTTGGTGAAGCGTAAACCACAAACTTGTCTGCGTCGTAGGCGCGATTCACCCGTACAATTTCACGCATAATTTCAAAGCAAATGGTTTCAATGGTTTTTACCGTGCCTCGCCCTTTACACACCGGGCATTCTCCGCACAATATATGCTCAATGCTTTCACGGGTGCGTTTACGGGTCATTTCAATTAGCCCTAGCGCAGTAAAACCGTGAATATTTATCTTGGCTCTGTCCTTGTTCGTCGCCACCTCTAGTGAGTGTAAGACACGTCGTTTGTGGTCTGGTTCAATCATATCGATGAAGTCGATAAGGATCATCCCACCCAAGTTGCGCAATCTTAACTGACGGGCAATTGCCTGCGTCGCCTCAATATTGGTGTTAAAAATCGTTTCTTCTAAGTTCCGATGGCCAACAAAAGCGCCCGTATTAATATCGATTGTGGTCATCGCTTCGGTCTGATCAATGATCAAGTAGCCGCCAGATTTTAAATCGACACGGCGTTCCAAGGCTCGCTGCGCCTCATTTTCCACATCGTATAAATCAAAAATAGGTCTATCACCCGGGTAGTATTCGAGCTTGCCGTTCATTTCAGGCACATACTCTTTGGTGAACTGGTGAAGTTCATTGAATGATAGTTTCGAATCGATACGAATTCTGTCGAGCTCTGTACCAACAAAGTCGCGTAGCACTCGTCGTGCTAGCGGTAAGTCTTCGTAAAGCACGTTCGACTTACGCTTTTTCATACGCGACTGAATTTTATCCCACAGCCTTCGCAAAAATGCTGCATCGGACTGCAGTTCGTTTTTGCCCACACCTTCAGCCGCAGTACGCAGAATGAAGCCACCGTTTTCATCACAAAACTCTTGCACCAGCGACTTTAAGCGCTCTCTTTCTGCTTCTTCTTCAATGCGTTGAGATACGCCTACGTGAGTTACCGAAGGCATAAATACAAGATAACGGCTGGGGATAGTAATGTCTGTGGTAAGGCGTGCGCCTTTGGTACCGATAGGATCTTTCACCACCTGAACCACAATATCTTGACCGTCTCGCACCAACTCGCGAATGTCTTGCTTTTGAATATGGCTTGCCGAGACTTCTTCAGCAATTTCATTGTGAATGACAATGTCAGATGCATGTAAGAAGGCGGCCTTTTCTAAACCGATATCAACAAATGCTGCCTGCATTCCCGGTAATACACGGCTAACTTTACCGCGATAGATATTGCCAACCAAACCGCGTTTGGTATGACGCTCTACGTGAATTTCTTGCAGTATTCCGTTTTCAATAAGCGCCACCCGTGACTCTGACGGGGTAACGTTAATAAGCAGTTCAGCACTCACGACACAACTCCAAATGCATTAAGTAATTGGCGGGTTTCGTACAGTGGTAGGCCTATTACGGCACTTGCACTGCCGTTAATGGAAACTACAAACTCACCACCAATACCTTGAATAGCGTAACTCCCTGCTTTGTCGGCAGGTTCTCCTGTTTCCCAGTATGCGTCAATTTGCTCATCCGTCAATGCTGCAAAAGTCACAGATGTGGTAATTACTTGAGTCTGCTGCTGAGCGTTATCAAGCACACAAATAGCGGTAAGGACGTCATGAGTTTTACCAGAAAGCATAGTGAGGATGCGCCTAGAATCTGCTTTATCTTCTGGCTTGCCAACACTTTGTCCGTTAAACGATATTAGCGTGTCGCTGGCCAGAATAACCTTGTCGTCGGTCATTGCCTGCTGATCCTCAAGGTATGCTTTCACCGCTTGGGCTTTTTCACTGGCTAGCCTTGCGACAAGCTCCATCGGTGGCTCGTTGTCACGGGGCGACTCGTCAATATCGGCAGGCTGTATTGTATGGGCTATGTTCATTTGCTTGAGCAAAGCGGTGCGTCGTGGAGAGGCTGACGCTAACACTACCGATTTTGTCATTGGCTTACCTTTGGTTTAATCGAGAACGTGTTCGGGTTACGAAATTGAAAACTGTCTGCGCGTGCGTCGAAGCAGCCAAAATACCCACGGCCACAACACCATTGACGTTATCACTGGCCACAGGTAATCGACTTGGAAATAAATATCAGTCAGTAGATGCTGCACCCAAAATGTAAGTAAGTGATATAGCGCCGATAGTAGGCCAATAATAATGGCTTGCTGCCATACAGAATAATTACGCAACCGTTGGTAGTTAGCCGCTAATACGTATACGCAAATACTCAACCCAAGGCTATGAATACCTAAGGTCGTGCCTACCAATACATCCATGGCTACGCCCGTTAAGAAGGCTACACCCACATTTACTCTGTGGGGCAACGCCATGCTCCAATATGCTAATACAACCAGCACCCAGTCAGGGCGGTACACATCTACTTGAGTGGGCAGTGGAACAATTTGCAGTACCAGAGCAACTAACAGACTAATCCATATAACGAGGTTACGTTTACGCATCTGAAGATTCTTCCTCGTTTACAGCTGGCTTATCAGTGTCGTCAGTTGAGTTAGCATCAGACTCATTTTCTGACTCAGGCGTGTGCCATAACAGCAATAGGTGTCGAAGCCTGTCTAGGTTTGCTAAAGGTGTGACAATAACACGAGCAAAAGGTCGGCTTTCATCTCGGACGACTTGTGACACTCTTGCCACAGGGTAACCTTCTGGAAAGACCTTTCCTAAGCCAGACGAAATTAATGTGTCACCTTCTTGAATATCGACACTATGAGGAACATGCTCTAGATACAGCTCGTTTAGTGCGCCGCTTCCGGTTGCGATAAAGCGAATATCATTTCGAAGAGATCGCACAGGAATAGCGTGGGTAACGTCGGCAATCAGCAATACACGGCTGTTTGTAGACCCAACTTCCATTACCTGACCCACTACGCCCTTATCATCAATAACTGGCTGAGACAGATATACGCCATCTATCGCCCCCTTGTTGATAACCACCTGCTGGCTGTACGGGTTTTTATCCACCGCCATTAACTCAGCAACCATTTTTCGAGAAGAAACCCGAATAGGTGCCTGCAGTAACTCTCGTAATTGTGCATTTTCTTTTGCAATCACATCGAACTGCTGGAGCTTTTCGCTCATTAGCAACAGCTGATTATTAAGTTTCTGGTTTTCGGCCAGCAATTGCTCTTGAGAGGTAAGACGCTGGGCACTTTCATTTAGCATTAAACCGGGAAGGTTTGCTAAATACTGAAGTGGGCTCATTAATGAGTTGAGATAAACCCGCGTTGATTTGAAACCGTCTAGCTTATGGTCGACAAATATCAGAATCACCGACAGCACAAGCGCCAGTGTAAGCCTGTTATTTAACGAAGGGCCGCGGGTAAAAATAGTATCCATGATACAAATAAGGCAACCTTACGGTTGCCTTTCCTGTTTATTCGTAGCTAAACAGGTCGCCACCGTGAAGGTCAATCATATCGAATGCCTTACCACCGCCGCGTGCTACACAAGTAAGCGGATCATCAGCAATAACAACTGGAATGCCCGTTTCTTCCATTAGCAATCTATCTAAGTCTTTAAGTAACGCGCCACCACCGGTAAGTACCATACCGCGCTCAGAAATGTCTGAAGCAAGCTCTGGCGGAGACTGTTCTAGCGCCACCATAACGGCTGAAACAATGCCGGTTAGTGGCTCTTGAAGCGCTTCAAGAATTTCGTTTGAGTTTAGCGTGAACCCGCGAGGTACGCCTTCTGCTAGGTTGCGACCGCGCACTTCAATTTCGCGCACTTCTTCACCTGGGTAGGCAGCACCTATTTCATGCTTGATGCGTTCAGCGGTTGCTTCACCAATTAGTGAACCGAAGTTACGACGAATGTAGTTGATAATAGCTTCATCAAACTTGTCACCACCAATGCGAACAGATGATGAATAAACTACGCCGTTAAGTGAGATAATGGCAACTTCTGTTGTACCACCACCAATATCGACCACCATTGAACCTGTAGCTTCTGATACAGGTAAACCCGCACCTATAGCAGCCGCCATTGGCTCGTCGATAAGATAAACTTCGCGGGCACCTGCACCCAATGCAGATTCTTTAATTGCGCGGCGCTCTACTTGTGTTGAACCACAAGGAACACACACTAATACACGAGGACTTGGGCGCAAGAAATTATTGTCATGCACTTGTTTAATAAAGTGCTGAAGCATTTTTTCAGTGACGTAAAAGTCGGCAATAACACCGTCTTTCATCGGACGAATTGCACGTATATTACCCGGCGTACGACCAAGCATTCGCTTAGCTTCTGCACCTACTGCTGCAACACTTTTTGGTCCTGCTGCGCGCTCTTGACGAATAGCTACTACTGAAGGCTCGTTCAGAACAATACCTTGGTCTTTTACATAAATCAGCGTATTAGCTGTTCCGAGGTCGATGGACAGATCGTTAGAGAACATGCCTCGAAGCTTTTTAAACATGAAGAGTGTATTCCTGTTTCTGTGTTAACGCGTATTTGCAAAGGTGAGATGGCGACGCTTTAACGTGAAGTCGATATTTATTCGCACACTTTAACAATGGGGGCTATTTTGGGCAAGTAATGCTGTAATTAAGTGACGAAATAACTGCATTTTTGCTTAGTAGTTTTAGCGCTTTACCCATGAAGGGATACCACACACGCATTTCCAAATAATTTTAAAATTAGACCCACATAGTGACCCTGTGAAAATTAGAAGGTTCAAAAACAATTTGCTAATAATTTACATCTCTTTATGTTGACGCCACTACAGTGTGCTACGCAACCAGCATTACGACCAAGCGGGATAACCTTCTTTGCTAATTATTAATTTGCTCGCGCTTGTAAATGATATTGTCGTTTCCTCGATACACACCATACGTGAGCGTTGCGTTTGGGGGATTATCAGCTTCGCCATCTCCATCCCAATCCCAAAATAGCCAAGCATCAGGCGTATAACTTACAGGATAATTGCCAGCACCGTTTGGTGATGACAGGCGAATTCCGTCACTATTTCTATAGGCTCCTTCACTTAACGACTCTTCCCCCGAAGAAACCAATTCACCAGATTCGTCATTCACGTTATCGTGGTCATAAGCCGTACAACTGTCATACTTATTAATTCGCCAATTATTTCCGTCCCAATATTGGGTGCGAAGCGGTAACAAAAGCGCTTCGTCGGCTGCACCGTAGTTATTTATCAACGTTGCACGACCGTAGGCAAAGCTGATTGAATCACCAAAATCGTCAACGCACTGACCGGAACAAGAAAGTCCATTGAAGTTTGCGCCCTCAGTTTGTGCTTGGTCTGCCACCAGCGCAATGTGTGCTTCGAGGTAAGGCCCATCTACGCTGTTATCAGCAAGGCGACTAAATACGATATCGTTGTCAGAAAATGAAATAAGACCAGCACTGGTATTTTGCGGCCAACTTATTGAATTAATGTTTTCAAGCCTATTTAGCAAGCTTGTGCCGTGCTCGACTTGTAAGCTGATATTGACCAGTTTATCAAAACCATCGTAGTAGTTTGTGGTGCGGCTGCCATTTTGGTTAAGTGCGGTTAGCGAGAAGCTTACTTCGCTAATGGGTTGATCAAAGTAATTAAATGCGCCATTGACGTTACACGCCGCTTCAACATTTCCGCTCAAGGCAAAATTAGAAGGTGCGAAACGCCCAACGTTTTGCACCAGCCCTTGCACGGTGGTATCTGACAAATAAGTACTCTGTGCCGCAATGGAAATTGTACCTACCTCATCGTAATTAATACCAACGTTAACTTTACCTTCATCGCTAAATAAAACACTGGGCACGCTCAATGTACCCGTTGCGCCGCCACTAGGAAGTATATTTAAGGGTGTTAACAACGCGCTACCTGAAAAATGCTCCGCGGTATTATTATTTTCCAGTGCTGCAAAGTTATCTGGTATTCCATCGTCGTTACTGTCTTCACCATCGACCCACTGTACTGTTCGCAAGCCTAAGACAAAGTCTTCCCCTGTCAGTTTGAGCAGCGAACCATTCGCACTATTCGCGTAACCGTTAAGATTGGAGCTCGTGCCGCTATCATTTAAGATATTCATAGCAAAGCCGAACGGACGCACTTTAAAAGTATTAGAAGAACCTGCAATACCGCTTCGATTTGTTATGTCTGCTGACAACGACAACTCTCCCGCATCTGGGTATTGAATTGTAAAGGCAGCTCGCGAGTCAGCATCAAATTGAATAGGAAAGGTGCGTGGGGTTAGCCCCAGTTGATGTTCATTACCGTTATTGATAAGCAGTAGGGTGTTAGAACAATTACTCGAACTAGAACAGTTATAATTTAATTCAACATCGACAATTTGATTTTTTAGCGTGTCAGAATTCCCACATGCTTCGATAGCATAGGTCTTGCTGTTAAAGCCAGTGTCTGAAGGCTTACCAGAAAGCTGAGTAACGATGGTTTCTGAATCATCAGTGATATTCTTAAACACCAGCCCGTCGGATTCATACTTTATTTTACAGCTACCTAAATTCACTTCTTTACCACCGATAAAGCAACGCAATTGAGAAGATGGATTTTCTCCCGAAGTAGCAAGTTCAGGATCTGCGCCTCTAAGGCTATCGAGTGTTAGCGAGGTCTGCCCGATAAACGTTACGCTGTCGTCAGGCGACCATCGATAGTTACCGCTATTAACGGGCACTAAGTTGACTGTAGATGGCTGAGAGTAGAGTAAATCACAGTTGACGTCTGCACAGGCTTTTAGGGTAACTTCTTTCGCGGCGCAGCTACTACCCTTGTTATCAGCTAGTTCAAAACGATAGTGATTCAGTACTTCAATGACTTCCCGACCGCAGATGCCAGGAATATTGTTTGGCACTTCATTAGCCGTCACCCTCAGAGTAGCAGGTGAGCCGACGCCACCTCCTGCGGTAAAGCGGCCTCTCAATGTGCCTTCAGACACATTGGCAAAGGTTATTTCACCTTTTGCTAAAACCAATGCGTTGGGGTTTGAGCCATCGATGACTACATCTCCATCGACATAAATAGCGAGATAAGCCCCTTCAGCGACAGTGATATTTGCGTTCACCATGGTGAACTTTGTAGCCACGCCACCTATATTGTCCCCCGGGTCAGAAACATAAATTCGCGTGGGTGCAATTACGTTGTAGTTACCCGCCGCCATGGTTACCAGTTGACGGTTAAAATAATAATCCCCCGCTAAATCCCCTTCTGCTATCTCTGGGCCGCTATCGTCAATGGTAATTGTTGGTATCGCTCTCGCTTGTGAGTCGGTAAGCGCATCTGTGTTGTTCACGGTACAGTCGACAGGGTTCTGTCCGCATTTTGGGTAGTCTGCAGATCCACTTGTAGCGTCGGTGATAAACTGCTGTGCTGACAACACACCTGCATTTTCATCAATCATTCGGCTACCAGCTGCGAGTGAAATTGCGGAACCACTAAAAGCGGCAACCGCGCCAGGAAAGGCGTCATCACAACTAGGAACTTCACCACTAAACACAAACTCTGAAGTCATAGCCAGAATGCTAGCGTCTTCTTCAGTGTGGTTGCGCTCAGAGTCTAAGCTTCTATCCTCATCTACACGCAGTCCAAGCCTATTTTTGTTTACGCCGCAGCTGCGAAGCCAACCGCCGTCGCCGCCGTTTCTACTTATTTTACTGGCTGCAACCAAAGGAGTTTGCGCATAGTTATTTTTAAAGTCATTTCGAAAGCAACCATCGTCCCACCCCTGTATGCGTACGTCGGCAAAATCGGCTTCCCAAACCACTTCAATACCATTGTCATCGAAAAATCTACGATTGAACCCCTCTGTTGTCGCCATGTAAGCTACCGTTTCATTGCGTGTAACTGGCGCATAATCTGTTTCAGACGCTTCCAACGCCATAAAATAAGACGGTGCTTCATACTTTGCTGCAATAGTTAGAAACGGCAACAAATGTTCGTTGGGTGGCTTCTTTCCATTAACGTCAACTTGGTTATTTAACGTTTGAATAGAGTGAAAGAAAACAGGCTGTTCACCAAAATCAGTTTCAAGTGAAACGCGAGCATATCTCGCATTTTCTTCGCCCACCTTCAAGGGTCCGTTAGGTTCATACCAAGGAGAGCTTGTCGATGCCTGAATAGTCCCCCCTCCGAGCTCCATCTTACCGACTTCAACAATATCACCGTCAGGAAATTCATGAACGCCATACGCAATCGCTAAGTAATGTGCTCCCATCGTGATATGCGGACCATCTTCTCCAGAAGGCTCAAGGGGCAAAGCTTCAAAACCTGTGCGGGTAACGTTGCGAATTTTGACAATGGCAGGGTTGCTACCTTGATTAGTAGACAGCATAAACACCGCTGGCGGCTCGTCGTATACCTGTGAAAAGCTAATGGTTGTCCACTCTGCTTTATTGTAGGTGTTTTGAAGCTCGATGAACCTGCCTTCGATTTGAGGAACGGCTTGCACAGCTAACGCTTGTATAAACAAGGCACAAATCAAAAAGAGTCGAGCAACAGAATTACAGTATGTCATTATTCTTCCTGCCTTACTTCAACAAGAACGCGTTTTGAGGTTTCGAGCTGGCCGGTACTGCACTGCGCTTCGGCCCCTAACGCATAAACCCTTATTTCACCAGCGGCAACTTCAGGCTCTTCGACTTCAGTTTCTACCTCACAAGATAGCGTAATCGTACAATTCTGCATGTTGGCCACACTAATAACTACCGGCTGCGTTATGACTGTGCACGCCGGATTATCGCCGTTAATTAGCCTAGAAATAGCGACTTCCATCCCACTTTGCGCCGCTAAGTAAGCACGAGCGCCATAATATTCAATGGATTGCTGGCGAATATTCGATGAGATTTGATTAGACAGCGCAATACCAAGACCTAAAAGTATAATACTAATGATAATTGCTACTATGGTGGTTGAGCCTTGTTGGCGCGCAGGAGAACCAGACAACCCAACAGGACGTTGGCCTATACGATACTTTTTTTGTTGGCGTGTTTTACTATGGCACATTAGGGAAATGCACCTCGTGTACAACCGATATCTGTTCATCGTCACTGCTTTGTAATGTCATTTGCAGTTCGATTAAGCCATTTTGCCGTAACCCTGCAGTGACCACATTCGCACTCCACGAAACCACATTAGTACCAAGGACGCCCGATGTAGCACCTTGCGTCCTAATTAAGCGTTCACCTTGAACGGTAGATGTTCTACAAACGGTTACTTGCGCTTCAGGAATGAAGAAGCGTTTTCCCGGTGAAGATTGTGTATTGGGGGCACTCAGTGTGAGGTCATATTGATTATCGCTAGTGGGATCGGAAGCGGCGTCGGCAATAACATCTATTATTCGCCCGTTATCATTCACGCTCTGCGGGTTTGTTGGGTATATGACAAGAGTATCGTCCTCACTCAACTGACTATTGAACACGACTACGTGCATAGGGTTATTAAACGCGTCGCCCACATAGGTGCCACTTTCCTTAATAGGGTAGTAAGAAAGACACCCTAAACTCGAATCGAATGACACAGAATTTGGCACCACATTACGCAGTTCTTTTTCGAGCCGCAAAATAATAAAGCGCGCATCTGAAACAAGGCGGGTACGCTCTGCGCCGGTTATATAGATTTGTGCACTTAAGGAAATCACTTGAGCTACAGATACGCTAATCACACCTAAAATAGTGATCACTAAAATAAGTTCTATTAATGTAAAACCGTGTTGTCGCTGTGCTTGTCGTGGAGACATTAATAGCTCCCTCGATAAGCGCTAAAATTGTAAACTTGGCCGTCTGGTGCCGTAACTGCGATATCGATACGCTTAAACGTTAGTCCGTCTGTTGGCGTACTGTCGTTTAGGTCACTGTCGTAATCTACCGTTACGGTAAAACCGAAACTGCTATAGTTTCCGCCCACGTCGTTAACTGTGTACCCGTTGTAATCGTCCACGTCGTCGTAGTCGTCTTCGCTCGCTTCTTCTGGGCCAAGTGTTGTTGAGCAATTTCCTTTGGCATTACAGGTTTCAAATGGCGGGCTTCTGTCACTATTTTCATCATAAGAGCGACTAAGTATGTCATTCATTAAAGACTGCCCTAATTTCGCCGCTTTCACCTGACGAAATGGCTCTGCGGTTTGTTCAGCTTGCGGGACAATAAGCGACAGTACTACGGTTAGGCTAATCGTAAATACAACAATGCCAATCACCAGCTCTAACAGGGTAAAGCCGTTCACGCATTTTTTATGTACAGGCAACACAACCCTAGCACGCATAAACTGCCCCTTCGCTTTGTAAACACATGGCAAAGGTACTTATTTGAATTCTACAATTCGTTGAACACGCGATATTCCGCGGTCTGCCAAACCCATCAAACTGAATTTGAGAAAAGCTATCGCCATTTTCATCGGCCGTTTGAAAAGTAAAGTCGGTGCTTGATGCATCGACTACCTGATCGGCATCAAAAGCGGTAGAAAGAGCGTTTGTACAATCGTGGCCAGCGGGAGGGGCAATGATTGTGGCGGTTATTTTTACACAGCTAGTGTCTTGCACATTTTGCATAGCACGAAACTGCATGTTACGAACAACTTGAAGTGTGCGATCGCGAAGGGCGATAGCTTCTTCCGTATCGTTACCAAGAAAGCGAGGTGCGGCGGTTACCGCCAGCACCCCAATAACCAATATGGTTATGATAAGTTCTACTAATGTAAAACCGGCTTTCTTCACATTACTGAACGCAAGTGTTGACTACTATTGAAGGTCGAACCCCTTCACCTGTGGAGTTAAAGTACTCAACTGAACAAGGAGCAGTGGTAGTAGTAGGAGCTGTCGTAGAGTAGGTGCTAAACCCTTTTGCATATACGAGAACCGAGTTTGATGCTGTTATTTCAGCAGTACCAAAATCTGCAGACTCAATATCAAGCAGTGCAGCCATATTAGCATTAGTCGCTTCTGGATATCCGTTTACAATAGTCACGTTATCAGATCCAACATCTAACGTTACTGGTGTGTCCGTGGTACCCAAAACGTCGTTGATCAAAGCTTTACCATTAACAACCGACGCCGAGGTTTGAAGAGAGGCTTTAATTCCTTCAAGCGTTGCGTCACGCGCATCATCTTGAAGGTTCAAAAACTTAGGTGCTGCGGTTACCGCTAGAATACCCAGCAGTACAATAACAATGATTAACTCGATTAGGGTAAAACCCTGTTGTGTTGATACTTTTTGCATAATTAAACTTCCTAGGTATTAATTAAAAAACAGTAACCTGGCCAGTGGCTGGGTTGTAAGTGAAACCATCGTACGTTGTACCGTCTGGCGTTCCGTCTGCCGGTGCTGAGCTATTAGGTAAACCCATAGATTCAACTAAGTAGTAAACACAAAGTGTATTTGCACCTGAGTCGTCCTCACGAACGGCATATCTGAAATCAGCAACAACGGTGTCGTTCGTCGACGTTGTGTTTGTTGGTGCTGACTGAAGAATTAGGTCAAATACGTTTTTGCATTCAGTGTCGTTAACGGTAGAAATAAGTGTGTTGCCTGTAGAGCTTCCCGTTGGGTAACCAATGGTGCCGTCTACCCCTACTTGCGTTTGATCGTAAGTGATTACAGTGCCGTTCCCATTTCCATTGTTTCCGCTCGGACGGCCTTCAACTTCCCACTGCGCTCTTACAAGACCTACCGCTGCGGCAAAACCGCCAGCAACGCCTTCAACACTTGCTTCACGAGCTTCATCAGTAACATCAATAAAGCGTGGTAATGCTGTGGCCGCAAGCAACCCTAGAATGATTACAACAATTATCAGCTCGATTAGCGTAAAGCCTTGTTGCTTGGTGTTCATAACATCTCCTTGATGACGATAAGGCGAATCGTGCCGCCGTTTAATCAACTGTTTCTTTGCCTGACAACGCCGCTACCAGCGTTATATTCAAACCAAATCTCTTTTTCCCAAAAGAATGCACATTGTAAGTAACCGTTTGCATACTGGTCGCTTACAGTCACTGTTGACAGCGCTTCACCTTCTCTTAAGGTTGCAAGTGTCAGCATGTATTCGCACGCATTCCCCTGTTCTTTTTCAAGTCCTTCGGGCCAGCCTTTTTCATTAATGTATAGCTCTGCCGCCACATCTTTGTGCTGTTTAACTTTGCCACCAGCGTCAAACTCAGTTTCGTAAATAAGCACAGTATCTTGCTTAGTCTTTATCCATTGTGCCCTGGCTAACATCACCACTCGCTGAAACTGTGCAACCGCGTTCTCTTTGTTAACCTTTTCCGCTTCATCAATAATTGGTGTCGCGTAAAACACGTATGTTGTTCCAATAACAGCAAGCAATACGCCTATAACAACAAAATTAAGTAACCCCGTTTTGGTGCTTGCCACGCTTTTCCCCAGTTATAAAGCGCTTTATCAGCCGCCTTTCACCGCCGACATCATGTTCCACATTGGCGTAAATATGCCAAGCGCCAGGATCAATACCATTACCGCAACAAAACCAATCAAAACAGGTTCGATTTTGGCCGTTAAACTTTTCAAGTCGAAGTCGACTTCACGTTCGTAATAGTCTGCACTTTCTTCTAACAATGGTTCTAGTCGTCCCGTCTCCTCACCTACTGCAATCATCTGTAGTACAAGTGTAGAAAACAGTTCGCTATTTTTCGAAACTCTAAGCAAACTTTCGCCTTTTTCGATCCCTTGCCGCATTTCTTTAATGCGCTTTTGCATGTGCGCGTTGTCAACGGCGTCGGCAGTAAGTGAAAGCCCTGCGGTTAACGGCACGCCTGCACGTAAGATCATTGAAAAACTTCGGCTATATCTTGAAAGTAATGATCGCTCAATAATGCTGCCCACGACAGGCAACTTTAGTTTAAATTTGTCCCATTTGAGTCGTCCATTAGTCGAATTAACGTATTGTTTAACAGCGAAAATCCCTCCCACAATCACAATAATTAGCAGCCACCAATAGTTCACAAAGAAATTGGAAGTACCAATTAACACGCGGGTCATAATTGGAAGTTCAGTGTCAAAGCGCTCAAACATTTGGGTGAACACTGGCACAACAAATAGATTCAAAATAAACATGGCAATTGCTAGCGCAATTAACACAAAAGTGGGATAGCGAAGCGCCGATTTGATGCGCTTGCGGGTTTCTTGCTCGCGCTCGAAATAGAGGGCAAGCTGTAGGAATACGTCGTCTAATTTACCGGTATTTTCACCTACCACCACCACGGATATGGTAAGTCTAGTAAACACCTTTTCATATTTAGCCATGGAAGAAGACAGACTTCGTCCCTGCTCTAACTGGTCTGCAATATCTTTCAAAATCTCTTGAAAGCGTTTATGCGATGCATTTTCGCTTAGGCCTTTAATGGCGCGAATAATGGGAATACCGGCCTTTAGCAATGAGTACATTTGGCGGGAGAAAATGATCATTTCATCCAGTCCCACCTTTTGTTGAAATAAACGCGTGATATCGAAGCCGTCTCCTTCATTTTCTGCACTGCGTTTTTTTGATTCAACAATGGTAAGAGGCACAATGTTTTGTGACAGCAAGGCTTGTGCTGCGGCTTGCGCTGACGCGGCTTCAATAACCCCTTTTTGCGGCCCGCCTTGCGTTGACTTACCTGCGTACTTGAACTGTGGCATTAGTGATTCACCACTTCAGGTACGAATTCAGCGACTTTGAACACTTCATCTAAAGAAGTTTTGCCCTGAGCTGCGTAGTCCAGCGCCATGTGAGATAAAGGAACAAAGTCTTTATTCGCCTTAGTCGCATCTACGAAGCCCTGCGTGTCGTCTTCACGCAAGGCCTCCATCATGTCCTCGTTCATTTCCAGAAATTCAAAAACGCCTATCCGGCCTTTGTATCCTGTGTGATTACAGCTGTTGCACCCGCGCCCTTTGTAGAAGGTGGCAGCGGCTAATTCAGGTTTCAAGAAGCCAACCCACGCTTGTTCTTGGGCGGTTGCAGGCTTTTCTTCTTTACAGTTTTCACACACCCTACGAACCAGACGCTGTGCAAGCACTCCTCGTAATGAAGTAGCAACCAAATACGGCGCCGCGCCCATATCGATAAGGCGAATAGCGCTGGTTACTGAGTCGTTGGTGTGAAGCGTACTTAATACCAAGTGGCCGGTTAATGCACCTCGAAGACCAATCTCTACGGTTTCTTGGTCACGCATTTCCCCCACCATGATAATGTCAGGGTCTTGACGTAACGTAGTGCGAAGAATGGCGGCAAAGTCCAGCCCAATTTTGGCATTAACCTGAACTTGGTTGATTCGCGGTAGACGGTATTCAATGGGGTCTTCAGCCGTTATGATTTTAAGGTCAGGCTTATTGAGTTCGCTAAGAGCCCCATACAGAGTCGTAGTTTTACCGGAACCCGTAGGCCCCGTTACCAGGATCATACCGTGGGGACGATTAATGGCAGCTCTAAATTTCTCTGCCATAGCATCGGGCATACCGGTTTGGTCTAGCGTTAGAAGGCCAGCAGACTGGTCTAATAAACGCATAACTACCGCTTCTCCGTTGGCCACTGGCATGGTCGACACACGCACATCTAAGGTGTGTCCTTTTACTTTAATATTAAATCGCCCGTCTTGTGGAATACGTTTTTCAGATATATCCAAGCCAGACATGAGTTTGAGTCGTAGTACCAGCGCCGACGCTATTTTCACTTGGTTGAGCGTGTTTTCTTGCAAAACGCCGTCGACACGTTGACGAATGCGCAGGATTTTTTCATCGGGCTCGATGTGAATATCTGATGCCCTAACTTGAACGGCATCTTCAAATATGGAGTGAAGTAGCTTAACGACCGTGGCATCCGAGGTGGTGTCATCAAGGGCTGACAACTCAAAATCAGCCTCGTCTGCATACTCTTCACCTAGTTTTTCAGCAAACGACGCAATGTCCTGGGTACGGCGGTAAACAGAATCGAATGCCTCTAGCATTTGGTTCTCTTGCACGATAGCCAGCTCGATGGTTCGAGGAGCGACTAACGGGCCCAGCTGGTCTAAGCCTCCCAAGTCCGTTGGGTCGCTCATACCCAGCAGCACTTCATCGTCGTCCGCTTCTAACACCAAGGCACGATAGCGACGTGCGTAAGTCTCTGGGATAAGCTGAGCTTGCTCCGGGTCTATACGGCGCTGTGTTATATCCAAGAAAGGAATATTTAGCTGCTGTGCCAAGAAGCGAAGAAGCTGGGGTTCGCCGATAAAGCCCAAATCGATAAGTGTATCCCCCAGTTTGCGCCCTGACGTTCGCTGCGCCGCAAGCGCATTGTCAAGCTGCTCACTGGAGATAATGTTTTCGTGAACGAGTAAGTCGCCAAGGCGCATCTTTAATCGAGGTCGCATTAAGGCTGCTCCTGTAAATCAGTTAGACGCGAGTTCGCATATTGTGCAGATGCAGAGGAAAGCCCGCCAATGGCGAGTGCCCTGGAATAAGATGATATCGCCAGGCGCTCATCTGCCAATGCGTCATAATTCACCCCTAGTGCCAACCACCATTTCGCATTATTAGGCTGTAGCGATGTCATAGCGCTGAATGCTGATATCGCTTGATCTGACTTATTGATGGTTTGAGCAGAGGTGCCCTTTAAAATTAGATAGTCGGCACGGCCTTCGGCTAACGCTTTAGCATCCAAGCTATCAGGCATCAAATTCAATACTTCTTCGAAGCGGCTTTCCTGCACCAGAATTTTGGCCATTAGCTCTCGCCAAATTAATTCGCTAGGCGAAATCACAATGCCCTCTGAAAGTACCTGCAGTGCCTGTAAATTATTATTTTGTCCAAAATAAAGTGCAGCCAGCTGCTTGCGCGCCTCGTCATTTTGCGGAAAGGTTGCCAGTGCTAGCGTGAAGCTTTTTTGAGCTTCATCAAAAATGCCAAAGTTATACGCTTTAAGTCCTGCTTCTAAATGCACAGCACTTTGTTGTTCAGATGACTTAGGTGCTACCTCAACTACAGGCTCTCTGGTTATGATATTTGTCGGTTTAGGCTCTGCGGCCTTCGAGCTTGAGGGTTGTGTTTTGCTAACCGCAGACAGCTCTGATTGAGGGCTACTGGCGTTTGCGCTGTTATTGACGCTTGACGCATTCACATCATCAGCTGTGCTGGTTGCTGATGCCGTAGTTGTAACCCTTTTTCTGTATTGAGCTTCATCATCTTCTAATGACTCATCAACGGTATTGAAAACAAGCTCAGCCACATCTGACGCACGGTTTTGTAGCGCCATATCACTTTCAGATAACGGGGTTGATTGCATTCCTTGTGACGGCGCATTTATATCTGCTGTGCTATCGGCAACGCGCTCTGATATTGTACTTTCAGCAGGCGGGTTGTTAACGCTCGGGGCACTTGAAACGGCCGTTGTGCTTAATCCATCTTCACTTTTTTCGTGATGAGAAGTACCAGATAAAAGTGTAATTCCTAACCATACTACAAACACCAAAACGGCGATGATCATGAGCGCTTTTGGCCACGCTGGACGTTGACTGACTTCAACGGTTGGCGGCAAACCAAAGTCTTCACTTTTATTGCGTTCATCCAGTGACTTTAAGGTGTCATTCAAAATACTCATATGCCACCTACGCCGTATACATGTAGTACACTTGCAACTGCCACCACAGCAAGCGACAAAATAACAAGACTCTGCCTTGGGACAAGTCTGCGTTTACAGTCATGTGTATCGAAAACGGCGCTTAGGGTATGTGACCAGGTCGCCGACGCCTTGCCCTGACCATATGCGCGCAAAAGAATCTTATGACAAACTATGTTAACCAAGCGAGGCGTACCCTTGGTAACCAACGCTATAAATGCGCGCAGTCCTCTAGATATCAACTGCTCGTCACCACCTGCTGTCGTCAACCGGTGACCAATGTAGTAATCGACTTCGGCTGACGTCATTGTGCGTAAAGTGTAGGAAAAACTTATTCGCTGGCGGATTTGTCTTACTTTAGGGTTTGCCAGGTTGTCATCAAGTTCAGGCTGTCCAAACAAGACAATTTGAAGCAGCTTACTTTTTTCCGTTTCCAAATTGCTAAAAAGACGCAGCATCTCAAGAGCATCCCAACTCAGCGACTGCGCTTCGTCAATGATTAATACCGCTTGTCGCCCCTCTTTTTTAAGGGCTAATAGCTTTGTCTCTATTGCATTATGCAAGCCTTGATTATCACTATTTCCTTCCGTAACAATACCTAACTCTTTCGCAAATGCTTGGCGTAATTCATCAGGCGAAAGGTATGGATTGGGTAAATAGCAGGCTACAAATTTATCAGACAGATGATTAATTAATTTACGGCATAACAATGTCTTACCTGTACCGACTTCACCGGTTACTTTTATAAAGCCTTCAGACATACTCAATGCTGATAAAATGACTTTTAACGCTTCATTGTGTGGCGCAAGCGCACAAAAGAAATCCGTATTCGGGGTAAGCGAAAACGGCATATCTGTGAAGTGAAAAAAGCCCTGATACATAATTAGTTTCTATACCACTGATCAAGTAATGACTGAGTGCGAAGACGTTGTTTTTCCCACGTGTCCGGTTGCACAACTGATGGGCGTATCAAGATCACCAGCTCGCGCTTACTCTGCGTTTTGGCTTTGTTTTTAAACGCGTTACCAATGAATGGAATGTCGCCCAACAAAGGCGTTTTTGATTCTTGCTCACTGGTAACGGTTTCCATCAAACCGCCAATCACGACAATTTCTCCATCGCGGGCGCGAATTACCGTATCTGACTCTCGGATATTACTTTGTGCCAGTGGCAGCAAGATTTGCTGATCGCCCACCTGAATGACTTTAGTCTGCTCTGCCGTTTCCGTTACTGATGGGTGAACGTGCAATATAACCGAGCCGCTTCTGTCAATTTGAGGGGTAACATCTAAGGCAATACCTGAAAAAAACGGGGTAAGTTCGATGTCATTTTCGTTTTCGGTTTGTGTCGCGCTTTGATCTTCACTGGTCGACACATCGGTGACAAAGTATTCGTCCTGACCGACTTTAATCACTGCTTTCTGGTTGTTAGTGACGGTCACTCTGGGGTTACTCAACATCTGAACATCACCTTGGGTTTGCAGCATATTAATAACGCCGTCAAAGTCACCTCGGGAAATTCTCAAAGTAGAAACGCCGCCAATATCTGTAGAGATTGAGTTCCCTATGCCGTTAACTGCATTAATGGCTGGATCTATACCTGCAGCGGTATTTGCAGCAAAGTTTGACGCTATAGCTCCACCACTGAAGCCAAAGTTCACACTGCCCGTCAAGCCGCTTGCAATACGATCCCAGCGCACGCCTTGCTGATAGCCATCGTTTAGCGTGACTTCAATAATGCGCGCTTCTAATACCACCTGTCGCTGCAAGCTCTCTTGGCTTTGGTTTAAAAAGTCTTTCACCACTGCGATTTCACTGGGCAATGCTCGAACGGTCACTAAGCCCGCTTGAGGTGAAACCACAACCTGGCGGCCTTCTGTTGGAGAGACCAGTACTTTTAGTGCCTCTTTTAAATCGCTCCAAAAGTCGTTTTCACTGGTAGTCTGAATGTTTGAGCCATTGAGCTGTTGGATGTTATTGCCGCCAAGTCCGCCTTGGCCTCCAAAACCACCCTGACCACCTAGCGCGTTCCCGCTAATGTTATTATTGCCGTTAATTCCACCGTTGTTGCCACCATTGTTTTGGTCTTGCTCACTTACCCCACCGGCAATAACGCTTACGTTAGATACACCGAAGCGCTTGATCATAAGAAAGTTAACCGGGATAGATTCCGTCTTTAGTTGAGAAGGCATAACCTGAATTACCTTCCCTTCTAAAAACACGTCTAACGGATACATTCTCGAAATAATGGTTAACACATCTTCTAACGCCACTTCTTTGAGCGTTAAGCTAATTTGCCCTGACACGGCTGGATGAACGGCGACACTGTAAGGTGTGTCTTCAACTAACGCGTCGAAAAACGGACGCACGTCTACATTGTTAGCAGAAACTGCGAACATTTTCTGTGATGTTGGCGCAGGTAACGCTTGATAACGGGCAACCTCTGCCAGCAGTTCTTGATTAAGCTGCGGGGGCGGTGTTGGTTTACTTGATGTCGTATTCTGAGAACGTGCTAGTTCATCGCGAATATGAGGTTTTACTTCCTCGCCAACACCATAAGATTGGCAACCTGCCACAACTAACACTGCAGACAAAACCAATGTGTTAACAATGAGGCTATTTTTTAATTTCATATGCATACATTCTTAGTATTTTCTGCTGACGTCCGTCAGTGATAACCACGTTCTTGGGGTTAATTTTTGATACGGTGTATTCGTTCAGTGTGTCGCCCACGCGGTAAGATTTACCCGATATGATGGCGCTATAACCTGTACTGCGTTTAAAGATAGATTGAAGTGCTAGCTCTCCTGCTACAGCTTCATCATTGCTAGACACTGATGCACTGGCGATTGCAGGCCTAGTCGGGTCGACAGACGCAACTGCAGGTAAGCATGTTGCTATCGCTAAAGCTGTGACCACAATTCTTAACCGTTTCACACTCTCTCCTTACAGCGAGATAAAGGTTTCATTATTGCTTACCGTTGCTAACCCCAGCGCTAACGTGGCACTTGGGTAAGCTTCAACGTTGTAAGCAAAATCTGTTACTACGACTTTTTCAGGGGCGGCTTGAAGGCGCGCTAGGTAGCTACGCAGGTCAAAGTAACTTCCCTCAATAATTAAGCGCATGTTATGACGGTAAAACGGAGTGCTTTGAGACTCACCGTCACCGAAGCGTACTGTTTCGGTAGGCTCGACCTTAAAATTCACTAAGCGTACGTTGTCTTCTTCGTTTAGAAGCGTCATAAGCAGCTCGGGCATTCGATCGGCTGCGACAAACCCTTCATTAAGTGAAAGTAGTGCCTCATCAATTGATAGTAGGTCTTTTCTGGCCTTATCGAGTTCTAGCTGCGTGCGCTTTGTATAGTCGATGGTTAGCGCTTCTTGAATGGCATCTCTTTGAATGACAAGTGCTTTGTGCTCGCTCTCCTTTCTGATGACTGCTTTATCGGTTGCAGACAAGTCATCAAGTGCAGGCGAAACACCGAACCAGAAGAATAGATAGATAATGAGAACAAAACTCACCCATGTAATTAGCTGTTTTTCTCTGCTTTCAAGAGCGGAGAATTTCTCAGAGAGCTGCTGGTACTGATTCATCAGCGTCTCCTTCAAAATCTGTGGATATCAAGAATTGTTTCACGTTTTCTTTGCCGTCTACTTCATCAAACTGCACTGAAGAAAATGACTTACCTTGGAAAAACGGAGACTGCTGCAACTTTTTAAGCCACACAGGTATAGATGAAGGCGCCAAGGTTTGGCCTGACAGGCGAATGGTTTGTGTATCGATATCAATACTCGTCAGCCATAGGTTCTGATTGTGGAAATTAGCCAAGTCGTCCATCACCTCGCCGTACTTTGTTGCGTCAAATGACAACTCTCCGCTATCGAGATACGCCAACAGACGTTTTCGGTTTTCGATTTTGGCGTTCACCTTTTCAAGCTGTTGCTGAAGCGACTGGGTGTCTCGTTTCTTCTCGAGTGCAGCGCTTAAGGTTTTAATTTCGCTATTCAATTGGCTAATTGCGTTTGTTTTTTCATTTAACTTTTTCTGCTTCGCCCCCAACGTAATATTGAGCGCGATTACCACTACCAACATGACACCTATTGCCGCGCCATTAAGCCAAAGTACCTTCGAGAATGGTAACCGCTCTTTCTTTGGTTTTAGGGAGTCCTGATAGAGGTTTATCGTTCTTTTCATGCCACCTCTCTCGCTGCAACAAGTGCACTTGCTAACGCAAAGTGGCAGGCAGGTTCAACTACATCGGCTAAATTAAGCTGTGGAGTAAAGACATTCATGGCAGCGGGCTGGAACGGCTTCAGCCGTTCGATCACTGGCACGCAGTCAAATTGAGTTTTAAACAGAATTTCTTTTAAAGGCGGCTGCTTAAGTTGCGACTCATAGAAATCCATTGAGCGCTGAATTTCTAATCCCAATGTATCACTTAGCTGTGACAGGTCTGTTTGCTCATTAACTTTGCTTACAAATCCACGTAAGCGACGTGCCAACCAGATAGCCTGAGAGCGCACTATCATTAAAAACGGTTCACTGTTGGGCTCTTGGATGATGAGTAGTCGCGCATAGTCATCATTTGGCACCATTTCAGTTGCTAACACTTCTTTGGTGTGGATATGTGTAAGCTGCTTGTCTTTCTTTTTTGCCATGCTCGCTGCGACGGCAGCAAGTGGGGACTTTTCGGCAGCGAATACATCTATCTTTTGGCCGCCAGTTCGACTTTTAACCGGGTAATCGACATAGTCTAAAACCATGTTACTGGAGTCATAGGGAACCAGCTCTCCAAGAGTCCACGGTAACGCCGTTGTAATGTCCTCTTCTGCCATTTCTGGCTTATCAACCTGTACCATGTGGTACATATCCTGTGAAAGCACTATAGAAACATTACAGGTCGACTTAGCAAACGGGCTTAACGCCGCCGATAGCTGTTGCTTGAGAGGCTGATGCTGATCATAGGGAATTGAAGAAACAGAATTAAGTGAAACAGCGTCGCCACTGCGCTCTATAGCCACAATATGTAGCTCAGAAGCACAGACCGATACGCCTACAGTGACGCTAGTTTTATTACTTTTCGAAGAAAATAAGCGTGAAAGCATATATCTACTTAATTCGTTAATGCCGAGTATTATCTTATAATCGACAATACCTTATGGCGCCAATGAGTAACATGGCATTAACTCAAAAGTAGACTAATTATCTAAATAGAACAAATACCTACATAAGTATAGGCTTATATTGTGCGTGTTCGTTTATGTGGCCAGTTTAATCGCTTAAATTTGTTACTGTTCCGTTTGCAGGAAAATAGTCGAAATACGCGCCGCTGCTCAAGCTGAAGCGACACCAATAGTTGTCTTCGTTCTCTTCAAGTTCAGCGTAATAGTCGGCATGGATCTTAAAGCCATCCACGCGCAGTGGTGTCGCCACTAGCGACGTCCATATTTTTTCACACCCTTCACTAGAAAGCTCAGCGGTCGGCCATCCGTTGTGATTCATTCGCACCGGAGTACGGTTCGTTTCTTTGCCCGACTCATTGTAGTGAATCAGCATTATCATAGTAGTGGGTTGGCGTACTCGCCATTGCCAGTGAGACGAGACGACGTGACGCTTAAACGTATCTAGATTTAGTGCAAAGGCGATTGTTGTGGTGTCTTGCTCGTCGGTATGAAGAAAGTTGATAGTAACGCCAAGGGTAATTGCAAAAATAGCTGCAATAGCCGCTTTAAAAACATTAGACGTGGAAGGTTTCTTTTTGTTGGTTTTATTCATTGTCGATTCCCCATGCCTTTGTTCAAGTCGTTAGCGCTTGTTAGGCATTGTTCTATTTTATCGACATTTTGAAGAAAAAATGAAGTAGGTATAAATAAACCTTAAGAATTTCTGGTTAAAAACGAAGACTCAGCATTATGGCAACGGCTTGTGCAATATCGTAATTCCCCAAAAATCACCGTCTTTTTGCTTTAATTGCCAGCCATTTTTTATGAGTGATTTTCGGGTGTAATAGTTAGTCATACCATGCCCGAATAGCACTATCCGCTCGTGTTTCTCACACAGTTTTTCAATACGCTCGGAAACAAGATTAACCCTTTGCTTGGCAGCTTTGAAACTTTCAAATCGACCTTTAAATCCTATAAACCATAATGCACGGCTTAAGACGACCCAGTGCCAACTGCGCAAGGTGAACGGAAGTTTGTAGTAAGGAATATCCATTTCTTTAAGATGGGGCAACTCTTCATCAATTTGAGTCGCGCCGTAATAAGCCGCAGACAATTTAGCCCTTAGTAACGGGCTAACCACAATGTAGCTGTCGTCGATATGGGTCTTCTGCTTTGGGTGACTTGTTGGATCGAGTATCGATTTATCATAGTTACGCACCCACTGAGCATATTGAGCTGAGTTTACTTTGTCATTATGCGCCGAGAGAGGCTTACCGTGTCTAATAAGTACGACTTCCTTGACGGAAGTATTGTTTATCACGTCCATGTTCATTTTAAGTCGTCTACTTTATCCTGTTGGGCTAGCTAATCAATGGCGATTGAGCCACCTTATTGCTTTTCAAGCAAAGATGGCTCCTTCTAATGCGTAACTTTCACGGGTTACGCGCTTGCCAATACAGCATCCACAGGCTCATCCGATTGAACTGCGCCAGAAACTTTCATTGAGATATAAGAAGACAGCGCTTCCTGTTGTGCTTTGTCCAAGCGTAATCCATGTTTTGTTCTGCGCCAAATCACGTCTTCTAGACAACAAGCCCACTCGCACTCTATAAGGTAATCAACTTCTGCCTGATACATACCAGCCCCGAAATGAGTCCCCATAGCATCTACTGACACTTTACCTTTAAGAAACTTATAACATAGTAAGCCATACTGTCTTGCGTAGCGTTCAGCGATAGCGCTGTCCAGCCAAGAAAACTCGGAAGTTAGTTGAGCAACTAGCGATTCTTGACTCTCAAATGCACCACCTGGTAGCGGTACTTCTTTGGTCCACGCTTTTTTCGCTTTCGGGAAACATGAGACAAGTTTATCTACCGCGTGCTCTGAAAGCTTTCGATAGGTTGTAATCTTGCCGCCGAAGATATTAAGTAATACGGGCTTTCCAGCCTCACCCTTAAGCTCTACTTTATAGTCCCGAGTAAGTTCTTGTGCTGACGCGTTTTTCTCTTCTAAGAGTGGTCGCACGCCACTGTAAGTATGGACTATATCTTCGCGTGTTATCTTGGACTTGAAGTAGTTGTTTACGACTTCAATTAGGTAATCAGTCTCTTCGTTTGAAATTGCAGCGTCAGACGGATTACCTTTAAAGTCTTCGTCTGTTGTGCCCACAAGTGAGAAATCACCTTCGTAAGGGATCACGAATACAATACGCCCGTCTTTATTTTGCAGAATGTACGCTTCATCAGAGTTATATAGCTTGGGAACGACAAAGTGACTTCCCTTTACCATGCGCATCGCATTGGGGTTGTGAATATTTACCAAGCGATCTAGAAACGATACTGCCCACGGTCCAGCCGCATTGACAATTGACCTGGCCTTAACTGTAAACGTTTTCCCTTGAGACGTTTTAAGCTCCACATTCCACAAATTATCTAACTTTTCAGCTTCAACGCATTCAGTACGCGTATATATCTTCGCCCCCTGATCTTGGGCAGCTAGTGCATTTAGTACCACTAAGCGTGCGTCATCTACCCAACCATCTGAGTATTCAAAACACGTTGAAATATCGCTAACCAGCGGGCTTTCACTGGTGGTCGTTAGCTTACGTGAGCGCGGCAACATATTGCGCTTAGCCAGCGAGTCATAGAGGAATAAACCAATTCGTATCATCCACGCAGGGCGTAAATGCTTTTGGTGAGGCAAACGAAAACGTAGCGGCCACATGATGTGAGGCGCTTTCTTCAACAACACTTCACGTTCTGCCAGCGCTTCCTTCACTAAGCGAAATTCATAATGTTCTAAATACCTAAGCCCACCATGAATCAATTTGCTGCTAGAAGAAGACGTTGCGCCTGCGAGGTCGCCTTTCTCGCACAAAGCAACCGAAAGCCCGCGTCCCGCAGCGTCAAGCGCGACGCCTACGCCATTAACACCGCCGCCAACGACTAAAACGTCGACTGTCTGTTCAGTTTGATTGCTTTGACTCATACATTGCCTCTAGTAGTATTTATATGGATATCCTCATATGGTTGTCTATTTGACAAGCAAAAAGAAAACATGTCAACACAAAACGAACATTTACGAACATTAAAGAAAGTTAAAATTCGTAGTTAAAAGGAATGAACAAATCCAATCGCAACAATATTTGACTGATTTACATTGAAAAATACGTGGTGTGTAAGAGCGCTTGCGGCAACAGTGCGTAATGTTTAAAGAAGGCTGCCAAAAAGTAGAATGCGAGCAAAACCGAGAACAGGTTTAAAAGTAGTGGAAAACTATAGCAAATAGATAGTCACGCTTTGACAAAGGTGATGTTATTTTCTTCGATTATCTTGCTTATGCTGGGCGGCGGCGTTTTATCACAAACCAAGCAATCAACCTGTGAAATGTGCCCCTGCTCCACCATTGCGCGGCGTTCAAACTTACTGTAGTCCGCAGCTAATATAACGTGTTGAGTATGTTCCAAAATGGCTTGGGACACTTTCACTTCTCTGAAATCAAAGTCAAGTAGTGCACCGTCCGAACTAATACCACTGATACCGATTATGCCGTAATCCATGCGGAACTGGCTTATAAAATCGCAGGTTGCCTCGCCAATGATTCCGCCATCGCGATAGCGAACTTCACCGGCAGCAATTATGACGGAGAAATCCTCTTTAGCCGAAAGAATGGTAGCAACGTGAATATTGTTGGTTACCACGTGAAGATTTTTGTGGTTGAGCAACTTAGTTGCAATCATTTCCGTCGTCGTACCGATATTAATGAACAACGATGCGCCGTCGGGGATCATTGCAGCCACTGCTTCAGCAATTTTCTCTTTGACTTCGCTGTTTTGGGTTTTCCTTTCCTGATATGGCGTGTTTTCCCAACTTCTGTTTAGGCCAGCACCACCGTGATAGCGACTAACCACACCATTTTCAGCAAGCTGGTTAAGGTCTCGACGGATTGTTTGCGGCGTAACTTCGCAAGCACTGACCAAATCATCAATAGACATAAAACCATGTAGCTTTATAAGCCCAACAATTTTTTCGTGTCTTTGCGTTTGATTCATCGCGAGTCCTCAAAATTAGAAAATTACATCAATTATACGTGCTTAACTTCAATGTTCCCATAACAAAACGAAACGCCAATGTTCGTTTTCGAAAATATAGCATTGTTAATCCTGTGTAAATGATGCAAACTCTATGAAAACTATCTTCAGGAGTGACCTTATGGGACAACATATCCTTGCCATTGACCAAGGTACAACAAGCTCTCGCAGCATCATTTTTTCTCCAAAGGGCAGTATAGACGCTATTGCACAGCAGGAATTCTCTCAAAAATATCCGAAAGATGGCTGGGTTGAGCATGATCCAGAGGAAATTTGGGAAAGCGTTGTCTCTACCCTCAAAGAAGTTTTCAATAAATGTTCATTAACACCCTCAGATATCGCAGCCGTTGGTATCACTAACCAGCGCGAAACAACCTTAGTGTGGAATAAAAACACTGGCGAGCCTGTCTACCCGGCTATCGTTTGGCAAGACAGACGCACAGCCCAGCTTTGTCGTGATTTAAGCGAAGACGAAGAGCTCGTCTCACACATTACTGAATCGACAGGGCTTCTATTAGACCCTTATTTCTCAGCCACAAAAGTAGCTTGGATATTAGACAATGTAGAAGGTGCAAGACAGCAAGCCGAGGACGGAGAGCTGCTGTTTGGAACCGTAGACACGTTCCTTATATGGCGCTTAACGGGTGGTGAGTCACACAAAACTGATGCCACCAATGCCTCGCGTACAATGCTGTTCGACATCAATAACCAATGCTGGGATGAGAAGTTACTAGATAAATTCAATATCCCACGCTCAATGCTACCCGAGGTGATGGACTGTGCGGCTGACTTTGGTGTAACGAAAGAAGACATCATAGGCAGAGCTATTCCTATCCAAGGCGTAGCAGGCGACCAGCAAGCAGCATTAGTAGGCCAAGCGTGCTTTGAAAAAGGCATGGCCAAGAGCACCTACGGTACCGGCTGTTTTATGATATTGAACACTGGTGACGCCCCTTTGCAATCGAAAAACCGATTACTCACCACCGTTGGGTATCGTTTAAACGGAAAAACGACTTATGCGCTTGAAGGCAGTATTTTTATGGCCGGCGCAACCGTTCAATGGCTCAGAGATGGTCTGAAGCTTATCGACGATGCCGCCGAATCTGAGGCACTTGCACAGCGAGCAAGACAAGATAACGGCGTCTTCCTTGTCCCGGCATTTACTGGTTTAGGCGCACCTTATTGGGATCCAGATGCCCGTGGCGCAATTTTAGGTTTAACCCGCGACACAGGCATTAGCGAAATCGTTGCTGCGGGACTTCAGTCTGTTTGCTACCAGACGAAGGACCTGCAAAAAGCAATGGAAAGCGATGGCGCTCGCCCCACAACTATTCGTGTAGATGGCGGTATGTCGCGTAATGATTGGGTTATGGGCTTTCTTTCAGACATATTGGGCGCTGAAGTAGAGCGCCCTGAGATTACGGAAACCACCGCTCTTGGTGCTGCCTTCTTAGCAGGATTACAGGCTGGTGTCTTCAATTCAATCGACGATTTAACCCATTGTTGGAAGAGTGATAGCGTTTTCACTCCAAGATTGACCAAGCAAGAACGTGATCAAGCCTATGATGGTTGGAAAGCCGCCGTCGACCGTATCCGCTGCAGCTAATTTTCCTTTATTTTTCTGATTGTTAATAAAGTGCGGCTATAGACCGCACTTTTTTTATACAAAAAAATTTTTTATAACATTGTAATTACATTGTCATTTTGTGCTAGTATTGGATTCAAGGTAAACGTTTCACCTTTTACCTTAAATAAGAAACGCTATATTTTTCATAAAGTTACAAATAATAATCACGAAAATATAACGTTAAATGTGTAAAAGTATTGTTAATAAGCTTGATCCGCACATACTAAAAACGTAATTTAAGTGCAAAGTACGTTAAAACGTAGCCTACTCACGGAGAAAACACAGTGACACATAAAATTAACACATCACAGTTAGGCCCTATCGCGAAACGCTCACTTTTAGGTGTTGCTATCGCCTCTGCCCTACATGCCCCTATTTCACTGGCTCAGGAAGCAACTACTGCTACCGATAAAGAAGTGGAAGTTATCGAAGTTAAAGGTTTTACCAGCTCTCTGAAAGCATCAATGCTAGATAAGAAAGCATCTGATGTTGTTTACGACGGTATTACGGCTGAAGACCTAGGTAAATTTCCAGACCAAAACGTAGCTGAATCACTACAAAGAATTACTGGTGTTGCCATTGATCGTTCAGGTGGTGAAGGTCAATTTATTACTGTGCGTGGTTTCGGCCCAGATTTTAACACCGTACTTGTTAACGGCCGCCAAATTGCTACAGAAAACCAAGGTCGTGCTTTTAGTTTCGATACGCTTCCAGCTGAACTTATTAGCGGTGCAAAAGTTTACAAGAGCCCTCTCGCTTCTATGCAAGAAGGTGGTATCGGTTCAACCGTAGAAATCACAACTGCTCGCCCATTCGCATTTGACGGCTTCAAGGCCGTTGCGAGTGTAAAAGGCATGTACGAAGACCTTTCTGAAGAAACAACGCCGCAAGTGTCTGGCTTAATTACCAATACCTTTATGGATGGTAAATTAGGTGTGTTAGCTGCTGCATCATTTCAACAGCGTAAGCTACAAACAAACATGCTAGAAACGCGCTACTGGCGTCCAGGGGTAGACATTACTGATCGTTCAGAACTGGACAACCCTGAATACGCAGACAATGCACAATACAGAAATGTATACGTCCCACAGAACTTTGACCAAATCGTTGATTTAGTCGATCGCGAAAGAACATCTGGTAACCTTGTTGTTCAGTACGCTCCTAACGATGACATGACGCTTACCTTAGATGGCCTTTACTCTAAGTTTGAAGTTGACTCAGACGCGCACAGTGTTGGTCATTGGTTCACAGACAGTAACCTCGACAACATGTCTTTCAACGATAATGGCAGCCTAACTGGTGTAACAAGTACTATTGTAGAAGGTGCTGGTGGTGCGACTGACTTTATTCGCCGCCGCTATGGTCGAGACGTTGAAATCCAAGCATTCGGTGCAAACTTTGAATGGTTAGTAAACGACAACTTAACTGCAAACATTGATATCTCAACTTCAACTGCCGAAGACAGCAGTGGTGGCGACAACTTCTTCACTGTTGTGGGTTACAACAATGAATACAGTGTAGACTTCACAGGTGCTACCCCATCATTGACTGTTGCGGGTGGTGATGCCGCTTTGCAAACACCGTCGCTAGGCCGCATGCACTATAACGAACGCAACGGTTTTGACACGGAAGATACCATCAGTGAGTACCGTGCAGACTTCACTTGGGTACCTGATTCAGACAATGCATTCCACAAAGCAGATTTTGGTATCTACTACCAAGATCGTGAAAAATCTAATACTCGCTTGTTCGCTTCAGGTTGTAACGTTTATTGCGGCTACAATTTTGACTTCCCTGATGAACTTTTAAGTGTATTTACTGCACAAAACTACTTCGGCGGTGTGCCTAATCAGTGGCTTACCTACGATCCTGAAGCGTTCTTTGACTTCGCAACGTCTGATGCAGCGGTGCAGCAAATTGCTGACGCTACAGGTCAATCATTCGATGATGTTCGCGCAGCGATTGACGCAACAAATATCGGCAACCCTCAGCCAAGTAATGATTCATTCGTAGTGAGCGAAGAAGTATTAAGTGCGTACGCACAGTTCTACTTTGCAACTGAAATTTCAGACATGCCACTTGATGTTAACTTTGGTTTCCGTTACAGCGAAACAGATACATCAGTAGATGGTACAGTTCAGGTTTTACAGGACCTTCAGCCTATTCCTGGCGATGACTCAGACTTCAATGCAGTATTTGAAGACGATGGCGAAGGCAAACCGATTAATGCGACCAATAGTTATTCAAGTCTTCTGCCTAATCTTAACGTTAAATTGCAGTTGACCGACGATTTGTACTTGAGATATGCATACTCGGAAACGTTGACTCGCCCAATGATGGACGACTTAGTACCGGTATTTAACGTAACGGTTTCACGCCCTGGAAACCTACAGGCTACTGAAGGCAATACAGAGCTCCAGCCATATAAATCTACCGGCTGGGATGTGTCACTAGAGTGGTATTATGATGACACGAGCTATTTGTCTGCAGCTGTTTTTAATAAAGAAGTTGAAGACTTTATTTCTGGCCAGCTTTTCGAAGAAAGCCAATTCTTAGAAAGCGGCGAGTATGTATTTACTGTACTTCGTCCTAGCAATGGCGATACGCTTGAAGTTGAAGGCTTAGAGCTTGCTTGGTTGCATACACTTGAAAGCGGCTTCGGTATTCAAGCTAACGCTACTATCGTTAATTCAGATGCAGAGTTTAGTCTACCAGGCTTAGGAAACTCACAAAACATTACATTGTTCTACGAAAAAGATGCGTTCCAAGCGCGTGTTGCACTGAACAATCGTGAAACCTTTATGCAAGAAGCCATAAGCACTCTTGGTGGTACTGAGCCTCGTTTCACTGAGACTTACACCCAAGTTGATATGAGTGTAAGTTACGATGTAACTGAGTCTCTTACGGTATTCTTCGAAGGCATTAACATTACTGACGAAGAGCTAACGCGTCGCGGTCGCTTATCAGAACATTTCGTTCAACAAGTTGCTGACGGTGCTCGTTACGCTGTTGGTGTTCGTGCTAGCTTCTAATAACAACTAGTCTATCAAGGGGGCGGTGTTGCCCCCTTTTGTCTTTATTCTGCTGAGGAGTTTTTCGTGTCAGGCAGCTTAACCCAACTTGTCGTTTTTATTTTCATCACCGCACTTATCGGGCTTCTTACCTATATAAAGTGTCGCGGTCATGGGCATAGTAAAGCCAACGAAAACAAAGAATATTTCTTAGCTGGCGGCGGACTAACATGGATATACGTCGCGGGCTCAATAACGTTAACTAATTTAAGTACCGATCAACTTGTAGGGATGAACGGTAACCAAATGGCACTGCTTGCGTGGTGGGAATTTGCCGCAGTGGCGGGCCTAATCATTCTCGCGCGAGTTTTTCTTCCCGTCTATTATCATTATCAGTGCACCACAACCACCGAATTACTGGAAATGCGCTATAACAACAAGCATATAAGAGCACTAATAGGCCTTCTTTTCTTCCTAGGTAGCAGTCTTATTTTCATGCCTGCCGTAATCTACACCGGCTCGCTTTTCATGATTAACATGTTCAATGTAGACATTCCACTTATGTATGTTGCCACCGCTTTTGCATTAATTGGTGCCTTCTACGCTATCTTTGGTGGGCTTCGCGCGGTTGCAGTTTCAGATACCTATTCTGGCGTATTGCTTTTGACTATGGCGATTGTTGTTGTCGTTCTTGCACTATTCGCAATCGATTTTGATTTCTCGGGCATACCTGCCGAGCGCTTAACCCTAATTGGCGATAATGATTCACCTCTACCATGGCACACGTTATTAACCGGTATGGTGTTTATCCAGACTTTCTACTGGAGTACGAATCAGGTAATCACTCAGCGCGCCATGGCTGCACCTAATTTAAAAGAAGCACAGAAAGGCGTATACGCTGCAGCGATCATCCGCTTTATCGTTGTTCCTACCATTATCGTAGTTCCAGGTATCATTTCGTATAAGCTCTACGGCGATATCAACGATGCCGCTTACGGTACGTTGGTAGGTGATGTTTTACCTAGCTGGCTATCAGGTGTATTTGCAGCGGCCCTCGCTGCCGCAGTACTCACTACTTACAACAGTAACCTCAACTCTGCGACTGCACTTTATGTCTGCGATATACACGAGGCGTATTTTCAGAAGAAGCCAAACGTTGCACGCTTAAGCGGCTTTGTGACCGCGGCGCTTACTATTGTATCGCTAGTTATGGTTCCTGTGTACGCGCAAGCAGAAAGCATCATCAACTTGCTTCAACAACTTTTCGGGTTGTTAAGTATGCCTATTCTTTCCATCTTTATTGTTGGATTACTATTTAATAACGTAAACGCCAACGCGGGAATAGCGGCAGTTGTCTTTGGTGTGGGTCTATACGCTTTCTTTAGCTTTGTACACGCTCCTTTCGGCCTGCACTACATTCACCTGATGTTGGTCACATTGGTTTGCTGTATTGCCCTCGCCCTTGTCTTAAATCGGGTTGTATTTAAGCAAAAGGCAGAATGGCGTGGTCGTTTGATAGAGAGCGAAGAAGCACACGGCTAATAAGGTCAGCCATATATTGGCTGGTTCAGATAACTAGGATTACTACGGTTGTGGCGGAGCAAAAGTACGGTTTGTTGCGTATTTTTGTTCCGCCACACGCTGTGAAGTAGGTGAAAGCAGAGAGAAGACTCTGTAAGCGTGATTGAAACAGATTTAATCACTCGACGACCGTGCAAGAAAGCAGGTATTAAGCTCGATAAACCGTTGTAAAACCATAAAACCGTACGGATGTTCCTTCTGTACTTTTCAGTCATCTTTTCTTTTAACAACATGCGCTATAAACATCTAGGCATGTAAAATGAGGTTTTTATGTCGTCACTCACATCATTCGTTCGTTTGTCGAACGAGAAAGCCACATTAATATTCGACTGCCAGGGTCGTATGCCCAAAGTCATTTACTATGGTGCGCCATTAAGTGACAGTACAACACCAGAAATGCTGAGCGTTTTAAACACCCGTCAAGAAGCCAAATGCGCACCCGTAATTGAACCGCCGATTACGTTGGTACCGACTCACGGTGACGGCTGGACGGGTCAGCCAGGTCTTGAAGTGTCGGGCGATGCCGACCAGTGGTCAGCAGGCTTTAGCCTGACCGAAATAAATGAAGATGCACAGTCTGTTGCTTTCGTAAGCGAAGACGCTCGCCGCGGTATGCGTCTTATCACAACTGTTGAGCTCGATAACAAAACGAGTGTAGTAAAATACGTTTCTCGTCTCGAAAACAGTGGCGAAACACCGCTCAATTTAGGCTATTTGAATGCCGCTAGCCTGCCCTTGCCTACTTCCGTAAGCAAAATTAAAACATTTGAAGGCCGCTGGTCAGCAGAGTTTCAAACCAAAGATCACGATCTCTTCTTTGGAAGTTATGTACGTGAAAATCGCCGAGGCAAAACATCTCACGACACCTTCCCTGGTCTGATTGCATTCCCTCAAGGCACGGGTGAACTTAACGGTGAGTGCTATGGCTATCACCTTGGCGCTTCTGCAAACCACAAGCTTCGCGCCGAGCTTATGGCTGATGGCAGAAGCTATGTGCAGTTTGGTGAGTTATTATTTCCAGGTGAAGTGGTACTTAACGCTGGCGAAAGCTATACATCCCCCGTGCTTTACACAGGCTATGGCTGTGAAGGTTTCTCTTCGCTATCACAACAGTTCCATAACTTCATTCGCAGCAACGTGCTAAACCACAGTGCTGAATCGAAGCCTCGCCCAGTGCACTACAACACATGGGAAGGAATTTATTTCGATCATAACGAAGACGAACTTAAAGCCTTAGCCGATAAAGTTGCACCACTGGGCATTGAGCGCTTTGTGTTAGATGATGGTTGGTTTAAAGGGCGCAGAAACGACAAGGCAGGGCTTGGCGACTGGTTTGTTGATGAAGCTATCTATCCTGAAGGACTAGACGGGCTAATTGACCATGTTACTGGCCTTGGCATGGAATTCGGTATTTGGTTTGAGCCAGAGATGGTAAACCCTGACAGCGACCTTTACCGCGCACATCCAGAGTGGGCGCTGCAAACCGAGAATAACCCTCACGTTCCTTTCAGAAATCAGTACGTATTGGATTTAACCAACCCTGAAGTGGTTGAGTACCTTTATAAAGTGATTACTGATGTACTGAAGACGTACCCCAAAATCAGCTACATCAAATGGGACATGAACCGCGACGTAAACCACCCTGGCAACCTTCACGGTAAACCTGCGATGCATGGTCAAATGGCTGCGCTTTACAGCTTAATAGACCGCGTTAAGGCAGCGAAGCCAGGCATTGAGATAGAAAGCTGTTGTTCAGGCGGCGGCCGTGTAGATTTAGGTATTTTGCCACACACAGATCGATTCTGGACGTCGGATTCTAACGACGCACTAGACCGTTTGTATATTCAGCGTGGTTGTTCTTATTTCTTCCCGTCTGAAGTAATGGGCGCACACGTTGGCCCGCGCGACTGCCATATAACGGGTAGACACTTACCTATTGAGATTCGTTCGGCAGTAGCCTTGTTTGGCCATATGGGTATAGAGATGGACCCACGTGAACTTACCGACCACGAGCAAAGCGTGCTTACTGATGCTATTTCACTTTACAAGAAGTATCGTCATATCACCCACGGCGGCGACCTATTCCGCATGGACGATGACGGCATGAACGTAAAATTTGGTTATGTGTCTAAAGACAAGCAAGAAGGTATTTTTGCATATAACAGCGTTATGGAAACTGTTCGCACTACGCCAAACCGCTTCTACTTTGCAGGTCTTGATGCTAACAAACAATACACCATTGAGCGTGTTTGGCCTGAAAAGCTAAAAGAATACACCCCGTCTATTTTGCAACAAACTGAAGGGCAAGTATTCTCTGGCGAAGTATTGATGAAATACGGTATGCAGCTGCCGGTGCTCTTCCCACAAACTGCATTGATTTATACCGTTAAAGCGGTATAGAGCTGAAGGCTCGAAGCTAAAGCGAGCTAAGCGGTGTTACGCCGCTGCTCGCTTTTTCAAAGCCTTTTTGATTTTTTTTAGAACCTTCGCAAAACGCTCGTCTTTTTCTTCTGTCATTGTGTTTACAACGCGCTGCGCTTCATCAATCTGACCAGCATTGAGCAGCAATTCAGCCAACCGCAATTGTGCCCAACTAGGTGTAGGTAGGCTCTCTGTATCAATAGCCGTAGTTTCATAGTTTTGTAGATAGTCTTTTAAAGCTTTTATACCTATTTCTGTGTACTCACCACTTTCAACAGCCACTTGCCCCAAACGATACTTTCCATACATAAGGCTACTTTTTCGCTTCTGATAAGTGTCCCAAGCATCATTCTCGGCTTTTGTTACTTCTGTTAATTCAAGATCTGTGAGTGGCGACAATATCTCGAACGAAGAGTCGTATTGCTCATCAGACAAATAGAAGCTTCCAAGTTCAACACGAGCGCGAATTTGGGTTTGCTCGTCGTCTATCAGAGACGCAAATATTGCCTTTGCTTCTGTCTCTTGTTCCTCTTCCAGATAGACTCGGGCAAGAGCAAATTGACCTTCGGTTTTGTCTAGAGCTGCAATTTTTTGGGTTAGGTTCATGGCTTCACCCATATCCCCTCCAGCAATAGATGGCGCCATTAAGTGAAATTGCATTAAAGCTTGATAAACCTCAACATTTTCGGGAGCAATCTCGACGGCCCTCTCTAAGCTTTTTTTCGCTTTCTTTGCGTAACCCAGAGCAGAAAAAATGCTACTTGAAGCCTGTGCGCCCATTACACTTGCGTGTGTATGGTATGCCCTGTAGTCATCGCTATATTTTAGAATAAATTGCTCAGCCGCCTCTTCGGCATCGTCCAAATCGATATTCATCAACGCAGAAATCAACATATTGTGCTGTTCAGGTGATTTGTTTTTCACATCATCAAGAACATCTACCACATGGGCGAAATCTCCTTGCTTAAAGGATGCTTTTAATAGCTCTACGTCGTTGCTGTTTTCAGCAACTATGCCTTGTTTTACGGTATTCGCTTCCGCATAAGCAGAGGGTTGGACAGCAACAAAAGAACAGGCACAAAGCACTGAAGTAACTAACTTACGCATTTTCATTTCACTTCCTTATGATGTTAATGATGAGTTCGATTGATCGTTATAGTAAATGAAGGTACTGACGAAAACATAAATGTTTAAGCATATACATTACGCCACAATTGAATTAGATACAGCGTAAATATGTAACAAGAATTAAAAAGGGTGCTTAAGCACCCTTTTGTAACGCATTACTTACTTTGCATCTCCAAGCCTAACGCCCAGCGATCATCAAACCCTTTCCAAGGCTCTGGCTTTTTGCCGTTTACAGGGACTTGTGCACTGCTGCCATTTACATTTAGGTAGCTGCAATACTCAGGTAAGGCTTTCACATGGCAGTTCATAAGCGCCAGCGCAAAATGCTCGTTAATGGCATTAAGCTTTTGCACTTCCCATGCCGGCTCAATGTAACTTCCCAAATCAAATTCACTGCCATAAGCTTCTTTAGGTGCAGGGTGAGGTGCAACATTGTGGCGTGCATTCTTAATGGTTAGTAACTTAGATTCTTTACTGCCGGTATTATCGAATAACCACTTTATACCGTCGTAGCCAGAAATATCGTCGTTATCCCCAGCGACATAAAGAACAGGAACTTTAACATTGTTTAGCGATTGCACATCAAATAGCTGATGTTGCCCGCCCCATGGCGCAAGTGCTAGCGCCGCTTTCCAGGCTGGTAATGCTTCTTCGCTACTGGCCTTGCCACCTGCGCAGGTGTTAAGCGCTTCTTTTATTAACGCCGCCGCTTTAGGATCTTGTGTACCAGTGAAGGTTGCAGCGGTTTGGTCGTTAAAAGCATAGCATCCTCCTACCGTGCTAACTGCGCCGTAGCCCCCCATTGAATAGCCAATCACTCCCGCTTTGCTCGCATCCACACTCTCTTTAAAAAAGGTATTTTCGCTGATGCTGTTCAAAGTAAGCACTTGGTCTCGTGAACGATTTAATAACGTACTTGGAAAACCTGAATACGGATTTTCTGCAAAAT
Organism: Alteromonas sp. I10; assembly: GCF_003201515.1. Classification (NCBI taxonomy): domain Bacteria; kingdom Pseudomonadati; phylum Pseudomonadota; class Gammaproteobacteria; order Alteromonadales; family Alteromonadaceae; genus Alteromonas; species Alteromonas sp. I10. The sequence goes on from NZ_QJJN01000006.1 coordinate 148,269, forward strand.
TAACATCTTTGTTTGTGGAATCTGTGTGGTCGATTGCCGCTACTACATAGCCGTGAGACGCGAGGTGTTCGCCTAAATAAAACATAAGGGTGCGGTAACCGGTATAACCATGAGAGATAATAATTACCGGAAAATCAGTGTCAGCATCGGCAATAGGCGCATCACGGCTTGCATCAGCTTGTACCTCAAACACCTGACCACTTCTTGTTTCGTTAATGTACGTGGCCTTTTGAGCCGAGCTTGCTGCAGGATACCAAACCTCCAAAGTGAGTGATCGCTCGACTTCATTACCAGCAATGTCTTTTACTTTAACAGGATAAGCCGCTTCGATTGTCTTTACGCCAACATCATAGTTACCTTTCTCACTTAACGATGGCATTACGTCGGCTGGAAACGGCTTATAAAGCGTTTGAGCAGCTGATACCGAAGGAGATATGGCTGCGGTCGCTGAAGCCAGAACAGCACCGCCAAAAAGTAGGGATAACGTTTTCATAATTTGGTGAATTTTCTCGTTATTAACAGGCAAATTTATAATACCTCGTCACGGGTATCGCACAAGCCAAACACTATTATTATTGGTGATTAGGAAGAATAAGGGCTGGTAATAAAACAGGGCGGTTTAAGCACGAGTTGTCATGAAAGAAAAGGTAAAACGTGAAACCTTGAAAGCCTTTAGTTTGAAAGGTATTGCTTCCACCTTTCATTAAAAAGCGGTTTAAGAAATAAAGGGTATCCATCTGCCACAAAGTTAATGTCTCTTAAGGTTTGGCTTTTCATAGGCGTAGATGTAATGTGAGTCAGCGCGCTGTCTAGATCACTCGTTACCGCTTGTCCTAGCTCACTCTTAGAACACAGTAAGCGCTTTGTTCCTCTTAGCTGCTGTGACAGTTCACTGATTTGATAAACATTAAGCGCATCGAGTTCTTCTTCTGGTAATGCTGAAAGCTCGCGGTGCCCTACATAGCCAAAGTCTATTCTTCCACTTTCCAGTAGGGCAATGGTATGCATGCCTAAGTCTTTGCTTAACCCATTTAAACGAACCACATTGTTTTTTGTAGCCCATTGCTCAACAGTATCGGCGTATACGTTATTCACATCGTTGTAGAGTACCGTTCTCAAATTTTGCTGAAGCAGAGCGCGTAAAGAAATGGACTCAAAATATCCCTGCGTTGGCTGAGACTGCGCGGTATCTAATTCATTTTTCAATGAAGGCTGAAGCGCTTTTCTTGCAACAATGAGTAGCGGTAAGTTTATAGAGGTTGGCTGGGAGTAATATCCCCACTCAGCGCGTTCTTCTTGGTAAGCGGCGCCATAAAAACAATACACTTTTTGTGCGGATTGTTGATGCTGTACCAACGACCATGCGCGTTTAACCGGATAAGCTTCAAATTGGTGTTCATAGTTATGCAGGTGTGTAGAGAGGTACGCCATGACGTCATAGATGGGCCCTGAAGTGATACTGACACCACTGCCTTCAATTCCAAGCTCGGGTGGTCGCAACCATACTACTGTAGGCTTTTTGGAGGCGCAGCTTTCCCCTTCACATTCGCCGTCTGTTTGCGCAAACAGCACGCTGCTTTTAAGACACAACAAAACAAAAGCCACCAAGGTTACTACTACTGACACTGCAAAAACCCAACCTTTTACACGTAATTCTTAAAGCTCACTCATCGCGTTTATGGGAAAACAACAATGGGAATATGATGAAATTATTTTAAGGTAATCGGGGGAAGAATGGCGGGCACCAATCTCATAATTGGGCGAACTTAGCTTAAAAAAAGAGCCGCTATTAAAGCGGCTCTTAGAATATTTTCAACACGTGAACTGTTTTTGCTTAGAACGGAATGTCATCGTCGAAGTCAAAATCTGGCTCAGCCATTGGTGGGTTCTTTGGCTGACCTTGATTGCCACCTTGAGGCGCTTGATTGTAGCCGCCACCTTGGTTTGAGTTGTAGCCGCCCTGCTGACCACCACCTTGCTGTGGCGCTTGGTTATAACCGCCTTGTGCAGGCGCCTGGTTGTAACCACCTTGGTTGTTCTGAGGACGTTGGTAACCACCGTTACCGCCGCCACCTTCACCACCGCGACCACCAAGCATTTGCATTTGGTCTACGATAATTTCAGTGGTGTATCTATCTTGGCCTTGTTGATCTTGCCACTTACGCGTCTGCAATTTACCTTCAACATAAATTTGCGAGCCCTTTTTCAGGTACTCTCCGGCAATTTCTGCTAAGCGACGGTACATTGTAAGGCGGTGCCACTCAGTGCGCTCTTGAACCTGACCCTGTTGGTCTTTCCAGCTTTCGCTAGTTGCTAGGCTTAAGTTCGCAACGGCGTTTCCGTTAGGCATGTATCTAACTTCAGGATCATTGCCAAGGTTTCCAACAAGAATAACCTTATTAACGCCTTTCGTTGCCATTGATGTCTCCTGTAACGTTTTTAGTGGCTTGCTGTATAACTCTTCTTAGTAAGACATCAGCAAGCGCGAAAGTTCATCGAATATTAGCCGGTTAGTATACCGTATTTTATGAGGGAAAATTGAAGTTTTTCACCACAGGTTTACGTTACTAACTGCAACACGTTCTAGAACTTAACAAAATTTATTGTCAGCGTCTTCTGAACTTTCGCGTTGTTTTTAGCTAATTTTAGCAAGGGCGTTGCGATTAAAAACGCCCTTCCTTGTCTGCTACCACCACGTAATGTAAAACGCTGCTGTAAGGATAACTACAGCGATAGATGCTACATTAAATCCGCTTGTGGTTTTGAACTGCACTTCGTTTAGGTCGACAGCGTTTTCACTGACACCTTTTTTCTCTAGCAGAGAGACAACCACAGCTAAAGCGACACAAAGCAGGAACACAAGACCAACACGGTCAATAAACGGCAGTTCAGGCCAGAATTGTCTAAATACAATGCTTAAAACAAATGAGCCTAATGCGGCCAATAGACCACCGTTTGCTGTGGTTTTCTTCCAGAACATACCTAAAACGAACAATGCGCAGATACCTGGTGTAAAGAAGCCCGTGAATTCCTGGATATACTGGAATGCTTGATCAAAATTACCCAACAGCGGCTTGGCCACCACCATAGCAATGATAAGCGCGACCAAGCTAACGATACGACCCACTTTCACATAATGCTGCTGCGACTCGTTTGGACGCTTATCTTTATAAAGGTCCATGGTAAAAATAGTAGAAACGCTATTTGTCATCGACGCTAGCGAGGACACAATCGCCGCCACCAAGGCTGCGAAGATAATACCTTTAAGGCCAACAGGCATCAGCGTCATTAGGCTTGGGTATGCTTGGTCCGGTTTAGCTAAGTCTGGCACAATTAGCACTGCTGCAATCCCTGGCAATACCACAATTAGCGGCATTAGCAGTTTTAGGAAAGCCGCAAACGCAATACCTTTTTGCGCTTCTTGAACGCTCTTTGCCGCCAACGTGCGCTGAATGATGTACTGGTTAAAGCCCCAATACGACAGGTTCATGATCCACATACCGCCAATCAATACAGAAATGCCCGGCAAGTCCATATAGTGCGGGTTGTCTTCTGACAATATCATGTCGAATTTCTCAGGGAGCTTGTTAGTAAGGTCAACAAAACCTTGGATGGCACCGTTGCCGTCGCTGATTAGGTTTAACGCCGTATACGACAGGAACAAGCCACCAATAACCAACAACACGACTTGAATAATGTCGGTGAGTGCTACCGCTTTCAAGCCGCCGTAAAGTGAATAGGTTAACGAGAAAAGGCCTAAGAACATCATGCCGTAAACCATATCAACACCCGCGATGGTATTGATGGCCAATGCACCTAACCACAGCACAGCAGTTAAGTTTACAAAAACATAAACACCTAGCCAGAATATTGCCATTACCTTGCGCACGCGATGATCATATCGCTGCTCAAGAAATTGAGGCATGGTGTAAATTTTATGCTTAAGAAAGATAGGTAAGAAGAACTTGCCGACAATAAGCAGCGTAATGGCGGCCATCCACTCATAAGACGCAATGGCAAGCCCTAACTGGTAACCTGACCCCGACATGCCGATGATTTGTTCGGCAGAGATATTGGCAGCGATGAGTGATGCGCCAATTGCCCACCATGGCAAGCTTGAGCCCGCTAGAAAGTAATCATTTGTATCTTTTTGATGACCCTGCTTTTCGCGAGAAACCCACCACGCAATTCCGACAAGCGCGACGACGTATACCACGAACAACGTGATATCTATTGATGCTAATTTCATAGTTTTTCCCAAAGTTCTTATTTTGGGTGCGGCGATTGTTATGCAGGGTACACAGGTGAAAAATTGTTTTTATTATTATATTGGTTGTTGCCACACCAGTGTCACGTTATTAAAACGCGTTTCGCAAAGCACAATAAATCATAAATGGGTGAAAAACTCACCGTTAAACTTATCGCGTTATTGCGGGTAGTATTAGTATCACACTTTGTTTACTTTTTTTAACTAGAAATGTGCACTTTTTGTAAAAAAAAAGCCGCAACCAATGGATGCGGCTTAAGGGACACAAACAATTCTAAAGAATAGGATTGTTTAGAAAGGGGAGAGGTTTGTGCATAAAGGCTGTATTTAAATCGATAATTAGGCGAACGCGCCCTGTGTAGCCGTACACACATAAATATCAGCACTGTACCCTGTTTCATCAGAGTACTTGTCGGCCACGACTTGCTTCACCGCTTCAACTTTGTCGGTAGGTACAAGGGCCACTACGCAGCCGCCGAATCCACCGCCAGTCATGCGAACACCACCCGATTTACCCAGCACTTCACCAATGATCTCAACCAAGTAATCGATTGGGCGAACGGTAATTTCAAAGTCATCACGCATGGAGATGTGAGATTGCGCCATGGCTTCACTAACCGTTTCGATGTCGCCAGCTTTTAATGCTTGGCTTGCTGCCAGTGTTCTAGCGTTTTCGGTAACAATATGCTTCGCGCGGCGATAAACCACCTCTGGCATATGTGCTTTAGCGCCTTCTAACATTTCCATAGTTGCTTCGCGTAACGATGACACACCCAATAACGACGCGCCTTGTTCACACTGCTGACGACGCAAGTTGTATTCACTGTCAACCAAACCACGTTTAACATTCGAATTGATGATAACGATTTGATGCGAGTCTGGTAGTGGTGAATGCTCAATGGCTAGCGACTGGCAATCAAGCAGCATTGCCATGCCTTCATTACCCATAGCAGAGATTAACTGATCCATAATTCCGCATGAGCAGCCTACGAACGTATTCTCGGCTTTCTGGCCTAACAGTGCAGCCTGTACGCCATCGAGGGGCAACTCATACAGCGCGCTTAACGCTTTTAATATAGCCACTTCAAAAGATGCCGAAGAGCTTAACCCAGCGCCTTGTGGCACATTGCCCGTAACCAATAAGTTAGCGCCGCCAAAATCTGGAATGGCCTCTTTAAGTACTCTCACTACGCCGCGAACATAGTTTGCCCACCCTTGTTCTTCGTCATAGTTAATGTCTGACAACGAAAACTGGTTTTGTTGATTTTCGTAGTCCATCGCGGTAACCACGATGTCGTTATCTGCGCGCTTTGTTGCCGCAACCCACGTTCCAAAGTTGATTGCAGCCGGAAATACGAACCCTTCGTTATAATCGGTATGCTCACCAATAATGTTCACTCGACCCGGCGCATGTGCGATTAACGCTGGCACCTCGCCGTAATGCGTTTCAAAATTAGAAGAAAGTACTTGATTATCCATTCGCATTCTCACGTTTCTTATAGTGCACTGTGGATAGTGCTTTTAATCTGTCTGCCGCTTGTTCAGGGGTCAAATCTCGCTGTGCCTCTGCCATCATTTCGTACCCAACCATAAACTTGCGTACACTTGCTGAGCGCAGAAGTGGTGGGAAGAAATGCGCATGTAGCGTCCATTCAGGGTGCGCTTCACTATCAAATGGGGCACTGTGCCATCCCATAGAGTATGGGAAAGACGTTTCAAATAAGTTGTCGTACTTCGCTGTAATTTCGCCAATGATCTTAGCAAGAGATAGTGACTGAGAATCCGAGAGCATGTGCATAGATTGCACGTCAAATCTAGGTAACAGTAGCGTCTCAAAAGGCCAAGCGGCCCAGTACGGTACAACTACAACCCAATCATCATTTTGACACACGACTCGCTCTTGCTTCGTTACCTCTTGTTCGGCATAGTCCAACAGCATAGGCGTGCCGTTTTCACCAAAGTATTGCTGTAGCTGCACGACTTTTTTCGCTGGGTCGGTAGGCACATGCTGCTGCGCCCATACTTGACCATGAGGGTGAGGATTTGAACACCCCATCATCGAGCCTTTGTTTTCAAAAACTTGTACCCAGCGATAGGTTTCACCAAGTTCAGCGGTTTGTGCTTTCCACGTGTTGACTACGTCTACGCGTTCTTCATCGGAAAGCTCAGGTAACGTTTTGCTGTGATCAGGGGAAAAACAAATAACACGACTGCAGCCTTGCTCAGTTTCGAACTGAAACAGTCCCTTTTTCTCACTGGCTTGTTCTGTATCTTGCTTAAGGGCGGCAAAATCGTTTTGAAAAACAAACGTACCTTTGTAGTCAGGGTTAACTTCACCATTCACGCGGGTGTTTGTTGGACATAAATAACACGTAGAGTCGTAAGATGGCTTTTGTTCGTTGTTTGGCTCTTCTGAGGCTCCCTGCCAAGGGCGCTTCGCTCTGTGAGGCGACACTAACACCCACTCACCCAACAAAGGGTTGTAACGGCGATGTGGATCGTTGGTAGGGTCGAAAGGGGTTCCCATAATCACTCTCTCTGAATTAGCCTGCTACGCTCTAATGCGCAACATCAAATAGGGTTAAACGTTTACCCTGATAATGATATAGCAAGCTTCTACGTTTATCAATTGCGTAACAAAGAAAATTAATTGTTAAATTGATAACAAATAATTTTCTTTTGTCACTACATAACGATTTCTATGCGCTGAACTTGTATCGCATACTTGCTTTGAAGGTTTCCCCGGGTTTTACGAAACAGTTTGGAAACTCGGGCTTATTGGGTGCATCCGGGAAATGCTGTGGTTCTAAGCACAAGGCACCAAGCTGATCGTCGGTTTTCAACCCGCCAGTATAAAACTGCAAACCCGGCAAGTTAGTAAATAACGACATAGCAATACCTGTATCAAGTGCTTTTACGGTTGCTTGTGGGGTATGCTCAGGCGTATCACGGAGTACATAGTTGTGGTCGTAGCCTCCCACCCTATCAAATAATGGATGGGAATTAGATTGCTCTGCCCTTTCTTTTATTGCTGTAGGTTTCGTGAAATCGAAGGGAGTATTGGCAACTTCGACCAGTTTTCCAGTTGGCAGCAAGGTGCTATCTGCGTCCGTTACTTTGTCAGCATCTATATGTAGCAATGTATTACCCACTTGCGGGTCGTTGCTCAACGTGAAGTAAGCATGCTGCGTGAAACTAAGCGGGGTTTCTTTGTCTGTGTTTGCGGTGATCACAAGAGATAACTCGTTGTTTTGATCAAGGGAATAGCATGCCTTTACATTAACAGTTCCGGGAAAGCCACCTTCCCCATCAGGACTAGTTAAGGTAAATGTTACAGCCACACTGTCTGTCGTCTCTTGGACGCTTGCCGCCCAAACCTTCTTATGAAATCCAGCTAGGCCGCCGTGTAGATTATGTTCACCGCCATTTTTATCTAAGGTGTAATCTGTTCCATTTAACGCAAACGAGCCATGTCCAATTCGGTTTGCGTAGCGTCCTACGATCGCACCGCGATAGCTCGGGTCATCTATATAGTCTTGTAGAGTCTCGAAAGTTTGGACACAACTTACCGATTCACCTTCTGCATTCGGGAAATGAATTTCTTTAATAATTCCACCGTAGTTAAGCAAGGTAACTGACATGCCGTTGTCGTTAGTTAACGTAAAGGCGTTTATGACTTCGCCTTCAACTTCACCAAATGCAGATACATTTATTTTCATAACAAAATTTTTACCTTAAGACGTGCTTAGTAAACTGACGCGTTCCAACCTACCACACATTTTTTATACATTAATGAATAATGCAATCTTTCAGAATGCCTAGGAGGTTATACGTTTTCCATTCTTTTTTACAGCGGTTTGATTAACAATCATAGAAGGTAAAACCACTTAGGTAATCTAACGCTCTTCATCTCTCTAATGCATCTCAGCCCCGTAAAAGACACCACAAGCTAAGCGTTAGAATTTTATCTTTTTTTGTAAATATAATGTACGCTATGGCAATCAGGTCAATCGACACTCCACGCAATAAAACGAAGTTTGAAAGAAAATGGCAACAATAAAAGATATCGCCCAAGCCGCTGGCGTTTCATTAGCGACCGTATCAAGAGTTATTAATAATGGTCCTAAAGTGGGCAATGATACTCGCAAGCGTGTCAAAAAAATCATGGAAGAAATGGGTTATCGTCCCAACGCTAATGCGCGGGCACTTGTAACCAAACGTAGCGCATCTTTAGGCGTTGTCATTGCTGAGCTCCACGACCCATTTTTCGCTATGTTAGCCCACGGTGTGGAGTCCATTACCCGCAAAAATAACGTTCAAATTTTATTAAGTGCCGGCTCTATTGAAAAAGAGACTGAACTTCGCGCTATTGAAACACTGCTAGAGCATCGAGTAGAAGCCATGGTAGTGCACAGCAAAGCACTTGATGACGAGACCCTGATCGGTTTTGCAAACCAAGTTCCAGGCTTTGTATTAATTAACCGCTATATACCAGAAATAGCAAATCGTTGTGTGTGGCTTGATAACGTTACCGGTGGTCGCCTTATGGCGGAATATGCCATCAACCAAGGCCATGAACATGTCGCGGTGATAAGCAGTCAGTATCGCATAGACGATCCTAATCATCGCCTCGAAGGGATTAGAAACGCAGTTAACAATGCGAATTTAAGCTTGCCTGAAAGCATGATTGAGTATGCTACGCCCGATCAGGAAGGTGGTGAACTGGCAATGCAAAACTTGCTTGCTACTGGTGCAAAATTCACTGCTGTTTTGGCTTATAACGATGCTATGGCATCTGGTGCTATGACCATGCTGCAGGATCATGGTATTTCAGTTCCAGAACAAGTTTCTGTGATGGGATACGATGATGTGCTGTTAGCAAAGTACTGTCGTCCTAAATTAACGACTCTGCGTTATCCAGTAGAAATGATGGCAGCAAAAGCGGCGGAACTTGCATTGAAGTATGCATCGGGAAGCAAACCAGAAGATGGGCTTACCTTTAAATATACTCCTACAGTAGTAAAACGAGATTCAATGGTTAGGGTTTAGCTGTTCGTTTTCCTTTCAAAATTAATAGACAAAAAAAATCCCCGCCTATGGCGGGTATTTTATTTAATCACTTACAAGCCAGTTTGATGGATGATTAATCGTAATTCGATGTATAGTTGAGCAACTGTGTTCTAAAAATTTCATGAGACGAAACTATTGACAAAAATACCCGCTTGATCGTTTTGCCTCGAACTTTTATCCCCAAAGAGTAAAATTGCCTGATCCTGCACAGCTTTACGATCAAAAAAGATTAAGATCGAGCACAGTTGCTCTACAGCGCTTGATTTAACTGACATTTCGTGATCCGACCAGAAAGTCATGAAAAGATCGTGATCTGTTGTTCTATATGGCTATTAACAGACTTACCAACAAGGTTTTCCACTACTTATCCACAACGAGTAAGGTTTCTATTACTGAGTGAATCTTGCTAAAAACTGTTTGTACTCTTGTATGGCATAGTCACTTTTTAGCGTTGCGTTGTGCGTCGCACCAGGAATGACCGAAATATACTTTTCGCTACTTGATGCATCTTCTAATAGCTGCTGACTTATCGGGTAAGGCGTTATTTTGTCTTCCTCACCCACCACTAGCCATAGCGGTCCTTCATAGTGACGCAAGATTGGGGCTATTTGCATACTATGAACTTCATCGTGAAGCTTCATGTTTGTGAATGAATTAGAGAAGCCTGGCACCATGTTGGCAATTAAATCAGAGATATTATTGAAAGCGCCGTCTAATACTAAAGCGTCTATCTTTCTATTTGCAGCAACATAGCTTGCGAAATAGCTGCCTATACCTCGGCCGTGAACGATAGTGGGAATTGAGGCGTCAAACGCACTTGCTACATAGTCAAACTGGGTTAACGCATCTTGTTTGATAGCGTTAATACTTAAGTCCTTCGCTTTATCACTGGCTCCTACTCCCTGATAATCGAGCCACAATATATTAGCGGGCAACTTACCCAGTCTATGAATAACGCTGTTGTTTTCGCTTACAGGCATACGATTGTCTGCAAAGAAAACAATGTTAACAATAGGGTCAGGGTAAGAAACAGCAACGCCTCTCAAAGTTAACCCAGCTTCATTTTTAACTTCAACACGGGTTATGCCCGCTGAGGTTTTGTCTTTTTGAATTGCCGCGTGTAGCTTCGTAGTATCAAGGGGCTTTTGCTGAGTGTCTTGATAAAAGAAGGCCGAAGGGGACACGTTAATTGCGCACCCAATAAGTGACACACTTGCAACTACACTAATTACCGCGTTTTTTAAGCTCATCATTAAAGAACTGTCCGTGTTGAATGGTTATGGCGAAATTTTTATTCAGGTTACATAGGTGTAATGGTTGTGTCGCTGATCAAAAACTCGCTCAGCAAAATCAACAGTCCCACACCTATGCTAAACAAGCTGTAACAGTTTGCAACAGTTGTTCTGTTTCTTAGCGATACAAACTTTCTTATACTAAAGACAATATTACTTGCATAATTTATCTGCATAAAACAAAAATAATTTAATGAAAAGTAGAACATTTTCCATGTCTTACGCTACATCACCAGCTCGACTTATTGTTGCCTGTTGTGCCCTACCCTTACTTATTGCCTGCGAGTCTACGCCACCCGAGCTTGACTCATCATTAATTCCTGCGTCGCAGAGAAAAGACTATCAGCTAACCATGTCTAAAGCGAAAGCTTGTCCAATTAACTTGGCAGAACTAATCGACATACGGTCGAGTAAAGACTTGCTCGTTGGAAGCAGTAATGTAACAGAAGACACGCTCTATTCACTGTTACAGCAAAGCTTAGAAGCGATGAATGTCAGCCCAGATATTGAAGCAGCCAACAGCGTGAAAGTAGTACTAAACCGCGCGTTTATAAAAACCTTAGGAAGTAATATGGTTGCCACCGTGGTGCTTAATGTTAAGTACAAACCTGACTATGCCGATGAGTATTCACCCGCCACCACCTTCAGAGGGCAAAGCATGAATGTGAACGCCAGTGTCAGTGAAAAAGAGAGCAATCAGATTGCTATCGATGCAATGAAAACCGCCATTGATGATGCCACCAAACGTATAAAGTCTTCACTGTTACACAACTGCGGAAATGCGCTAAGCGAACTAGAGGCGGTATAAGCCTAAGAAACTATAAAGTGAACGCGATTGAGTGAGCGTAAGCCCTAAGCTCGAACTTTCAATCTGGGTAAGATTCAGTAGATAAGCCGCGTATTGTCGACCATAAAGCACGCCATGCCACCGTCAACCGCCGCTTTTCGTCCCATGTCGGTATCTTCAAACACCACACAATGCTGTGGTGCTACACCCATTAATTCTGCCGCACGCACAAAGGTTTCAGGGTGAGGTTTACCTTGAGTGACGTCATCGGCTGTAACCAGCGCAGATAATTGGGCTAGCAGGCCGTGTTCATTTAACACCATTTGCGCGTGCTGCCTATCTGAACCTGTCCCCACTGCAATGGGCATGCTTCCCTTATAATGGTTAAACACGTCCAGGGTATCTTGGATAAGCCTTGGCACATGGTCTAGCCCTTCAAACGCCTGTTTTTTATATAAAGCAACCTCTGCTGGATCATGGCTTTTGCCATACTTTGCATTCATAAGATGTACAGTTTCAAAGGTAGGAACACCACCTAAACTGTATTGGTAGTCTCGGTCGAAGGGATAACCAAACGCATCGCACGTAAGCTGCCACGCATCAATATGCGCGCCCATTGAATCGACCAAGGTGCCATCCATATCAAAAATAATGGCTTTGTAGCTGCTTAGGTCAATCATGGTCTTCGCTTCCTTTTCAAAAACAGTGTGATGCTAACCTTTCATGGTTGCAATGAAATAAGCAACTATGCAGACAACACGTCTCGCGCTTTTACCGCATCAAAATCGCGATCAACTTTCAGGTATACCGCGTTATTTTGACTGTTTAATGTCACTTCCAACACACCAGGCACTAACAGCAGCTCGGCTTCAATGCTGGAAACATTTGAACTATCAAAATCTCCATTCATCATCACACGCTTAACCCGGCTCACTTCTTTAACACCAAGAATAATAAAAAGCCAAAGCAGAGTGCTAGCAGCACCAATGCCATAAGCTAACTCTTGCGACCAAATATCGGTGACGAAACCTGAAATTACACCGCCCAAAAACGCACCGAAAAATTGAAAACTGGCGTAGAGGCCCATGGCCGTTCCTTTTTGTCCCGCAGGCGCAATGCTCGACACCAATGCAGGGAAATTCGCTTCCAAATAATTAAAGCCGGTAAAGAAAAGCACTACGGCCGCGGTAACCCACCACCAGCTATGGTCCTCTAAACTCAGCGCCAAAAACGCGCCGCCCATTAATACAACGCCGGTTACAAGGAGCGATTTAGGCGTACGGCCTCTTGCTGCTCCCATCATGATAATTAGACCTACAATTGACGCGCCTAAAACGGGTAAGTAAACCGTCCAATGACTGTCTAGCGTCATATCAAAATTCAGTAGCGTAACGGGCAGTTGAACAAACAACAGCGTTATCATCATGTGTAGAATCATCACGCTGATATTTAAACGCCATAACTGAGAAGAGAAGACTAAGCGCTTTAGCTGGTCTTTTTGTGGGAGTGTATCGCCACTGCTCAGCTGCACACCGTTTGGCACTACCCATTTAACCAGCGGCATGCAAAGAATGGCCAGAATACCAGTAATACCAAACACACCTGCAAGCCCGTAGCTGTTCGCAATAAGAGGCCCTAAAATAACGGCTAAATAGAATGAAAAGCCAATGGCTATGCCTATAATAGCTAACACTTTGGCTCGCTGACTTTCCCGGCTTACATCGGTAGCTAGCGCCATTATCGCTCCTGCAATAGCCCCAGCGCCTTGAAGAATACGCCCAACAATCATCATGGCCATACTGTCGGCGTTTGCTGCTACAAAGCTTCCTAATGCAAATACAGCAAGCCCTAGCAAAATAACGGGTTTACGCCCCCATTTGTCAGACATCATACCCATAGGAATTTGCAGCGCAGCTTGGGTTAGGCCATATCCACCCACGGCAAGTCCTACCAACAGCGGCGAGTAATCCGGGTAGTCCATTGCGGCTACAGCCAACACGGGCATAACCATGAACAGCCCCATCATGCGTAATACGTAAACGGAGGCGAGTGCAAGCGCAGCGCGTAATTCCAAAGCGTTCAAAGCGTCTGTTTCCCTCAATAAATAAAATCAAAAAAACATAAAAGCGCGCAGAGAACACCTGTTTCTGCTGCATTAAGAATAAGGTCGCGAAGTGTAGCATAATACAATTGGTATTTTCTTCTGCTCGCGAGGTAGATTTAGCCCTCTCGCACTACCCTTTTTCTTACTAGGGGTTTAAAAGTGGGGATAAAATCACCACTTTGCAATGTCGATAAGCGAGATCTAATCGTAAGCTTATGTCCGTGAGGTGATCTGCTTACTCCGCTTACAGTATAACTTGAATGTCATATCACTTTACTTGACACCTATGGCATACTGATTCTTTTTCTCTCATTTAGGCTTCAATGGATAAAATCGAAATTCGCGGTGCTCGCACCCACAACTTGAAAAACATCGATTTAACACTGCCACGAGACAAACTGGTGGTGATAACCGGCCTTTCTGGCTCGGGTAAATCGTCTCTTGCTTTTGACACGCTATATGCAGAAGGTCAGCGTCGTTACGTTGAGTCTTTGTCTGCCTATGCTCGTCAGTTTCTATCTATGATGGAAAAACCAGATGTTGATCATATTGAGGGTTTATCACCAGCAATATCCATTGAGCAGAAATCAACATCGCATAACCCCCGCTCAACGGTGGGTACCATCACTGAAATATACGACTATCTGCGTTTGATGTTCGCGCGAGTGGGCACGCCACGCTGTCCAGACCACGATGTGCCGCTAGATGCACAAACGGTCAGCCAAATGGTCGATAAAGTGTTAGCGATGCCCGAGGGCAGTAAGTTAATGCTGCTAGCGCCTATTGTTAAAGAGCGAAAAGGCGAGCACGTTAAGACGCTGCAAAACCTGTCTGCTCAGGGCTTTATTCGCGCGCGAATCGACGGTGAAGTGTGTGACCTATCTGATCCGCCGCCTCTCGATTTGCACAAGAAGCACACCATTGAAGTTGTGGTTGACCGCTTTAAAGTGCGCGACGATATGGCACTGCGTTTGGCTGAATCATTCGAGACGGCGCTCAGCCTTGCTGGCGGCAACGCGGTTGTGGCTGATATGGACGATAAAGACGCAGAAGAAATTGTGTTTTCTGCTAATTTCGCCTGCCCACACTGTGGTTACAGCATCAGTGAATTAGAGCCGCGCCTGTTTTCATTTAACAACCCAGCGGGCGCCTGCCCTACCTGTGACGGCTTAGGCACAAGACAGTTCTTTGACCCCGCACGCGTAGTCGGCAATACCGAATTGAGTCTGTCTGGCGGCGCTATTCGCGGATGGGACAAGCGCAGCTATTACTATTTTCAAATGCTACAGGCAGTAGCAGACCATTATAAATTTAGCCTTACCGCGCCATTTGAAGAGCTCGATAAAAAGCACCAAGACATTGTGCTTTACGGGTCTAAAGGCAAGTCTCTGTCGTTTAAGTACATAAACGAGCGTGGCGACGTGATGGAGCGTAAGCATCCATTTGAGGGCATTATCCCTAATATGGAGCGTCGCTATCGCGAGACCGAGTCGAACTCGGTGCGTGAAGAGCTAGCAAAATATTTAAGCCAGCAGCACTGCAGTAGCTGTAACGGCACCCGTCTGCGTGTTGAAGCACGTAATGTATTTATACAAGACACCAACCTGCCAGCCATTGCTGACATGTCGATTGCCGATGCGTACGGCTTTTTCGAGACACTCAACCTTGAAGGCCAACGTGCTCAGATAGCTGAAAAGATTTTGAAAGAAATCATGGACCGCTTGCGCTTCTTGGTAAACGTAGGTCTTAACTATCTTTCTATGTCGCGCAGCGCCGATACCCTATCGGGCGGTGAAGCTCAGCGTATTCGACTGGCAAGTCAAATTGGCGCAGGCTTAGTGGGCGTTATGTACGTGCTGGATGAGCCCTCTATCGGACTTCACCAACGGGATAATGAGCGCTTACTTGGTACGCTTACGCATTTGCGTGACCTGGGTAACACTGTTCTAGTTGTAGAGCACGACGAGGATGCCATTCGCGAAGCCGATTACATTGTAGATATTGGCCCAGGTGCAGGTGTGCATGGCGGTGAGATTATCGCCGAAGGCTCACTGGAAGACATCAAAAACAGTGAACACTCACTTACTGGAAAGTACTTATCTGGCAGAGAGAAAATAGATATCCCTGCAACACGTACACCGGTGAAAGACGACAAGTGGCTAGAGCTTTTTGGCGCAACCGGTAACAACTTGAAGTCTGTTGATTTACGTATACCTACCGGTGTAATGACCTGTGTGACGGGTGTATCGGGCTCGGGTAAATCAACGCTGATAAATGACACTTTCTACAAAATAGCGCAGCGCGAGCTGAACAAGGCGACTACTTCTGAACCAGCGCCGCATAAGTCGATGACAGGATTAGACCAGCTAGACAAAGTGGTCGATATTGACCAAAGCCCTATCGGCAGAACACCGCGCTCTAACCCAGCGACTTACGCTGGCATTTTCACTCCAATTCGTGAAATGTTCGCTGGCACACAAGAGTCGCGTTCACGGGGTTACAAACCTGGCCGCTTTAGCTTTAACGTGAAAGGCGGTCGCTGTGAGGCGTGTCAGGGTGACGGTGTAATTAAAGTGGAAATGCACTTTTTACCAGACGTGTACGTGCCTTGTGATGTGTGTCAGGGCAAACGCTATAACCGTGAAACCCTAGAGATAAAGTACAAAGATAAGAACATTCACGAAGTGTTGGAAATGACGGTGGAAGATGCCCGTCAGTTCTTCGATGCTATTCCGGCTATTTCGCGTAAATTGCAGACGCTCATGGACGTGGGCTTGTCATATATTCGACTAGGCCAAGCAGCTACTACGTTATCAGGTGGTGAAGCGCAGCGCGTGAAATTGGCGAAAGAGTTGTCAAAAAGAGACACTGGGCAAACACTCTATATCTTGGATGAGCCAACCACCGGGTTGCATTTCCACGATATTAAACAGTTATTAGCCGTCCTTCACAGACTACGCGATCACGGTAATACCGTTGTGGTTATTGAGCATAACCTAGATGTGATTAAAACCGCAGACTGGATTGTTGACCTTGGACCCGAAGGTGGATCCGGAGGTGGCCAGATTATTGCAGAGGGAACACCTGAGCATGTGGCACAACAAGAAGTTTCACATACAGGTCGATTCCTGAAACCCATGCTCACACAAGCTTGAGCCGGTAACGAGGTAAATCCGTTAGCGTAAAGCGCACTCGTTTTCTATTTTGTTGCTGTGTAATTTACACAGCAGCTTGTAAGAAGTGCGCGATGACGTTTATTTACACGTTTTTCCATGCTGGTCAGAGCTTGTATTGGCAAATCATACGTTACGATGATTTTTGTGTATTTTTGCAGTAAGAATTGCTGGAGCGACAACTAATGAACCAAACGCCGCCATTAGCCTTAGTGAAAACATGGTATCACCTACTGTCATCATCAGAAGACAATGATGTGAAAGCACGCGCACAAGAAATGCTGTTAAAAGCCTTCGAGTCGCCTGAGGCCATCGCGATTTATCTAAAAGAACACAATATCCTTAAGCACTGATCAAAAAAGCCTTAGCGCAGTAAACGCTACTACGCTAAGGCTTAGTGTTTTTCATATCGAAAAAAGAATAGAAAAGGTTAAGCGTGCTTCGCCGCTTGAATAGCTAATCCTTCGCACACCGAGTTGAAAGCGTCATTCTCTAATCGAGGTAAACCGGTAAGTAGGTTTTCATATAGCGCATCAACCACGATTGGCGATAAACTCATACCACCTGTGATCATCACCACTTCTGGCTTTTCACTGCTATTTTCCAAGCATTCCACCACTAGCGCTTTCACTTTATCAAGCCAAGGTTTTAATGCCTTTTTGAGCGAGTCTTGCGAAATCTCCACGTCAAAATCATCTTCGATATAGTGCAGCGGCAAGGTAATGTTCTGCTTACTCGACAGTAGTTCCTTGGCTAATCGAGCCGAGTTCACCACACGGGCAGACAACTTGTTCTCCTGAACAATAAGCAAGCGTTCTAGTTGGGCTGGCTCTTTAATCACAGACATGGTTTGAGAAATATCTAACCCGTAATCGTCAGAGAAAAAGCGAGTAAGAGCAGGAATGTTATCAACCGCACACATGTCAGAGAAGTACGTGGGAGGAACAGGAAGCCCGTTAATCATCTTAAGGCCCATTCCCATTTCTGGGGCAATAGCCTTAAGCACCAAGCTTTTGTCGCAATCCATACCGCCTAATCGTCTGCCTGTTACCGACAGAACATCATCTTTGCGATCAAGCTGATTGGAACGCTCTGGGGAAAGCTTAATACAGCAAATATCCGTGGTCCCCCCACCAATATCGACAATCAGCGTAGTGGTATCCCTTGGTAGGGTTTGCTCAATTTTATACGCCGCTGCGATAGGTTCATCTAGGAAATTAACCCCTGAAAACCCAGCTTTCGTCGCCGCTTCAGTCATAATTTGAATGGCTTGCGCGTTCCCCTCTTCACCGCGGGTGCCGTGAAACTTAACAGGACGGCCAATAACTGCATTATTAACAGCCTTGCCTAGCTGTTGCTCTGCACACTGTTTAAAATAGGCCAGCTGCTTAGCAATAATACCGATGAATGCTTGTTTTTGGTCACCGTCTAGCGAGGCGCCTAGAAAGTTCTTAGGTGAATAAATAAGACGGCCTTTGTCCGGCATTTTAAGAAAGCGCCTAAACCCCTCTTCACCAAACGCAAACTTGCCGTGCTCTACTAAGCGCAGCAAAGGGATTTCGTCTAGCGACATGGCATGCATCAATTGTGCAATAGCTTTGCGCTGTAATGCAGGCTTGTTGTGCAAATCACCGCGCAGCGAGTCGATACGGTCGCTATACATCGCCTGTTCTTTTGGATCTTTTGCCGAATAATAGCCGTCCTTCGCCTTATCTATTTGCTCACTGATAACGCGCTGTAACTGCGCCACTTTCGCTTCAACCATGGCATCAGGAGGCGGCGGCAGTTCATCTTCAAAATAGATGAACACCGAAGAACGGATTTTATTGCCCTTCTTATCTAACGGGTCGAGTTTGATGTGCTGATGGGCCGTACCATCAAAATACACAACCTCAGAATTTGATGTACCGTAGTCAATCCCAATCGCAGTCATAGTATGTTCGCTCAAAAAGTTAGAAGCGGATTGTAAGTAAATACGAAAGTGCTTTCTAGCTTTGTATGTAATTGAGCTATATTGCTTTTAACAGAGCTATTGCAGCATTTAATTCTGAGTCACTGGCTGTATGCCCGTCCCAAGATACCGCCTGGGGCACAAAGTCCTCTCGATATGAGCCGTTCACATGGTAAAGACGTTCAAAACCCAGCTCTAAAGTTATGGTCGAATCTGGTAGTTGAAATTGATTTATCCCGCCCAGTAAATCAGCCATGGGTGTGCCGATTACCGCCTTTGCACCAATGGCATCAAAGCCAATAGCCATACCTTCTCCCATACTGCCGGTCCAATGGCCAACGAGTACCACTACTGGCTTACTGTAATAAGGTAATGAAGGGGTAACATGGGCCATGTGTAGCTCTGCTTCTTGGTAGGGTTTACCCGCATTTTGAATTTTGTAACCTTGATATGCGGTATTGGCATTTACAAAGTGCCCCAAAATAGGCTCAGCCACGCCAGTGTTTCCCCCGCTCGGCGTATTGCGCAGGTCAATCACCAACCCTTGGGTTGATTCAAGTGACTCAAGGGCTTCTTTGAACGCACGAACGGTTTCAGAATTACCTAGATTATTATTAAAGCGGATGTACCCGATTCCCTCTTTCTGCTTAACTACCAGAGGAGCTTTTGTTCGAAGTAGATTAATAGCATCGTAACTAGCTGCTAATTGCACGCGTTTGGCATCATCAAAATCAGACGCCACTTCAATGTGTCTTTCTTGATTGCGACGCCCACCTAAAGCCACATTAACCGCCCACGTTTTATGTGCGTCAGTAAGCGGTAGCGATGTGTTTCCAAAAACGCGTTGTATTGCGGCGTCTGTAGACTCGCCGTCAATACCTACAATCATGTCACCTAAGGCTAACTGGCTTTTGGCAGCAGCACTGCCCGCTTTAATACGTGTTATAACAAAGTCATCGCCTTGCTTTTCCACCCAAATATCAGACCCCGTTGGCGTGACGCTGTAGTCCGCTTCGTTTAGCGGTGATACGTTAAAATGCGGGTCGATAAAAAACTGCTTCACCACCTGCAATACGTCGACAAATTCCTCTTGCGTTGTCGCGTTTATTGCAAGGGGTTGGTAGTACGCTTTTAAAGCTTCCCAGTCGGTAGGTGCCGTATCTAAGTAGGCGTAGTTATCTTCAACAGTTTGAACAAAGGCTTGCCAGCTTTCTTTCGTATTGAAACCCTGGCTTTGTGCGCAGCTGCCTAGCGGAAGGAGTAATGACAGCAATATAATAATTCGATAAATCATAATGTTCCCTATTATGAATTGGAGTGATAAGGAAATTGTTCATTTAAGCGCGTAAGAAGCGATTGTTTTTTTAGCGCCTGCTCCATGCTTTTGAGAGAGGCTTCAAGATTGACCTCTATCTCTTCCCAAAGGGCATCATATACGTCTTCAAATTCCTGCATTATCGTCACTATCTGCGCCGCCTCGGCCTTTGCTTTAGGCGCAATATCGTACACGCGCTTTCGCGAGTCTCGTTCATCGGGCACAGAAACAAAAAAGCCGTCTGAAACACTTTGCTTCAACCGACTTTCAATAAGTTGACGTGAAAGACCAATGTGACTTGCTAGCTCAGTTGACGAAAGAGGCCCTTGAGTATGAATCGCCAGTACCAGAGAAATACGATTTGCAGGCAGACTAATATTAAGCGCTTCAAATACCTCTTGGCCTTGAGTTGCAATAAGCTCGCTAGCACGCAACAGTATCGCGCCAAACTGAGGACTTCTGATCATAAATAGGCACCTTGTGATTTTTCTTCAAACTCATTTATGCAAATATTTGCGCAAAATTTTGCACAAATCAACTTATTTTTGAATGTGTATGTTTTGGTTAGGTGTTAAAAATGTTTTCCAACCGGATCAATTACTGTTTGATAAATGACTGAAATAGCTGCGGCATAATGCTAGAGTGAAAGCTAAATAAACAACGAACCCTACTAAAAAATATGAGCCATTCAGTACCATTAGTTACGTCATTCGACGTACGTTTTTGTGAAACAGATGCCTTACAGCATGTAAGTAACACTGCATTAGTCGCTTGGTTTGAAGCAGCCAGAGAGCCTATTTTCAGAATGTTTACCCCTGAACTAGACTTACAAAATTGGCCGCTAATTTTAGCCAGCTACAAAGTCGATTTTTTAGCTCAAATTTTTTATGGCAAACCTGTGACGGTTAAAACCTACATTAGCCGGCTAGGCAACAGTGCGTTCGACGTGTTTCAAGAGTTATGGCAAGACGATAAGCTGTGCTCAACAGGCATTACCACCATGGTGCATTTTGACTATAAAACACAGCGCTCTGCGCCTATACCGGATGAAGTGAAATCAGAACTACAGTCTCACTTTAAAGAAGTACCAACTCAGTAATAAAGCGCAGTACGAGGTCTCCATGAGCGATTTAATTGAAGTTATTGATGATGTGTTACCACCAGAGCTGTGCAAACAACTCATGGAACGCTTTGAAAGCAGCCCTAATTTATCTCAAGGCCGCACCGGTGGTGGCGTCGACTTAGATAAAAAGCGCAGCATGGATGTATCGATAAGTCGCAACCCGGAATTTAAAGACTTATTTCAACAAGTGATGCAGCACACTGGGCAGCAGCTGGTCTCCTACATTGAAAAGTACTATTTTGCGCTTGTTGGGCCCATTGGCTTAACCGTACGCCATCCCAAAACTGGCGAACCGGTGAAAGTAACAGGTGAAAATTTTGATGAAGTGGGTAAACCCAATTTGGCTAATTTGGTGAATTACCTGTTTCGGGTTGGCGATGTAAATGCACAGCGCTACACCGCGGGCAATGGTGGCTACCCATACTGGCATTCAGAAGTCTATCCACAGCTTCAACATAACGATGCGCTGCACCGCGTGTTGCTGTTTATGTACTACTTAAACGATGTGGAAGAAGGCGGCGAGACGGAATTTTATTATCAAAACCGTGCGGTTAAGCCTAAAGCAGGCCGAATGGTGATTGCGCCAGCCTACTTTACTCACACGCATCGCGGCCAAATTCCAAAAAGTAACGACAAGTACATTTTAACGTCTTGGCTTCTGTTTAACCGCGCTGAACAGATTTATACGCAGGGCTAGCTTAACGATAACTTCGTGATGATGTGCTCTAGCTCGCTGTACTCATTTTTGTCGATAGGTAAGAAGGGTGCAGGTAAGCTAGGAGTTTCACAATAGCCCAAAATTTCTGCCGCGGCTGCAACCACACGCAAGCCGCCGCCATTGCGCGCAAACATGCTCCATATTCCGCTTAACGCTTGTGACTGAGCCTGTGCATCAACAGCATTACCAGACTGAGCGGCGTCGATAATACGCGTTACGGTTCGCGGGAATATTCCCCCTATAACAGAGAGCCAAAGGTCACAACCTTCACTCATTCCTGCCGCGCCAAAACTATCACCACTCACGCCTATAGCAATGTGTGCAGGCACTATCTCTCGCAATGATGCTAATCGACGAGCGCCTTCGCTATTGCTTGCTCCAGAGGGGGAGATATCCTTGCTAGAACTATTATCCATTGCGCTTTTGGCAAATGGAGTTCCGGGTATTTTAATCGCTCCGATATTCGGTAATTTTCCTATGCGGCGGTATAAATCATCGCTGAAGGTAAAATTAGTCACGCGAGGATTTTCGTAAACACAGATAGGCACAGATACCTCGTGACTCACTGCCTCATAGAGGCCGTACACTTCTTCTTCGTTAAGCACTTGATAGGAAACGGGTGCTAACAGCACAGCATTAACACCTGCTTGCTGCACAGCTTCAACATTTTTTAGCACGTCATAGGTACGAAGCGCCCCAACGCCTGCCATAACAGGAATGCCATTTGCGTGGTCAACGGCGAGCTTTGCTACGTCGTACTTTTCCTCTCGCGTTAGATAAGGATACAGCCCAGTAGAGCCTATCGCGCAAATTGAATCTACATTCGCCGAAGCCAAATTATCAACAAGCCCTTTAAACGCTTTGTAATCAATAGCTTCTTGTTTAAAGGGGGTAATGGGAAACGCTGATAAACCTGTAAACACCTGATATCCTTTTTAAACGTTTTATGCTTAAAACCCTTCTACGGCTTCGCCTTTCAAGCGGTAACCTACAGACGCAATATCGCCTTTCCAACCGTCAGTCGACAGTTCGCCGGTTACCCAAATTGCATCGTAAATATTATCTATGCGCACACCTTCTTCAAATTTTACGTAAACAATTTGATTAGACGGCGGCGGTGGTACGTGAATACAGGCTCCGAAATATGGAACAAGTAAGAACTCAGTGGTTAGCTCTGCCGTACCTTCTAGCGGCACAACAAAACCCGGAATTTTCACCCGTTTACCATCAAAGGTATCGACAACGGGTGCGTCAGGCTGAAGCTGACTCATCTCGCCATTGTGTTGAACTGAAGGTGGCGCGAGCTCATTAAAGCCCTCGGGCACTAGGTCTTCCCAGTATACTTCAGTAGGAGTTTCATCTGCCAAAGAGTTGAAAGTTACAACCATCATTATTACAGCAAACAATGAAGTCATGGATAATTTATGGTGGATCATACTGCTCTCTATCGTTGAGTATTTTGTTCGCTTTTTTGTATCGGCTTTTGCTTGTCGTTTTCAATCTTCACTTTTTAGCCACATACAAAAAGGGCTGGTATTACACCAGCCCTTTGTATCATCAATTTAAAGCAGCGTGAATTATTCTGCTTCGAAACGCGCGATGCTTGCGGTAATTTCTTCTTTTGCAGCGGCAGCGTCTGCCCAACCGTCAATCTTCACCCATTTGCCTTCTTCAAGATCTTTATAGTGCTCGAAGAAGTGCTCAATTTGCTTAAGAAGAAGCGGAGGTACGTCTGCAATTTCTTTAACGTCACGATAGATAGTAGAAAGCTTGTCTACTGGTACCGCTAGTACTTTTGCGTCTTTACCAGACTCGTCAGTCATGTTTAGTACGCCAACTGGACGACACTTAATGACAGAACCTGCAAGTAGTGGGAACGGAGTCATTACTAGAACGTCAACTGGGTCGCCATCTTCAGACAACGTGTTGTTCACGTAACCGTAGTTAGTTGGGTAGTGCATGCAAGTTGCCATGAAACGGTCAACAAATAGTGCACCTGTGTCTTTGTCTACTTCGTACTTCACCGGGTCAGCGTGTGCTGGAATTTCGATGATCACATTTACTTCGTCTGGTACGTTTTTACCAGCAGAAATAGCACTCAAGCTCATTCTTTGGTCCTTTCAATGATGTATAAGAAATTTTGGGTTAAGTATACGGTGACAGCAGCAAAATAAAAACGCTTTACGACCCATGTCGTACTAATCTCTTTATTTTTCGTTAAATTTTGCTGCTTTTTCGCTATTTCGCGTTGTCGTTGTAGCTCAAGCACATCTCAACTTCTTCTTTAGAGCCGATAATGCACGGTACACGTTGATGAATTTCTTCAGGCATAACTTCCAGAATTCGGCCAGTGCCTGTTTCTGCTTTTCCACCTGCTTGCTCCATTAAGAATGCCATCGGGTTAGCTTCGTAAAGCAAGCGTAATTTACCTGGCTTAGACGGGTCCCTGTTATCGAATGGATACATAAAGATGCCACCGCGACAAAGCAAACGATGAATATCACCCACCATTGCCGCTACCCAGCGCATATTAAAGTTTTTGCCTCTAGGGCCATCTTTACCTGCTAGAAGGTCGGCAATGTATGCCTGCATTGCAGGTTCCCAATGACGCTGGTTCGACGCATTAATCGAAAACTCTGACGTTTGCTCAGGTACTTGAATATTAGGGTGAGTAAGCAGGAAACCACCGTGGGTTTTATCAAGCGTATAAATGTGCGTGCCGCGACCCGTCGTCAACGCCAGCATAGTAGACGGGCCATACAGCACATAGCCTGCAGCTACCATCTGCGTTCCAGGCTGTAAGAAAGCAGACGGATCATCTGGTTTCATCCACTGAGGCGCATGGGTAATAGAGAAAATAGTACCGATTAGGCTGTTAATTTCAGTGTTTGACGACCCATCTAGCGGGTCGAAGCTTACTAAGTAATTACCGTCTGGATTACACGGCACAACGTCATCTTCTTCTTCAGAAGAAATGGCTTTTACGTAGCCAGATTCCCTTAGCGTGTCTTTTAAAATGTGGTTAGAGATAACGTCGAGCTTTTTCTGTGTTTCGCCCTGTACGTTTTCTGAAAGGGTTGAACCGAGCACGCCAGCAAGTGCGCCTTGACTCACGCGGAAAGAAATTTCTTTACAGCCCGCTAGCAGTGTACGAATGAGTAAAATTAACTCAAGCGGTGCACCGTCTTGTTGCAATTGGGAATTTAAACGTTTCATTGAATGTAAGCCTTTTTTTCGTGTGTAGGGTGTTGTGCTACCAGTCGCTCAGCTTTCCTTACCGGCGTTTGTCTGAAGCACACAGGTTTTAAACCTGTGGTTAGATTGTAACCGTGTTCTTGGGTAAGTGGAACACGCCTGTAAAATGTCATACACACACCATACCAGTTTGCACATCATAGATTCTTAGGTGTTTAGCGTATTACAACGGCTTAAGGCATTTATTGAATGATTAAAATTGAATTATCTATAGGCCACGGGGTTCTGATACAGTACCCCAATAACATGATAATTCATTGAGAATGCGCTATGCATGTACATATTTTAGGCATTTGTGGAAGTTTTATGGGCGGCATCGCCGCTATTGCTAAATCACTCGGCCACAAAGTAACAGGGTCTGATAAAAACGTTTATCCACCCATGAGCACCCAGCTTGAAGCATTAGGCATCGAGTTGACCGAAGGTTATTGCGAAAGCCAGTTTGATCCAGCGCCAGATATGGTAGTAATTGGTAACGCGATGTCGCGCGGTAACCCCGCCGTTGAATACGTGTTAAACCGAAACCTGCCTTACACTAGCGGCCCACAATGGCTGCTTGATAACTTACTAAAAGATCGTTGGGTAATCGGGTTATCAGGTACCCACGGTAAAACAACAACTAGCAGTATGGTCGCGTGGATTTTAGAACACGCTGGTCTTAACCCTGGTTATTTGATTGGCGGCGTACCAGAGAATTTTGGCGTATCGGCTCGCGTGGGTGAAAGCCCCTTTTTTGTCATTGAAGCTGACGAATACGACAGCGCATTTTTCGATAAGCGTTCTAAGTTCGTACACTATCGCCCAAAAACCTTGGTAATTAACAACCTTGAGTTTGACCATGCAGATATTTTTGCTGACCTTGGGGCTATTCAAACCCAGTTCCACCATTTGGTTCGCATGGTGCCAGAAAACGGGCTTATTCTTACACCTAACAATACGCCCGCAATTGAGGATATGCTCAAGAAAGGTTGCTGGTCTTCTCGCCAATCGTTGGGCAAAGAGTGGCATGCAGAACTGTTAAAGAAAGACGGCAGTGAATTCAATGTATTACATAACGGCGTTATAGCTGGTACGGTAACCTGGGCTCTGGTTGGTCAACACAATGTGGACAATGCTTTAATGGCCATAGCTGCCGCCCACCATGCAGGTGTTACCTTACCTGATGCCATAGACGCCTTATCATTTTTTAAGAATGTTAAGCGTCGCATGGAAGTAAAGGGTGAAGTAAACAACATCACCCTTTATGACGACTTTGCACACCACCCTACTGCAATTGCGACTACACTTGATGGACTGCGCAAGAAAGTGGGTAATGCCCGTATTCTGGCTGTGCTAGAGCCGCGCTCTAACACGATGAAAATGGGCGTGCACAAAGATACGCTGGCAAACTCATGGCAGAAAGCCGATGAGGTTTACCTTTATGAACCTGAAGGCATGGACTGGTCGTTAGTCGATTCGGTAGCGCACAGCAACGCGCCTACGCACTGCTTCAGAGATGTAGAGAAGATCGTTCAAGGCGTTTGCAACGTAGCACAACCGGGCGATCATATTCTTGTAATGAGTAACGGCGGTTTTGAAGGCATTCATGGCCGAATACTCGACGCTCTGAAAATGAAGTCCAAATTGTAAATAGACAGAATAAAACGAAGTGTTACCCGATAGACAAGCGCATTAAGCTTGTCATCTACAGAGGCTATACAATGAAACATGACAAGCAAGTCACGCTTGCTATCACAGGCGCATCTGGCGCGCCTTATGCGCTTACACTATTGAAATCGCTAGTTAACGCCGATTACCAAGTGTATGTATTAATCTCTTCCGCTGCCAAAGTGGTGTTTGCCACCGAAGAGAACGTCAAGATACCCGGGCGTCCAGAAGACGCTGCCGCGTTTTTTACCGAGCATTGCAATGCAAAGCCAGACCAAATCAAGGTTTTCGGCAAAGAAGAGTGGTTTTCACCAGTAGCTTCAGGCTCAGCGGCCCCCGCAAAAATGGTGGTTTGCCCGTGTTCAACAGGCACCCTCTCGGCCATTAGCATTGGCGCTAGCGACAACCTGATTGAGCGCGCAGCTGATGTCGTTCTAAAAGAGCGTGGACAACTTATTTTGGTGCCTCGTGAAATGCCACTTTCTTCTATTCATCTAGAAAATATGCTCAAGCTTTCGCAAATGGGTGCTACTATTATGCCTGCAGCGCCTGGCTTTTATCACAATCCTAAAACTATCGATGACTTGGTAGATTTTGTGGTGGCGCGCATACTAGACCACCTAGGTATTGAGCAGTCTCTTGTCGCAAGATGGGGCTACCAGTCTTCCAAACATTCTGAGGATTAACCATGTTCGCGTTTGCAAACAGGATTTGCGCAGTTGCGCTGAGCACGCTATTTACATTGTGTATTTCATCACCCGCTTTCGGATGGGGGCAAACCGGTCACCGAGTGACTGGCGCTATTGCCGAGCAATATCTTAGCCCTCTTTCACAAGCTGCACTAATGGAGTTATTACCACACGGTTCGTTGGCTGAAGCCTCAACTCACGCTGACGAAATGCGTTCTGACCCCAGCGAATTTTGGCAGAAAACCGCTAGCCCTTGGCACTATGTATCTGTACCTGAAGGAAAGACCTACGAAGAAGTTGGCGCACCAAAGCAAGGTGATGCGGTTACCGCGTTAAAGCAGTTTACTGAAACGTTAAAAAGCGACACCGCCACCATTGAAGAA
The DNA here is from genome assembly GCF_003201515.1 of Alteromonas sp. I10. Taxonomy (NCBI): domain Bacteria; kingdom Pseudomonadati; phylum Pseudomonadota; class Gammaproteobacteria; order Alteromonadales; family Alteromonadaceae; genus Alteromonas; species Alteromonas sp. I10. The sequence continues at coordinate 176,043 of NZ_QJJN01000006.1, forward strand.
AAGCGTCTGGCCCTTCAGTTCATTGTGCATATTATTGGCGATCTCCATCAACCACTTCATGCCGGCAATGGTACTGATCGTGGTGGTAACGACGTAAAAGTTCGCTTCTTCTGGCAAGACTCTAACCTACACCGCGTGTGGGACTCGCAAATGCTAGATCAGCGCGACCTGTCGTACTCAGAGTGGACGTCTTGGTTAACAAAAGCTATTACGGCTAAGGATATTCGCAGTTGGGCCACCACCGACCCTATGGTGTGGATTGAAGAAAGCACCGCTATTCGCGATACCATTTATCCTGATGACGCAAACAATATGAGCTATGACTATTTATACAACCACCTGCCTACTGCAAAAAAGCGTTTGCAGATGGCCGGAATTCGAATTGCCATGTATTTGAACAGCGTGTTTGACGAAGCAGAGCACTAGTCAAAAGTTAAGCTCGATTAGCATCTCGCAGTTAATCGAGCTGATACACTTCCAACCTTAGCGCTTCAAGAGCCTCTGTCGTACTACCTACATCTGCTGATTTCATAAAGTCTCTCAACAGTGTCATGGCAGGTTCTGCGAATTCGTGAGGCACGACCCTATCGAAATATGGACTTGTGCTTTCTGCCGTATTTAACTGCTTAGCGCCCATATCATTAAAGTAATTCGGAAAATGCTCACTTCCCGCCAAAGGAGAAAATCCCCCTGCGTGAAGATTAAATCGCGACTGGGCCTTGTGTGTCGCCATGAACGACAAAAATTGTCGCGCCGCTTTTTGCTTCGAAGAACTAGCCCGAACAAAAAACACATCCAAAGGAGCTAGCTCAATGGTTTCTTGACCAGGACTGAGCTCTGGGAAAGAAAATATCCTAATTTTTGACTCTGCACTTTCAGGAATACGAGAGCTTAGAAAATGTCCAATTAACGTAACGCCTGCCAAGCCTCGGTACAGATAAGGCATGGGATCATACCAGTCCATGTTCTCTCCCGTATCCATGAAATAGCCCTTATCAATGAGTACTTTCCACAGAAGAAAAACCTGCACGACTCGCTCATCTTTATATGAGACACGGCCTGATAACAGTTCGTGGTGAAAGGACTCTCCATAAAGCCGTAAACTAATGAATTCAAACCAGCTTGTTAATACCCACGGCGCATCATACCCAATGGCTATGGGCGTAATACCTTTCTCTTTTAAAGCCTGACAGAGGTGAAGAAATTCGTCCCACGTACTTGGCTCTGCGAGTCCCATAGAATCAAAAAGCTCAGCATTATAAAAAAATGACCACGGATAATGGGATACCGGAATAGCGTAGAAGCGGCCATTAAGGCTAACTTGAGAGGACACCGACACTCTAAACGCATCTGTTAGTCGCTGTGCTTGCCAAACGTCACTTATGTCGCTCACCCATCCACTGCGAACAAGGTCGAGCAGCCGCTCGTCGCCATACCAATAAAGTACGTCTGGCCCTTCACCCGTTTTAAGCCATTTGAGAACTTGCTGCTTATACTTATCGGTATGTACGCCCACCGCATTGAGCGTAATATCAGGCGCTATTTTGGCAAATTCTTGCTCAATGTCAGAGATTAAATAACGTTCGTTAACGTTATCATTCAGCCATCCGACAGTAAGCGTCTCTGCCTTTGAGGGCAAGGCCAACATAGCCAAAAAAACGGTAAGATAAAAAGGATATAACCCGTAAATTGCTCGCACCAAAAGCCCCTGCTTAAACTGAGTTTGCAGAACTTATCGGTTAATAAACGCTAGGTGCGCCCCTAAAATTACGCGCTATTTATGGCACTCAGTCCAGATCGAGAGGTTCAGGAGAGAGAATAACGCCCGTGCTATCAGCATACAAATGATCTTCTGGTAAAAACGTAACGCCACCAAAGTTAACGGGCACGTCTACCTCACCAATACTTTCACACTCAGCATTTACTGGAATGGCGGCTACCGCCAAAACACCGATATCTAATTCGGCAAGGCTATCAACTTCTCGCACGCTGCCGTATATCACAACCCCTTCCCAATCGTTGTCGATTGCAACTTGAGCAGAGGATGCATCGAACAGTGCACGACGGCTAGAACCACCGCCATCAATAAGCAGTACTTTTCCAGCGCCGGGCTGAGCAAGTACTCGGTCGATAAGGCCTCTGTCTTCAAAGCATTTAATTGTGGTAATTTCACCACCGAAAGAATACCGGCCACCAAAGCTCGCGAAAATTGGATCTACCACGTCTACGCTATCAGCAAACAAATCGCATAATTCAGATGTGTTGTATTCCATCGTTCTGCCTTACTAAAATTGAGAAGACTAAAATTAAGTGAAAACAAAGCGCTGCTTACGCTTCTAAAACTAGCATAGCATTAAATGTGGCAATGCAAACGTTTGATTTAACGCCTTTCGTCGAATTTTCTACTTTTTTCAAAACTCATCAAAACTTGCTCTCCCCTCCCCCAAATGAGCACATATTTTGCTTAGCTTTTTGTCTTTTACAGCCATTCCCAATATCTGTTCGCCAGGACAAAAGAAAAAGTAAAAGCGAAGCTCGCTGTCAAAAAAGTTTCTTTTTTTCGTCACCCACTGGTCACAGATGAACTTTAGCCTGTGCAGTAATTAACCGATAGGGGACAAGGCGATGTTGATTAAATCCTTGACCAAATACGATACTGACTTGTTTTATCGCCTGTACAAACTGACGCAAAAAAGAGACTGCAGAAGTATTATCTGGCTGTCGAAAACCGGCGATGGTTACCTGTACCTTGTTATCGGTGCGCTGCTTTGGGCATTTGAGCCTGAACACGGTGAGCTTTTCCTCTACACAGCGCTGATGGCTTATGCGCTGGAATTACCCATTTATGTGCTGCTTAAGAAAATGTTCAAGCGCCCTCGCCCTTGCGATTTTCTAATGAATTTAACAGCACATGTCACGCCTTCTGATAAATTCTCTCTTCCTTCAGGCCACACGGCAGCAGCCACATTGATGGCGAGCATAGTGGCTCATTATTATCCGTCGTTTGCGGTATTAGCTTACAGCTGGGCCGCGTTAATTGGTCTTTCACGTGTGTTACTGGGTGTTCATTACCCGTCAGACGTGATCGCAGGGACGCTTCTAGGCGTTACAATAGCAACGTTGAGCATTTCTATTCTGGGGTAGCATGAGATTACTGTATGGTGTGCAAGGCACCGGTAACGGACACATCGCCCGTGCGCGAATAATGGCTGCAGCTCTGGCACAGCGCGATGACATTAACGTTGACTTTGTGTTTACCGGTCGTCCCCCTGAGAAGTATTTCGACATGGAAATATTCGGAGAATACCGAACCTTTACTGGCCTGAGCTTTATCACCAAAGGAGGCCGGGTTGATAAATGGGCGACCGTTAAAGATGCAAATGTAAGCCAGTTTATTAAAGACGTGAAAGCCTTTGATACCAGCAACTACGATTTGCTGGTCAATGACTTTGAGCCCGTTACGGCGTGGGCAGCTAAACAGCAAGGTCTACCTTCTATTTCGATTAGCCATCAGGCTGCATTTGCCTACGACGTCCCTAAAAGGGGCAACACGATTTTCGATTCCTTGCTAATGAAAGTGTTTGCACCAACAGAGATTCAACTAGGTGTGCACTGGTATCACTTCAATCAACCGATTATTCCGCCATTCGTTGCAGAAAAGCCGATTGTGTCTTCGGGAAATGGCCACGTTCTGGTTTACTTACCTTTTGAAGATATTGAAGATGTTCAACAAATGTTGGAACCGCTAAGCGATCAGGTTTTCGAATGCTTTCACCCGAACATCGATGAAGCGAAAGAAGTGGGACATATTCATTGGCACCCTACATCTAAGAAGCACTTTCAAAAAGCCCTACAGCACGCCAGTGGCGTAATCGCCAATGGGGGGTTTGAGCTATCGAGTGAGGCACTTCAACTGGGCAAGAAGCTGCTTATAAAACCTTTACACGGCCAGTTTGAGCAACTATCGAATGTGCTTACATTAAATAAATTGGATTTATGCCACACCCTCTTTCAACTTGATACCGACATTGTTGAAGAGTGGCTAGAAGCTCCCGACAACGAAGCAATTGCCTTTCCAGACAACCCCAACATTCTTATCGATTGGCTTAAAAACAAAGACTTTTCTGATACGCAAAGCCTGTGCGATGCGCTTTGGAAAAACGTTCGATATGGCGATAAAACACAAGAACGATTATTGGCTCTTGCAATTTAACGCCGCAATGCGATGATAGCGGCATTTGTCGTATTCTTCGCGGGATTTTTCGTGCTTAAAAAGTCAGTTGTTTTCTTGCTAACACTCACAGCATTATGTGGCTGTGGTTACAAAGGGGCGCTCTACATTCCTGAGGCGCCTGCACAAAACACCTCTGCTGAACCAGCGTCTTCTGAAAATGCAGAAACCGGCGCCGACTCTGACACCAATAACACTTCACCCGCAACTACTTCTGGAGAGCTGAACTAGTGGATTATTTCGCCTACAGCCAAGGTCAGCTTCATGCTGAACAAGTGGCTGTTTCTGATATTGCAGCCCAGCATGGAACGCCGGTTTACATCTATTCACGTGCAACGTTAGAGCGTCACTGGCACGCATTTAATGATGCCATTGGTGAGCATCCTCACCTTGTGTGTTATGCGGTAAAAGCGAATTCGAACATCGGTGTATTAAGCGTTCTAGCCAAATTAGGTTCAGGCTTTGATATCGTTTCAGCAGGTGAACTCGCTCGCGTAATCGAGGCCGGTGGCGATGCAAGTAAAGTAGTATTTTCAGGCGTTGGTAAAAAGCATGATGAAATTCGCTATGCGCTAGAACAAGGCATCATGTGTTTCAACGTAGAATCAGAGCCAGAGCTTCATCGAATTAACCAGGTTGCAGGCGAAATGGGCACGAAAGCCCCTATTTCACTGCGCATAAACCCGGATGTGGATGCCAAAACTCACCCTTATATTTCTACAGGCTTGAAGGCAAATAAATTCGGTATTGCCCGTGAGCGAGCGCTTGCTACCTATGAATTGGCCGCATCGCTACCTCATTTAAATGTTGTTGGTATGGACTGCCATATCGGCTCACAGCTCACAGAAATCGGCCCATTCGTAGACGCCTTGGAGCGCCTACTTTTGCTTATTGATGAATTAGCTGAACGTAACATTATCATTGAACATTTAGATGTGGGCGGTGGTCTTGGCGTTACTTATAACAACGAGCAACCACCTCATCCTAAAGCCTATGCACAAGCCATGGCTGAAAAAATGGTAGGCCGTGAAAACCTAAAGCTTATTCTTGAGCCAGGCCGCGCTATTGCAGCAAACGCTGGTATTTTAGTTACCGAAGTTGAATTCATTAAAGAAGGTGAAGAAAAAAGCTTCGCCATTGTCGACGCTGCAATGAACGATTTATTACGCCCTGCACTTTACTCAGCATGGCAAAAAATTATTCCTGTAAAAGAAGAAACTACGGCAACACCACGTATCTACGACGTGGTAGGCCCAGTGTGTGAAACTGGTGACTTTATAGGAAAAGATCGTGAATTAGCCATTGAACCAACAGACTTACTTGCAGTTCGCAGCGCCGGTGCCTATGGTTTTGTTATGGCGTCAAACTACAACAGCCGCTGTCGTCCAGCCGAGATTATGGTAGACGGTGACAAAGCAATTGTGGTTCGCGAAAGAGAAAAACAAAAAGATCTCTGGCAAGGTGAGTACAAACTTCCGTAAACTAGAGACAAACTAAAAAGATAGATGCGCGTTTAATGCAGGTTCAATTTTCTAAAATGCACGGTTTGGGTAACGATTTCATGGTTATTGATAACGTTACTCAGAACGTCTTTTTCTCTAAAGAAAAAATTCAGCAACTGGCTAACCGAAACTTCGGCATTGGCTTCGACCAGCTGTTGATGGTGGAACCGCCTTACGATCCTGAACAAGACTTCCACTATCGTATCTTCAACGCGGACGGTTCGGAAGTAGAACAGTGTGGCAATGGCGCACGCTGCTTCGCACGTTTTGTTAAGCAAAAAGGTCTCATTAATCGCAACAAAATTGTCGTAAGCACCAAAGCTGGAAAAATGGTGCTGTATCTTGAGAAAGATGGTCAGGTTACTGTGAACATGGGTAAACCTGAATTCGAACCTGCGAATATTCCACTTAAAGCCAATAAGCAAGAAAACACCTACATATTGCGAGTCGGCGAGAGCACGCTATTCATTGGTGCGGCATCGATGGGTAACCCACATTGCGTGATGGAAGTCGACGACGTTGATACTGCTAATGTGGCCGAGATTGGTCCGCTTGTTGAAAAGCACGAACGCTTCCCTGAAGGCGTAAACGTTGGCTTTATGCAAATAATCAATGAGTCACATATTAAACTTCGCGTATTTGAACGAGGTTCAGGTGAGACCTTGGCCTGTGGTAGCGGCGCTTGTGCAGCGGTTGCAATTGGTCAGATTCAGGGTAAATTAGGAAAAGATGTGCGGGTAGACTTACCCGGAGGCAGTTTACGTATACGCTGGCCTGGCCCAGATAACGTGTTAAAAATGACAGGGCCTGCTGAGCACGTGTACGACGGACATATAAATCTATGAGCGAATTATCAGGGCAGTCTAACGCTACGCAATTGATTGAGCCATTTAACGACACAACGGAATTGTCGAGTGCCGATGTGCGCGCGTTCTTGTTACAAAACCCTGAGTTCTTTGCCGAGCACCCCGACCTTCTTGAAAAAATTAAGCTTCCCCACGAGCAGAAAGGCAGTGTTTCACTAGTAGAAATTCAAAGCGATCAGCTTCGAAAGAAAGTTAGGCAGCTTAATTTTAAACTCAATCAGCTGGTGAGCATCGCTAAACAAAACGAAAAAATATATCGCGTTTACACCGATTTAAACGTGCAGCTTCTGCGCTGTGAAAGTGTTGCCGAAGTTCAGTTTACTTTGGAAGATGTGCTTCAAGAGCGTTTACAATTGTCGTCGGCGGTCATTAAAAGCTTTAAAGGTCCGCACGCGATCCCCGAACTACAGCAACGTTTATTTACTGAAAAACGTTTTAAAAATACCAACTTTTTCTTCGGTCGATTATCTCAGCACGAACGCCAGCTTCTTTTCGGAGAAAGCCCTGCGGAGTCTGTAGCGCTAATGCTGCTTGGTGACAACCGTGAACTCGGTATTTTAGGCATAAGCAGCAGTGACGCCAGCCACTTCACCCCAGATATGGACACCTTGTTACTTCAACAGCTTCAGCAAGTACTTAATATCATCTTGCCTGAAATGATGGGATATTAGGTGTAGTGTCTACGGACGCATTGATAAGCGAGCCTTGCCAGCAATGGCTAGATAAGTTTCTGCTACATCTACAGGTAGAACGTGGGTTATCTCTTCACACCATCAAAAACTACCAGCGCCAGCTTACCGAAGTTGCAAAGTTACTTGGGCTTTACGAGTGGTCGGGACTAACGCCAAGCGACATAAAGCGGGTAATGGCTGATGCAAAGATGTCAGGGCACAGCCCGCGCAGTATAGCATTGCGCCTATCGGCACTTAGAACCTTCTGCCAATATCTTATCGATCATCAGCAACTATTCAGCAACCCTGTAGAGGGTATTCAAGCTCCGAAACAAGGGAAGCCATTGCCTAAGCAACTAAGCGTAGATGAAATGCAGCAGCTTCTTAATGCCTCCCCCCGAAGCAGTGACGACGATGAGGGTATGCAATTACGTGATGTGGCTATGTTTGAGCTACTTTATGGCTGTGGACTGCGCTTGAGCGAACTGACTGGGCTTAATTTGGCCGACTGTCTAAAGGACGGTACCGTGAAGGTCATGGGTAAAGGAAGTAAACAGCGAATACTTCCGTTAGGCCGACACGCACAAAAAGCACTTAACGCATGGTTAAAGGTACGCCCTGCCTACGCATCACCTTACGAAAGTGCGGTCTTTGTGAGTAAGCGCAAAACCCGCATATCCAATCGACAAGTCGCTAATCGCCTCGATAAAATGGCAAGCGAACAGTCGCTGTCACAAAAAGTAAGCCCTCACAAACTGCGCCACTCCTTTGCTACCCACGTATTAGAATCCAGCGGAGATTTGCGTGCGGTGCAAGAGCTATTAGGTCATGCTAACTTGTCAACGACACAAGTTTATACCCATCTGGATTTTCAGCATCTCGCTAAGGTTTATGACGCGGCTCACCCTCGCGCACATAAGAAATAACGCTACTAGAAGGTTTCCCCATGCAGTTTTTCAGGTCTATCAATAACGTCGAGGCTATGACCTTCGACCTTGATGACACCCTTTACAATAATGAACCTATTATTCGACGCGCAGAGCAAGCCCTTCAAGCGCATATTGCTGAACATCACAAACATGCGGCCAAGCTAACATCACTTAATTGGCTAAAGCTTAAACGTGCGGCTATCGCCAAAGACGCGCGGTTGGCTTCTGATATGGGGCAGCTTCGTCGCGTTGTTTTAAGCGCTGCACTATCTGGCACACCAGCAAGTCAGTTATCAATAGTCCCCACAGAAGACACTGCATTACGTGCTGCTGTAGACAGCTGCTTTAATTGTTTTTATGACGCAAGAAGCGATTTTGCATTAGCCAGTAATGTTCACCACACCCTCGATAAACTTAGCCAGCATTTACCGCTCGTTGGTATTACTAACGGCAATGTAAACGCGCAAAAAGTAGGGTTAGACCGTTATTTCACGGCGATCTTACACGCCAGTGTGGAACGGCCCATGAAGCCTGCTCAAAACATGTTTGATGAAGCGGCCTCACTGGTAAAGGTAACGCCGTCGCACATTTTACATGTGGGCGATAATATTATTAAAGACGTGTTCGGTGCCATTAATGCCGGCTATCAGTCGGCTTGGTTTGCATGTAATCGTCCAATGCAGTTGAAATTTGAACCCGTTTCAGTACTTCCACACGTTCAGCTTGATTCATTAGAAGAGCTTATTCAATTTGTCTAGGCGCTATTTATCTCGAAAATACAGACCATTACTACTCATTCTTTTGCGGGATGTTAACCTTTAAGTAAGCCGCATTCTTAAAGGTCTAGAGAGCCGCACTTAGGGCGTATAGATTTTAACGCTCACTCGTTATACACTGAAAACTGAAGTCGTAGTTTTTGTGTCCTCATGGAAAAACCTGCTATCTCGAAGTCAAGGTCGCAACAAGCGTCCAAGGTAGATAAGCCAACCTCGAATGTTCATGAACATGCCGAGACAGGTCGCTCTTTTTGGCCGTTTAAGCCACTGTCTGGCTTGTATCAAGATGTATTTATTATCTTGTCTTGGATTGCCATATGGCAAATTGGACGCATTGTTGAATACACTGAACACGCCAGTGTTTGGTTTCCTGCGGCAGGCTACACCCTTGCATGCTTCTTAGTTTTAGGTTGGCGCGCGGTAGTGCCTATTATGGTGGCCGCCATTGCGATTACCGTCTGGAATGGTCATAACTACTCGCTGCCGTTAAGTAACGTAGAAATGATGTGGGGCGGTGTGTTATTCGGCGTTGCACATATGCTTCCTTACTATGCAGGAGCCAGTGTTCTCGGCCATCTATTGAGAAAACCCGACGTCACCACACCCCAATTAATTGTCTCGTTCTTAATTATCGGCTGTATTTCGTCGTTAGTTGCCACGCAACTTGTCATTGGTTCACTTGTTCTCACTAATCAGATGTCAGCGGCGGATATTAAAGATGCGATGCTGCCCTTTTGGATAGGGGATATGGCTGGTGTTGTTGTGCTTGCACCTCTTTTTGCTGGCTTGTTAGTAAAAATAAGTGCGGCTTCTAAAATAGACCTCTTGGCATTTTCTAACTGCGCTTCATCCGATTTACACAGCTACTTTAAGAAAGTGGTAATCAATTTGGCCCTCATACTATTCGTCATGTTACTGGCAAAACTTACCCAGTCCCGTGATAGTGCATTTGCTATCTTTTTTCTCGCCATTACCCACATGTGGATAGCGTGTACTGAAAGTACGAAGCGCAATGTTATAAGCCTTGCAATAAGCAGCTTATGCATTGTTTTGCTGGTGCATATATTCGCCTTAATGGATTACGTCAAAGTGTATCAGTTTGCACTCAACGTTATTGCAGCCAACGCGTTGTTTGGTATAGCCATTCCTCAGTTACAAGCAGACAATGCTCTGCTCAAAGACCGTGTTTTTGTGGATACCTTAACCCAAGCTTATACGCGGGAGTATTTGGCCCAGCGCAGCGCACTTGAAATGGCTCAGAGCCGTGAATCTGGAAGCTCGCTTTATTTCGTTATGTTTGATTTAGATAAGTTTAAACGTATTAATGACGAATTAGGCCATGTAGACGGCGACAACGCATTGCGCCGTTTAAGTCAGGTGACGAAGGATATTGTGCGTAAAGCGGATGTTTTTGCCCGTTTCGGCGGCGACGAATTTGTACTGCTTCTGCCTAATATCAGCGAGCAAAACGCCCTTAATTTGGTGGAAAAAGTACGTGAAGGAATAAACGCAATCGTTATTTCAGACGTGTCATTATCATCGAGCTTCGGCGTCACTCTTATGCAGCAAAGCGATACACTCGAGACACTTATTCAGCGCGCCGACCGCGCACTCTACGCATCAAAAGAAAAAGGCGGCAACACAATAACCCTCAAATAATGGGGTCAGAGTACATTTAATCGCTCAAATACGCTGAAGACAAAAATGTACTCTGACCCCATTATTACGAAAGCAGAAATGTACTCTGACCCCAATTTTATACGTGGGAGTTATCTTCTAGTACGTTTTGGCGCATGGATTCACATGGGCTTTGACAAACCGGTCTCCCAACCACTTTAGCTGGAACACCCACCACAGTAACGTGAGCTGGAACACTATTAAGTACAACGCTACCAGCGCCCACTTTTGAGCCTTCACCTATTTCAATATTTCCAAGGATCTTGGCGCCAGCGCCAATTAACACGCCTTGGCGAATTTTAGGGTGACGGTCGCCCGACTCATTACCGGTACCACCTAATGTAACGCTCTGCAAAATAGATACGTTGTCTTCAACTACTGCAGTTTCGCCCACTACAATGCCGGTTGCGTGGTCAAACATGACGCCTTTACCTATACGCGCAGCAGGGTGGATATCTACACCAAAGCTTGCCGAGTTGCGGCTTTGTAAGAATAAAGCAAGCTGATGACGCCCATGAACCCAAAGGTAATGCGCCATGCGGTGTACTTGCACAGCATGAAAACCTTTAAAGTGAAGTAAGGGAGTAAGGTAATCGTTGACCGCCGCATCCCGCGCCTTAATCGCTAGAATGTCAGCAATAGCCGCTTCGCTGATGCCAGGTTCAAGTAAGTAAGCTTCATCGAAAACTTCACGAATGGCGAGCGCAGGCATGACGTCGTCTGCCATTTTGTTCGACAGAATAAAACTAAGCGACGATTCAAAGTTGTGATGTGCAAGAACACTGGCATGCACATAGCTAGACAGCAAAGGCTCTTTTTCAGCAACAACTTGCGCTTCTTGTTTTAGCGTAAACCAAAAATCGATGGGCGTTGTAAGTGCGGTCATGAGCATGTCCCGTTATATAAAAATGCTGTGTTCTATCAGAAAATTGGGTAAGCAATCTAAACTTGTTCCTTGCTGTGCATATCTATGCTGACAAAAGGGAACGCGTAAAAGTTTACCTGAGTTTGATGTGATGCAATACCGATGTGATACCGACCAAGCGCATAATTCGATCAATTTATCGAATTAATTCGTTATAGCTAATAACCGTATCGTACATGTATACATCGTTAAAGCACTCTGCTCTCTCGCTGCGTCTAACTGAGTGCTTCCATTAATTTAATAGAACGTTCAGAGCGCTCGTATCTTTCATTAACTAATACTTAAAATCATGATTGCACACGAACGTATAATGCCGTTGAAGTTTATCTTCACAGGGAAAAACTGGACTGTATAAATTAACAGGCAGGTGGCATAATAGCGCGCTGCTGAATGTATAACACTATCAACTAACAGGTACCACACTATGGATGTATCTCGACTGCTAGACGAGCTAAACGACAAACAGCGTGAAGCAGTAGCAGCCCCACTATCTAACGCCCTAGTTTTGGCTGGCGCGGGCAGTGGTAAAACCCGCGTATTAGTGCATCGCATTGCGTGGTTAATGGAAGTCGAAAACATCGCCCCTTTTTCTATTTTGGCAGTGACCTTTACCAATAAAGCAGCCAAAGAAATGCGCGGCCGAATAGAGTCGTTGATGGGTCGCAGCCTGCACAATATGTGGATCGGTACCTTCCACGGGCTTGCACACCGCCTGTTACGCGCGCATCATGCAGAAGCCAACTTGCCTGAGAATTTTCAGATAATTGATTCGGATGATCAGTATCGACTTATTCGCCGCATTCTGAAGGCCATGAACTTGGACGAAAAGCATTGGGCACCTCGTCAAATTCAGTGGTACATAAATGGCAACAAAGACGAAGGCTTGCGCCCTCAGCACATTGAAACCCACGGCGATCATATTCAAAAGACCATGCGCGAAGTCTATGCGGCATATCAAGACGCTTGCGACCGTTCAGGCTTGGTAGATTTTGCTGAACTGTTGCTACGCGCACATGAATTATGGGCTAAAAACCCAGAAGTATTAGCCCACTATCAACGTCGTTTCCGTGCAGTGTTGGTTGACGAATTCCAAGATACCAACAATATCCAATATGCATGGCTTCGTATGCTGTGTAGTGGTGGTAATAATAACATTATGATTGTTGGCGACGACGATCAGTCTATTTACGGCTGGCGCGGCGCGAACGTAGATAATATTCAGCACTTTCTGAAAGACTTCAACGAGCCTACTACTATTCGCCTTGAGCAGAATTACCGCTCTACAGGAAACATTCTTAAAGCGGCGAACACGGTTATCGACAACAATACGGGCCGTTTAGGGAAAGAGCTTTGGACGGAAGACGCGCAAGGCGAGCTGATTTCTGTATATGCGGGTTTCAACGAGCTAGATGAAGCGCGCTTTATTGTTTCGAAAATCAAAGATTGGCTTAATCAAGGCAACGCCCTCACTGATACCGCTATTCTTTACCGAAACAACGCCCAGTCTCGAGTACTGGAAGAAGCCTTGCTGCACGAAGGACTGGCGTATCGCATATATGGCGGTCTGCGCTTCTTCGAACGCCAAGAAATTAAAGACGCCCTTGGCTATATGCGCATGGTGAGCCACCCGCACGACGATGCGGCTTTCGAGCGTGTAGTAAACACCCCAAGTCGCGGTATTGGTGAGAAAACCTTATCGCAAGTGCGCGACACCGCGCGAATGCACGACTGTTCAATGTGGCAGGCGTGTCAATTGCTCATTAATGAAGGTGGCTTTAAAGGCCGCGCGCTAAACGCTATGCAAAGCTTTGTGTTGCTAATTACTGAGCTAGAGCAATCCACGTTAGATGAGCCCCTTGACCAACAAGCCGATAAAGCTATTCGCCAGTCTGGTCTGTACGCCATGTACCAAGCAGAGCGCGGAGAAAAGGCTCAAGCACGACTAGAAAACTTGGAAGAATTGGTTACTGCATGTAAAACCTTTATCGTGCCTGAAGAAGCCGAAGAAATGTCGCCTCTGGCAGCCTTTCTAGCCCATGCGTCGCTGGAAGCGGGTGAAACCCAGGCGGATAAAGACCAGGATGCCGTGCAGATGATGACCATTCACACCGCCAAAGGCCTTGAATTTCCACTGGTATTCTTAGCAGGTGTAGAAGAAGGCATGTTCCCTAGCCAAATGACTAACGACGAGCCAGGTCGAATGGAAGAGGAACGCAGACTTTGCTATGTTGGTATGACCAGAGCAATGCAAAAGTTGTATATTACTTATGCAGAAAGTCGTCGACTCTATGGCCAAGATAAGTATCATACTGCTTCTCGATTTATTCGCGAAATGCCAGCAGACTGCGTTGAAGAGGTTAGGCTGAAATCGACTATTTCGCGGCCCGTGCACAACCGCTTTAGCCAAGCGACGTCGCACGCCAGTTTTGAAGAAACGGGCTTTAGTTTAGGTGAGAGAGTTGTACACCGTAAATTTGGCGAAGGGATCGTACTTAACTACGAAGGGAGTGGTGAGCACGGTCGAGTTCAAGTAAACTTCGACGAATTTGGCAGCAAATGGCTGGTACTTGCTTACGCAAAGCTGGAGAAAGCGTAACATTATTAATAGGCAAGGTAGCCTAAACCTAAGTTGAAATGTATGCAGCAACACGTGCTGATCATCGAAAATGGTGAAGGCAACCTTGAACTTATAGCGAAATTAGTACGCCGGGCAGGTCTTACCCCCGTTGGCGCAACGTCGCTGACAGAAGGCAAAGCACGGTTTTCGCAAAACATGCCGGAAACCTTTTTATGTGCCATCGTAGCCTATTCGTTGCCCGATGCGCCAAAGGGCGAAGCTATTGATTTTACTGTTGAGTCTTTCATACCCACCATCGCAACTACGGAAAGTTTAGACAGCGCTATTCGCGATAAAGTCCTTGAACGGGATGTTGTCGATTACATCCCCAAAGAAAATTCACAAAATTACGACTACTTAAATCGCCTTATTAGCCGGTTGGAGAAGAACAAGTCCACAGGGGTCGTGGTGGTAAGTACTAACCGGGTTTTGCGCTCAAAAACGGTTTCATTACTTCAGCGTCATAACTTTATTGCATTTGAATGCTTAACGGCTACAGACGCAATGCAATGCTTGTCTGAACATAAAAACGTACGTCTTGTTATCACCGACAACACCTTGCCTGATATGACAGGCACGCATTTTGTTGCCAGTTTAAGGAAAGCTTTCTCTAAAGAACAACTTGCCATTATGGGGGTAGCCGGAGGCAAAGGCATGTTGATGTCTGCGCACTTCATTAAAAGTGGTGCAAATGACTTCTTACGCGTGCCCTACTGTCATGAAGAGTTTTTGTGTCGGGTAATGCAGAACGTGGAATATATTGAGAGCGTTGAAGAAATTCGCCGTGTGGCCAACACCGACTATTTAACAGGTTTGCCTAACAGGCGCCATTTCTTCTACATGGTTACCGTACAACACCAAAACTTATCTGAAGATCACGCCTTAGCCCTTATTGACCTCGATTTTTTCAAATCGATAAACGATACCCATGGCCATGACGCCGGTGACATTGTGCTAAAAGCCCTGGCGGCGCTTATCGAGTTTTATTTCCCAGATGAAATCATCTCCCGGTTTGGCGGTGAAGAGTTTTGTATTTATATGCCATCTACACCTTTAAAAAAGGCGTGTGAACGCTTAGAGGATTTCAGAAAAGTGGTGGAAGCGGAAATTATTCAACTGCCTAAAAGCGACATCAAAGTGACCTGCAGTATTGGGGTAAGTGGCGCCCACACTCAGCGCGTAGATAAGCTACTAAGCCTTGCCGACAAGCAGCTTTATGCCGCCAAAAATAGTGGGCGTAACCAAGTGAAGTGCGAACCACCAGATGTTCCTCAGCAAGAGCAAGCTTCACTGCTTTAGCTTTTCACTCAATCAACCGCCGCTTAGCTGTCCGACGTTTAAATAAAGACTTGTGCGCAAAAGCCCCTACTCCACCGCTAGCTTTCGCGCTTTACGCTGACTGCGGTAATTAACTAGCGAGTCGGCACTAAACAAGATAAGCGCAAACCACACAAAGCCGAAGGTCACCAAGCGCGACTCTTCAAGCGGTTCGCCGTACAGGTAAACCGCCAGAATGAACATAAGCGTTGGGCCAATGTACTGAAAAAAGCCCAGCGTTGAATACATAATGCGCCTTGCTGCAGCGGTAAAACAAAGTAGTGGCGCGGTAGTTACAATGCCAGCCGCTAAAATAAGGGTATTTAGCGTGGCGTCGTTATTAAATAAGTTACTGTACTCAGAGCCAAAGAAGACCCAGTAAATAATAGCGAATGGCGAGAGCATTAAAGTTTCAATGAATAGGCCGGGTAGCGAGTCTACAGCCACTTGCTTTCGCAATAAGCCATACACACTAAAACTTCCCGCAAGCACCAGGGCAATCCACGGCACGTGGCCATAAGAGAAAATAAGAATAGCCACGCCAATAACGGCAAGCCCAACGGCTACACGCTGTAAGTTACGCAACCTCTCACCTAAGAAAAGTCGCCCTAAAAATACGTTGATAAGAGGGTTGATGTAATAGCCAAGGCTTGCATCAAGAATATGGTCGTTATTAATTGCCCAAATAAACAAGAGCCAATTCGCCCCGAGTAACAACCCTGCAACGAATAAAATTTGCATAACGCGCTTATTGCGAAAGGCGGCGCCCACTTTGGGCCACTGCTTTAGCGCGGCTATAAGCCCAACCAAAAGCACCACAGACCAAATTACCCTGTGCATCAGGATTTCAGCAGCCGGCAATACCATCAACTGTTTGAAATAAACAGGTGCGACACCCCACATGCTATATGCGGCAATTGCACAAATAACGCCGACTTGAGCGGCACTGGCTTGCTTAGACAAGACTGACTCCAACGAAATTCGGGGGAAGAAGGCGCGTATTGTTTATCAGGTTAGGTGAATTCACAACCCTTAACGGTTTCCAATGCGGCAAAGGACGTGTAACAAGCGGCATAATTAATGAAACGCAATTAACAAAAAATGAAAAAGCCCCACTAAATGTGCTCATTCAATGGGGCCTAAGATGCGTTCGTCATGAAAAAACAGGACAAGGTTTATCGCGGGAATGGTGCTACAGCAGAAACAGTGTGCCCAAACCTAAGAATGCTACAAAGCCTACAATGTCGGTTACGGTAGTCAAAATGACCGACCCCGACAGTGCTGGGTCTATTTTCAGCTTGTCCAATATTACAGGTACAAACACGCCTGCAAGTGCGGCGGCTACAATGTTGAACAGTATGGCCAAACAGATAACCAACCCTAACATGGCATCGGTAAACCAGAAATAAGCAACAACGCCAATTACCAAGGCCCAAATCACGCCATTAACGCCGCCTACTTTAAGCTCTTTCACCATCAGCGCCCGTAAGTTGGCAGGCGTGACCTGCCCCAACGCCAAGCCGCGTACAATCAGGGTTAGCGTTTGACTACCTGCAATACCTCCCATACTTGCCACTACCGGCATCAGTACCGCAAGGGCAACCACTTGTTGAAGGGTGCCTTCGAACAATCCAATAAACCACGAGGCTAAAAATGCGGTAAGCAAGTTAATGCCAAGCCAAAGGGCACGATTTTTCGCACTTTTGGCCACAGGCGAGAATAAATCTTCGTCCTCATCCATACCGGCCGAAGCCATCACTTGGCGTTCGTAAAACTCGTTGACCAACTCACTTGCAGAGGTTACATCTAATCGGCCGAGAAGCTTGTTGTTTTCGTCAACTACCGGCAGCGACGCAAGCCCAGAACGTTGAACAAGTAGCGACGCATTCATAGTGTCGTCAGCCCCTTGAATGGTCGTCACACTTTCTTCTGACAAGTCGAATAGCGACACGTGATCTTGCGCATTGAAGAGGTGGCTAATTTTAACCAGCGCGGAAAATTGACCTGAGCGGTTCACCAAAAAAATGCTGTCACAATGCTGAGGTATGTCACGTCTTAATAAGCGTAGCCCTTCGCGCACTTTCGCGTTCGAAGGTAACACTAACTGCTCGTGGTTAACCCAGTGCCCTATTTGGTTATCGGGGAATTGTGTCGCTTCTCTGAAGTACTTACGCTCTTTAGAATCAAGTGATTCATAGGCCATATCGACAAGCCGTTTTGGCAATGAATCGAGTAGTTCCAGTAAATCTTCTGCGTCAATATCAGCAAAAATAGACGCCCATTCGTCGTGCGGCGTATTGTCGATAAGAATTTCACGGGGGTCGCTACGCATCTCAACCAATACGTCGAGCTTACGGTCGCGAGGAATGCCTTCCCATACCGCCAAACGTTTTTCTACGGGCAACGATTCTAACAGTGATGCGATGTATACCTCGTCCTGCCCCGCAAGGGTGGCTAACAAGGTCGCCGGATCGTCACCCATACTTTCGGTAACAATCTCTTCAATTAAATCTGGTAATGGCTCTGCCATGCTACACCTCCCGTTAATACCGCTCACTTCCTTTACACAACGTAACAACAGGCATTGTGGGATGATGCAAACCTATTAAGACACTGCTATCCCAGCATATATGTACCCGTGCCAAAGGCTATATGATCGCCTTTTTCATTGTGCAATTCCATTCTACAAACCACTAATTTACTGCCCTTGCGTATAATCGTGGCTGTCGCAACAAAGCGCTCGCCTCTTCCCGGCCTTAAGTAGTCAACGCGCATATCGACCGTGCCCATGGTGGGCAATCTAACTTGAAGGTCCGCAAGGTGTTCACGTGCGGTTTGTTTGATGGTTTCTACAATTGAAACTAAACCACCGATGGTGTCTAGCATAGTCGCTGTTACACCGCCGTGTAGGATTTTTTGCATTGGATTGCCGGTCAGCGCTGGTTGCCAATCAAGGTGCAGGGAGACCTGTGTATCCAGCCCCTCTCCTTCAGTAACAAATTCCAAGCCCAGCAACTGGTTAAACGGCATAGTATCACGAAAAAGCGCAATTACATGTTTAATCATTAGTTCATGGTTTAGTGTTTCGCTGCCCTTAGCTTCGTCTTTATTAGTCGTTTTGTTATCCACTCGCTTTCCTTGATGAATTGATATTTGTAATGTGCTTATAAGCAACATTACTACCGAACGTAAGTTTGACGGAAATTCATCCAACCAATGATGTTGAATCAAAATAAATTATAAGAGCTGCTGCCCCTCTGATCAGGACTATCGCTGAATTTTAGTCTAGTTTTTTAAATTGCCCCGTGAAGACGTCGCCAAAAACGCGTAAAATCCTGCGCCATGACAACTGCAATAGCTCCATCAGAATTAGCGCCAGAAACGCAACGTGTAAAAACACCAGAAACCGTCTTAAAAGATGTATTTGGTTACGATGCTTTTCGCGACGGTCAAGGCGAAGTCATTCACCAAGTATGTGAAGGTAAAGACGCACTTGTTTTGCTTCCAACGGGTGGTGGCAAGTCGCTGTGCTATCAAATTCCTGCGTTAGTGCGCCAAGGCACCGCTATTGTTGTGTCACCGCTTATATCGCTTATGCAGGACCAAGTAGAACAGCTTAAAGCGCTGGGCGTAAAAGCTGCCTATCTCAATTCAACGCTAGAAACAGACGAACAAGCACGCATAAATGACGCACTTCAAGCAGGAAAGCTCGACTTGCTCTACGTGTCGCCTGAGCGTTTAATGCAGTACTATTTTCAGCAGTCGCTTGCGCACGCCGACATTGCCTTATTTGCCATTGATGAAGCGCACTGCGTTTCCCATTGGGGGCACGATTTCAGGCAGGATTATCGCGCTCTGGGGCAAATAAAATCCCGCTTCCCCTCTATTCCTGTTATTGGACTCACAGCGACTGCAGATTCGGCCACCCAAGCAGACATACTGACGCAGCTAAACCTTAACGACCCGCTGGTTTATAAAGGCAGCTTCGACAGACCCAATATTCGCTACCGCGTAATGAGCAAGTACAAAGCCTTTGATCAAGTTGTTGCTTACGTAAAACAGCAAGAAGGTAGCGGCATTATTTACTGTAACAGTCGCGCGAAAGTCGACGACCTGCACGCTAAATTATTCAGACAAGGTTTTCGCTGCGCGGCCTATCACGCGGGTATGGACAACGACGAGCGAGAGCTGGTACAACGCCAGTTCCTTAACGATAAAATTGATATTGTGGTGGCCACCGTTGCCTTTGGCATGGGTATCAACAAATCGAACGTGCGTTATGTGGTTCACCACGATGTTCCGCGCAGTGTTGAAAGCTATTATCAGGAGACCGGCCGAGCGGGGCGAGACGGCTTGGAGTCAGAAGCTTTATTGTTGTTTGATGAAAAAGACGCAGCCCGCGTAAAACAGTGGATAGAGCAAGGGGACATAGCCGAGCGCAACCAAATAGAGTTACAAAAATTCGCAGCGATGGAAGCTTTTTCAGAAGCACAAACCTGTCGTAGACAAGTACTCCTGAACTACTTTTCGCAGTTCAGTGACAGCGCCTGTGGCAACTGCGACATTTGCCTAGACCCACCTGAGATGATCGACGGTTTGGTGATTGCACAAAAAGTACTGTCGTGTGTACTTCGGCTCTCACAGCAAGCCTCTAGCCAGTATGTCATTGATGTCTTGCGAGGCAAGCAGCTTAGGCGCCTTCAGGAAGCAGGTCACCACCAGCTTTCCACGTACGGCATAGGTAAAGATAAATCGGATAGCTACTGGCACAACATTATCAACCAGCTTGTTCATAAAGGCCTTATACGCGTTGATATTACCGCCCATGCCGCATTGCGCTTAACCGAGGCCGCTCGGCCTGTGCTAAAAGGTGAAGTAGCGGTTCAGCTTGCCGTTCCGCGACTTGAATTTAAGCCCGACAAGAAAAAAGCAAAACAAGCGCCTGCTAACTACGACCGAACGTTGTTCACCCGTCTTAAGCACTTACGCAAAGTGTTGGCCGAAGAAAATGAAGTGCCGCCGTATGTGGTATTTAGTGACGCCACCTTAGTGGATATGGCGTGTAAACTCCCCACTACGCGCAACACCTTGCTTGATGTAAGCGGCGTAGGCCAAACCAAACTCGAACGCTATGGTGAGGCTTTTATCCAGCTTATTGATGATTACATAAATCGAGAGCACTGAGGGCTTGCAGGCCAACTAGATTCTGTTTTCCAGCTGACCGCAGTTTGCACAAAGTAAAAGTGCACGCAGTAGAGATAAACACACTAGGCGTAAGCGTATTCTCCCCCTTTCTCAAGCGCAGCTTTGTAGGCTTCTCTGGCATGAACTCGTTTTACGTAACCTTGAATGGCAGTAAAGTCCTTCGCACGCCCGCTGGCTACCAACGACTCTAACGGAAATATCATTTGAACATCAGCGCCACTGGGTGCGTCACCCGCAAACCAAGTATTTTTCGCTAAGTAAGATTCCACATAGCGTAAGCTCTGCGCTAAATTAGGGCCATAATAGGCATTTAAAATACCGTCTATCAGCTTGTTAGTAATTGGCTTAATAAAGAAAGGCTTCGAACCTTTTTGACGCGCTTTCTCCAGCACTAAGTTTGCCACTAGTGGCGGCATTAGCGAACCTTCAGCGAAATGCAGCCAAAACCAATACTGTTGAAGTGCCTCTGGGTCTTGAGGTACAGAAAATGCGTCTGTGGCGTGGTGGCGAACAAGGTATTCCACAATAGCACCAGACTCGGCAATAGCACCGTGCGGCGTAGTAAGCACCGGAGAGCGTCCCAGCGGATGAACAGCGCGCAATGAATCCGGCGCTAGGTTTGTTTTACTGTCTCGTTGATAGAATTCTATTTTGTACTCTACGCCTAGCTCTTCAAGAAGCCATAAAATTCGCTGCGAGCGAGAGTTATTTAAATGGTGAAGTGTTAGCATACCCCGTCCTTAATACGCTTAGATTAACGCTATTGTTTTTGTGTTGTACTATATACACTTTATAAAGCAAGCAGGTTTACAATAACCAGCGAATTGATAAGTTCTATGCAAAATCTCACCAAAGAAGACATTCAACAGCACGCCGTGGTTAACGAACAAAGCGTAGAAATCCGCGTTGCATTACCTTTAACGCCTCTTAAAACTCAGCAGTGGGCAGAGCAGTTTTGTGAAATTTTTCACTTTTCACTATCCGACGCAGATTGGGGAGCCGATCGCTTTCAGGCGCTTGTTACCACCCAATCCAGCAATACAAATTTTCAATGCATACTATGCATTGAGTGGCTTTGCGAGGCGATATGGCTGGAACCGGTAGGCACTCAACAATCACCGAATGTGATCTACCAGTATCTTCAAAACACGTAAGTATTACCGTGCCTTTTTCTTTCTGTTTGGCTTTTAGGACAGACTAGTATTATTCTATAGAAAACACATAATTAGCGCTTCAAGGATCATGCTAGTGCCAATCTCCCAGCTAACAAAGTACGTTGCAGCTTTGCTCATTAGTTGGGTGGTTCTAAGCATAAACGCCTTTGCCAGCCCGCGGCTTGTTATCGATGAGTCTTTCGAAAGGGAAATCATCAACCATTATGCACGGGTATCAATTGCACCTAATAGCGCAACCTATTTTGATGTATTGACGGGAAGCTCCACAAAAACACCAACAGCAACGGCTTCTTCAACAGAACGTGTGTGGTATTCAACAGAGCTTGTCCACTCTGGCTATAGTGCCATTCCCTTAGTGCTTAATATCGACCGTCTAAACGTTGATGATTTGCAGATTTATCTTCTAGACAGCAGCCAGCGAATTATAAAATCGTACCGTTATCAAGCCGGTAAAGGTGACTATTCGTTAAGACAACCGCTTCCAAATATCAGGCTTGCTTTCACCCTTCAACCATACCAAGACGCTCGGTTACTAATCGCAGTGAAAGACGAGGGGCTAAAGTACTTTCCAATGTCACTATGGGAGCGAGACCTGCTTGCTCAACACGACACTAATATGCTGACTTTGCTTGGTGCTGTGTCGGGTGTGATGGCACTCATTGCTTTCTATTTTCTTTTTTCCTACTTATATCAGCGTATCCCTACCCGCTTCTGGCTAACCATGTCGTCATTGGTGCTTATTGCATTATTGTTCATTACAGAGGGTGGCCTCGCGTTTTGGCCTAGCCTGACTAACGCCAGCGAGCATTTTTACGCCGTATGCTTCGGCGTATTACTACTGTGTATTGGAAAAGTGACTCATCACCTGTTCTCTCGTGTGCCTTTTGTTTTAAGACTGCTAAATTATGCCCTACCTATTGCTGCTACCATTTACTGTTTTACCGTAAATGCTTATATGGTCACAATCACGCTGCTTATACTCACTGCGGCGATGGGTTTGTATCACGTTACCCTTGCTCTTATCTTTAAAGACAAAGGCAGTAGTGTTGTCGGCACCACTTATATTCTGGCCTGGCTATCTTTCTTTGCGTTTTACGCTTTGGTGACCCAAAACCTTTTCAGCGACCTTATTTATACTGTCGATGTCGCGATGGGAATGCTGTTTTTCTTAACCTTGGGTTTCCTGTGTTTTGGATTTGCGGTCATCACAAAAGAGCAGGTACTCAATCAACATAAACTCTCCTCTCAAGCTGAAACAATTTCTAGCTTAAATCACTTTTATGACTTGTTCCGAAACTCCGCTGAAGGACACTACACATCAACCTGGGACGGTAAGCTTATTTCAGTTAACCCTGCGATGTGCACGGTGTTTGGGTATGAGAATGAGGAAGAAATGCTTAGCGAGGGGGCAAGCACAAAAGTCTTTTACGCATCACCAGAAGATAGACATGTATTGTTAGGTGAGATATCACAGCAAGGCCACGTCACCAGAAAAGAGATACGGGGAAAACGTCGGGACGGCACAGAGTTCTGGTTTTCATTGTCTTGCCAGATCCGCGAGAACGATGAAGGAACTTACCTGTACGGCTCAATTATTGATATCACGGAAAAAAAGCAATCCGATTTAAGCCTTCAGTATTTGGCCACTCACGACTCACTAACCGGCGTATACAACAGACGGCAATTTGAATCTGTCTTCAAGGAAAAAGTACATAACCACAGCGCGTTACCTGTGTGCCTACTCTTTTTAGATTTAGACCGATTTAAAGTCGTTAACGACACCTGCGGTCACAAAGCGGGAGATGTACTCATAAGAGACGTCGCCCGCCTGATTGAAAATACGCTGCTACCCAACGCGCAGCTAGCAAGACTCGGGGGTGATGAGTTTGGCGTTATCTATTCAGATTTAGATGCTGATGCGGTTTATCTCAATGCAGTGAAAATTCTCAATGCAGTACAGGCCTATCGGTTCATGTGGGATAACCGAATATTCAACTTAGGCGTAAGTATTGGCATGGTTGTGTGCGACGATAGTAACGTTAGCTCAGGGCAGTATTTAAGTATGGCTGACGCCGCCTGTTATTTTGCCAAAGAGCAAGGCAGAAATCAGGTGCATAGATATAATAAAGATGACGAGAGCATGCAGCGCTATCAGCGTGAGTTGGACTGGGTCTCTTCTATAAACAACGCCTTGGAAGAAGGGCGCTTTGAACTTTATTACCAGTCTTTAAGACCTTTGAGCAAAGCCAGCGATGGTCACTATTATGAAGTGCTATTGCGCCTAAGGGAAAAAGACGGAAAAATTGTTGAGCCCGCTAATTTTTTACCCACGGCCGAGCGCTTTGAAATGAATGTAAATGTCGACAAATGGGTAGTCACAAATACGTTCAAATGGCTGTCTGAAAACCCTGAACATCTCGCTGAACTAAGGCGATGCAGTATAAACCTTAACTGCCATTCATTAGCAGACAGAGATTTTACGTTATTCATTTTAAACGCTTTCGAAACCTTTAATATTCCTTACAACAAGATTTGTTTCGAGGTGATCGAGTCGGTAGCGATTATAAAAATGGAGGACACCCTTGCCTTTATGCGTACTTTTAATCGCCTTGGGTGTTCGTTTGCCCTAGACGACTTCGGTAGCGGCTTCTCTTCGTACAGTTACCTCAAAAGCTTGCCGGTTAATCAGGTAAAGATTGACGGTATGTTTATCAAGGATATGCTGAACGACAGTGTAGATACGGCTATGGTTGCGTCAATCAATGATGTAGCGAAAGCCATGGGTATGCAAACCGTTGGGGAATTCGTTGAAAATGAAGGCACCATGGCACAACTTGGCAAAATGGGCGTTGATTTTGCCCAAGGCTATAGCGTTGCAAAGCCTGCCCCGCTGCGAGAGTTTACCCCACTTTAATAACTGCACTTAATATACATCTTACGAAAAAAGTGATAGCACTAGCGTCAACTCGCGTATAATAAAATGGTAGACTTGCAAAAAAAGAAGTCATCCCCACTTATTGCCTACTGTCCAAAGTGTAGAAGTAACATGAGTAGCAAACAGCCTAAATACGAATATGTCAGTACCGCAAAATTACCCACTCGCATGGGTGATTTTAAAATACACGGCTTTGTTGAAGCCAGCGGCCAAGAACACGTTGCCCTTTCTTATGGAGAGTGGAAAGAAGACGACGTAGTGCCAATTCGTATCCATTCAGAATGCTTAACAGGCGATTCTTTATTTAGCACTCGCTGTGACTGTGGCTTTCAATTAGAAAAAGCCATGCAAAATATCGTCGATAATGGTCACGGTGTGCTGTTATACCTTCGCCAAGAAGGTCGCGGTATTGGTCTTTTAAATAAAATTCGCGCCTACAACCTTCAAGATAGTGGCATGGACACGGTAGAAGCTAACGAACATCTTGGATTTGACGCCGATTTAAGAAGTTACGATATCTGCAAGCTGATGCTAGATACGCTGAATGTGAAGCATGTTGAGCTTATGACAAACAACCCGAAAAAGTTGGCTGCACTAAAAGCGCTTGGTATAGACGTGGTTGCACGTAAGCCTATTGACCACGGTATCACCAAAGACAACAAGCATTACTTAAAGACGAAAACAGAAAAGCTTGGGCACGCTTTCGACCCCCACGTTTTCAAATAGACGAGTTCCTTAAAAACGCCCACACCAATGTGGACGTTTTCTATTCAGCTTGGGTTAATCATAGACTGGTTATAACGTATACAGACTTACCATTTAGCGCGCGAAAAGCCGTTGCTCATGCGCTAAGGAGAATGTATGAAAAACATAACCTTATCTGTGATTGTCGCACTGTCTAGTGTTTCAGCGCTACCTGCCATCGCTCAGTCGAACGCCAACCTTGCACATGTTTCTGCGTCAACGCAGCAATATTCTGACGCTGAATTAGACAGTGTACTTGCGCCCATTGCGCTTTATCCTGATACCCTGCTTACTCACATACTGATTGCGGCTACCTATCCGCTTGATGTAGTTGCAGCCGACCGCTGGCGCCAAAGCAACAAGCATTTAACCCCGGAACAGGTCGAAAATGTGCTGACGAGTGTTAACTGGGATCCTAGCGTAAAAGCACTTGCTCCGTTCACCGACTTACTCAGCACCATGGCGAATGATCTTCAGTGGTTACAGCAACTTGGTGATAACGTATTAATTGATCAAAGCCGTGTGCTAGACCGCGTGCAGGTGCTTCGACAACACGCCCTCAACACTGGCAATCTGGTGACCAATGACTACATTGAAGTTGAACGGGAACGTGAGCCTACTCGCGAAATAATTTACATTGAGCCCCGTCAGCGGGAAGTGGTGTATGTGCCTTATTACGACCCTCATGTTGTGTACGGTCACTGGTGGCACACAACTTCACCAGTTCGCTGGCGTCATCACGTAAGCTATCATCATCATAGCAATGTCTATTGGTCTCCAAGCATCCATCTTTCTACGTTCTTTTTCTTTGGTAGCGTGCACTGGCATAACCGCCATGTGGTTATTCACCGCGAGCCTGTACGCCGGTATTATCACGGTAGCCCTAGAAAACGCGTGATAAGCCGAGACTATCGTCGTTGGGAACACAACACGGTGCATCGTCGTGCGCGTTACTCTACTCGAGTAGTTCACAATGCGCCTTCGCGATATGAACATGCGGGTGTGTCGCGGGCAAAGCACTTGTCTAATAAACACGTTAGCACGATAAACACATCGAAACGCCACAACGACAAAAATACCGTAAGACCCATTGCGCGCACGGAAAATACCAAGATCGTAAGACGCGCTATTGAGCCAAAACGGGTAACGCCACTTAGAGAAAGTCGTTTTCAGAACAAACAAGACTCGGTAAGCCGCAAACAATCAATTGAGCACGCGCTAAAACGCAATCAAGCGGCGAGCAGAAGCGAGAAGCCGACTAGAGACCGGACGCTAAGCCAGTTAAAGCGGGACAAACCCGCTCGGATATCAACGCCGTCAGAGTCGAAGCGATATGCTAATAGAGAAAACACGCTAAAACGCCCAGCTAAACAAAACATAAATCGAGAGCGATTTGAAAGAACGAGTCCGCAAAACAAGCCGGTGGCTCGAGAGAGCAGTAAGCCAAGACGAATTGAGCGGGCGAGTACTTCTTCAGTTAGCCGTGCTCAAGTTAAGACTTCTGAATCAAGCAGAAACAGGACGATAAAGCAGGGACGAACTGAGAAGACGCTGCGTTAGCACTAAATTAGAGCGTTAGTTTCCTATCAGTAAGCCAGCAAACCTATAATTTGCTGGCTTCACTTTTCATTTATTCAACGCTTAGGCCCTATTCAAATGAAAGCTTATCAATGCGTCGACAAAGCGCAGGGGAGACTGTTCATCTAAATTGAAGTAAAGAGAGGGCTCAATAAGTTCAAGTTCCATTATCGCCCAGCCACTGCCCTGCCTGACTAAATCAACCCGTGCATAAAGTGCTTCGCAAGGCATTGCTGACAATGCTTTCTGGGCAATATCAAGTTGTCCTTCATCTACGGCAACGGGATGTAAGCTCCCCCCGTGCTCTTCTTGTACGCGAAAATCGCCTTTCTGCGGCACCTTTTTGATGGCATGGCTGTACTTCCCGCCAAAATAGAAAAGCGAGTACTCCCCTTCTTCAACCACGCTATTTAAGAAAGGTTGAATCATGAAATCACGTTGATTAAACGTATTAGAAAGCGCCTGTTGCTGTTCATGCCAATTTGAGACCGAGAGCTTAAACGTATCATCAGCATTAGCGCTAAGCGTAGGTTTAACCACCACAGTGTCGCAATTGAAATGGGAAAAGGCCTCATCAATAACACTGTTATTAAATGCATTACTCCACCGTGTACTTACAATAGGCACGCCCTTGTCCTGTAGGTCTTTTAAGTAGTGCTTTTCAATATTCCACTGCATAAGAGGCAATGGATTGAGCAAGGTTGCGCTCGACGCATCAATTTGAGTCAAACAAGCCAGAAAGGCCTCTGGATGCTGCTGATAATCCCATGTACTGCGCACAATCACGTAGTCAAACCTATCCCAGTTTTCTGACTGACTATGCCAAGATATGGTTTCTACAGACCAACCGTTATCATTAAAAAACGGGATCAAAAGCTCGTCGTACACAAAAAAGTCTTCAAGGTGGTCAGTAGAAAGAAAGGCGATGGCAGGCATGATTGTGTCCTTTAGCTTATTTAGGCATTCGAAGATTAAACTTTTTTAATAACAGTAACTTCTATACAAAAGTTAAATGGCGTAAAAACCGTGACTTACGTAAACTGTGGCGAAGTTAGCACACCCCTTATTTTTAACCTACACTTAATCCCAAATACTTGTCGGAGATTGGCATGCAGTATCCTTGGCTCCTAGAAGGTCACAAGATTTTTCGCGTTGTAATTGTTATCCAACTGCTAATTGCGATTGGCATCGGTTTTTATACTGGCGAGATTCTTCCTGCATTTGTTCTTGGTATTCCAATTGCTGCCGTACCACTTATCCTTAGTTTGCAAAATCCCTATTCAGCGATAAGTCGCCATGCGATGGCTATCGGTGTTCAACTGCTAACAGCCCTCCATATCCACCAGTCATTCGGGTTAATTGAAGTCCACTTTGAAATCTTTGTTCTTCTGGCATTCCTTTCCTACTTTAGAGACTGGAAAGTGGTTGCAACCGGCACCGCAGTCGTTGCTGTACATCATATTTCGTTCTTCTTTTTACAAGCGGGCGGCGCGCCGTTATTTATTTTTGAAGAAGGTCACGTAACCTTTCCTATTTTGCTGATGCACGCCGTATTCGCGCTTTCTGAGGGCGGTGTTTTGATGTACATGGCTAAACAAAGTCATCAAGAAGGTGCCGGTGCGGCTGAACTGCGCTTAGCTATTGAGACCATGCAAAAGGGTGACGGTAGACTCGATTTATCTATTGAACTTAACCGAGGCCACAAGATTGTGAGACCTTTCGCAGAGCTCATCGACCAAGTAAAAGCATTAATTGAGCTTGCTTCAAATTTAACAGACGAAGTTGTTAGAGGCTGTGACAAGATGGAGCTGGCGGCAAACAACATGTTTGAAATCAGCAGAAACACTGACCAAGAGATTGCCATGGTATCGGCATCGTCAGAAGAAATCGCACAAACGATGCAGCTGTCTACCGAACAAACAACCCTTGCCAGCGACAAAGCCTCTGCGGCACAAAGTTCTTCGCAGACTACGCGCGACTCTATTTCCAACACAAGCCGCACCATAGATTCGCTGCGCAACACATTAAATGCGGCAGCGCAGACAAACTCGGCGCTTAACGAGCAGTGCGCGCATATTTCTGACGCAATGCGCTCTATCACCGCCGTTGCCGAGCAAACCAACTTGCTTGCGTTGAACGCAGCAATCGAGTCAGCCCGTGCAGGGGAACACGGCAGAGGTTTTGCCGTTGTTGCCGATGAAGTACGCACTTTGGCTATTCGCTCAAAAGAAAGTGCAGACCAAATCACAAGTATTACTGAGCAGCTAGTTGCCCAAACCGCCAGTTCAGTCGAACAAATGCAAACCTGCATTCAGCTGGTTGATGAAGCCGTTGTATCGAGCGATAACGCCACTTCAGCCATGACCCAGATCATGCAGCAAATTCGCGAAGCGAGCGAAAGCATGACCGAAATAGCGACATCAGCGGTGGAGCAAGAAACCGCATCGTCTTCTATAGCGCAAAGTACGGCGCGATTAAGCGAATTCACTTCTGAGGAACTGGCTACCGCTGAATCGCTAGCAGGCGAAGTTGAGGTGTTGTCACAAATCTCTCAACGCATGCGCAGTGCTATCGAGCGATTTAAGCTTTAACCAAAGCGCTAGAAGCACGCTGTTGGCATTTGGGTTATGCATAAAAAAACAAGCTGGATACTTTTGTTGTTATGGGCGGTGAGTTTACTCACCGCCTTGTTGGTTTACGGTCAGCGCCAGCTTTCTTCCTTCGACCCAAATGGTGATTTACTTCACCGCACAACAGCGCCTAATTTTGACGCTTCACTTGTCGAACTACTAAACGAACAAAACATTGCCCCTGGTTCTGTTATTCATGTGGGAACGCAGTCTCGTTGCTACTGTGAAACGTTAACTACACCTCACCAAACTCAGCTATTAACAAAGCTAGGAAATGACTTTCATCAAGTCAGAGTGAATATAGAAGACGTACCAGAACTCGCCGCTATGCTTGATGCAGTGCCCGCGCTTATAGTTTTAGACATGCAAAATCAGCTTCGCTATTTAGGTCCATACGCAACGGGCTACGGATGCTTTACCGGAAAGAACCTTGTCGAACAGGTTGTAAGCTATACCACACAACTCCCCTACAACGGTGCGGTAATTAACACTGATGCAACTGGATGCTTCTGTTAAACCCTTGGCATGGATTATGTAACTTATCTTTGTATATCGTGATATCACTATGAATATGGCAGAAGGCGCGCATATTTTGCGCACTAGGTGCCGTTTCGTGAAAGGTTTACAAGGAGTCCACAATGTCAAAGCGCGCCGTTCTTTATCGCATGGTTACCCCTGATCACATTTGTCCCTTCGGACTTAAGTCGAAAGATTTGCTAGAAAGAAAGGGCTACGATGTTGAAGACCATCACTTGTCCAACCGAAGTGAAACTGACGCTTTTAAAGAGAAGCATAATGTGAAAACCACGCCGCAAACGTTTATCGATGATAAGCGAATTGGTGGCTATGATGACTTACGAGATTATTTCAATTTGAAGCAAGAAAGTGAGTTCGGTTCGCGCTACACACCTATCATTGTGATTTTTTCTTTAGCCGCCCTTGTGGTATTTGCGCTCATGCTAAAAGGTGGACTCCCGACAGGTATTGAACCTTTCATAATGAATTTCATTGGCATCACCATGGTGATCCTCGCATTACAAAAACTACAGGACATTGTAGCGTTCTCAAATCAATTCATTACTTATGACTTACTTGCAATGAAGCACGTAAGGTACGCGTATGTGTACCCTTTCGCAGAAGCGTTTGCTGGGCTTGGTATGCTAGCGGGGCTTCCCGCACTTTTAGTTTCACCTGTTTCTATTTTTATCGGTGCAATAGGTGCAGTTTCAGTTATTAAAGCGGTATATATCGATAAACGTGAACTTAAGTGCGCCTGTGTGGGCGGTAATTCCGACCTTCCTCTTGGGTTTATCTCGCTTACCGAAAACCTTGCCATGTTAGGTGCTGGCCTTTACATGCTTACACGATGGGTAGCCTAATTTAAATGAAGGCCGATGCACCCGTGTTGAGCAGGTATCTATAACCATGTTTACCCGTGGAATTAACAACACGATAATTCACTTGCTATGAGACCCTATTGAGTTTCTTCAATAGGGCGGCTCATACCTTTAAGGTGCGACACCACACTGCGGCCTAATGCACTTAAATCGTAGCCGCCTTCTAACATGCTGACTATGCGACCATGACAACACTCGTCAGCCACTGCGCGAAGTTGTTGGCTTATCCAGAAATAATCGTCTTCCACCAGTCGCAAATGCGCCATAGGATCTTCTGCGTGAGCATCAAAACCCGCTGAGATAAAAATCAGCTCAGGTTGAAAGTTGCGCAATGCGTTAAACCAGTGCTGCACTTTTTCTCTAAATACCTCACCTGTAGAGCCTGCTTCTAGTGGTACAGAAAGAATATTACTTGCCGACACCGGTGAACCACTATGTGGATAAAAAGGATGCTGGAAACTGCTGCAAAGCATGATGCGTTGATCGCCAGCGACAATTTGCTCGGTACCGTTTCCGTGGTGAACATCAAAATCGATTATGGCAACGCGCTTTAGTTCATAGTTTTGAAGGGCATAGCGCGCGGCTATAACAATGTTATTAAAAATACAGAAGCCCATAGCGCTGTCGTATGTAGCGTGGTGACCTGGCGGCCTTGTCGCGCAGAACGCCTGCCTGTCACTACCTTCCATAACCCAATCCACCGCGTTACATCCCGCACCAGCCGACTCAAGTGCTGCATTTAAGCTGTGTCGCATCAAGCCGGTATCTTCGTCTAACCATGCGACATTATCCTTGCGTTCGGAATAGAGCGTTTTTTCGTGGTCGCTAAATATGGACTGAGCCGCATGCTCAAACACACTTTTCACATAGTAAGGGTCATGGGCTAGCTTAAGATAAGCTTCAGCAATTGGCGTAGCATCAGCGTGCTCACACACCATATCGAGTCCAGAAGACAGTAATTGGTCGTCTATGGCGAACAGGCGGTCCGGTGACTCGGGATGATCTTTCCCTAAGTCGTGTTTAGTGCCGTGTTTGCCGCGAAAAATTTTAATTGTCATGCGAGTGATGCCACATCTAGTACTAACTCTATGTCACTGGGGTCGCCAGTGAACTTCCGTTTAAATTGCGCTTGCTCGAAAATGGCAATCATCGGGCTGTTATCGCCACGCACGTAGGCCATCATCTTTGCAATGCCTCGTTTTTTCGCAACGTTGATCAATTCATTTAACAGCCTGCTTGCCATCCCCTTCCCTTGCTGGGTTTCACGGGTAACAAACGCTGCTTCACAGGTATTGTCATTGGGATTGAAGTAAAACCGCCCTACTGCGTGAATGGTAATACGGGAGCCTTCTTGCCTTACAATACATAACGCCGCATCTGAGCTTTGATCCACCGACACCAAATTACACGACTTTTCGCGCGACATTTGCTTCGGGTCGTAGTTGTAACGCAGCCTTAGTGTTTCTTTCGTATGGGAGTAAAAGAATTCCTGCAAACGCCTTTCATCGGCGGGGTTCAGCGGGCGCATGTAATAGGTTTCCCCCTGAATATTCAGTTTTTTAAGCTGAATAGCACCCAGTTCTGGAATATCGGTTGGGTACTTTTCCTGATAATGAGGTACCCAATAATGCTGTCTTACTTCTTCTAAGAGCGCTGCACGGAATTTGGGGTGTGCCACACGAATAAGTTCCAATGCACGCTCTCGAATGCTTTTGCCTTTAAGCGATGCTATGCCGTATTCGGTCACCACGTACTGAACATTGCCCCGCGAAGTAACAACACCCGCCCCTTCACTTATACGGGGTGTGATACGGGAAATGGTTTCATTCTTGGCAGTAGAAGGCAGCGCTATAATCGCTTTCCCACCTTTGCTGATAGACGCGCCCGTTACGAAATCAACTTGCCCGCCTATGCCACTGTAAAAGTCGTAGCCCAATGAATCGGCGACGACCTGACCGGTTAAATCCACTTCAAGCGCACTGTTAATGGCAACCATATTATCGTTCTTGGCAATATTGGTGGGTTTGTTTACGTAGCTACTTGGATAAAACTCGATGTGAGGGTTGCTGTCGATTAAATCGTAAAGCTGGCGAGTACCAATAGCAAAGCTAGTAACAATTTTACCGGGGTGGAAAGTCTTCTTCTTGTTGGTGATAGCGCCCGACTCCAACAGTTCAATAATACTGTCGGTGAGCATTTCGCTGTGAATGCCTAGGTCTTTATGGTTACACAGATATTTAAGGGTGGCACTCGGTATTTTCCCAATACCAAATTGCAACGTAGCACCGTCGTCCACCAGCATAGATACATACTGACCAATTCGCTCTGCCACCGAATCGATAGGCGGCGGCGTTACTTCAACAAGCGGCTCTTCGGCTTCAATGCAGGCCGTTATTTCGCTGATGTGAATATAAGAGTGGCCGGCGGTTCTTGGCACCTGAGGATTAATTTGAGCAATGACCTTTTTGCTTTGTCTAATTGCCGACATAGCAATATCCACAGCAGGACCTAGTGAGCAATAGCCGAATTCATCGGGTGGGCTTACGTTAACCAGCGCAGCATCCAGTGCCAGCGTACCGTCGCTGAATAAGCTTGATATTTCAGACAGGAAAACGGGGGTATAGTCAGCACGGCCCTCATCGACCGCCTTACGCATGGCTTCGCCACCAATGAAGAATGTATTCGCTTTAAAGAGGTTTTTATACTCTTCTTTCACCCATCGGGTGTCGCCTAAAGCCAGCATATGAACCAGCTCGATGTCGCTAAACCCTTCGCTGTTATCAATGAGATGCTGCACTAGTGCATGCGGCACCGAGGCATTTCCGCCAACAAAGACACGGCAACCAGACTTTATCAGCGACGACCATTGTGGCGCTTGAGGTAAACTAAATGTCATTTCCATCTGCCCTGTTTTAAGCAATAACTCATCATGCCATAAAAACAGGCGCTTTCCCGCATTTGCGTAAGCGTGAACTATAAGCGATTGGTCGTAGGCTTACCGATTCATCATTAGTATCGAAATTTTTCCAACCAATTTCTGAAAAACGGAGAAATAACAGATTTGCTATTCGCTAGGCGATGGCCGTCATTAAGTAACAAGAGCTGAGCTTTTTGATGGCGCGCGTACTTTAAGCTATTTTCGATAGGCACGATATCGTCATTCCAGCCGTGCACTAGGCTCACGTAGCCGTCGTAGGGGAACCGTTGAATTTCGTAGTTTGGCAAATACAGTGCAGGAGCCATAAGGAATACGCCTCGTGCCGAGATTTGGCTTGCTGCGGCAAGTGATACATAGCCGCCCATGCTTGAGCCAACCAGAACAACATCATTGCACTTTTCAGCAATAAACTCTTTAAGTCGCGCTAGGCGAGCTTCCGGGCAGTCGAGATCTTGATAATCAATACTCTCGACGCCAAAACCCATATCGCTCGCTACATTTGAAAGCGTTGTTATTTTACTGCCCCATGGACCGCTTTCTTTGCCGTGAGAAAAAACAACGGTGGTCATTACCGATATCCCTATTCAAAAATGAAAAGTTTTTCCCACTCTAGCGCACTTGCTTGTTACTTGTCTTCCCTGTGAAAGAGTTTTTCTACCAGCACATAGAACATGGGCACGAAGAAAATCGCCAAGAAGGTAGCGGCGAACATACCACCCATAACCGCAATACCTATTGCATTTTGGCTGGCTGCGCCTGCTCCGCTAGCTAGTGCTAACGGCGTTACTCCCAAAATAAACGCCATTGACGTCATTAGAATTGGGCGGAAACGCTGAGAGGCTGCATTTGAAACCGCAGTCATTAAATCTTCGCCGTTTTCATACTGCTCTTTTGCAAATTCGACAATAAGAATAGCGTTTTTCGCCGCCAAACCTACGGTAGTCAAAAACGCTACTTGCAGGTACACATCGTTCGGCAAGTTGAAAATAAACGCAGCGGTTACCGAGCCGAGAATCCCCAAAGGTACCACTAACATAACGGCGAATGGCACAGACCAGCTTTCGTACAGGGCTGCTAAGCACAAGAAAACAATCAAGATTGATAGTGCGTAAAGCATAGGCGCTTGCGAGCCTGCTTCCTGCTCTTCATAAGATAGGCCTGACCATTCAATTGCGAAGCCTGGCGGTAACTGCTCAACCAATTTCTGCATTTCAGCCATTGCTTCACCCGAAGAGATACCTTCAGCAGCACTACCTTGAATATTGACAGACGACACGCCGTTAAAACGCTCTAACTTAGGTGAGCCATAAACCCATTCAGTGGTCGAGAACGTGTTAAACGCCACCATCTCGCCGTCGCTGTTGCGAACAAACCACTTATCCAAGTCTTCAGGGGTCATGCGATGAGGCAAATCTGCCTGCATGTAAACACGCTTAATTCGACCTTTATCAATGAAGTCATTTACGTAGCTGGACCCCCACGCTATTTGAAGCGCGTTATTGATCTCACTTAAATTCAATCCAAGTGCCGACGCTTTCTCGCTATCAATATTGATTTTAAATTGAGGTACATCGCTTAAACCATTGGGGCGAACACCCGCCAGCTTTGGATTCTGCGCTGCCATGCCCAACAGCTGATTACGCGCATTCATCAGCGCTTCGTGACCATTTCCACCACGGTCGACAAGCTGCATATCAAAGCCCGTTGCATTACCTAGTTCCATGATAGGCGGAGGCACTATAGGAAAGGCTGAGGCATCTTGAATTTGGCTAAACGCGCCAAAAGCTCGGTTCATCACTGCAAACGCAGAATTATTTTCGTCTCTTACGCTCCAGTCGTTGAAGTTTAAGAAAGCCATACCTGCGTTTTGCGCCTGACCCGCAAAGCTAAAGCCCACAACCGCGAACATGCCGTTAACCGCGTCTTGTTCTTGCTCAAGAATATAGTCTTCCACTTGCTTGATAGACTCGAGCGTACGGCCAGCTGTTGCACCAGGCGGTGTGCTTACCAACACCATCATACGCCCTTGGTCTTCATCTGGAAGAAACGCGCCAGGAAGCTGGCTGAAAATAAATGCCATACCACCTACCAGCAAACCATAAACAACGAAATAGCGCTTAAAGCGTTGCGCCATGTGAGTTGTTGTCTTTTGATAGCGATCGCGGCCTTTGTTAAACGTGCGGTTAAACCAGCCAAAGAAGCCTTTGTTCTTGTCATGGTTTTCCGGATGCTTTTTCAATAACGTGGCGCACAAAGACGGTGAAAGGACGATAGCGACCAATACCGAAAATGCCATAGCTGACACGATAGTAACCGAGAACTGACGATAAATAGCGCCTGCTGAGCCGCTGAAGAACGCCATTGGGATAAATACCGTTGAAAGCACGGCCGCAATACCAACAAGTGCACCTGTGATTTGAGTCATCGACTTTTTGGTGGCTTCGGCAGGTGAAAGGCCTTCCTCTTCCATAATACGTTCAACGTTTTCCACCACCACGATGGCATCATCTACGAGCAGGCCGATAGCAAGTACCATAGCGAACATGGTTAGCACGTTAATACTAAAGCCAAATGCCAGTAGCACAGCAAAGGTGCCGAGCAATACCACTGGCACCGCAATGGTAGGGATTAACGTTGCACGCCAGTTTTGAAGGAACAGTAGCATCACCAAGAATACCAGTACTACCGCTTCAATAAGCGTATGAACTACCGACTCGATAGAAAGCTCGATAAAAGGAGAACTATCAACCGGGTAAACCACTTTAACTGTATCTGGCAAATTCGAGCGCAGTTCTTCAACTCGGGCTTTTACTGCCTTAATAGTATCTAGTGCGTTTGCGCCAGAGGCAAGGCTTATCGCCATACCTGATGCAGGCTTGCGATCGTATCGAACAATAACGTCGTAGCTTTGCGCACCCAGTTCAACACGCGCAACGTCACGCACGCGAACCTGAGAACCATCGGTATTTACGCGAAGTACGATGTTTTCAAAATCTTCAACGGTTTGAAGGCGACTCTGCGCTTGAATTGTCGCGTTAATTTGCTGATTTTCTATTGCAGGCATACCACCTAGTTGACCAGCAGACACATCTGTATTTTGTACCTGAACGGCGCCTTGAACGTCAGTAGGTGTAAGATTGTAGCTGTACAGTTTATCTGGATCTAACCATATACGCATTGAACGCTGCGCACCGAATACCCGTACATTTCCCACACCATTAACACGGGAAATCGGGTCGCGAAATTGAGAAACTAACAGGTCGCTCAGGTCATATTGCGTCATTGAGTCGTCTTCAGAATAGAAGCCAACTGCCAATGCAAATGCGCTATTTGCTTTAGTTACGGTTACCCCTTGTTGCTGTACCTGAGTAGGCAACAGCGGCAGTGCACCCTGTACCTTATTCTGAGTTTGTACTTGCGCAATATCAGGGTCAGCACCTGGCTCAAAAGTGAGCGTAATAGACATGCTGCTGTTCGAACTGCTTGCCGAGAAATAACGTAGGTTATCAATTCCCGTCAGGCTTTGTTCTATTACCTGAGTAACCGAGTTCTCTACGGTTTCTGCAGATGCTCCAGGATACGTTGCTGAGATAGTCACCGAGGGCGGTGCCACCTTGGGATATTGTTCAATGGGGAGTGAGGTAATTGCCAACACACCCGCCATCATTGTGATAATTGCCAGCACCCATGCAAACACGGGCCTGTCTATAAAGAAACGAGCCATATTACTTAAATCCCTTGTTTGCTATCGTGAGCCACGTGATGATGGTTGCCACTCTGACGGATTAACTTTCGCGCCAGGCTTCACCTTCTGATATCCAGTTACAATTACCTTTTCGCCTTCGCTCACACCGCTTAGGGCAACATATTGGTCTCGATAGATTTTGCCTATTTCCAAAGTACGACCTTCTACTTCGTTGTTTTGGTTAACAACATAAACTGAAAGCGAACCGTCTGGTTGGCGTGTCGTTGCGCGTTGAGGAACAAGCAGCGCATTTTCGCGTCCAGTAATGACGTGGCCTTTCACAAACAAGCCAGGCAGCAATACACCATCTGGATTTGGCATTTCAGCACGAAGTGTTACCGACCCAGTGGTCTCATCAACCGTTACCTCAGAAAATTTAACGCTGCCTGTTTGGTCGTAACGCTTGCCTGTTACTTCATCTACCGTTAATTCAACATCCATTGAACCTTGGTTTCTCATTGACTGACGAAGCGTAATAATTGACGCACCTGACTCCTGCATATCAATGAAAACTGGGTCAAGCTGTGTAATGGTTGCAAGTTGCTGAGATTGGTTCGTAGTAACAAGGGTACCTTCAGTAACAAAAGAGCGGCTAATACGTCCGCTGATTGGGGCGTACACTTTGGTGTAACCCATGTTAACCTTCGCTACGTCAACAGCTGCCTCAGCTACGCTAATTGCCGCTTGCGCTTGATCTTTCTGAGCAATTACGTCGTCATATTCTTGTTTGCTTACCGCGTTTTGCGCAACAAGGTCGTCATAGCGTCGCGCCTTTGCTTCCAACGTTTTAAGGTTCGCTTGAACACTTTTCAAATCGGCTTTTGCGCTATTTAACTGTGCTAGATAACGGGCTTCGTCAATTTGATAAAGCTGTTGTCCTTTTTCTACATGTGCGCCTTCTTCAAACAAGCGTTCCGTAATAACACCATCTACCTGAGGACGCACCTGAGATTGACGAGACGGGCTTACTCGGCCCGGTAACACCATTTCATGTACTACAGGTTCTTGTTTCAGTGTAACTACCGATACTGAGGGTGCAGGCATACCTTGCTGAGCACCTTGCTGTGCTTGCTCGCCTTCATTCGAACACCCAATAACGCCGACAAGGGTTATTAATGCTGCAGTAACATAAAAAATGCGACTCATAAATTTTCTATTTCCCAATAACTTTTTGTACAGAACACGGCCTTTGCTCTGCATATCCAATTTTAAAATTAAAGCTTATTGCTTCCGGTGCACCGAATTATCTAGCGCATTTCAAAGCCTGAAACTGCGATAATTGGTTTTGAAGTGGCATAGTTAAGCGATCATTGATACGGATCTACGCTCTTATAGGTCATATTGTGCGCATTTATAGATGATAATAAAAGTCAATGAAGTTGAAATTACTGAAGTTGTCGGTCAAATACCTGAGCGTGTATACGTTATACGAATAAAGCGAAATCACAGCGCACTTAACGTTCTATTTTAACGAATAATACCCCAGCAATAACTGGTAGGCGTGAATGACGTCTTGGGCTTCCTGTTGCGTTCCTCCCTTATCAGGGTGAACCAACTGCAGGGCTTTTTTATATACTCGTTTTAGTACCGACAAAGAAACATGTTCATCTTGGGGTAGGCTCAGAAGCGCGTGGGCATCGGCAATATCTTCCTGCTCAACGGTGTGCGCGTTTCCTGAGGCCATACGATGCCAAAACGCATTAAGCAGTGCATCTACACTTTCTCTGTCTGCCTTCTCAAAATTGCCCCAGTCCAAGTAGTATTCAGCTAAGGTATCAGCTTCGGTTATTGCTCCAACCTTATCCTGGCTTTCTTTATCATTGTCGCTGTGGGCACTATTTTTGTCGCTGTGGGCACTTTCTTGGTTTAGCTTAATATTAAGAGTATGAATGTCTAGCACGCCTTCGCCCTGCTCTATCCAACGACGTTTAAGTTGATAAAGGGCGTGAAACACAATGAAATGGGTTTTAAAGAGCATTAAAGGCTCTCGTAACGAAGCGTCATCAAAAAAGTGATATGGCGCTTTTTTCAAAATCTCAATGAGCTCATACTCGCTCACACCACGTTGAAAAAGCGGCTTTTGTGTCGATAACGTATCAACAAGTAGTTCGGCTTGAAGCACGTAAGCTTCGCTGGCATCAGGCTGATTTTGCAAAACTAATTACCTTGCTTTAAATAGGGTTCATCCAGGGCCTGCTGGTCTTTGATGTACGTTAAAGACCAACAGCCCTAGTGTACAAACATGTTAAATATTGGCCTAGTACCGATTTTATTGCTAGAAAGTAATCCAAAACGCAACGTTCACTGTTAAAGTAGCTTAGTAAAAATAAAATAATAACTTTGGAGTTCACTTGAAAGCACTCATTGCCCTTACCAGTATTGTCGGTTTTCTTATGGTGGTATTACCCGGCCCCCTTTATCAGTATGCCGGTGTGAGTTTAGGCACCGCATTTACTTCACTGCGATTTGGCGTGTATGTGGGCGGCGCAGCGTTGATACTCATTATTTTGCAGGTTTTGATTAACCGTAAAAACGTTAGCTGGGGAAGCACCTTTATCTGTGCCATTCTTGCCCTGGTTGCTGTAGGAATGCCGGTGAGCATGATGAGCAAAGCCAGCGCAGTTCCTCCGATCCATGACATTACTACCGATGTCACTAATCCGCCGGAGTTCGTTGCAATTGCTCCGCTACGCGAAGGTGCGCCTAACTCCATCGCTTACGAAGGCGGTGAAGTCACTAAGCAGCAACTAGAAGCTTACCCTGAAATTAAAACTCAATTGCTGCCGCAACCCGCAAATGAGGTCTACATCGCTGCAGAAAAAGCCATAGAGGCGCTTGGATGGGAACGCGTTAACGACGGCGCATTGCCGAACACCTTGGAAGCCACCGACACCACAGCGTGGTTTGGTTTTAAAGACGACGTAGTTATTCGTCTAACCGCTAAAAGCGATGACACACTGGTTGATATCCGCAGCAAATCACGAGTAGGGAAAAGTGATTTAGGCAAGAATGCTGAACGTATCGAAACCTTTATGGCAGAGCTTAGAAACCAACTTGGATATCACTAAAATCTGACCACCCGCTTAAAAAACAAAGCCCGTTCGCACTAAGCTAACGGGCTTTTTTGTAATTGGACCTAACTTTAGTGGGCCAACTTTAAGACAACAACTCCTGCAACAATAAGCGCTACGCCGAAATATCGTGCCAATGACGAGGGATCGCCATAAAACATAACACCCACTAAAAATGTGCCCGCGGCGCCTATTCCTGTCCACACAGCGTACGCCGTTCCAATTGGAATTTGTTTTTGCGCCATCCATAAACAAAAACCACTGGCAGCCATAAACCCAACCGCAAGTAAAATACCCATTACGCGGGTTTCCGCCTCTTGTGACATTTTTAGTCCAACAGGCCAACCAATTTCCAGAAGGCCCGCCACAATCAAATAAATCCAGCTCACCAGTCTATCCCTCTCTTCGCGCTCATCGTCAACTATCACAGATGCGTAGCGTACCGTCTTAAATCATAAAGCGTACTCGACGCGTCGTAATATTTTGCTATTTAGCGCTTTTGCCTTACAAACTCGCCAACTGAATACTTACCATACCTAATACCGCAGCATTAAGACGGTTAAACCAACGCCAGAAATTAGGGCGCTGCATATGGTGTGAAAAACGTGCGGTTAAGGTACTCAAACCTACGAACCAAACCACCGATGCACCAATAGCTCCACCCACAAACCACCATTTATCTTCTTGCCACTGACTCGCTAAGTTTCCCATCAATAATAAAGTGTCTAGGTAAAAGTGGGGGTTTAACCAAGTTACTGCCAACGCAATGAGCAGTGCTTTTTTGAACGACAGTTGCTTTTTCGCCATTTCTAAAACAAGCGCGTCGTTGGCCATAGATGATTTTATTTTGTTAAAAGCAATCCACAGTAAGAACGCAACACCAGCCCACTTGGTGATAGACACCAGCATTGGGTATTCCTGCAATAGCAAGCCAAAGCCCATCGCTCCTAAGCTTATTGAGATAGCATCGCTTAGGATAAACAGCAGGACAAATAAGGTTGTCCACTGTCGCTTCATCGATTGCTCAATCAAAAAACTGTTTTGTGCGCCTACTGCAATAATTAGGGTACCGCCCATCACGAAACCACTTGTTGCTGCCGCCAACATGATAAATGCCTCTTAGTGTAAATAAGTTCAAACGCCGTAGCTGTAACGCGGTTTAAGGTTACATGCTGAATAATTGGCTTGATTTTATACACCTTGAAAGACTAAATTAAATTAATGATATTTGTTTTGAATAAGCAAAATTAATACTTATAACCTTCTTTTCACAGGTAGTCATTAATGTTGGATTACGACGCGCTTCGATGCTTTCATGAAGTGTTACGCTACGGCGGATTTGAAAAAGGTGCACAGGCCCTAAACCTCACCCAGTCGGCGGTATCGCAAAAAATAAAACGGCTAGAGCAGAGTGTCGGCGGCCCAGTGATGGTTCGCACCAAGCCGCTTCGCGCTACGCCACTGGGAAAAGAGCTGCTGGCGCATATTCAAAAAGTAAGCGTATTAGAAGAAGCGCTGAATATACAAAGTGGATTAGAAGCGTCGGCTGCACCTATAAGCGTTGCCGTGAATAACGATGTGCTGGCTACCTGGTTTTCGCAAGTAATGGCCGCGTTTAGTGATAAGCGTGCCAACCCAATTCATATTGTTAATGCGGATCAAACTCAAACCCGAGACATATTACAGCAAGGCCGTGTAATGGCTTGCATTAGCCAAACAGGTACACCCGTTACCGGTGGGCAATCTATAAGACTGGGAACCATGCGCTATCAACTTTATGCATCGCCTCGCTTCATTGAGCGATACCTGCATAAAGAAATATCCCCCCAGAGCGTGATGAGTACACCGGGTTTGCTGTACGACGAATACGATGTGACTTTGCTGACTGATTATCAACGAGAGTGTTTAAACATAGCCCCCTCTTTTACAACTTGTCATTGGTATCCATCGTCTCATGGCTTTGTCAAAATGGCGCTAGATGGCGTGGTGTGGGCTTTGCTACCCACGCTTCAAGTTGAACAAGAGGTTAACGAAGGCGATCTCGTTCCGTTATTTCCTCAAAAAGAGCTTGGTGTACCGTTATTTTGGCATTGGACAACCCTTGAATCGGCAGCGCTTGCCGACTTGACCAAAGCCGTAAAGAATATAGCGAAAGCGCAGCTTAAATGATCCTAATACGCTGCGTGTGTGATACGTTGCTGCAAGGTTAATTAAGAAGACGCCAATTGAGCCGTTTTATGCTTCTCCTTAACGCTGTACATCAGTTTATCTGCTTTATTTAACAGAGTGGTGAGATCTTTGCAGCGTTCATTTGTGATGTATGTGCCTACGCTTGCCGTAACAGAAATAACAACGTTATCGGTTCTAATATCCCTTTCCAGAAGACTGGCTTCTATGCGCGCAGCCAAGCGCTCAGATTGTCCTTCACTGTAACAGTGGCTTAGCACCACAAATTCATCGCCGCCAAGGCGCCCTACTGCATCTTGGTCTCGGCATCGGCTCAGCAGAATTTTAGCAA
Source organism: Alteromonas sp. I10 (assembly GCF_003201515.1). NCBI lineage: Bacteria > Pseudomonadati > Pseudomonadota > Gammaproteobacteria > Alteromonadales > Alteromonadaceae > Alteromonas > Alteromonas sp. I10. Next base: position 219,490 of record NZ_QJJN01000006.1, read on the forward strand.
TAACCTGCAGCACTTTATCGCCGCAATGGTGCCCGTAATGATCATTAATCTCCTTGAAGTTATCAACGTCGATAAATAGCAAGGTCAAATATCCTCCTTCCTTGTTGAAGTTAGTAAGCAGGCTTTGTGCTATTCCTTCCCATCCACTGCGGTTTAGCACTTTACACAAGGAATCTGTAGACGCACGTTTGAATGCACTAAGCCTGTCGTCATCGAGCTTTTTTACTTTTCTCGACGTGGCAATAGCAAAAATAAACGCTTCAATAGTTATTCCCACAATAAGTCCGTAGCGGTACATAAACGCTGACACGTCTGAAAAAACCAATCGAAACATCATGGAAAACACCATGACAGCAATACCCATTAATACTAAGTTTGAGCAATGTACTTTGCGGTAGGCGGCGTAAACACAGCTTGATAGCGTACAGGTCATTGTTATCAGCGTGATAAGACTTAGCGTACTATTTACTCTCATCGCATCAGAAGTGGACAGAATGATCTGCACAAATGAAAGTGCCAGTGCCGAACACGCCATTCCCAGAATAAACTGGCGCTGCCATACTTTTAGCAGTGCTTTGAAATCGAGTAGTTGATCAAGAAACTTTACCGCAGCAAATACCGTGATCCCTGCGAATAACAGATGCAGTTTAAAGTTCGAGAAAAAGGCGACATGGGGAAACGCAATGTTCAGTAACCCTTCTTGAAGCAAAAAGAAAATTGCCGCACTGAGCACATAGAAACTGTAGGAGTAAAAGCCGTAGTTGCGCATACTCGTTCCCAGCATTCCTACGTACAGGGTTAACGCTAAGCAAAAGCCGATGAACAAGCTTAATGTGAAGGTATGTATTGACGCCAACGTCTGAAAATCATTTAACGTAGCGATATTTAGCCTGACAGGTCGCTGTACCTGAGAGTTAATATCCAAAAATAGACGCTTATGGGTATTATCTATTGCATAAGACTCAAATGCGCCGGTTAACTTGGGGACTTTTTGCATCTCGCTGTCATACAGCTGATTATAAGAAAGGTAGTTTCTTGGGAAATAGAGAACGTGAGTCGCGTTGACATCGCAGCTTAACGAAAGTCGCTGTGCACCTTCTTTAAGTACGATAGACAGAGCACTATCAGTATCAGAAGTACCATTTTCAGCATTAATGACGCACGCTGCATTGGCAAACGTGCCGAACGTCAGCAAAATCAACCCAAACAACAAGCGAACAAAATTACGCGACACTCCACATGCCATAGATTTGCTTCCTACTGGTACCGCAGCTAAATCCGTGTAGCAAAAATATCCCTGTACGGCTATTACACAAAGATGAGTTATGAGTATTTATATTCTGGTATAAAAACTCACACCCATTAAGCTTAGTTTAAAAATGTGAGAACGCTGAAAAATATCCTGCGGAATGACAAGAAATGTATATTTTTCCTATGCGGAGTTAGCTGCTAGCGCCGTCGAAGGAAAAATCAATACCACTAACACCATTTAATTTGGGCTTTGCGAACAAGAACCCCTGAAATCTTTGTACACCCGCATGCTGCAACCACAGCCACTCATCAATCGTTTCGACGCCTTCTACCACCAAGGGAATTCCCATAGAGTTGGCAAACTCGAGTACAGCCTCGGTTATTGCTTGTCGATGCCCGCTTTCGTGAATGCCTGTCGTTATTTTTCTATCTAATTTAATTTTGTCTGGTGTGAAGTCTGCGAGTAACGATAACCCTGCGTACCCTGCGCCGAAGTCATCTATAGCGACTCTCATGCCTCGTGAACGGATCTGCTCTATTGCTTGGTAAAATGTGTCACTTTCGCTGATTATTTCTGTTTCGGTAACTTCGATAACAAGCTGCTGTGGTTTCAATTTATTGCGTTTAACCAATTCGTGAAGGTAGTCTGCGACGTTGACGGTGGAGGTAATCGCTCCGGGGCATAAATTGATGGATAAAGACTGGTCTGAAGATAGCAACGCAGCGCCTTGCTTAATTGCTATAGCTTTGCTTTTTAGGTCAAAATCGTACTTTTCCGGCCCAACCAGCTCCTCCAAAATAGTCTCAGGATATCTCCCATCGTTACTTCTGATTAAGGCTTCAATTGAAGAAACACGAGCTCTGTAGGTATCCACAATAGGCTGAAAGGCAAACTGAATGTCAGAGTTTTCGAAGGGTTTAACTGCTTTCTCTGACGTCGTAACGTTAGCTCTTACGTCTTTGCGCGCGTTATCACTTAAACAAGTTCGCCATTTCCCAGAAGCAAAGCTGTTGAGAAGCGCAAATATCCGGCTTTCCCGGCTAATATTAATGTCCGAAGGTAACCAATAGCAGCGGCTTCCTTCTGCGACAGAAAGCGTTCTTAAATGCCAATCTCCAAAATCGCGTTTGTGAATGACCATTTCGGTCACTTTCATAATGTTGCTGTGACGACTGTCTGTTTTTATATGTTCGAAAAGCGCATTTACCTTCTCACAATCTCCTTCAAGCACTTGAAAGAAGTATTCCCCATCAAACAAAAGAATACCTGTAATGTGGTTTTTCGCATTAAATGGCAGTGAATCGTTTGTTATTTTAAGAAGTTCATTTTCATCAATTTTTACCGTCGACTGACTTCTGTAAACTAACTGCTTAAGCACGGGTTGCCTCTTGTTAAACTTTGTTTTCATCCCTGCTTCGAACTAACTGCAACCTCTTTTTACAGCTTTTTTATCATAGTGTGGGGCAAAGTATAGTCTTAGAAACGAGAATCTCGCAAAGTCGGTTTAGGTAACTTTGCTTAACTTAAATTAACGTCTTTCAATGGCGGGAATCTCAATATATGCATCGGGATCAGATTCTTTTAGCGCATCAAGTTTACGTTTTCTTGTCGCTCGCTCATCAATAGTTTCACCAAAAACCTGTACATGTAAGTCGGCAATCAGCGCCTTGCCCTGTTCATTGGTAATTATCCCTAGAAGCTCGCCAGCGTGCATAAACCCTTGTACCCGATATTTCTCAGCATCGACCTTTTTACCGTTTTTGCTGGCTGTATAAAGCGCGATAAGCTGTTCGGTACAAGCATCTAAAAAACGTACCTTCTGTTTCTCATCAATCATTATTTTATTCTTTCCTTCGGTGGCTTGTATTCAGACACCTTAGCGAGATTTTGATGTTATGGGTAGATGTAAGCTTAACTATGCGCCTAACGCCGACTAAGTTAGGCCTATCGATTACTTCAACTAAAGTTCATTGGTGAAATAGCCATTTGATGCCTACGCTCTCATTAGTGCTAGAAAGAAACTTTCTAGGTAGTCACCGTTAAATTTATGTGAGCATCACTATGCGAGTTCAAATAGCGTTAGGCTTGGTTGCTGCCTTGGTATTTGCCCCCGTTGTTGTTGCAAAGGGAAATGCTCATCATTGGGAAACGTCACCCCATCATTTATCTGCATTGGTAGGTACCACTTACACAAAAGAGTGCGGAAACGCTTTTACACTAGGTATCGATTACGAATACCGTGTGAGCGATTTTTTAGGCGTAGGCTTTGTGGCTGAATACGCGTTTGAAGACTTAGACGCTTACACCTACCTGCTTGTTGCTGACCTGCACATTACCAATAATTTTATTGCACAAATAGGCCCCGGCGTTGAGTTCCACGGCAGCCATAAAATGGAGGTGGCCCGGTTAGGCTTTCTGTATGAGTTTGAAGTATCGGGGGTTACCATATCGCCGCAGCTTCATTACGACTATCATCGAAATCATAAAAGTGCAGTGGTTGCTGGTCTAGCAATTGGTATGTCGTTTTGATTACAGCGCAATACTGCGCCGTCTTTAGCTTTTTATATAACGAAGGCTTTTAATCTAACGTTAATCTTCTAGAAAGTTCTTTTTAAGTAAGTCTGTTTAGTCTTATCTGTGTTCAATTATCAGACTGAGAGACTACGATGAAAAACTTAGCTTTAGCACTAACCGCCCTTCTCTTTATTGCTTCAGCATCCAGTGCAGTTGCATTTGAAAAAGGCGACGTTCTTGTCCGAGGGGGCTTTGCCACGGTTGCACCTGATGAATCGTCTTCAAACATTAACGTGGGTGATGACTTGGGTTTTGGCCTGACCATTGATAACAACACGCAGTTGGGCCTCACCGCGGCCTATTTCATCACGGATAGGGTTAACGTAGAAGTATTAGCCGCAACGCCGTTCACACATGACGTTAATTTCTCTATCGATAATCCATTAGGAACAGGTAACCTGCTAGGCGAAGTAACCCACCTTCCGCCCACAGTGACGGTTAACTATTACTTTAACGATCCATCAAGTGCTTTTCAGCCCTATGTGGGTGCGGGTCTAAACTATACGTTTATTTATGACGAGCAATTTACGGGAGCTAATGAAGAGGCAGGGCTTAGTGACTTATCTCTTGATAACTCGTTTGGCTTAGCCGCACAAGCGGGAATAGACTATCAGTTAAGCGAAAGATGGTTTTTGAATGCCGCAGTTCGTTGGATAGACATAGACACAGAAGCAAGCTTTAACCTAAGTGATACCCGGGGGTCAGTGCGCTCTATTGAAATAGATCCCTTTGTCTATGCTATTTCGCTAGGTTACCGGTTTTAGGTAACCGTTTAATTCTTTGAGTTCCTCAAAGTGTACGACAATTTGGAGCGTGGTGAGGTTCTAAACCACCTGCCCTGCTGCCCAACCACTGCTCCATGCCCATTGGAAGTTAAAGCCACCTAGCCAACCAGTTACGTCAACCACTTCGCCAATGAAGTACAGGCCTTCGACATTTTTCGCCATCATGGTTTTTGATGATAGGTCATTGGTATCAACACCGCCTATAGTAACTTCGGCGGTGCGATATCCTTCTGTGCCGTTTGGCTTTATTTGCCAATTCTCTAGGGTGTCAGCAATGGCGTCGCACTCGCCGTGAGTCAGCTGTTTCACCGGCACGTTGCGCCAACTATGATACTCAATAAGGCTCTGTACCATACGCTTTGGAAATACTTTATTTAAACAGGTAGCAAGCAATGCGTCTGGCGTCTCTGTGCGTGCAGTTTGTAGAAGCGCCGTAGCATCGTCGTTAGGTAGCATGTTGATACTTAAGCTGTCACCCGCTTCCCAATAGCTGGAAATTTGGAGCATGGCAGGGCCGCTCAACCCTCGGTGGGTAAACAACATCGCTTCTTTAAACGTAGTGTCGTTGCAGCTGGCATATACATCAACTGCGATACCGCTAAGCTCTGCCAGTGTGTCTTTATCTTTATCGTGCAAGGTAAAGGGAACAAGTGCTGCACGAGTAGGTAATACGTTAAGACCAAATTGCTGCGCTATTTTGTAGCCGAATGGCGTGGCACCTAGCTTGGGCATGCTTAAACCGCCGGTAGCAATTACAAGGGATTCACATTCATACTCACCATTCGAGGTTGTAAGTGAGTACCCACTTTCATTCTTTTCTACACTTAGAATGTCGCAACGAGTGGTAATCGTCACATCCGCTTTGTTGCACTCATTTAGCAGTAAATCGACGATCTCTTTGGCGCTATCATCACAAAACAGTTGGCCCAAGGTTTTTTCATGGTAGGCAATGCCATACTCGGCAACCAAGCCAATAAAGTCCCATTGGGTATAGCGACTTAGTGCCGACTTACAAAAGTGAGGGTTTTGCGAAAGAAAGTTTTCAGGGCCTGCATACATGTTAGTGAAGTTACAGCGACCACCGCCTGACATCAGGATTTTTCGGCCCACTTTTTTAGCGTGATCGAGCACTTCTACGCTGCGTCCGCGCGCGCCGGCCTGCGCCGCACAAAAAAGCCCTGCAGCTCCTGCACCAATAACAATTACATCGCGCTTGATCACAATTAACCTCTAGGAAAAACGGCCAATGGATGTGTGGTTATTAGCTGTACGAAGGCGCGAGTACCGGGCTTTATAGCATTTTCGTGGCTTACTCGTACTTTAAGCTCGTCGCCGCAATCTAAGACAACCGCGTAAAGCCGACTTTCGCCTTCGTAGCGTACCCATTCAACCGTACAGTTAGTTTCACTTAGTGTAGCATCTAAGCTTAAATCGTCAGGGCGTACCAACAAGTCTACGTTGCCGCTTGCACCTTGAAGCGGTGTGCCCGGCACATTACCAATATCGGTAACCACTGTTTTGTCTGTATTTGCTGCGCTGCTATCGAACGTCGCACTTAAGAAGCTCGCCTCGCCCATAAAACGCGCCACAAAACGGCTGGCAGGAGAAGAGTAACAGGCTTCAGGTGTGTCTAATTGCTCAAGCACACCTTTATTAAGTATACCCACTCTATCGCCAACGCTTAGCGCCTCTTCTTGATCGTGCGTTACCCAAATAGCAGGTACGCCTGCTTTTTTTAAGGCATCGCGAATTTCCCAGCGCAAGCTGTCTTTTAGCGCAGCATCAAGGTTTGAAAGGGGTTCGTCTAGCAATACAAAGGAAGGTTCGTGAGCTAGCGTTCTTGCTAGCGCAACGCGCTGCTTTTGACCGCCAGAAAGACGTGCAGGTTTTGCATCGCGGAAGTTATCTAGGCCTAATAATTGAAGCCAATGATCGGCCAGCTTAGTGTCTTTTAAACGAAAGCAAACGTTCTGCTGAACGGTAAGATGAGGAAACAACGCAAAGTCTTGAAACACCATACCTACGTTACGCTTTTCAGGCGGAACATGTTTGTTTGCTGTACTTTCCCATTCACCTAGGCTCATAGCACCTTCTGAAATAGGAATAAGCCCAGCCAACGCTTGCAAAATGGTGGTTTTACCGCAGCCGGTTGGCCCCACCAGCATCAGGATTTCGTCTTGTCCAAGCTCAAGATTTAACTTGTCGACAACGCGGGTAGACCCATAATTCACAGACAAATTATTTACACTAAGCATTACGAACGATCATCCTCGGTAACGGTAAACTGGGCTTTTCTTTCGCCCGACAGCATGAGGATTAACCCCACACCTGATAATAAAACAAGTAAAAGCCCTGGCACGGCTGCGCGGCCAAAGTAACCCGCTTCGTAAACTCGCCACATATAGGTAGCTAAGGTTTCAAATCCTGTAGGTCCTAACATTAGCGTTGCAGGTAGTTCGCGCATGGCTTCTAAGAACACAAGCGCTGCGCCCGCTATCATACCACGAAGGGTTAACGGCAGCGTAATTCGCATAAATGCCTCACGCGGGCTAGCGCCCAGCACGCGAGCAGCTTTTACCAGACCTGAATCAATATTCTCAGCCGTACTTCTTACACTTCCCACAGCAAGTGGGATAAAGCGCAGTACATAAGCCATCACAAGCAGACTTAACGTTTGATAGAGCGCGGGCAACTGCAGGCCAACATAAACAAGGGCTGTCCCCATTACGATACCTGGAACCCCAAAGCCAAAATAAGTAATGCGCTCCATAAAACGTCCAGCTTTTCCGGCAATAGCGGCGTGAGCCACCGGAATGGCGAGTAATACAGCAACAATCGCTGCAATAAATGACGCATGAGCTGAGTTCCACGCATAGCTAAATTCAAAACCGCCGGCGCCTTCTCGCACTAACCACAGCGTAAAAATAGCAAGGGGAAGCACAATAGCCATAAATACCACCGGCATAGTAGCCAGCAACATAAGGTTTCGCTGCCAACGAGCAGGAAACAGCGATAAATGCTTACCTGGGCGCTCTTGAGCGCCACTAATACGACTTTCTATAAATAGAATAAGCCCAACAATAACCATTAGCTGAAGGCTCAGCATGGCGGCTTGACTAAGACCGAAGGCGTTATACTCAACAAAAATAACACGGGTGAAAGTGTCAAAGCCCATTATTGCAGGCGTACCAAAATCGGATAACGCATAAAGTGCAGCAAGGAGTGCCCCTGCGGCAACGCTATTCACAACACGCGGTAAAACCACTCGCCATAAGCTTGCGCCTAAGGTTAACCCTAACGTACGCGCCGCGTTAACTAAGCTTGCATCTAAACTCAGTAAGCTTGAACGGGTTGTCATCATGACAAATGGATAAGTATAAAGGCTCATGACCAGCGCAGAGCCCCAAAGGCCGCTGATAGGTGGCGTGCTAATTCCCAGTACGTTTTCAATTTCGCCACCTGTGCCAAATGAAAAGTACATCGCAAATGCGCCAATGTAGCTTGGTAGTGCTAATGGCGCGGCAAGTAAAATGAGCCAAAACCGCTTAAATGGCATCTGCACATAAGCGGTTAAAAAGGCAAGCGGTACTCCGATAAGTACAGAGCCAATAATGGTAAGCACCACCAATGACACCGTGTTCGCTAGTACCCTTAAGTTATGGGTATCAAAAAGTTGCGCACTATCTTGAGCTAGAGAAAACAAAACGCCGACGGGCAATAAAGCCATCAGCGCGATAAGAAGTGCCAGTGGATACGACTTTGGCCAATTTGTCACAGTACGCCAACTTCCCTCATAAGATTAAGTGTAGGGCGTAAGTCAGCCAGTTTACGAAGGTCCATTTCAGGCGGTGACAGCGTGCTTAGGTCAGCTAAGCCTTGCGGCTGTTCAACCCCTTGAACCAGAGGTATTTCGTAGGCTTCGCGAGCAAGATAAGACTGAACTTCGTGCGAAAGCAGGTAACGAATAAAGTTAACCGGCAAGTCACCGTCGCTCAATGCCACAATACCAGACGCATTTACTAGGCAACCTGCGTCGCTTTTACTGTACGCAAGCGCTACGTTTGCATTCGGCTTACCTGATTTAAGGCGAAGGGTGTAGTAGTGATTCGCAAAGCCAATATCGACTTCACCACGTTCAACGCCCATCACTACACCAAGTTCACCTGCGTACTTTTTCGAGTGCTTATTAATGCCTTTAAGCCATGATTTAGTGGCTTTATCGCCCTCTAAAATGCGCATTGCCGTGACAAAAGACTGAAACGATGAGTAGGCTGGCGCCCAGCCAATTTTTAAATCGCTGTCGGCTAACGCCATCACGCTTTCAGGGATTTGCTCCGGTTTAACACGCTCAGTGTTATAAGGCAGTGTACGCACACGACCTGTTACCGGTGACCAGCTCGGGTACTGAAAATCTTCACGCAGCTGCGCAGTAAGGTCGTCTGGCAACGGCTTAGCCGCGCCAGCATCAGTAACCATGCCAATAGAGCCCGTGTCTACGGCCCAGAAAAGGTCGGCGCGTTTAACGCCTGCCTTAGTCTCAGCGACGATGGTGTTGGCTAATGCCGCAGAGCCGCCGCGTCTTATTTTAAGATTAAGCTTTGGGTTGCGCTTTTCGATGGCCTTAAGAACATTCTCGTACAAGCCACCTTCACCACGACCTAAGTAAAGTGTGAGATCACCTTCTAATTTAGGCAGTGACTCAACTGACACACTGCCTGTTTGTGTCATAGCGTGAGCAAAACTAAACGGCAAACCAGATAATGCACCGGCCGCAGCTAAGCCTTGTAAGAATGTTCTACGTTGCATACACCTTCCTTAAAATACGTCTTTACGACTTTGTTCTACTTCAACCAAAAGTGCGCGAGCGCGGTCAAGTTTGGCCTGCATAGACTCTACGACCTTACGAACTGAATCAACGCCAGTGTCTTTTGAGATAGCTTGTGGAAGCGTTACGTTAAAGTCTTTCTCCAAGTCTTCAACCAAAGCTGCGTTTTTCGCAATCAAGTCACCTTCCACACCTTCAAATCGTTGAAGGTAAGTATCGTGAACGAGTGTAGTTGCTACTTCGTGAAGCTGTTCCGCGTACTTAGCAACAACACGATCAAGACGTGTTTTAATATCGTCGATAACTTCAGGGCCTGTGGTAGGTTCTTTTTCGGTGGTTTGAACCTTGTTCACTAAGCCTTTCTTTTGATACTGGGACGCAAGTTTAACTGCGCCTAACGCCTGCCACAAGGCATGATTTAGCTTCTCTTGCTCTACGCGCACGTCTGCAACAGGCTTGCCTTCATCAATGGCGACTTTCACACCATAAATACCTTGCCAAATAGAGGCGTAAATAGGCACATACTGGGTTTCAATAGCAGAGTGAAAATCCACCTCTTCCCAATACTCAATCAGTGCATCGGTCTTAAGCGATTTATCTTTTGCTTCATACGCATCAACAACACTGCCAAACTTGCTTTCTAACCAATGTACCTCTTCCGTATATTCGCCGATGTGCGCGTGAAGATTGTTCACGTGATCGCCAATGGCACCGTTAGCAAGCGCCTGAGAAGATAGCATCGAGAAAGTGACCGCAGAAGCCAGTACCAAAGCACTCATTTTTTTCAGTGTTGTTGTCATAATTATTCCTAAAACGTTTGTCTTTTCACGCAAATGATACTTATTATCATTAAGCAAGTAAAGGTAACTGAACGAGCCCACATGCTAAGTAACGTAGTGTGTTAGCCCTTATTTTTTCTGCACTTTCGACACAGAGTACTGCATATTAGTTCATTAACCTTCACTGAACGTACTGATATTCAACGCTATTTACAGAGCGCCAGATCATACATAGGTTACATTTTAATGAAAATGGCAACCAAGTATACGCTTAACTAAAGAATACCAAGCTGCATAGATAGTTGCCCACTCAGGAGCTTGTCAGACCTTCTCGAAGGGCGAGTAATTAACTATGCGGACTGGTATGAACGAACCTTCACAAACATCTAAACGAAAAGAGCCCGCAACCTTAGTTGCGGGCTCTTGATATTATTAACGCCGTAGTTTCGGTCTTACAGGCTATCTAGCATGGTTTGCGCATCGCTAACGTCGAAACGACCTGGGTCTTCAACGTTTAGCTTTTTCACTTCGCCATCTTCCACAAGCATGGAATAACGTAACGAACGCAAGCCGCCGAAATTGCCCGTGCTCATGTCTAAGCCAATTTGCTTGGTAAAGAAACCATTGCCGTCTGCCAGCATTATGATCTCTTCAGCGTTGCTCGCTTTGCCCCATGCATCCATAACAAATGCATCGTTCACGCTTAAGCAAATAATACTATCAATACCTTTGGCTTTAAGCTTATCAGCAAGCGCTACATAGCCCGGTAAGTGGGCTTGAGAACAGGTCGGTGTAAATGCACCGGGTACCGCAAACAATACAACGCGTTTATCCGAAAACAGTTCGTTCGTTCCTGGGTTGGTTATTTCGCCGTTTTCTAAAAGGCTAAAATCTACTTCAGGCAAAGTGCCCCCAACTTGTATCATGCTACTCTCCTAGATTTTTTTGACACAAATACACATCAAATCTGTGTTTTTTGCTTTCAATAGCCATTGATGCTTTTATTCCTGCCAGCACGTCTGCACTGTTTGGGCGTTTCACCACTACCCGGTGCGTGGCTAGCTCTAGTGCTGGCGGTAACAGCGCATCTGCGTCTGGGTCATGACCAAGCAGTTGCTGAAACAGCCGCATTTCCTTTTTCACCAAGGCTGACTTCTTTTTGTGTGGGAACATGGGGTCTAAGTAAATAGCGTTCACATTCTCACCAGTGAAGTATTGCATTACCTCAGCACTATTTCCATGTTGAAGCGACATTTTAGCTGCAAGTTCCGGAAAACTAAGCGCTAATCTGCGAATACCATCTTCAAGCAAGGCGGCAACCACGGGCGATCGCTCTATCATAGTGACCTTGCAGCCAACGCTTACCAATACAAAGGCATCACGACCTAGCCCAGGCGTTGCATCCACTACGTGCCATGCTTCATTGCCTTTAAGACCAATGGCCTTAACAATGGGCTCTTTGCGCCCACCGCCGTGCTGCTTGCGATACAAACTTGCCGGCGAAGCAAAATCAACTTCTACCGGATTCACTTTTTTCTCACCTGCGTCGGCAAGTCCAAGCACGCCGTTTTGTACCTGCAAATACAGGCCTTCGCTAGGCTTTTCACTGCTGCTAACAACAGGAAAACCCCACTTTTCGCTGATTGCACTAATTAATGCAGCGTCATCCCTATTGGCGTCATCACAAATAATTAAAGGCACATGATTAAGCATGACCGTACTGTTCCTTATGCCCTATCCATCTATTAATGATGGCTTGAGCGTGAGAGGGGTATTTGTCCCAAAGGGTATAGGCAATTTCCTGAACCTTAGGGATAAGAGCGGCGTCGCGTACTAGGTCTGCTATTTTAAGCTCGGCCATTCCCGTTTGCTTAGTACCCATAAATTCACCCGGGCCACGAATTTCCAAATCGCGCTGGGCAATATAAAACCCGTCGTTAGATTCGCGCAATACGCCAAGGCGCTGAGTAGCGGTTTTCGATAGTGGGCTCTGGTACATAAGTACACACTGACTTTCTACTGCACCACGCCCCACTCGGCCTCTAAGCTGGTGAAGCTGCGCTAAACCCAATCGTTCAGGGTTTTCAATGATCATGATGCTGGCATTAGGTACGTCTACGCCTACTTCAATAACGGTAGTCGCTACCAATAAATCCAGCTTTCCGTCTTTAAAGTCGGCCATAACCTGCGCTTTTTCAGCAGGCTTTAAACGCCCGTGTACCAAACCAACGTGTAAGTCTGGCAGCGCAGTACGAAGGGTAACCGCAGCGTCTTCTGCTGCCTGACACTCCAACACTTCCGACTCATCAATTAGCGTACACACCCAGTAGGCTTGGCGGCCGTTTTCTTTACAAGCCTGACGTACGCGCTCTATCACATCGGCGCGGCGTGTATCGGGTAATACCACGGTTTGCACCGGTGTTCTGCCCGGTGGCAACTCATCAATAACCGAGGTGTCTAAATCGGCATAAGCTGTCATGGCCAACGTTCTTGGAATAGGCGTCGCCGTCATAATTAGCTGATGAGGGTAGCGACCTTGCTGCTCGCCTTTATCGCGCAGAGCCAAACGTTGATGTACACCAAAGCGGTGTTGTTCATCTACAATAACCAGCGCTAGCTGCTGGTAGTTCACGCTCTCTTGAAAGATGGCGTGAGTACCCACCAACATTTGAATATCGCCAGCTTCTAAGCGGGCTAATACTTCATTGCGGGCTTTGCCTTTCAGCTTGCCGGCAAGCCAACCTACTTCAATACCTAAAGGTTCTAGCCAGCCACGAAAGTTATTGGCATGCTGTTCTGCCAACAGCTCAGTAGGTGCCATTAACGCTACCTGGTGCCCTGCACCAATGGCTGATAGCGCGGCCAGTGCCGCAACTAAGGTTTTGCCCGACCCTACATCGCCTTGTACAAGGCGCATCATAGGCCGCGCGTGCTGCATATCTTTTTGAATATCTTCCACTACCCGAGCCTGCGCCCCCGTTGGTGAGAATGGCAGTTGAGCGAGCATTTTATCGATAAGCGGCTGATTCACCTTAATAGGGATACCGGGCTGGGCGTCAGATAGCTTGCGTACTTTCAACACACTTAGGTGGTGTGACAATAACTCTTCCAGAATTAACCGATACTGAGCAGGGTGCAGCCCCTCTTCCATTTCGTGTACGTCTACATCGGGTGGCGGGCGATGCACCAAATGAAGCGCCTCATTAAGGCTAATTTGGTCATCGTAAATACCGTCGGGCAGTAGGTCGGCCAGCGCGCCTTTATCTAGTAGTTTTAAGGCCTGATCAGTTAAATTGCGAAGGGTTAACTGCTTAACACCGTCTGTGGTGGGGTAAACTGGCGTTAGTGATTCTTCTGATGGTGGCGCGTCTTCATCCACTAATTTAAATTCGGGATGCATCATTTCAATGCCCCACTTTCCAGTACGCACTTCTCCGAAACACCGCACCGTGTTTCCCGGCGTCATAATAGACCGCTGCACTGCACCAAAGTGGAAAAAGCGTAAGGTTATGGTACCCGTACCGTCGCTAAGCTTAACCACTAGCATGCGCTTCTTTCCGTACTGAATGTCGGCGCTCATTACCTCGCCCTGCACGCTTACATGGGTAAACGGGCGGCACTCTGCCACGCTATAAATACGGGTTCTGTCTTCGTAGCGGTGAGGGAGATGAAACAGAATATCTTGAAGGGTAAACAAACCTATTTTGTTAAGCTTTTCTGCCACCTTTGCGCCTACGCCTTTAAGCGCAGTAATGGGTGTAGTGGCCAGTGCTTGCATCAAGCGATATCCTTCTTTTGGAACATTAACTATTTAACCTTTGAATTGGCACAAGCTGGTGTTATTCAACGTGTTATAGGAAAAGAAGTGTAAAGGATTGTTGAGGGGTTGGCGAGTACGCTTTAGGCCAGTTTTTTACGCTGGCCCTTATACAAGTAAGAGCAAAACTAAAAGTGCAACCAATAGGTTAGGCCCTAGTCGGCCTCTAGCGCGTTTGCTTCTGCTTTTGTGATCTGCATTTCTTTCCACCAGCTATCGTCGGCATCCACTTCACCAATGGCGTTAATAGCAGGCAAAGGCAAACCTTTGCGTTGGCAAAGCTTATACAGCCGCGGGTAACCATTTTGAAAGGCCAATGCTTGGCACTCTTCTTCTGGTAACTGCTGGGTGTTATACATACCTGCAATAGTACGTTGGCGCTGGGCTTCGTAAAGTACTAGCGCTGCGGCCACCGATACGTTCAACGACTGCACCATGCCCATCATAGGAATAACAATGTCGTGATCGGCAACGGCTTTCGCCTCATCAGAGGCACCGTATTTCTCCTGACCAAACAAAATAGCCGTTGGCTTGGTGTAATCAATATCACGAAAATCGACAGCGGTATCAGATAAGTGGGTTACCAGCACCTGCATGCCTTGGCCTTTTAGTTCAGCCATCGCGTCGTTGATATTATCGTGATTGGTTTGACGCACCCATTGTTGGCTGCCCATAGCAGTGCCGCGACGAAACTGATATTTCTTTTCCCACACGGTGTGAACGCGATGAATACCCACTGCATCACAGGTTCTCACTACTGCAGATACGTTATGCGGCTTGTGTACATTTTCAAGGCAAACCGTAAGATCAGTTTGCCTTCTTTCCAGCACTTGTCTTATGCGCTGGTAACGCTCAGGTGACATGGCTTACTCCGGCAGTTCCATTACACCATCAATTTCAATTTGTGCACCTTTAGGCAATGCAGACACCTGAACGGCTGCGCGTGCTGGGTAAGGCTTGGTGAAGTAACGGCTCATAATTTCATTAACCGTTGCAAAGTGACCTAGGTCGATAAGGAAGATGTTCACTTTCACTAAATCGTTTGTGGTGCCGCCTGCCGCGTCGCACACAGCTTTAATGTTCTCAAAAACTTGTACAGCTTGCGCTTCAAAGTCGTCAGAAACCATTTCCATAGTTTCAGCAACAAGAGGAATTTGGCCTGAAAGATAAACGGTAGTACCTGCTTTAACCGCTTGGCTGTAAGTACCAATAGCAGCAGGTGCCTTATCGGTCTGAATAATAGACTTAGACATAGTAGTTCCTAAATAGTGTAGTAATTAGTGTCGTGATTGACTATGACGAGACACTCTTTGAACTTCCGGCATGGTACGTATTTTCTTCATTACGCGAGCCAGGTGCACACGGTTGTGCGTGGTAAGTTCAAGGTCAATAAAGTAGATATTACTCTCTTTCTCTTCAGTTTGCAGACCAATGATATTGGAATCGCACCCTGAAATGGTGTTCGTTAAAGTTGCCAGTGTGCCCTGATGGTTAAACAACTCTATACGCAATGACGCTTTAAATTCGCCTTGCGGGTTGTCGTCCCACTGCATGGGCAGCACGCGTTGAGGCTCTTCGCGTGTTAGCTTGCGAATATTGTTACACCCAATTTGGTGAATGGTCATGCCGCGGCCGGGGCTTAAAACCGCAACAATTTCATCGTCTGGAATAGGATGGCAACAACGAGAATAGTGAACAAGCAGGCCTTCTGTGCCGCGAATAGCCACATTACCTTTCTTATCTGATAAATCTGTTGTGCTTTCACCCAATAAACGGCGCGCTACAATTGCGCTTAGCTCGTTACCAAGCCCGATATCTACTAGCAAATCGTCAAAATTAGCATGCTTAGTTTCGGCCACCACACGTTCGATATCTTCGTTTGGAATATCGTCTAGTTTAACGCTGCCTAACGCATGACGAAGTAGACGGTTACCCATGTTCACCGCTTCTTGAGAATGCTGTTTACGCAGATACTGACGAATACGCGTTCGCGCGCGAGCGCTCACCACAAAGTTTAGCCAATTTGCATTTGGCTTCGCTTTCGGCGAGGTAATAATTTCCACGGTTTGACCGTTTTCAAGGGGCTTACTTAAGCTAAAGTTTCTGCGCTCTACGCGCACACCTACGCATGTATTACCCACATCGGAATGCACGGCATAAGCGAAGTCAACAGCGGTTGCGCCCATTGGCAACTCGATAATACGTCCGTCTGGTGTAAATACGTAAATTTCATCAGGGAACAAATCGGTTTTTACCGATTCGATGAATTCAAAGGATGAGCTGGCCGACTGCTGAAGCTCAAGCAAGCTTTGCATCCACTTGCGCGCTCGAAGCTGTGCGGTGGTGCCATTATCACCAGGCTCTTTGTAAAGCCAGTGCGCCGCCACCCCTTTGTCTGCCATTTGGTCCATTTCCTGGGTTCGAATTTGAATTTCCACAGGAATGCCGTGCGGACCAATTAATGACGTATGCAACGACTGATAGCCGTTGGTTCGAGGGATAGCGATATAATCTTTAAAACGGTTTTCAATAGGCTTGTACAGCCCATGCATAGCACCGAGGGCGCGATAACAGTTATCTACCGATTGAACAACGATGCGAAACGCATAAATATCCATTACCTCATTGAACATCAGTTCTTTGTTTTTCATTTTGCGGTAAATGGAATACAGGTGTTTTTCGCGACCCAGTACATTCGACTCAATTTGATAGGCGTCTAAACGAGTGTTCAGCTCTTCGCGAATGTTTTCGATAATCTCTTTACGATTACCGCGGGCCTGGCGCACAGCAGACTTTAGTGCGCGATGACGCATAGGATACATGGCCTGAAAACCTAAATCTTCAAGCTCATTTTTAATGTCGTGAATACCCAAGCGGTGGGCAATTGGCGCGTAGATTTCTAGCGTTTCTAGCGCAATGCGGCGGCGCTTGTCTGGTCGTAATGACCCGAGCGTACGCATGTTGTGCGTGCGATCAGCAAGCTTGATAAGAATAACCCTGATGTCTTGCACCATGGCCATCATCATTTTACGGAAGTTCTCCGCCTGCGCTTCTTGTTTAGTGCTAAACGCGAGTTTATCTAGCTTACTTACCCCTTCTACCAGTTCAGCAACGGTATCACCAAAAGCTTCGGCTAAGTCTTCTTTGCTGTAATGGGTATCTTCAATAACGTCGTGAAGGAGTGCCGCCATGATCGTTTCGTGATCAAGGTGCATGTCAGCCAAAATACCGGCGACTGCAACTGGGTGAGTAATGTACGGATCGCCGCTTGAACGCATTTGTCCGTCATGCGCTTCTTGCGCAAGCACAAAAGATTCTTGTACCAACTGAACGCGGTCGGCTGGTAAGTACTCTAAAACTTTCTGCTTTAAACCTTCAAACAAATACACAGTGAAGCGTGACCCTTATCTAACGTTACAACCCTAAGAATACGTTTAATTGTGCAAGAAGCCAATACGCCAAAAGTAAAGCGCCAGTGCTTTTTTCAAAGCACTGGCGCTAAAATACCGATAAAACCGTTAAAAAGAGGTTTTATTGATCAGATAGGATGTTTGCTACTGATGCAAATTCAGCATGTTCTTGCTGCTCTTGAGCTTGAAGTTCTGCTTGTTCAAGCGTAGCAGCTGTTACCAAACCTTCTTCAATTTCACGAAGTGCTGTAACAGTTGGCTTATCGTTTTGAACGTCAACCATAGGATCTTTGCCTTCAGTGGCAATTTGACGTGCACGGCGTGCAGCAACAAGCACTAGGTCAAAGCGGTTACCAATTTTATCTACGGCATCTTCTACAGTTACGCGAGCCATGTATTTCTCCGAAAATTAGGTTGAGCAAGTTATTCAAAAAACGGCCGCGTAGTATACACAGATACGTAGCGCGATCCTAGCGTTTTGTTTGAATTTGAAGCAGTCAGATCATGCAATTTATGCAGCGATCGTTCGATGCTAAAACAAAACACGTATTGTTAAGTTAAGCTTACGCGCTACCGAGCAGTTCGTCCAATAGCACTTGATGGCGCATTTGTTGTTTTCCCGTGCGAAGTCGCTGTGCTGTCACGATGGCTTCCAAATCGTTTAACGCAGTCGCAAAGTCGTCGTTGATAATTACGCTATCAAATTCATTAAAATGAGACATTTCAGCTACAGCTTGCGCCATACGCCCTGCAATGACTTCTTCACTGTCTTGACCGCGATTATTTAAACGCTGCTCTAGCACGTCGAGTGAAGGCGGAAGAATGAAAATACCGCATGTGTCTGGCATAAGCTTTTTGACTTGGCGCGCGCCCTGCCAATCGATATCTAAAAATACGTCAATACCACGGTGCAAAGTTTGTTCAATCGTCACGCGGGACGTGCCGTAATAATTGCCAAATACTTCTGCGTATTCAAAAAACACACCCTGTTCAATCAGCGCTTCAAACTGCTCTCGGCTCACAAAATGGTAGTGCACACCGTCGACTTCACCCGGACGAGGTTGACGTGTTGTATGAGATACAGACACCTGCATTGGCGTAGCTGTATTGCTTTCATACTTTTCCATTAGCGCCTTTATAAGGCTTGATTTTCCTGCTCCAGAAGGAGCTGCAAGAATGAATAAGTTGCCGAGTAGTGAAGCCATAGGGTATTAAAATTCTTTCAAAATGTGGTGATTTCAAGTGGCAATGATAGCATATTAAGCGGTTGTGCCGTACCTTTCATTGCATAGTGAAAACTTGGTTCACTCTATCAAGCTTATGCCGATGGGTTACCACAGCAAAAATTAATGGGGTCAGAGTACTTTTTCTGGCCCTAAATGTACTCTGACCCCAAAACTAGGAAATAAAGCATGACTCAGCAACTTCTGCCGTGCGTAGAGATAAACCCATCCACTACGCCTGATGCCTGCGTTATCTGGCTTCACGGTCTTGGCGATTCAGGCCATGGTTTTGCGCCTATTGTACCCGAGCTAAAACTGCCCGAATCAATGGCGGTTAAATTTATTTTTCCTCACGCTCCAGAACGCCCTGTGACTATCAATGGCGGCATGAGAATGCGCGCTTGGTACGATATCAAATCGTTAGATTTTGAAAGCCGTGCGGACTTAGAGGGTGTAAAAGAGTCGGCTGCTCAGGTAGAAGCGCTTATCGAAGCACAAATTGAAAGTGGCATTCCTAGCGAACGTATTGTACTTGCAGGATTTTCTCAAGGCGGTGTTATTGCTCTGCACTTAGCACCTAGATATGCCAATAAATTTGCAGGTGTTATCGCTCTATCTACTTATATGTGCGAGCCATCACTTCTTGGAAGCGAAGCAAAAGACACAAACCGCGAAACGCCAATTATGATGGCACATGGTGAGCAAGACGAAGTGGTGCCGGTATTTATGGGCAATGCTGCGTTCAAAACACTGAGCGAAAGTGGCTTTAATGCCACGTGGCAGACTTACACCATGCAGCACAATGTTTGTATGCAAGAGCTTAACGACATTAGTGCGTGGCTTCAAAAAGTTCTAGGGTAATGTCTTAAGAGCCTGTTGGCCCTTGCTGCAAATTACGTTCATATAATAAAGCTCAACAGGCCCTAGTATTTGAACAAAAGAGAAAGCTGGTGAAGCAACAAAAGCCAGCTTTCTTCTTAGCGTAAGTGGGTACACGTCTATCGATTGCAAAGTTGCGCCTTCCGTCTTTTCTTTATTTCGCGTTTATTCCAATAACTATTCGACGACTCTGTTGCGCCCCGCATTTTTAGCTTTGTAAAGGTTGTCATCGGCCTGCTTCAAACAAGCGTGCAAGTTTGTATCAGTAAGCGCAGTGGCTACACCAAAGCTTGCGGTTATCGAGTGATTAACATCACCCTCTACAAACGGATTAGCTTCAATCACCTTCCTCATTTTTTCCGCTAATTTTACCGCTTGGCTCAACGTCGCATGAGGGAATAGAACCAAAAATTCTTCACCACCGGTTCTTGCCACCACGTCAGTAGTTCTTACTGCTTCTTTCATTAGGCGAGTGATGTGTATAAGCACTTCGTCACCAATATCGTGGCCATAGGTATCGTTGATTGTTTTGAAATGGTCAATATCTACCACCACCGCACTTAAAGGGAAATGAGCACCGGGATCTTGCATTGCGCGTTCAAAAAAAACAGCTTCAAGAAACCGCCGGTTGGGAAGTTTTGTAAGTGGATCGGTATTAGCCTGACGCATGCGCTCTAAATTTTCACGCAGCATTTCTTTTCTACTTTGATGCCAGAAATTTTCACCTATAAAGGCGACGCAAATGAAACAGAACGTAGCGATTAAGAAGCGGGAGACATGCTCTGCTGGGTACTCAGCCACTATTTTTTCTTGATTGTAGAGCATAAAAATAGCGATACCCATGGTTACTGCTACGTAAACCATGGCGGGCTTGAAACGCACAACAACTATCTGAATAAAAAGCAGGGGAAAAATAAAATAAAGCCCAGTGTTATTGAGCCCGCCGGTATAAACCAAGCCGTTTATGGTAAATGCTACCACTAAGCCTGCTAAATAATAAAAGACATCGACGCGAGGGAACATATGGGATAACGCCACATTGGCGTACACAAAAGCAGCTGACCCCGCCAGCGTTCCAACGAGCAATGGGTTGTTTGTGCCCATGTTGATCCACGCCATAAACGCCATAATGGTGCCACCAACATAAGATATGAAATATAGCGTTAAGCGCCTTCGTTTTGCTTCCGCTTCATCTTGCTGAGCACTTCTAAGTAATTGACGCAACGACGAACTGTCCATAAAAAGACTTATCTCCGCATTTAAAACTAATTGACCATTATTCCTTTCAGCATAGACTGAATGTCTAATAATAACCAAGGAGAAAACTGCGCCTAATTTCAAACATTAATACAGAAAATGCGTATACTACGGGGTATATCGTATGACGTTTTGTGATACATCGTTTTAGTTTCTTTTTATATAGTTTGGAATAGCCATGAGTCACCTCAACACTACCCGCACCGTTCGAATTGCTACTAGAAAAAGTGCTTTAGCGCTTTGGCAAGCAGAGTATGTGAAGGCAAAATTGTTGGAGCATTATCCGTCAATGACCGTTGAGCTTGTGCCTATGAGCACGCAGGGCGACAAAATTTTAGATACACCTCTGGCGAAAATTGGTGGTAAAGGACTTTTCATAAAAGAGCTTGAAATTGCCATGCTTGAAGGCCGTGCCGATATTGCCGTGCACTCTATGAAAGACGTACCGGTTGAATTTCCTGAAGGTTTTGGCCTTCACGCTATTTGTGAGCGAGAAAACCCGTTCGACGCTTTTGTTTCAAATAACCACGACAGTTTAGATGCCCTACCCCAGGGCGCAGTAGTAGGTACGTCTAGCCTTCGCAGACAGTGCCAAATTCGCAAGTATCGCCCTGACCTTATCATCAAGGACCTGCGCGGAAACGTGAATACTCGTCTAGCCAAGCTAGACGCAGGTGAGTACGACGCCATTATCTTAGCTTCTGCTGGCCTTATTCGCCTTGAAATGGAATCTCGTATTCGCATGCCGTTACCCGCTGATATTTCACTACCCGCCGTTGGACAAGGTGCCGTAGGTATTGAGTGCCGTAACGACGATGAAGAGCTAATTAAGTTGCTACAGGCGCTGAACCATACGGACACCAATACACGCGTTACTGCGGAACGCGCCATGAACGAGAGATTGGAAGGCGGCTGCCAAGTACCTATTGGTAGCTTTGCCACGCTTGATGGCGATGTGCTGACACTAACCGGTATGGTTGGTAAGCCAGATGGTTCAGAACTGCTCTTTGCTTCTGCTACAGCGTCGCGAGAAAAAGCCGCAGATATTGGTGTTGAAGTAGCGGAATCCCTTCTTGAGCAAGGTGCCGGTGAAATCTTAAAGGCGCTTTATAACTAAGTTATAGTTTGTCGAATGCGTGCAGGTTTACGCAGTAAAATAAAAGGATGAAAATTCGATAGTATGTTGCTGTTTACACGCCCACTGCCAAAGTTAAAAGCAAGCGCTTCTGCCTTTGAAAAAGCCGGAATTGACGCGGTAGGCGTTGCCACGTCTAACATCATTGATATTTCGTCTGAAAGAAAAGCTGCTGCAGAATTTTTAGCGTCAAATGCAGTAAACGCAATTGTTGTTACCAGCGTATATGCTGTAGACACCGTTATTGAAGGCTTACGCGAAACGGCTAACGAATTACCATTGATCATAGCTGTGGGCGATGCCACTGCACGAAAATTACAAGCGGGAATTCAGGCGTTTTCATCGGCGCAGGTTGCTATTCCCGAAGCCCATACATCCGAAGGTATACTGGCAATGCACCAACTTAATGAGGCAAACTGTCAGCATGTCGTTATCATTAAGGGTGAAGGTGGGCGCGACGCCATAGCCACAGGATTAGACGAAAAAGGTATTTTAGTTAATAGCTTTTGCGTTTATAAGAGAGAGCAACTTACAAGCCCAATTTACACAAAACGGTGGAAAATGGGCGAAGTTAGCGGCATTATCGCTACAAGCGAAGCAATGGCACTGCAACTAATTGCGCAATTTGGCCAAGCACTTAAATCTATTAAATGGTTAACAGTGAGCGACCGAATTGCCAAAACCCTCACTAGCCAAGGCATTAAAGAGGTAGCGGTTTGTCAGCGAGCCACCGATCAGGCACTCATCGCCTGGGTAAAGGATAACTGGGAGTATTGAATGGCCAACAACAATGAAAGTAGCCCACAAAAAGAGGAACTCGTGAAAGTGGAAGCTGAAAAAGACGTTATCGAATCTTCTGCCACGCACAGTGAATCAACATCGTCGGGTGCTGCTAAAAAGAAATCGTCGGGAAATGGTCTACTGTGGTTTGTTGTAATCATCCTTTTCCTTATTGTGCTTGGTATGGCTGGCGCAGGTTACTGGTATTACATGCAGCAACAGTCGGCAAGCAAGGACTCTGAATCTGCACTTCAAACGACGACCTCTCAGCTAAACACTATTGAGCGTGAGCGCGCTGATCTTGTTGCCTCTATCGACAAAGTAGCTCGCACCAACCAGACGTTAGAAAGCACGGTAGCCGAGTTAAAAGCGCAAAACGAAAAGCTGACGCTGCAAGCTGAATCGACCCTTGAGCAACTAAATAATATGGAAGGTCGCCGCCCGGCAGACTGGCTCATTGCTGAAGCTGATTACTTAGTTCGCATGGCAGGCAGAAAGCTTTGGTTAGAAAACGACGTACGCACAGCAATTTTGCTGCTAGTTAACGCAGATAAACGCTTAAAGTCGTTGGCCGATCCATCGGTACTTCCGGTTCGCGCAAACCTTGCAGAAGATATTCAAACCTTACAACAGCTTAACCCTGTATCACAAAGTTCCGTCGCCCTCGCGCTTACGGGTATGATTGCTCAAATTGACAAACTGCCACTTGATACCTTCGAAAAACCAGAAGACGCCAATGCAGAAGACACGACCTTATCGGAGTCAGCTGACGACTGGCAGGAGAACCTTGCGAAGGTGTGGCGTTCGTTGGTGAACGATTTTCTTACGGTGAAAACTATTGAAGGCCCGGTTGAGCCAGTGCTTTCACTAGAAGCCCAGTTCCTAGCAAAAGAGCAGCTTCGTCTACAGCTTATGCACGCGCAAACCGCCGCGCTTCAGGGCGATGCAGGGCTTTACAGCCAGTCGCTTCAATACGCTCAAACGTTAATTATTGAAAAGTTCGACACCGAAAAAAGCCAAGTAACGGGCTTTGTAGATGCACTACAAAACCTCATTGCTACCGATGTATCGCGCCCAATACCTACAGAGCTAGCGTCACAAAAACCGCTAGAGCGTCTATTGGATAGCCGCGTTAAACAGGTGTTCGGACAAGGAGCAAGTGCACTATGAAATGGTTAGCTATTGCCCTTGCGGTATTAGCCGCATTCGTTGTTGCACTCATTGTTGGCCCGATGTTGTTAGGCGATAAGGGCTACGTACTAATATCACTGGGTAACACCGCTGTTGAAATGACGGTGATTAGCTTTTGTATTTTAGTGATAGGTGCCGTCATTGCCTGGTACGTACTATCTCGACTTGTATTGTGGGCGTTAAGCCTGATCACAGGTTCACATAAATGGTTCGGCACTTTGGGGGAGCGCAAACGAAAGCGTGCGTTTTACGACGGCTTACACGCAATGGCTGCAGGTGATTTTGATACAGCTCAAAAGGCGCTAAGCAAAACCACCAACGGCGATTTCGAAGGCGTTAACTATTTGGCGTCAGCGCAAATTGCTTTTGCCAATAACGATTTAGCCAAAGCCCGTTATTTCCTCGTTCAGGCAACTGACTTTCCAAAAGCGAAAGTAGCCGCAACGGTCATGCACGCGCGTATTGATATGGCTGAAGAAAAATACGATGCGGCACTAGAGAAACTTAACGAACTTGACGAGCAAGAGCGCGAGAACAAGCAGGTTGTGCAGTTGAAAGCGCAAATTCTTGCCAAGTTAGGTAAGTGGCAAGTACTTCAGGAGAATTTGTCAGGCTGGCGTAAAGCATTGCCCAAAGCGGATTACACCGCATGGAGCCAGCGCATCGCCAAAGGTAAGTTTGCCGAAATTGCCAGCAAACAAGGCGCTGTCGAGCTTAAATCGTATTGGGAAACCCTACCTCGTAAGCTTCGTCACGACGATGCTTACCGCGCGGCCTACATTCAACAGTTACTTGACCAAGGTATGCATGCCGACGCACAGAATTTGCTAGTTGAATGGCAAAAGCGTGGCCCGAATAGCGCCCTGTTTCCGCTGTTCACGCAGCTTAATATTCCTGATGCATCGCCATCACTACGACTGCTTGAAAGCTGGATAAAGCAAGACGAAGAAAACGTGTCGCTATACTCCACGCTAGGCCAAGTTGCATTTAACTCAGGCGATGATGTGTTGGCGGAAAAAGCCCTGCTTAAAGCCACTAAAATGAAGTCGCGCAAAGAAGACTTATTGCTGCTGTCTGCAATTAGCGAACGCAAGCACGACACAGCCACTGCACTTCAGCTTTACAAGGAAGGTCAGCAGCTAGCCAGCTAGATGAATATTCATTTAGCTTTCTGGTAGTACTTGTATTACCCGTAAAATTGAAGATATAGTAAAAAGGAATTCTCAATTCGGGTTGTTTCAACAACAACCCGAATTGACTTAAACAACTTGTCGGAGTGCTTCACTGTTAACCCAGTAAGCTGAGACCGCGAAAGTGGGATCCGTAGAACCTGATCAGGCTAATACCTGCGAAGGGAACAAGAAAATACAATGTGCACAATGTTAAACCGTGGTTTAGCGTTGTGAAGCGAAGTTGTTTTGCTGTTGATGATACAGACACACCCATGACGGTGCTGCTCGTCACTCAAGGTAAACTGTTCAAGTTTATCCCCAAGTCAACATCAACGGAGTAAAGGGCTGTAATCACCAAAACCTTTACCAACAATCTCGCTAGAGTAACGGGACTATCCCCTTCTACACTCACACTTTGTATTCTCCTTCACTCCTGACAAGCATTTTTAGAACCTAAATTTACAAGGTAAAATGCTATGTCGAACAGACGCGAACAGCGCCAACAAGCACAACAATTCATTAATGAACTTGCGGGCGAAGCTTACCCAAATTCAACACGCCACTACGAGTGTGGCAGCCGTGACGATATTCGTGTGGCCATGCGCCTTATTCACCAACACGACAGTTTAGTGGGTGGCACCGAAGAAAACCCTATCTTAGAGCCAAACCCGCCCATTCCTGTGTACGACACCTCTGGCCCTTATGGCGACCCGCTAGAAAACATAGATGTACACAAAGGCCTAGCTCCGCTTCGCCAAAAGTGGATTGAAGAGCGCAGCGATACTTTTGAGTTAGAGGGCGTTTCATCAAGCTTTGCGAAAGAGCGTGAAAACGACATTTTTACCGAAGATTTCCGCTTTATTCGCAGCCGCAAACCACTAAAAGCAAAAGCAGGCAAAAACGTTACCCAGCTTCACTACGCAAGACAGGGCATTATTACCCCTGAAATGGAATACATTGCCATTCGCGAGAATATGGGTCGCCAGGCCATTAAAGATGCCGAACTGACGCAGCAGCACAAAGGCGAACACTTTGGTGCGAATTTACCCGATACCATCACGCCCGAATTTGTACGCCAGGAAGTGGCCGCAGGCCGCGCCATTATTCCATGCAACATCAATCACCCCGAGTTGGAGCCAATGGTTATAGGGCGTAACTTTCTAGTAAAGATTAACGCAAACATTGGTAATTCAGCAGTCACCTCGTCTATTGAAGAAGAGGTAGAAAAGCTGGTGTGGTCAACACGCTGGGGCGCCGATACCATCATGGATTTATCTACCGGCAGAAATATTCACGAAACCCGAGAGTGGCTGCTTAGAAACAGTCCTGTTCCTCTTGGCACCGTCCCCATTTATCAAGCGCTAGAAAAAGTAAACGGTGTAGCCGAAGATTTAACGTGGGAGATGTTTAAAGACACCCTAATTGAGCAAGCCGAACAAGGCGTAGACTACTTCACCATTCACGCTGGCGTGCTGCTTGAATACGTACACCTTACCGCAAAGCGGGTTACCGGCATTGTATCGCGCGGCGGTTCGATAATGGCAAAGTGGTGCTTAAGCCACCACCAGCAAAGCTTTCTGTATGAGCACTTTCACGATATTTGCGAAATTTGCGCTAAGTACGATGTGGCGCTGTCGCTAGGTGATGGCCTGCGCCCTGGTAGCGTAGCTGACGCTAACGACGACGCGCAATTCTCTGAATTACGTACCCTTGGAGAGTTGACGAAAATTGCATGGGAGTACGATGTTCAGGTAATGATTGAAGGCCCGGGGCATGTGCCAATGCATATGATTAAAGCGAACATGGAAGAGCAGCTTAAGCACTGCCACGAAGCACCGTTTTATACCCTTGGCCCCCTCACCACCGATATCGCTCCTGGCTATGATCACTTCACTTCAGGTATAGGTGCCGCCATGATTGGTTGGTATGGCTGCGCAATGCTGTGCTATGTAACACCTAAAGAGCATTTGGGCCTACCTAACAAAGAAGACGTTAAACAGGGGCTTATCACCTACAAAATTGCAGCCCACGCTGCCGACTTGGCAAAAGGACACCCAGGTGCACAAATTCGCGACAACGCCATGTCGAAAGCTCGCTTTGAATTCAGATGGGAAGACCAGTTCAATTTAGCTCTCGACCCACATACTGCGCGCGCTTATCACGATGAAACCTTGCCGCAGGCGTCTGGCAAAGTTGCGCATTTCTGCTCTATGTGCGGCCCTAAATTTTGCAGCATGAAAATTTCTCAGGAAGTGCGCGATGTGGCTAAACAAGTAGAGCAGCAAGAGTTTGAGAAAGAAAAAGGCATGAAAGAGATGGCCCAGGCATTCAATCAGTCTGGCGCAGAGCTTTATCACACTGCAGATAGCAAGGTAGAGCTACCATGATGGCGAAAGCGTCCATAAGCCCTGCATCCAACAACCTCACCACTGCACTTCCTGTAGTGTGGTGTGTGGGAGGCGTTGACTGTAGCGGTGGTGCGGGCGTTACCCGCGACGCCATTACATTGGCCGATCTGAACATCCATGCTTGTGTGCTCACTACACAACTTACCGTGCAGTCCAACTCAATCATGCTTAGTAAGGAAAGCATGTGCGCGTCGGCATTAAATCAGCAGTGGCAGGTGCTGTTTGAAGATACCCCACCACGCGCTATTAAAATTGGCGCTATTGCTAATGATGAGCAAGCGCTGTTGTTGTGTGCACGTATTCAAAAAACATCTAACCCTCGCCCCTTCGTTGTATGGGACCCTGTGCTGTCTACCTCGTCAGGTGGCGTGCTGAGTGAGTTAAGCGAAAGCGTAGTTGACGAACTGTTGAATACGGTAGATATCGTTACGCCTAATATCGATGAGCTTGCGTGGCTCACTCATTTGCCAGTTGTTGATGAAGCGAGCTTGCTAACTGCAATCAATCGGCTAAGGGGTAAAGGCGCAAAGAGCGTGTACGTGAAAGGCGGTCACGCCCACTGGCAAAAAAACGTGAGCGATATTTTTGTTTGTGCCTCTCACACTCTTCGTTTTAGCCAGCCGAAATACGCTAACGGCAACCTTCGCGGCACAGGCTGTATGTTAGCCAGCGCATTAGCGGCATTCATTGTGCACGACTACTGCATTGAAGACGCACTTACGCTTGCTAATGCTTACGTCAGCGAAGTTCGTGGCCATACACTACCAAAGCAATGCGCAGCGGCTAACGCAAACGCCATAAGTAACGAATTAACCACCTACTTTGCACAAACCAACGGCTTTCCCGCAAAACCAGAGAGCTTTCCGCTGGTGACCTTTCACCAACGTGGCGCCACTGCTAATGAAAAAGAGCGGGATAAGGATTCCCTTCTTAAAGCCTCGTCTTGTAAAGAAGCCCACTTTCCTGCACTTACTCATACTCATTTAGGCATCTACCCTGTAGTGGATAGTGTGCAATGGATAGCCCGCCTCTGGCCAACGGGCGTAAAAATCATGCAGCTACGGGTTAAACAAGGCTCCCAAGAAGACATTCGTCAGCAAATAAAAGAGGCAATAGAATTGGTGAAACACACCGACTGCCAATTATTCATTAATGACTATTGGGAGCTGGCCATAGAACTCGGGGCTTACGGTGTGCACTTGGGGCAAGAGGATATCGACACCGCAGACCTAAACGCCATCCGTAGTGCGGGTTTACGGTTTGGAATATCAACGCACGGCTTCGCTGAAATTCAACGTGTTCGCGCTTTAAACCCGTCTTACATTGCCCTTGGTCATATCTTCCCCACCAATACCAAAGACATGCCTTCGAAGCCCCAAGGTGTAGCACGTTTAGAAAAGTATGTGCAGCTTTGCGATGGCATTCCCACCGTTGCTATTGGTGGTATTAACTTATCGCGTATAGGCGATGTAGCTAAAACCGGCGTTAGCGGCATTGCTGTGGTAAGTGCAATCACTCAGGCAGAATACCCGCTAAAAGCCTACCAAGCATTGGTTGAGGAGGCTGGGTTTGCTTAGTCATTCAGCTACTCATTCACTTAGTCACTCAGTAGGCCAGCAGTTAGCGCATCAGGATATACGTCGCTACAGCAGACAACTCTTACTCGATTGCATTGATCACGACGGACAGCTTAATTTGGCGGGTGCACACGCTGTTATCGTTGGCTTAGGTGGATTAGGCAGCTTAACCGCCCGCTATTTAGCAGGCGCAGGAGTGGGCAACATTACACTTATAGATGGTGACACCGTCGACATTAGTAATTTGCAGCGCCAAATAAGCTACAATGAAATGCACCTAGGCGAGCTTAAAGCTAAATCGCTTTACAATGAACTGCGTAAAGTGAACTCGCATTTAAACATCCAGTTTAAAAGCTTATTTACTGATAGTAACAACTTACCAACCTTGATTGCATCAGCCACCTGCGTGCTGGATTGCACCGACAACGTGACGGTACGAAGACAGATAAACCTGGCCTCGTTTCGCGCCTCTATTCCGCTTTTTATTGCCGCAGCCAGTGGACTTACCTGGCAAGCGCTGAACTTGCCTCAAAACTCAACCACCTGCGGTTGCTACGAGTGTTTAGTGAATAATGTTGCCGTACGCGAAGATTGCGTTAGCAAAGGTGTACTAGGCCCAGTAGTAGGCATGGCAGCATGCCACCAAGCTACCCAAGCCTTGTTATTTCTGGCAAGGGGCTTCGATGCCGATATTAAATGGGGCCATTACGTAAACGCCCATGCAGGCCAAGGTACGCTGCAAAGTTTCAAGCTTCCCCCCTCTTCTTCTTGTGAGGTATGCCAATGACCCAAATTAATATCAACGTGAACAATCAACCAATGAGCGTGATTTCTCCTATATCACTTAGTGAATTAATTGCTCTAAAACAATTGAAAGACGAAGGCACCGCCGTTGCCAAAAATGCCGCCATTATCAGCAAGAATGAATGGCCAACAACCTACTTAAGTAACAACGATACCGTGGATATCTTCACCCTAGTGGCAGGAGGCTAAAATGCTAACACTCGCAAATCACACCATCCCTTCCCGCCTGTTAACTGGCACTGGCAAATTTAGTAACCTGGACACCATGAAAAGCGCGGTACAGGCAGCCAAGAGCAGCATGGTGACCTTGGCAATGAAGCGTGTCGCCAGCCATAGCTCACAAGATGAAACGCTTTCGGCATTAAAAGCATTGGGCGTTACTCTTTTGCCGAACACGTCGGGAGCTAAGAACGCAAAAGAAGCCATATTCGCCGCCGAACTTGCTTACGAAGCATTAGGTAGCCCTTGGGTGAAGCTGGAAATTCATCCAGACCAACGCTACTTATTGCCCGACCCCATCGAAACCCTGCTTGCCGCAGAGGCACTGGTTAAAAAAGGGTTTCACGTTTTGCCTTACTGCGGAGCAGACCCCGTTTTATGTAAACGCTTAGAAGAGGTAGGCTGCACTGCCGTTATGCCATTGGGCGCGCCTATTGGCAGTAATCAGGGCTTACAAACCAAACCCTTTTTGCAAATTATTGTTGAGCAAGCGTCGATACCCGTCATTGTAGATGCAGGCATTGGTAAGCCAAGCGAAGCTATGGCGGCCATGGAGCTGGGAGTAGACGCAGTATTGGTGAATACGGCCATCGCCACGGCTATGGACCCAGTTGCTATGGCAGCAGCTTTCGCAAGCGCCGTAGAAACGGGGCGAAAAGCCTTTGAAGCTGGACTTGGTGCTACCAGCAGTTTTGCCAAAGCCTCTAGCCCGCTTACCGCCTTTTTGGAGCCGGCGGTATGAAGGTAGCACAGGCATTAATGCAGCAAGACTTGTCGCATGTGGCTATGTCGATAAACAGCAAAACAGCGGGCGACGTAGAACGAGCGTTAGGTAAAGATACACTTTCTTTAGACGACTTCATGGCGCTGATCTCTCCCGCTGGCGCTATGTACTTAGAAGCCATGGCCTATCGCGCTAAAACAATTACTCGCCATCGCTTTGGCAATACCATGCAGCTGTTTGTACCTCTGTATTTGTCAAACTTGTGTGCCAACGAATGTACCTATTGCGGCTTTACAATGAGCAACAAAATAAAGCGCAAAACCCTGTCTATAAGCGAAGTGTTGACCGAAATTGAAGCCATCAAAGATTTAGGCTTTTCACAGGTATTGCTGGTTACTGGCGAACATGAAACCAAAGTGGGGATGGAATATTTTGAGCAAACACTAACCGCCATTCGCGAAAAGGTGAGCTACCTTATGATGGAGGTACAACCTTTAAAGCGTGAGCAATATGAAACCTTGAAGCACCTGGGCTTAGACGCGGTGTTAGTGTATCAAGAAACCTACTCACCGCAGCATTACGCTAATTACCACACTCGAGGAAAAAAACAGGACTTCTTATGGCGCTTAGAAGCCTCCGATCGCATAGGGAAAGCCGGCATTGATAAAATTGGCATTGGCGCACTACTGGGTTTAGGCGACTGGCGGGTTGATAGCGCCATGACCGCCCTTCACGGCAAATTAATACAGCAACACTACTGGCAAAGCCGTGTATCTATTGCTTTTCCGCGCCTTCGTAGCTGTGAAGGTAACAGCACTGGCGGCAACGCCCTCACCAATAGTAAACTCCCTAACGAGCGAGATCTGCTGCAGCTAATATGCGCCCACCGCATTTTTAACCCACAAGCAGAACTCTCGCTGTCTACCCGAGAGTCGGCGATATTTCGGGATGGTGTAATGCCGCTTGGCATAACGT
Organism: Alteromonas sp. I10; assembly: GCF_003201515.1. Lineage (NCBI taxonomy): Bacteria > Pseudomonadati > Pseudomonadota > Gammaproteobacteria > Alteromonadales > Alteromonadaceae > Alteromonas > Alteromonas sp. I10. Next base: position 251,276 of record NZ_QJJN01000006.1, read on the forward strand.
CTATGAGTGCGGCCTCGCAAACACAGCCTGGCGGTTACAGCGCCCCATCGAAGGCACTAAATCAATTCGATATTGACGATAACCGATCTGTATCAGATGTCGTGAGCGCACTTTCAATGAAAGGACTGGAACCCGTTTGGAAAGACTGGATGCCGTTTACAGAACGTGTTTAAGCGCAAGAATACCTGTATTTTTCGTTTGAAAACTCGCGCTAAAGAGCGCACTTTTAATGGATTAATCGATTAGTTTTTGTAAGGGAAAATAAGAGAAAATTTGTTTTGCTTTCGTGCAAAACCCTCCGTACAATCCGCCCAAATTTTAGCCAGACACTTTACCTATGCGTCTGGCTTTTTTGTCTCATTTATCTCATATTAGATTTATCAAAACTAAAGGGCAGTGCGTTGGATACCGTTGAATTTATTCAAATTCGTAGATTTATAGTGAAGCTAGGCAAAATGCTGCACAAGTACGGTACCCCTGCGTTCCGTCTTGAAGCTTACCTAGGTGAAGTCGCTAAGTATTTAGGCGTACACGCTTCATTTATTTCAACGCCAACTTCACTGACTTTTGTTATCTGGAGTGACCGTCACGAAGACGAATATAACCATGCTGCGCGTTTGCTTCCAGGCGAGCTAGACATGAACGCGTTGTCGCTTACCGATGAACTGGCCAGCGAACTGCTGTCGGGCAAATTAACCTTAAGTGAAGCTGACAAGCGCTTAAATGAAATAGATGCCATGGGCAGCCCTTATGGTAAATGGGTTACAGGCGTAGCCTTTGCTATGGCCACCGGCGCGTTTGCTATGCTAATGGGTGCAAGCTGGAGTGAAATTGGCTGGTCGGGTGCCTTGGGTATTGTGGCTTATCTTTGGACCTTATGGGCACAGCAGTCTAAACGCGTAAACTTGATGCTAGAGCCTGTCACCGCGTTCGTTGGCGGCATTCTTGCCTGTGCTATTGGTCAATACGTTGACCCTGGCATTAACATTCCGCTGGTTGTGCTTTCATCGGTGATTGTATTTGTACCCGGACTAGCCCTGACTATGGGCCTTGCCGAGCTTTCATCGCGAAACATGGTGTCGGGCACGGCTCGTACTATGGACGCCATCATGCAGCTGTTTAAGCTGTATTTCGGTGCTTTTTTGGGTGTGTCAGTGGGCTTTAGTGCATTTGGTGAAAACGTGTATACCCCTGCAGAATCGCTGCCTTACTGGGCTACTTGGCTAGCGGTATTCTTGCTGTGTATTGCCCTAGTTGCGATATTCAGAACGCGTATTAAACACATTCCATGGGCATTGGCAGCAGCATTTATTGCCTACAGTGCTACCGCATGGAGCTCTGACTACATGAGCCCTGGGCTGGGCGCGTTCGTGGGTGCGTTTGCATTAGGCATTTTTGCGAATGCGTTCACCCGCATTGCTAACCAACCCGCGACCATTGTGGCTATGCACGGACTTATAGTGCTGGTGCCGGGGTCTAAGACCTATATTGGCTTGAACTCGTTTATGACAGGCCAAGACTTTGTGAAGGCCGACCATTTGGGGCAGGAAGTATTTCTTATCTTTATGTCACTAGTGGCGGGATTAATCTTTGCTAACGTGGTGGTGCCCACTAAAAAGGCGCTATAACGTTGATACAGTAACCTAAGAGTTTCGTGCTAGAGCGCGGCTGGTGCAACTAGGCTGCGCAAAATCACTAGCGCAGCCTAACAAGCAGGTAAGACGCGCTATTTAAGCAACTTGATCAACGCTCGTCCTAAACGGGCGTTGAGCGCGCCCGCAGCAATCGCTTCAGCAGAATTTTCCATAAACTTCGCCGACAAGCTGCCGCCAATTTGATTGGCAACTTCGTCGGTAGCTAAGTCAAACACGCCTTGTGCCGCAATGTTTTGCGCCAACACCTTAAGCAACTTCCAGTTCCCTGCTGTACTTGGCCTTAGTCCATACACGCGGGCCATTCGACGAATGGTACGAAAGCTAATCCATACCACAGCAAAAGTTTGAATAAGATTATTGGGGCTTATAAAAGCAAGGCTTCCGGCGGTCACCGACTCTTTATTCAGCACCTTGTGCGCCTTTTCCTGAACAGGTTTTAGTACCGTGTCTTCGTACAGGCCTAATCGTTCTGGGCCTGTCATGTCGTCTTGAAGCTGCTGCTTATAACGGTCGAAACAATGCGCTGCGTAAGACCCCCGCGAAAAGCGTTTGCCGTGCTGGCTTAGCACGCGATCAATTTTCTGTGGCGATGCTTCTGTTCCCGCTGATGGATTTTGTTTCGCTGAAGGCTCTTTCTGCGCTGAAGGCTCTGTCCCATTACTAGCCAGCAAATCTCGGATAACGCTTGCATCTTCCATCGCCGTATTTACTTGCTTGTAGCCTCGCCACTCTTTAAAACTCAAAAAGCTAAAGCAGCTTACAAAACCAACCAATAATGCGCCCAGTACGCCCGTACCGATGGGGTGCTCGGAAACGTTTGCCGCAAGGGTGGTATAAGCTTCAAAAACAAAAAAGCCAATTAATGAAACAACGCCAAATCCTAATGTTGCCGCACCTAACGACAGGCCACCTTTTTTAGTATCCACTTCCCATACATCCTCGGTAACTTGTTGCGGAAGTTTGGTTTCAGGCTGCGCTATGTCTAAGGTTTGTGTTTTAACTTTGGTTTTGTACTGTGGTTTTGTTACCGCATCCCTTTCATGGTCATTATTAGGTTTACCATATCCAGTCACCGCATTATGCTGATCTTCCTCACCGACATCGCCGTAAATTGCATCGCTTCTAAGCGTAGACTGGCTTGTTTGTTCTGGGCTTTCGTCAAATGTATAAGGTTTATCGCTCATTCTTACTCTCCTTTGCCCAGTAAAAACTGAAGCAATCTATCTACGCCCTTACCCGCTAAAATACGCGCCTTAAAATCGCTAGGTACACTCACATCAGGTACTGGAAAGTGGCTACCCTCTTCCATCTCTTTCAAAGTGCTGGGAATAGGTTCGAACGTAGACTCTACATAGCGGCCATCAGTGTCTTTGTAACGAATAGCATCATCATTACTACCTTCGTCGGTTACTTGCATGCTAGACACTAAAAAATGCTCAAATTGTATGGGTTTACCGTCAAACCGTGCTCTCGCCCCTTCGGTAATTTGGGTAAGTAAATTAAGTAAGTTAGCGCGCTGACTTACAGGCACTAAATCAGACTTAGTGGCCACAAACGCCACTCTGCCTATTTGTTCTTTTTTCAGCACATTGCGTGAAAACCACGTGCTTTGCCCGTACACAAAGGTGTCGGCCAAATGACTCAGAGTTTCTTTTAACTGATACAAATGCTGTCTGCTGTGGTTAAGCCCTTCAAACAAATCGACAAGAATTATCTGCTTGTCGGTTTCTTTGAAAATGGACTGCTTCAGCGGCGTTAACCACCCACTTTGGAATTTAGCAAAGTGCTTGTCGAATATTTTAAACCAAGGGTGTGATACATCGCTGGTGATGCTAGAAGGAAGCGGCGTAAAACCAAAGGCCTGCCAATCGAAGTCGCTCGATTCCAATAAAAAACTACCCGGTTGAAGAAGCGAGATGCCGTTGGCCTTCGCTTCTACTAAATAATCGAGATAGGCATTAACCAGCAGCTGAATACGCTGTTCGGTTGGCTCTTGCTCAAAATCAAACTGATTAACAAACGCTTTCCACTGGTTGGCAAAATACTGCTGCGGCCCACTGCTAAGCTGAGCCCACGCAGAGTCTGACCAATGAGCATAGGTTTTACTTAGCATGGGAATGTCGGTCACCCATTCTCCAGGGTAATCGATAAACTCAAACACCACATCGCTATGAGGCAGTACATGACGCTTCAATGAGGCGGTTTCTTTTAAACGCACCACCAGCTTAAAACCGAATGCTTCTTCGGTGGCTTTAGGCCATTGGCCGTTTTCAAGATCAGCAATGTTCTGTATATGCGGGAACGGTTTGTAGCCTTCAATGGGCTCTATGCGCATATCAAGCACTTGGGATGGCGGCAAATAACGTAGCAAAGGCAAACACGCATAGCCCTCTTCACTACGGCTTTTCAGCATAGTGATAAGGCTGGTGAACAGCATAGATTTACCGCTTCGACTTAGCCCAGTAATGGTGAATCTGTGAGTTTCTTTGTTAAACACACTGCTAAGTTTGTCGCCAGTTAGCGACGCCATTGCCCGAGTCTTGTCAAAAAGCGTAGCGATATTTTTTTGCATTATCTTGTTTGTATTCTGCCTTTGCAGTTCCTATTCCCTTAAACCTAAACCTTTAAAAATAATATCCAGAGAGTGCGGCCTATACATTATTGCCCTCTCGTTATTATAGATATGCCTATAGGATTAATGTGGTTATTAAGGGGGAAAAGCAAGGGCAGTGCCAGCTAAACACGCCGCTGCGTAAAATAAGTAAAGCTAACGACGGCTAATAAACTAATGCTCGCGAGTCTTGTTGAATAGCTTTTTCTTTATGCGATTTTTACTGGAGTGCCAGTGATTCTTAGGTTTGCGCGGCGCGTTTTCAATAACGTGTTCAAAATCGATATCCGACTTTTTGGTGGGCGGAACGTGAGCACAAAAGAATGTATCAATATGTGACTGGGCCAGCTTCTTTAAGCTTTCGCGATATTGGTTTGGGTGACATAACGGATATGGCGGTACTAGTTCACCTTTCACCTGTACCAATACATCGGCAATGTAAGCCTGCTGCGTGGGAATGTGCTTAAGCGTTAAATCGTGGTCGGTATGACCCGGCGTGTACATAACCTGCCAGTCAGGAAAACCGGGCAGTAACTGATTGTCGGCAAGCGTCATGTCTGGCGCTAGTATTGGGTTGTACCAAATGGGCATTCTTGGCTTGCCAATACGATTGGCCACCCACCAGGTTAGCAACAAATCTATGCCGTGAGCAGTACGCCCAGCAAACCCAGCATACCAATTAATGGCTTTGGGGTGAGATGCCACCTGCGCACCAGTACGTTCACGCAGTTTAATGGCGCCTCCGGCGTGATCTGGATGCATATGTGTAACCACAATCAGCTTTAAGTCACTTAACGGACGACCTAAGGTTTGCGTAATGTATCGACACACGTTGTCTACATCGGCGCGGCTACAGCCATCAAGCAATAGCAACCCCTTGCTGTCTTCAACAAGATAAATATGCTGTATGTAGCCTGCAAGTGTGTGAATATTCATTACTGCTTCCTTTTCACCAAAACACGCGTCTACCGCGGTCTCTGACATACTTCATGTACGCTAGCACTAAACCCCGCTAATCGCTGGCAAAGTGTGGGCTGCGTGATAATGCCTATAGCGCTGAATCCTATCAGAACCTATCTGGTAAGACCAGATTCAGCGAACAAGTGTAGCATTAAATTGCGTAACCACATTAGCCCGGGCTCGCCTTCCTGCTGGCTATGCCAGTAAAGGTGTGTTTCCAACGCGGGAAGCTGATACGGCAGTTTGGTGCTAATCAAGTTATCATCGCTTACCGCATCAGCCACAGAGCCTGGCAAAGTTAACAAAGCGTTAGTGCTAGCCACCACATCTGCCGCGGCGCGATAGTTTTGGCAACGCCATAATGAAGGACGGCTTATACCTAGTTGCTGCAGCGCAATTTCTTCTACCGACGCCCCTTTTGCCCGGTTCGACACCGTTATATGGCGTGCCGCCACATACTTTTTCTTATCTATATTTTGTGCCAGCGGGTTTTGCTTATTCATAAGCACCTTGTAGGTGTCGCGGCGCAATAGTGAGTGAGAGATGGGCGCGGCAACAGCGCGACCAATATCAATGACAAGGTGGAGGTTTCGATTTGTTAAGTCTGCCAACATTGTATCTCGATGTAAGCGAGTGCTTACTATTTCGACATTAGGTGCTTGTTTTTCAAGGGTTGAAAGCAGGACAGGTAAAACGCCTAATTCAAGAGACTCTTGCATGGCAATAACAAAGCGCTGATGGCTGTGTAACGGGTCGAAGTCGGCAAACTCCCCTAATGCTTTTCGAATATCGCTTAAGGCTTTTAGAATAGCGGGCGCTAGCCGTTCGCAGGCCGCAGTAGGCAACATGCTTTGTTTTTCTTTAACAAAAAGTGGATCGCCCAAAATATCCCTAAACCTGCGCATGGCATGGCTAACGGCCGATGGCGTAATGTGGAGCGCTTCAGCTACGCGGGTCATATTCCTATGCTGCCAAAGCGCTTCAAAAACCTTTAGCAGGTTTAGATCCAACTTCTCGAATTGTCTATTTTCGAACATTGCCATCACCATGAATGGGATTCACACCAATTAAGGATTATATTTCATTTCATTCACTTAACAACTTTCTCTACTATGCGTTTAACGAACAGTTATCGCACGCTTTAGAGACAGTCCTACATTTTAACTTGCGGCGACCCAAGTGCGAGATGCGAAGCAAATACTCTCTATATCTAATTAGTACAATTTCAACGAATGTAAAAAGGTGCCCTATGGATTTTTCACATAACGACAAAACCAAAGCCTTACTAGAGAAGCTCGATAATTTTATAGCCGAGCATATAGCGCCAATTGAAGATGAAGTTTACGACTTTCACCATAAAGAAAATAATCACGGTGACTGGAAAACCTGGAAGCTGCACCCTGGTACTGAAGCGCTTAAAGCTAAAGCGCGCGAAGCAGGGTTAGCCAATCTGTTTTTGCCCGATGCCGAGCTAGGCCAGGGCCTTACCACACTTGAATATGCGCCTATGGCAGAGCGCATGGGCAAATATCTCTTTGCACCAGAGATTTTTAACTGCAATGCGCCTGATACCGGCAATATGGAAGTGCTGTATCACTTCGGTAGCGACGCTCAAAAAGAGAAATGGCTTAATCCATTGCTAGCAGGTGAAATACGCTCAGTGTTTGGTATGACAGAGCCTGATGTTGCATCGTCTGACGCTACCAATATGGCCGCAACCATTATTGAAGATGGCGATGACGTAGTGATTAACGGTAAAAAGTGGTGGTCGACAGGGTTAGGCCATCCTAATGCTGCTATAACTATATTCATGGGTTTATCTAACCCTGATAACGACAAGCACAGTCGCCACAGTATGGTCGTAGTGCCGCTTGATACACCGGGAATTACCATTAAGCGCATGCTAGATGCCTACGGCGATTTTGATGCCCCTTACGGCCACGGGGAGATGCATTTCGATAATGTGCGTGTGAGCAAAGACAACCTAATTATGGGGTTAGGCAAAGGCTTTGCTATTGCACAAGGGCGCTTGGGCCCGGGCCGTATTCACCATTGCATGCGCGCTATCGGCATGGCAGAAAAAGCGCTAGAGCTTGCACTTAAACGCGGTCACGAACGAGTTGCGTTTGGTAAACCAATCATACGCTTAGGTGGCAACTTAGAACGCGTAGCCGATGCTCGCATGGCTATTGAGCAAGCGCGTTTACTCACGCTCCACGCCGCTTGGAAAATTGACAACTTAGGCGTAAAGCACGCTATGACCGAAATATCAGCCATTAAAGTGGTGGTGCCGAATATGCTACAAAACGTGGTGGATATGGCACTACAAATTCACGGCGGTGCGGGTATGTGTAGCGACTTCCCACTGGCGCGATTTGCCGCTGGTGCAAGAGCCCTTCGCTTAGCTGATGGCCCTGACGAAGTGCATAAAGGCATGGTTTCACGACTAGAGCTTAAGAAATATCAGTAGTCATAATTGAAAAGAAAAATGCGGCGTTATGAGGTCAATTCATAATGCCGCATTTTTATTGCCTGATTTTTATCGCTTTAACTTAAGTCGAGATGCTTAGCCCTTTCACCACTTCTCATTTCCTAGCAACGACAACACTGACTAAATCAGTTTTCTTCAGATACTGCTTGCTGCTGCATGCGCTGATGAATGTCATCTAGTCTTGTAAAACTCTGATATAGTTCCGGATGAGTAGCAATTAATGCAGCAACATGCTCAAAAGCCTCTTCTCTTGTATCTTGAGTCAACAAACGCAAATGTTCATCGCTGGGTAACCGGTTTGTATCAATGCCACTTTGAGAAGGCTTTTGCTCAAGCATAGACCTAAAATCGCTCACATAACGGGGCTCGCAATTCTTACTGGCAACCTGACTACCAACAGGCTTGTGATATCTGCAGATCATGTCGGACTTTGCGGTTTCGCTTATGCTTTTAAAAAGCGATAAAAACGCAAAACGTTGTTTATCAAACGCATGCTTTAGCTGGGGTATAGATTTCTGGTTTAGCGATTCTGCAGTGTTATAACTAGGTTGACTGGTATGAGCCGACAGTTGGCAGCACCAACCAAGGCTCGCAGCGAAAAGCGCGAACTGGAGGGTTTGGTTAAACGCACAGCTTAAATGCTTAGTCACTTGAAACTCCGTCTTCTTAGTGTTTAGTAACAGTAGCAAGTGGTTTAATTTTAATCAATTGATAAACGTTGGCGGCTTCTCTTCACTAACCTCTTAGCCACACATAATAGATATATCGCAAAAACAAAAAATGCGGCCTAAGCCGCATTTTTATTATTCATGTTTTGGTTCATATTAGAACGTATATGATGCACTCAACTGAGCGTTGATTCCCGCACCGTAGTAACCAACCGTATGTAGGCTGTTAATGTACTTCTTGTCGAAGATATTGTTGATGTTCATGCGAACGGTGAAATCTTCTGTAAACGCATGTGAAGCATAAACGTTGCCTAAGAAGTAAGCGCCCTGCTTAACATTGTAGTCAACGTTGCTAATTTCAGACTGCCATCTACCGCCAAAACCTACTTCAATTTCTGGCGCTTGCGGTACGGTGTAACCTAGTTGGAACGTCACTACATCACGTGGTGCCCATAGGTTAGCGTCGTTACCTTGCTCGTCTTCTACATCAATGTTGGTGTAAGACGCGTTAATGCGTAGATCATCAGTTAACTGACCCGCTAGCTCAATCTCAAAACCGTCAGACTCTACCGATACGCCTTTGTAGTAGTACTGAAGAGTTTCAGGGTTAGTACCTGCATATGCTGCCAAGTTATCTTGTTCAGCGGTGAAGTAAGCGAAAGTTGTTAGTAGTCTGTCGTCGAACCACTGTGCCTTGAAGCCCGCTTCAAAGTTCTTACCCTTAGTTGGGTCAAGGTATTGGCCGTTTACATCATACTGTTCTTGTGGCTGGTACACGTCAGAGTAGCTCACGTAAGCATTAACATCTTCTGTTACCGCGTAAGTCGCACCAACATAAGGGCTGGCTTCACTTTCTGAGTTATCGATAACCGCGCCTGCGTTTTGGCCAGTACGCTCGAAGTCGATCGCGTTAAAACCAGCAATGATGTGCATTTCGTCTGTTACGCTGAATCGAGCAGAGCCGAAGTAGCGCGTTAGTGTTTGCTCAATATTTGAGTACTCAGACACACCTAACCACTCTGGCTCAGCAATCGCATCCAAACCGTACGGGAATGCAGGTGTTGGGCCGTATGCAGGAGTAGTAGCGTAGTCAAACGCATGAACAAAAGACACGTCGTCGCTAGTAGCGTGACTTACACCAAAGTTAACTTCATGGCTGCGACCAAACAGCTCGAAATCACCGAATACACGGCCTTCTAACAGGTGAGAGTCAATTTCAGAATCGTAACGACCTGGCCAGCCAACTAAGCCAAGGCCAGTCTCTTTATCAATGTCACCGTAAGCATAAAACAGCTTACTTTCATCTTCGTAGCCACGGAAGTTATAGCTAAGTAGCAATTGCCAATCGTTGTCGAACTCATAGTCTAGTTCAACAAAGGCGTTAGTGGTTTCAGTATCCCACTTAGTCCATTCTTGCGTAGTGGTGTCATTAATATCCCACTCAGCTTGCGTACCGTCGGTATAGTTAAATACTAGCCCGCCCCACGTGTTGCCGTCGGTATTGGCGTCTTGGTATGACAAACCGAAGGTTATCGTTGCGTTATCAGTTAGCTGACCGTCAATAACGCCGTATACAAAGCCGCGATCGTTTTCTAAACCATCTAGGTGAGACTCTTTATCTTCAAAGCTACCTACTACACGCGCCGCCCAGCTGCCGTCTTCTGTAAGCAGCATAGAGTAATCGCCTTGAACGCGCTTGAAGTTGTAAGAGCCAATGCTTGCACCCACTTCGCCGCCTTCTTCGTTAGTAGGACGCTTGCGCACATAGTTGATGGTGCCTGACGCGTTACCTACACCAGTAAGCAGGCCGTTCGCACCACGAATAACTTCAATTTCTTCGTAGCCGTAAGCTTCAACCGAACCGGTAACAATACCCCAGTCGTTAGGCAGGCCTACACCATCAATTTGGGTGTTTTTAATTTCAAAACCACGTGCGGTGTAGTTAGTACGGTTAGTTTCCCACTCTTCTACGTTAATACCTGGTGCTAGCTTTAGTGCGTCGTTAATGTTGAACGCACCGAACGACTGCATAAGGTCTTCAGAAAGAATACTGATAGACTGAGGCGTTTCACTGATTTCCATGGTTAAGCCAGTTGCACCGCGGCTAACACGGTTTTGGCGAACACCTACAATACGAATTTTTTCTACGTCTGCTTCTTTAACTTCTACTGTATCGCTTTGAGTTGTTTGCGCATTTACCGACAAAGCAAACGCGATAGGCGTTAGTGCAAATAAACTGCTTAGTTTCATGGTTTTCTCTGTTATTTGGTTATGAAGGGTTAAGAACTTTACGGCGGGGGAGTATAAGATAAATTAAAGCTAATTTAAATGATAATTATTGCTATTTGAGTTTCTAAAAAAAGATTTTACAAAATGGTAAAGGTCGTCTTTCCAATACACTTGAGCTGAAAAGGTTAGCTTGTGTTTGCTATACAAATGAATTAGAAGTAGAGGTTCTTAATGGACTTGCGAATAAGTTAAAGGTTTGACGACTAATATAAGGTACTACTCGGCCAATGCATCAGCATTGGTGAAACAATACGACAGTGTTCCTTTTGAGACTGTTCACAAAGACTGGCTAAAGGCTATACCTAAAGAAGGAATGGTACTTGATGTGGGTGCAGGCTCCGGTCGGGATGCTCGCTGTCTAGCTGCGAAAGGCCTTAGTGTAGTTGCTGTGGAACCAGCTGTAGGTATTCGAGAAATTGCACAAGAATATACTGTTGCAAACCCTATTCACTGGCTATCCGATTCATTACCTGAACTGACCGAAGTTTTTCGCTTACAAACAAAGTTTGACCTGATCCTGCTAAGTGCAGTTTGGATGCATATCACGCCGTCGGAGCGAGAGCGCTCTTTTAGAAAGCTATCCTCTTTACTGAAACCCAGCGGTAAACTAGTTATATCTTTACGCCATGGCAGTTGCGCTGACGAACGCACTATGTACCCTGTTTCAGCAGATGAACTGGCTAAGTTTGCAAGCCAATTTGGGCTTTCCTATCGACTGCTTACTCCTGAAAAGTCAAACGATGAGCTAGGCCGCGCTGACGTTCAATGGCAAACGGTTTTACTCACACAACATGAGAAAGATTCGAGAGCTTAGTTCAATGTAAGAACAATAGCAGGCTTTACTAAGTAACTTATGGCGTGACATTTAAAATTCAAAAGTAACCAAATGATTTTAAATGTAATTTAATGAAATAATTCTGATATATTAAACTGAAACCAGGGATGATAGTGCTTCGGTGAAGCGTCTAAATGGGATGGACATACTTTCGACTTTATCATGACGATAAAGTAATCATTAGACCTCATCTTTGAAAGCCTTTTCGCTTAGAGCTAGATTAAGCCCTTTTGTTTAGGCATTGCACCGACTTGTAAATGGATAAAGAGAGCTCTGTTTCTCTTTCTTACTTTGATTTTGAGGCTGACTGGATGAGACTCACTTATTACGTCAACAGATTACAAAGCCTGCGACCTGATAGGTCTTCAGGTAGAGCCAAACCTCATAAAGTTTGCATGATGTTTGCTGTCATGGAACTCATTGAACAAGGACATATCCAAGATAATAAAATTTATTATGATGATGCTTTAAAGAAACGCTTTAGCTGGCATTTTATGCGATTAAAGCAAAGCAATGATACTGACAGTCCTTTCCTACCGTTTTACCACTTGAAGTCTTCTGGGCTCTGGCACTTAAAAGTTTCAAAACAGAATACAGCTGCATTTGACTCAATGAGATCGGCTACTGATACGAAAATTCTTAGTCTAGTGGATTATGCATATCTTGATGAACAACTATTCGTATACCTCAAGAGTCCAAGTACTGCCCCTATTCTTAGAAATGCACTAACAGCCAACCTTGACACTTTAGAAGATCAATACTGTCGCTGGGCTAAATCTATAGGAAAGTCTGAAAAAACTATAAAAAATTATGTTGGCGCGTTGAAATACTCTATACCGAATTGGTTAAATGATGCAGGAGTTTCAAAGCAAAGTCTATTAAGCATAAGCTCTTATTATGAGTATGAAACTATTGTAAATAAAACCTTCGAGCTAAGAGAATTTGTAGCAAAAGATAAGCAAGGTAAGGGAATGTACAGCTCTGCAATTAATAGTTACAGAGCATTTTTGTCAGACATTACACAAGTAAGTGCAAAACAAGATATAGATAATATTATTCTAGATAGCTCTATCTCTGAGACACAAAAAGCCGTCATGGTTAATACGCGTATAGGCCAAGGCAGATTTAGAGATGACCTGATCAGTCATTGGAAAGGTTGCGCTGTTACCAAGTATCAAAATTACTCATTCCTTATAGCGTCTCATATTAAACCATGGTCAAAATCTGAGAACGACGAACGCCTTGACCCATTTAACGGCTTGTTACTTCTAGCCAATATTGATAAAGCATTTGATTTGGGATTCATCAGCTTTAATGAAAATGGCCAGATTTTAATTTCTGATCATTTGGAAGAATGCCAAATACTAGGCATACATTCCAATATGAAGATTATGTTGGCCGATCAACATCAAGACTATTTAGCTTACCACCGCGAACATCAATTCAAACAATGACTATAAGAGTTACTTTACAAAAAGAAGGCAAGAGCTCGAGGCGTGAATACAAAACTCTCGCTCGCGCTACCAGTGCTATTGAAAGATGGTTTAGTGGCAATAAAGGAATGGCGCTGGTTTACCAACCGGGGGAACAACCAGTTGTATATAGAAGTAAGCATGAATTACCTGTTTTGAAGCAAAGTACACAGACGAATTTTTATAGAACAAAAGCATGGCGAGAGCTGAGACTCTCTATTTTGCTAAAGTCGAATTGTAGTTGTAAGATCTGTGGCATTACTTCGGAAAGAGGTGCGATCTTACATGTCGATCATATTAAACCACGTAGCCTATACCCAGAACTTGCACTAGATAAAAGTAACTTACAGGTATTATGTGAAGACTGTAATATTGCTAAATCTAATAGTGACCTCTAAACAGTTGTCTAAAGCTGCCAGAACGCGCGACCTTTGCCTCCGGAGTGCAAAGCCACCAATCAGCGCTTTATGGCTTACCCTCAGACTGCTAATCAAAGCTTTCATCATTACCGAAATAAAGCTGGCTTAGTCAGCTTTTCTTTATTTATAGATAGCTCAGGCAAAGGCTATTGTTTCTCTAAAGCTATTTAACTCTCCTTCGATTTCTTCAAACACCTCACACTGCGATTTTGCCACCCACTTTTTTAACACGCTAATCATTGGCGCTAATTGAGTTTATAATACCGGTTAAACAGTTTTTGAATCACATCGACCAACTTGAGTAGAAAATGGCCCATAAAGTACGTTATAAGTTTAAAGGTGTGGCAAAAGAGATAAATTTTTCTTACAGCCGCCATCAAAATATGCATGAAGCCGTGGCCGAAGCTGAGGGAATAGACCTTTCCCAGTTCCTGCAAACTGAACAGCAACTTGCCGCTATCAGTAAAGATAAAAAGACCGTAAGAAACTTCAGAGATACCGAATTTGCAAAAATGGGGTTTTCTGATTTGTATTTTTTAAAAAACGGGCAAGAATGATGGTTGCGCCCTTTCAACACATACTAGGCCTTTGAACTACTTTGCTTTTGGGGATTAACGGCCAAGTCTTAAAAATGGAGGGCTCGACAGGGTTCGAACCTCTGACTTCGGAGTGCAAAGCCACCAATCAGCGCTTTATGGGTTACCCTCAACTAGCCCATGAAAAGCCTCAATCGCCCTATCAAAGCTTTCGTCATTATCGAAATAAAGCTGACTTAGTCGGCTTTTCTTGATTTTGTAGGTAGCGCTGGCAAAGGCTAGCGCTTCTCTAAAGCTGCTAAACTCTTCGTCGAACACTTTAAACACCTCGCGCTGAGGTTTTGCCACCCGCGTAATACTCCCATTCACTTCATAATCGAACCCTGCAAATTGAAGACGGGAAAGGGTTTCTTTGCCTAATCGCAAGCCGCCTTTTAGACTTATTTGAAATGCCGCGTCCATTTCTTCAATTTCTTCCATACTCCAGTGGTTAAACACCCGAATGGCCTTTTTGTACTTTTCCGCCAACCGCTTTTTTAACACGGTTATTCTGGGTTCTAGCGTGGCGTTGTTTTCATTTTTTAAAAGATCAGTGCATTCGTTGCATGCAGGCACGGAAATAAAGTCGGCCTGTAGATGTCCGTCTTGCCAGTCGTGAATGAATTTTATGGGTGGAATAAAGTCTTGCCGTGCAGCTTCGCAGCCGCAGTAAATGCAGCAATTAAAATCAGCCGAATGTACCGCGTTTAGTGGCTGATAGAATTTCTGATAATTCTTAACTGACATTCTGCTACATACGTAAAGTTGAAAGGGTGCAAACGATTATTAAGGTACCACAGTCGCTTTTTTAGGGTACGCTAATTGTGCTCAGCTAATACAAACGCCGCCCGTGTGCGGCGTTTGTTTCATTCAGATACGATAAAAGCTACAACCGCGACGGCCTGCTGTGCGGGTCGCCCTCTACGTGGCCTTTTGGCGGTCTTTGTTTAGGCTTTGCGGCAATAGGCGTTTCGCCATCACTCTCTTCGCCCTCTTCATCAATATCCCATGTACCTTCTTCGCTCCACGGGTCGTCGTCGGGGAATTCCCCTATATTAATTTCTTTTACCGAGTAGTCGGGCTGGTAACGCATGTCGTAATTGGCCGCCCGCACTATGGCAATACATAACATTAAGGCCACAGCTAATAGCGGAACGCCCCCTATTATCGACGCCGTTTGAAGCGTTTCTAACCCACCAACAAACATAAGCACTATAGGCATAAACGATAACGCGAATGCCCAGAACAAACGGTTCCAGCGCAATGGCTCTTCGTCTACTTCTTTTTGCACTACAGCTGCCAGAATGTAAGAAATGGAGTCGAAGGTAGTTGCGGTAAATATTAGCGCTAACAAGGTGAATACAAAAATGACTATGTAGTCCAATGGCAGCGTGTGTAACATGGCGAAAATCGCGGCCGTAGGGCTTTCTTGGTTAAGAATACTCACCACGTCTAGTTCACCCGAAAGCTGCAAATACAAGCCATAATTCCCCATTACCATGAAGAATAAAAAGCAACCCATGGTGCCGAAGAACATGGAGCCCGCGACCATAGTGCGAATAGTTCGCCCCCTTGAAATACGCGCAATGAATAGCCCTACGCTTGGTGCAAATACCAACCACCATGCCCAGTAGAATATGGTCCAGTCTTGAGGGAAATGCGTGTTTTGAAAGCCATTAAATTCAGCAAAAGGCTCTAGCCAGGTAGCCATTTTAATGATGTTGCTAAGTACTCGGCCCAAAGCATCTAGGCCGGTATTGGCCATAAACAACGTAGGTCCCACAACAAATATAAATAGTAGCAACCCTATGGCCAGCCAAAAGTTAATGTCTGACAGCAGCTTAATGCCCTTCTTTAAACCTACATACGCGCTGTAGCCAAAGATAGCTGTACAGGTTACAAGCACCAGAACTTGGGTAGTAAGCGATTTAGGTACGCCGAATAGTTCGTGCACCCCTTCGTTGATCATAGGCGCAGCCAAACCTAACGTGGTCGCCCCGCCGCCTAACATTCCGAAGATAAAGCTGATGTCGATAATTTTACCCAGCCAGCCGTGAGCCATTTTCTCGCCAATAACCGGCATGAGTGCTTCAGAGATTTTAAGTACGCTGTGATTGCGCACATAGTAGAAGTACGCAATAGGTACGGCGGGAATGAGGTAAATAGCCCAGGCAAGCGGGCCCCAGTGGAAAATACCGTAGGCTGCAGCCCATTTTGCGGCTTCGGGGGTTTCACCTTCTATGTGAAACGGTGGCGCTTGGTAATAGTACACCCATTCAATCATGGACCAATACAAAATAGACGCGCCTATGCCTGCACAAAACAGCATGGCAGCCCATGATACTGGCGAGAACTCGGGTTTCTCTTCCGGGTCGCCTAGTTTTATTTGTCCAATGTCGCTGAACATGATGTAAACCATGAACCCACCAGCGCCAACACCAAGCAAGAGATATAAAACACCAAGTTTACTGGTTACGAAGTCTTTTGCGGCTGCCACCCACTGTGCGCCTTGGTCCGGCCAAATAATTAGGGGAATGGTGACAGAGAGAAGAAGAATTAGGGAGCCAAAAAAAGTGGGCTTGTCGATTACGCTAAACGCGCCTTCCTGTTTAATAATGGCCTTGGAGGAGGCCGCATCTCGGGTATTACTACTCATACACGATCCTTTGTTTTGTTTTTATAGATGCCTTATACGTTTGGCTTTAAACGGGCGATCTTAAAAAACAGTTTATCAGAATTGTGTTAGCTATTGGGCTGCTTCAAATCGATGTGCGTTTATTCATTCGTGCTTTGGTTGTTAGCATGCCCATGCCCAATGCGGCCATGGTTACCGCAACAACGCCGTTTAGATAGTTGAAGAACGCATAGGGCACGTAATCGAGCACGTTAACGCCCAGGGTGGCAGAGTAAAACGCACCAGCCGTTGTCCACGGAATAAGGCCTGTGGTCATAGTGGCACCTTCTTCTACCGACCGAGATAGCACAGCGGGGTCAAGGTTCTGCTGTTCATATTTCGGTTTAAACAACTGGCAATTCAAAATGATAGAGATATAGGCCTCGCCCATGGCCACATTGCCTAGAAAACCAGACGCAATGGTTACGGCTATTAGGGTTGCCGTGCGTTTTACCCGTTCAATAATGCCTATCAGTAACGCAGCTAGAAAGCCTGCACCATGCAGTATGCCGCCCAATGCGATTGCCATTAAGGCGAGGAGCAACGTCCAGCTCATGCTACTAATGCCGCCTCGTCCTAGTAAGGCATCTAAATTTGCGATACCCGTATTTTGAGGGGTGTTTTCCCACAGTGCGTTAAGCACGCTAATGGTATTAGTATCTTGATAGAAAATGGCGATGATGACGGCCAGCAAAACACTGCACGACATGGTTACTTCAGCCGGCACTTTCTTGATGCTCATTACCGTAAGCAACACCAGCGGTAACAGTGTTATATAGGGTGCAAGGTTATAGTGACTGGCGAGTGCTGCTTTTATTTCAATTATTTCGTCAACATTTAAGTTTTGGTTTGCGTAGCTAAAGCCTATTACCAAGAAAATTACAAAGGTTAGAAGAAAGCTAGGCAGTGTAGTTAGCAGCATGGCGTACATATGCCGATACAGGTTGGTACCCGCGCTCATGGATGCGAGATTGGTGGTATCAGACACCGGGGACATTTTATCGCCAAACGTCGCACCACATACCACCATGCCTGCCACAATGGGCAGTGGTATGTTCATAGCAGCGCCAATACCCATCAGCACTACACCCATAGTGCCCACCGTCCCCCACGATGTGCCTGTAGCCACCGACATTACCGCACACAAAATTAATCCCACCGCAAGAAATATGCTGGGGTTTAGCCAACTTAAACCGTAATAAATTAGCGTTGAGATAGTGCCACTTTGCATAAAGCTGGCGATAACCATACCAATGAGGATAAAAATATAGATTGCTGGCATGGCCCGGGTTAATGCGCTGGTCATTAAATCGCGGATTTGCAGGTACTTGTACCCCAAGCTAAAGGCATTGATACCAGCCCATAGCAAACACAGAAATAGTAATGCATGCAGGCTAATGCCCAGGCCAAACAATCCGCCTGCTATCAGTGCGACAATAACACCAAAACAAAGTAGTGACTGAGTAAAGCTTGGGCGTTGAATAGACTGCGGCGACATTATAGGCACGTTGATACGCTTTAAAATGAACTAGTGAAAAACAGTATAACGACTTTGCTATGCGTTGGAATGACTTTGATGTTGCATTGGATTGGACGTTAGAGTTGCAGCCACGTCTAAGGTAGGCGTGCCCGATTCTGATATAGAAAGGCTGAAGGGGATTATTCCTTCATAGATCACTAAAAAAGGAAATGGCCCGCCCTAGAGGATTCGAACCTCTGACCTCGGCCTCCGGAGGGCCGCGCTCTATCCAGCTGAGCTAAGGGCGGATCGTGCTACGTTTGTAATAACCATGTACGTTCGCAAAGGAAAAATACGCAGTTAAATGTACGCTGCAAACGGGGCGTAATAATACTTACGCGGTGGGTTGGCTTCAACTCATTTATTAAAATCTCTTTAGGTGGCTTGGAACAAGTGTTAAAAATCCTTACTTTTTATGGGTAATTGGCTTCAAATAGTTGTTCAACCCCAATTAACCGTTATAATCTGGCCAGTTATATTTTAAACAAATTCATCATTGCCTGGAGACAGATGTGAAATTAAAGACTTGGTTAACTGTTGCTGCTACTGCGCTAACTGTTTTTGCAGCACAAGCACAAGAAATGAGTAACGATGAAATTGCCGATCGCATTAAGCCGGTAGGTCAGGTACACGTTGCAGGCGCAGCAGCTGAAGGAAGTGCTGGCGCAGCTGGCGGTGCAAAGTCTGGTGAAGACGTTTACAACTCTGCATGTGTTGCATGTCACTCAGCAGGCGTTTTAGGAGCTCCTAAAGTTCACGTTGCAGCAGACTGGCAACCACGTCTAGATGAGCGCGGTCTTGATGGCGTATGGCAAAACGCATTGAACGGTATTAACGCTATGCCTCCTCGTGGTACATGCGGTAACTGTTCTGATGACGAAATTAAAGCTGCAATCGAGTATATGATTGAAGGTATCTAATACCCGCTAAATCGTAACAACTTGATGGAAAAAGTAGCGTTTTACCCTCTAATCGGGTAATTTAACTCTTTGGGGAAACGTTACTTTTTTACTGGCGAGCGGAATGTCACAAGATTCGACGCAACATGAGTTGACGGAAGAAGAACTGCGCGAACTTATACCGCAGCTTCAGCAACTCACTGACAAGTACAAGCGCGCTGAACGTGTTCAGAAGGCGCTTTTCGACATTTCTGAACTTGCCAGTTCTGTAAGTCACCTTAATCGCCTTTATTCCGCTATTCATGAAATCATTGCCGATTTTATGAATGCCGATAACTTCTTTGTCGCCTTTTACGAACCCGATAGTAACGTTGTCGATTTCGCTTACTTCATTGACGAATTCGACGAACAAACCGTTCGCCAGCTCCCCGCTGAATCGTTAATGGACGGCATGACCGGTTACATTCTAAAAACCGGCGATCATCTATTTTACAAACGTGACGACGAAGAAAACTTTGCCTCTCAGCATGATATAAAGCTAGTTGGCTCGCAGCCGTTTGAGCTGCTGGGCGTGCCCCTTAAACGAGGAAGCCAAGTCATAGGTGCCATGGTAGTGCAAACTTATGATGAAGGTGTGCACTATACGCAAGAAGATTTAGAAGTACTGCTGTTCGTTTCTCAACACATTGTTACCACAGTTGATAGAGTAAAAAACCGTGAGCTCACTGAACGCACCATCCGCGAACGCACCCGCCAACTGCGAAAAATTAATGACGACCTTCAAGAAGAAATATTAGAGCGCCAAAAAGTAGAGTCGCTACAGCAGGCTTTATTCGAGATATCTGAGCTGGCGGCTAACCTTGAAGGCGATATGGATGTGTTTTACTCCAGTCTGCACGAAATTTTAGCCAGGCTAATTAGCGCACCTAACTGTTACATTGCCATTCTTGATAAGGAAAAAGAGCTACTCGCATTCCCGTATTTTAGTGACGCACAAGAAAAAAACATAAGTTCAAGGCCTTTGGGGCTTGGTCTAACTGAATTCGTATTGCGAACGGGGCAAGCTGAGCTGGTTAACCCACCCAGAGTATTGGAGCTTGCAGAGTCTGGCGATTTGGATGTGTCGGTTGCGCAAACCATGCTAAACAGTGCGAACTCGTGGTTAGGTTCGCCGCTTGTTGTAGATGGAGAAATAGCAGGTGTTATTGCTGTACAAACCTACGGTAAACACGCTAAATACAATTCTCGCGACCAAGAGCTTTTGCGCTTTGTATCACATCATATCGCGGTAGCCATTGAGCGTAAGCGCAATACCGAGTCGATGCAGCGCTATAACGTTGAGCTAGAAGAGCGCGTCAAAGAACGCACAGCCGAGCTAAATCGTGCTAACAAGTTCTTAAAGCAACAAATTGAAGAGCGTAAAGAGATTGAGCTTAAGCTTATTCACGACGCGCATCACGACTCGTTAACTGATTTACCTAACCGCGCAATGTTCACTAGTCGCCTAGAGCTGGCTATAGCCAGTAAGCAGCGTTACAGCGAAAACATGTTTGCGGTGCTGTTTATCGACCTAGACCGCTTCAAAGTTATTAACGATACCCTAGGTCATCACGCCGGCGATGAGTTCTTAATTGAAGTAGCTAGACGTATTGCGCTATGTATTCGTGGTCACGACCTGTTAGCGCGCTTAGGCGGCGATGAGTTTGTTGTACTGCTTGATAACTTTGAAGATGAAGCAGACGTAGAAGAAGTGGCTAGCCGTATAATTTCATCTATTTCCGAACCGTTCTTGCTTGATGGTCGAGAGATGTATTCTGGTGCAAGTATTGGTATTGCGCACTTAGAAACCTACTATCGCGCCGCAGATGAAGTGCTTCGTGATGCTGATGCCGCTATGTATCAAGCGAAAACGCTAGGCCGCGGACGCTTTGTTATGTTCGACAAGAGCATGCGCGACAGGCTTATTGAAGAGCTTGAGCTTGAAAATGAATTCAGACGTGCACTGCGTGAAGAAGAGTTCGATTACTTCCTACAGCCCGTTATAAAGCTTAATGACGACAGCACGCTGTATAAAGAGATGTACATTCGCTGGTCGCACCCTGCCTACGGCAAGATTGCCAGAGAGCAGTTTAGACAAGTGGCAGAACATAGTGGCCTTACGCTAGATTTAGACCTGTTCCAGCTAACCAAAGCCTGCGAGCTGTTAAACCATTATAAAAGCACCGACGATCCGATAAATAAAATAGCGGTTAACGTTTCGATTAATCATCTGCTACAGGCTTCTATGGTAAACCAGATGATTAATGTGATTGAAACATCTGGCATAACGCCCAGTCAGTTGGTATTTGAGTTTGATGAAAACGACTTAAATCGCCGTTCTCAGTTCATTCTTCCTGCTATTAAGAAGTTAAAACGTGCGGGCGTAACTTTGGTGCTGGATAACTTTGGAAGCGGATTAGCTTCATTGAGTTATTTGTTTGCCTACCCTTTCGACTTCATCAAAATTGATCATCGCTTTGTTAAGTCACTGCCTCGCTCTCAACGAAACTTAAAGCTTATCCAGTCTGTCATGCTTATTTCTGAACATTTGAAGTTTCAGGTTATTGCTGAAGGCGTAGACTCTCAGGCACAGTTAGATGCGCTTAACGAAATTGAATGCATTTATGGCCAAGGCAAAGTATTGAAGCACGCAAAAGTGCTGGATATGACATCGCTAGCAAGCTAGAAGTAAATACTCACTTACTATTGGCGCCCCACTATAAAAGTAGGTTATTTTTTACCTAAGATATCTCTTAGGTTAGCAATTCCCACCTGTGCCTTTTGCTGGCGTTCTTCTTTTGTTGCCTTCGGTTTCTGATTTTCCCACTGTACATCGTCAGGCGGCAGTTCGAACAGAAAGCGGCTTGGCTCTGGGTTGATCACTTCACCAAACTGTCGACGCTCTTTAGCAAGGCTGAATATAAGCTCGCGCTGGGCGCGAGTAATTCCCACATAAGCAAGTCGGCGCTCTTCTTCTACGTTGTCTTCATCAATGCTGCTTTGGTGTGGCAATAGGCCTTCTTCCATGCCCACTAAGAATACAATAGGAAATTCCAAACCTTTTGAGGCATGCAGCGTCATTAACTGTACTTGGTCCCCTTCCCCGTCGTCTTCGCCGCGCTCCATCATGTCACGCAGAATTAAGCGGTTCACCACTTCTGTTAAGGTCATGGGTTGGTCTAGGTCATTACCTTCCAGCATATCGTTAACCCAGCCGAATAAAGTACTTACGTTGGCCATGGCCATTTCGGCGGCTTTGGGGCTGGCGCTGGTTTCATATAGCCATTCTTCATAACCCATGGTGCGGATCATGGTGCGCACTGCGTCAGCGGTGTTGCCACGCTCCGCGTTGTCCGATAGCGCTACTATCCAGCGGGCAAAGGTAGAAACCGAATGAAAGGCTTTATCGGGCAGCACGCTATTTAAGTTAGGGTGCGTCGCCGCTTCGAACATAGACACGCCCAAGCTATTTGCAAAGTTACCCAGTTTTTCCAGCGTAGCGCGGCCTATACCGCGCCCAGGCGTGTTAATAATGCGAAGCAAAGCGTTATCGTCGTCCTGGTTCACCAACAACCTTAAATACGCCATGATGTCTTTCACTTCAGCACGACCAAAGAACGACATACCGCCGCTGATTTTGTACGGAATGCGGTTACTCATTAACAGCTTTTCAAAAATACGACTTTGGTGATTCCCGCGATACAAAATGGCGTAGTCTTTAAACTGGGTGCGGTTCATGAACTTATGCGCCAGCAGTTCGGCCACCACGCGCTCACCCTCATGCTCTTCGTTCTTCGCCTCTATTACTTTTAGCGGCTCGCCGTACTGCAGCTCTGAGAACAGGGTTTTATCGAACAAATGCGGATTGTTCTGAATAAGAATATTCGCGCAATGCAGAATACGACCTGACGAGCGGTAATTTTGTTGTAGCTTAATGACGTTTAAGCGCGGAAAGTCTTGCTGTAATAGGTGCAAATTCTGTGGCTTAGCGCCACGCCATGAATAGATAGACTGGTCATCGTCGCCCACCACGGTAAAGCGCGCACGCTCACCTACTAATAGCTTTACCAACTCGTACTGACTGGTATTGGTATCTTGGTACTCATCCACCAGCAAGTAGCGAATCTTGCTCTGCCATTTGGCTCTTATTGCTTCGCTACTTTTTAAAAGCAATGTAGGTAATAAAATTAGGTCGTCGAAGTCTAGCGCGTTATATGCCTTAAGATTGTCTTGGTAACGCTTGTAGGCTTCTGCAAACTCTCTCTCGCCCGTGCTGGTTGCTGATTTTAATAAAGCATCAGGCAAGATAAGGTCGTTTTTCCAGTTCGAGATGCAGCTTTGTAAAAGCTGAAGCTGATCTTTATCACCATCGAGGGTGTCGGACGTTAGGTCGTTAAGCAACGCGAACGAGTCTTTATCGTCGAATAACGAGAAACCTGGCTTTAAGCCAAGATCTTTCACATGCGCTTTAATAATGGTTAAGCCCATGGTGTGGAAGGTCGACACTTTTAGCCCGCGCGCCTCCGGCTTGCCCAAGGTCTGCGCTACACGTTCTTTCATTTCACGTGCTGCTTTGTTGGTAAAGGTTACCGCTGCAATATACCGAGCTGGCATATCGCAGTTTCTAACTAAATGAGCAATCTTATTGGTAATTACGCGCGTTTTACCACTACCCGCACCAGCCAGCACCAAACATGGGCCAGACACAAAGGTTACGGCAGACTCTTGAGCTTCATTTAGTTTCATTTAATACCTAGAACAACGTACATTTTTGGCGCGACACAGTTTTCATTGCATGTCGTGTCGATACCGATAGAATAGCTTTCATAATTTGAGCTGCGCATTATAAGGGAATTCCATGTTGGATCCGAAGAAACTCGAAGATTTAGCGAAACAAATTGCTGATGCCGTTCCACCTGGCGTTAAAAACATGGCTGAAGAAGCCGAAGGTCGAGTAAAGGCGGTATTGCAGTCGCAGCTGTCTAAGCTTGATTTAGTGACTCGCGAAGAGTTCGATATTCAAAGCCAAGTGCTTATTCGCACTCGTGAAAAGCTAGACGCTATGGAAAGCCGCATTGCTGAGCTTGAAGCGAAGCTGGCGGAAAAGTAGGCGCTCAAAGCTTACAGAAACTCAAAAAGCGCCTTTATGGCGCTTTTTTTGTGGCTGAATACCATTAACAATGGTTTGTATTGGGCTAGTTACTTTTACTGTTACACCAAATAAAAATGCAGTGCCGTTCCTAGCGTGATGGCTAAACCAATATAGTGATTTTCAATAAACGCGGTGAAGCAACCTTCACGCTGACGGCGTTTAATAAGCTGATACTGGCGCACGCATAGCAGAGCCGAAAACAGCACGGCTAAGTAGTAAGGCCAGGTTGCGTTAATAGCACAGCCTATACACCACAGAATGGCAAGGGCAGCGGCCTGTAGCAGCATGACTATGAGCACGTCGTTTTTGCCGAACAATATGGCCGTAGACTTGATGCCTATTTGTAAGTCGTCATCGCGGTCTACCATGGCGTACATGGTGTCGTAAGCTACCGTCCATAGTAAGTTAGCAATAAACAACCACCAGCCGTACGCTGGTACTGTTTCTATCACAGCCATAAATGCCATAGGAATGGCCCAACCAAACGCGGCACCCAATACCACCTGCGGTAAATTGGTGTAACGCTTCATGAAGGGGTAGCTTGCTGCTAGAAGTAAGGCTACCACCGACAACGCAATGGTTTGCCAATTGAGGAATAACACTAAGACAAATGCTAAAGCGATAAGCGCACCAAAAAGTTGTAGCGCTTGTTTAGCCGACACTTCTCCGGTTGCAAGAGGACGCTGGGCAGTGCGCTTTACGCTACCGTCTACTTTCCTATCTGCATAGTCGTTAATCACACACCCGGCTGAGCGCATGACAACGACGCCAGCCACAAAAATGAGCGTAATGCCTAAAGGCGGTAAACCTTGTGCAGCCATAAGAAGCGCCCACAGCGTAGGCCACAGCAGCAAATAAATACCGACTGGTTTATCAAGGCGCATAAGTCGCGCATAGGCGTTCCAATTGTGCTTCATAACTGTTTTTCGCTTTCCTTTTCGTTTTTAGCAGAGCGGCTATAGGCCGGTGAGGAAGGAAGAAATACCTCTGCTACTATCATGCTGTAGTTGCCTAACGTAAACAACGAGCGCCTGCCCCACAAGGTTTGATTACTGCTAATACCAAACTGCGAAGCTGGCACTGTACACAGTTGAAACGCTGAGCGTGTAAAGCGCTTATCGTTAAACAAGCGTTTTCCTAAAGGCTCTCGGCCAAGATCTGAAAGCTCGCTGTCAACAAAGGCTTGAGGGATGATAGAACGTGCAAACACCCACGGCTTATGATCGCCACATAGGAGAATTTCTCTCGCTTGATAATGGGTTTCACCGTTGTCGAGTAACAATGACAGTTCATTGTCGTGAGGAATCTGCTCGTGCTGGCCAATAAGCTCTAGAGAAAAGTGGTTGCTTAAAGACTGTACTCGCTCGGTTAATGACCCAGTGTCTAACAGCCAGTTTTTTAGCTGTGCATTAGGAATTGTGATGCCAGAAGGTGCTTGCCAGTCAACCGCCAAACCCACTGGAAAAGTGGCATTAAAACTCACACGAAAAGCCCGAATAATGAATCTGTTAGTATGATAACACGTCATGTTCAATTATTTTCACTCGGTTAAACTTTTGCAGTAGTGTGTTTAATCAGAGTTTTGCTACACTACCAAGTGAATTTATTACTTTGGTGTTTCGGACTTCACTATGCTTAAGTCTTTAGTTTTACGCGTATTTGCGGTTAGTTTTTTCGTTCTTGGTTGTAACGCAGCAGTGGCGCAAGACAAGGCCAACTATGCTTATTTGGGCTTAGAGCCAGAGATTGTTACCAACTACATTAGCGATAGCGCACAAAAGCTTGGCTATGTACGCGTGTCAGTTGAATTGATGATCCACGATGTTAATCAGCTTGAAATTGCTGAACACCATATGCCGTTACTTCGCTCTACTGCCATTGAAATATTCGGCCAGCAACCGGCAGAGAAAGTTAAATCACTAACTGGTCGTGAAGATATTCGCCGCGCTATTCTTAAAGCGTTGCAAGAGCACATGAAGCAAGAGACAGGCGGCGAAGTGGTGAAGAACGTTATCTTCACCAAATACTTATACCAAGGCGGTTAAAAGTAGATAACGGGCTAAAAGGCTAACGTACGCCTTTTAGCTACATAAAACGCCACTAGCGTTTACCCGACCCAAGACTTAAGGCCCCGGCGAGCAAACATCCAGAAATAAGCCCCGCTGTATGTGCAGCATTCGCCATGTTTACCCACAAAATATCGGCATAACCTAGTACCAACCACACCAACATAAAGCCCACAATTGAATTTGGCAGCGACAAGCCCCAACTTGGTCGCAACCAGCCTAGCCACCACACAAAGCCCATTACGGCATACACCACACCAGACAAGCCGCCAAACAAGAACAGGTTGCCTTGCACAGGGTCACTAAATAGCGCTTGTGCGGCGTTCGAAATAGTGGCCGACACTAAGAACACAATAAGCAGCATGCTCATGCCAAGGGTGCGTTCAATTTTAGCTCCCAGCATGCCCCACCACAGTAGGTTAAATATAATGTGCAGCGCCGAAAAATGAATGAATGCAGGGCCTAGTAATCGCCACCATTCGTGATTTTGCGACAAAATGGAAAATGGCTGCATCAATAAATGCTGTGCGATAGGGGCAAACAGCCCAAACAACGACAGTAAATAAACCGCAACACACAGAATAAATACCACCGAGGTAAAAGGCGCTTTCACGGCATCGGCAATGATATTACCCATGGAAAAGCCATTACCCGAAGGCGCCAGCCGTACGTTCTTGCCATTATCCCATGCGGCTTGCTGGTACTTCGGATCGGTAGGGTTTGCCAAAAAGCCATCCGCAATAATTTTTGCGCGGTCGAGATGGTCGTGATTATCTAATACCACCACGAACTCTTTATCGTGCTGTACTACAGCGGCCTGAATGTGCTGACTGGTTAAATAATTGGCGAGAAGATGTGCAGGACTTTGCTGATTGAACGCAATTAAAGGATGAGCCATAAGCTAGTTGTTACCCCGAAGCAGAAGAATATGAATGCGATATGACATATACCAAGGGCGCGGTATATAACCTCTTTATACTGAAATACTGCAGTAGCTGCAAAAAGTAAAGGTGCACATTGTGCACCTTTATTAAATCGCTATGCCGTGACTACCGGATTTGCCAGTCGCCATGCTTCGAAGCCACCGTCCATACTATAAACGGTTTCAAAGCCTTGCTGTGCAATCACTTGGGCCGCCTGCTGGCTGCTTACGCCGTGGTAGCACACTACAACCACTGGGATATCTTTGGGCGTTTGGTCGATAAACGCTGCAAAGTTGTCGTTGTTCAGCTGCGCTGCGTTAGGCATGTGTCCATTAGCAAACGATTGAGGATCGCGAATATCCACAATGGTTACGTCACCTTGAAAGTTTGCAACGTCGTTTACGCTAATGTGTGAGAATGTTGTCATTATTGCCAGTCCAGAATAACTTTACCTGAGTGTCCAGACCCCATGGTATCAAACCCTTTCTGAAAGTCATCAATAGAAAAGGTGTGCGTGATGATAGGCGATAGATCTAAGCCACTCTGCAGCAAGCTCGCCATTTTGTACCATGTTTCGAACATTTCACGGCCGTAGATACCTTTTATCACCAAGCCTTTGAAAATAACCTGGTTCCAATCGATGGCAACATCTTGTGGAGGTATTCCCAGCATGGCAATTTTGCCGCCATGGTTCATTTTGTTCAGCATGTCTCTGAAAGCCACCGGCACGCCAGACATTTCCAGACCCACATCGAAGCCCTCTGTCATACCAAGTTCGTTCATAACGTCTTTCAAGTCTTCCTTGCTTACGTCAACGGCGCGGGTTGCACCCATTTTTTTAGCAAGCTCAAGACGGTAAGGATTAATATCGGTAACCACGACATGACGAGCACCTACATGCTTTGCAACTGCAGCAGCCATAATACCTATTGGGCCGGCACCTGTTATTAGCACGTCTTCACCCACTAAGTCGAAACTTAGTGCAGTGTGAACAGCGTTGCCAAACGGGTCAAAGATAGACGCAAGGTCGTCGCTAATGTTGTCTGGAATTTTAAACGCGTTAAATGCAGGAATTACCAAGTATTCAGCAAAAGCGCCCGGGCGGTTTACGCCTACACCTTCAGTGTTGCGACACAAATGTACACGACCTGCACGACAGTTACGGCAATGGCCACAGGTAATATGGCCTTCGCCCGAAACACGGTCGCCAACCTTAAACCCTTTCACTTCTTGGCCCATACCAACGACTTCACCCACATACTCGTGGCCTACAACCATAGGTACCGGAATGGTTTTCTGTGACCATTCGTCCCAGTTGTAAATGTGCATGTCGGTGCCGCAAATGGCGGTTTTGCGAATTTTAATCAGTAGGTCATTGTGTCCTACTTCAGGCTCTGGCGTGTCTTGTAGCCAAATGCCTTTTTCTGCTTTCGCTTTAACTAGCGACTTCATGAAATTACTCCCAATTCACGGCCAACTTCAATAAATGCATCTACCGCTTTATCAACGTGTTCAAGGCTATGACCTGCTGACATTTGCGTACGAATACGGGCCTGACCTTTCGGCACAACAGGGTAAGAGAAACCGATAACATAGATGCCTTTCTCAAGCATCTTGTCCGCCATTTCGCTAGCTAAACGAGCATCGCCTAGCATAACAGGAATAATAGCGTGATCTTTACCAGCTAATGTGAAGCCCGCTTCTTCCATACGCGTACGGAAGTGATTGGCGTTGCGCCATAGATTAGCGCGAAGCTCGTCGCCTTCTTTCATCATTTCAAACACTTTGAGCGATGCTGAAACGATAGGTGGCGCAACCGAGTTTGAGAAAAGATAAGGACGCGAGCGTTGACGCAACCACTCTACGACTTCTTTTTTGCCCGAGGTGTAACCGCCAGACGCGCCGCCTAGTGCTTTACCTAGAGTACCGGTGATGATGTCTACACGACCCATAACGCCACAATACTCATGGCTGCCTTTACCGTTTTCGCCTAGGAAGCCCGTTGCGTGACAATCGTCTACCATTACCATGGCGTCATACTTGTCGGCCAGGTCGCAAATAGAGGCTAAGTCGGCAATCACGCCGTCCATTGAAAACACACCGTCGGTGGCAATAATTTTGAAACGTGCGCCATCGGCATCAGCTTGCTTCAACTGCTCTTCTAATGCAGCCATATCGTTATTGGCGTAGCGATAACGCTTAGCTTTACACAGGCGCACACCGTCAATGATACTGGCGTGGTTTAACGCATCAGAAATAATGGCATCTTCAGGGCCTAATAGCGTTTCAAATAAACCGCCGTTCGCGTCGAAGCACGATGGGTACAAAATGGTGTCTTCTGTACCGAGGAAGTCGCTGATAGAGGCTTCCAGCTGCTTGTGAATATCTTGTGTACCGCAAATGAATCGTACAGATGCTACACCAAAACCATGGCTATCCAGGCCTTTCTTTGCTGCTTCAATCAAGCTTTCATTGTTTGCAAGACCAAGGTAGTTGTTGGCACAAAAGTTAATAACGTGCTCGCCGTTAGCAACACCAATATCCGCTTGTTGTTGCGACGTGATAACACGCTCTTTTTTGTACAAACCATCTTCTTTCGTGGCTTCAATTTGCGATTGCAAATGAGAAATAAATGCCGCAGACATGCCATTCTCCGAGTGTAGGTATATTAAAACCGTTAGTTTAATGAAAGCGCGGTAAAGGGTACACACCCTTGCGCTGTATTTAATGGGTTTGTCGACTAAGTTTGTAAATTATTCAGCACACTACATTGATGAAGCGTGCCCCTTTTGAAACGGTAAAGTCGCCCTAGGCGGATTCTTTCCAAAAACCAAACTCTACTTTGTCGCTTAACACGTCCCAAATGTTAACCTCAGGAATAGGTCTGCTGATAAGGTAGCCTTGACCTAGGTTGCAGTCGAAATGACACAGCAACTCGTACTGTTCACTGGTTTCAATTCCTTCTGCCACCACTTGCATTCCCATGTTGCGCACCATAGAAATCGTAGAGTGAACAATATTTCTATCATCAGCACTGCTGGCGATATTTGCCACAAACGAGCGGTCAATTTTGATGTAGTCGGCGGGTAACGATTTAAGATAACTCAACGACGAATAGCCCGTGCCGAAATCGTCGATAGCCAGCATGCACCCCATGTCGCGAATATTTTGCATGATGGTGGTTGCACGCTTGATATCTGATACCAATACCGTTTCGGTTAACTCTAAGCAAACTTGGTCGGGCGCTATGTCATTTTTGATAATTTGCTGCTGCAAGAATTCAGGCAAACTCGGGTCTAAGAACTGACCCGCTGACAAATTAATCGCCATCTTCACGTCGGAGTAGCCGCTATTTTTAAGCTCTCTGATTAAATAAGTTGAGCGCGTAATTACCCAGTAATCAAGCTCAAGCATGAATGACGTGTTTTCAAGAAGCGGTATAAAATCGGCCGGGGAAATATTACCCTTTTTAGGGTGATGCCAACGCAATAGCGCTTCAAAGCCCACCAGCCTTCCCGTGTGCATCTCAATTTGGGGCTGAAGCGCTAAGCTAAACTGGTTGTCTCTAAGGGCTTCACGCGCCTCTGACTCCAGCTCAACCTTCTGCATTACTTTAAGGTTCATGGTGGCGTCATACACGCGATACTCCGCCCCTTTTTTGGCTTTGGCTTCGTACATCGCAATATCAGCATGCCTTAGCAGTTCTACTGGCGTGGCGCGAGAGTGGTTGGTAATAGCAATACCGATACTGATAGAAACGTAAAAGGTTACGCCATCTACAATGATTGGCTCTTTAAACTCTTCTATCAGCTTTTTGGCTACCGTATCTACGTGCTTTTTGCTTTCGATATTTGAAAGTAAAATAACAAACTCATCACCGCCAAATCGAGATGCAATATCCGACTCTCTGATCGGCTTAGAGATACGCATAGCAGCAGCTTTTAAAAGTTTATCGCCGACGTCATGACCGTGACTGTCGTTAACCTTTTTAAAGTCATCAAGGTCCATGAACATCAGTGCCACTAACCTATCGTCGCGAATTGAACTAGCTAGCTGCTTTTCTATTTGAAACGTCAGCATATTACGGTTGGGAAGTCCGGTTAACACATCGAACATCGCCATTTTTTCAAGCTTCGCTGTGTTAATAGCCATTTGTCCGTCAAAGCTTTCTAGCTGGCGCGCCAGATTATTTGCCGCGTCTTCAACTACGTCCAATTCATCTGTGAATTTGAAAATAGGCGACTTCCTTCGTTTAGCTGCAATGGTGTAAAACTCGCTAAACTTGTGTTCGGCCAGCATAGGCAAACGTTCGCTTATGTCTAATAAGCGTATTCTGTATTGGTTTAGAAACAGATATAGCAGTGAAGAAAAAAGAAAGAACAAAGCCACGGCGCTAGATATAACAATGTACTGATATTGTTCGTTTTGACGCACCATCGCTGACACGTCTTGTACGATAATCAAGTAAGGATGGTCTCCCGAAGCGTGGTTAAACGGCAATAAGCTAACCAACAACTGCTTATTTTCTAGCGAAACATTGGTACCTCTGATGACTAAGTCGTCAATGCGCCAGTTTTTCGGCAGTGCTTCGAATAGCGATTGGAAATACTGTCTGTTAGCCGCTGACAATTGGCTTGCCACTCTTAATTCTGAGCGCTCAGATGAAGTTTCTTTATGCTGCACCACCGCCACTTTGTGCACGTCGGTAGCGCGGCTGAATAAGTATAAAAGCTCTCTCATTGATGTAGACACAACGATGACCGGTAGCTCTTCACTATTTGCCATGATGGGTATTGAGATGTAATGCGTACAGACATCTTCACACGACAGTAAAGAGCGGCTTTCCAACGAGGCCCGAGTTGTATTTACTAGTCTTTCTACCGTTTTATTTACCGGTTGTGACGGTTTACCTACAACTCCGTTTTCGTCAAACAAGTACAGCGATTCAACTTGAAAATTAAGATTCAAATACTCACTCAACCCACTAAGAGTTTGCTGGAGCGACTCGAGACTGTCCGCATTACCTCCACTTTTAAGGCTAATGATATCGATGAGCGTGAACATTCTGCGGTGAAGAACATCTTCGAAAAGCTGGACCCGTCGTTGATTACTTACCTGGTTTTCTCGCTGTTGCAGCAAAATACGTGCGTCAGATTCCTGAATTAGCACTGTAGATATAACAACAGCAACAGTTAGAACCATTGCCAGTAAAATAATGATGGTTTTAGTGGTGAAAGATACCTGAACCTTCATCTAATACCCTTAAAACCAATACATCAATTGCACTGACCACATTTCCCAATGTTTATCTGCATGAGATGCCACATCAAGGTTCAGCAAACTGACTACCCGTGTAGCGCCTTCAACCCAGTGATATTCTCCCTGAAGCCGCCACTTTGGCGCAATGTCCCAGCGCAAACCTACGGTATAGGTGTCTTGGTAACCAAAGTAGGCAGGAATAACGCCATCTGACATAGCTTCCAATTTTTTTCCATCTCTGTCAGACGCATTATTAACATAGGTATCGTAACCTAACAGGCCGCTTACCTCGTTATTGAACAAATACCTGAATTGGACAAAGCCACCTTCGCCCCTTCTTTTGGTTTCGAAATCTGGAAAAAACAGACCCTTGCTATCTTGAAACTCGCGAATTATCTCTGCTGACACTTCCCAATTTTCCGCAAAATATTGGCCAGAAACCACAAATCGCTCAATATTTGCTTTACCCGCAACCCTATTATCATCCTGCGATGGGGTGTATCTGAAATCAGAGTTTAACCAACTGGCACCTAGTTTCCACGTCATGGTAGCCGGTTGCCAGAATACGCTCGCCTGATGAACAAAGTCTTGTTTAATAATACCGTTAGCTTCATCGCCTAGCAGAAAGTCTCGCTGGGAGTCATTGATATTAGAACGACCGTAGCTCCAGTTTAATTCCCATATATTGTTTGCACTAAAATGTGAAAAGCTAGTCTGAATTCCGTTACTTCCCAATGCAGCATCACGAAAGCCATCAAAGTACACAGACTGAGGAAGCACTGAAGTATATCGTGTGTGGGGTACGTCCCTGGCAACAGAATACAACCAATGTCGGTTTTTAAAGCGTCCGGCGTGAATTTGCCCTTGCCAATCACCAGGTAGGTCAGGTAGTTTCCAGTCGACAAATAAATAGTCTAAACGTGCGCCCTGCTCAAAGCGATTTCCACCGTCTAAATAGTTAACTTGCCCAGCGATAGAGATGTTTTCTGCGATTTGGTAATAACCGTTCAAGCCAATTTCAGTAAGTTCTCCTGTAATTGAGTCATTATCGGTAATCGCCCTACTCCCCTTCGATTGAGTAAGCCCCTGAGAGACATAACCGTGCCAAGAAAAGTCGCTTTGTGAAGCGAATGTCGGCAGGCTAAGTAGTCCTAACGCAAGAACGATGTGCTTATTCATTCTATACCTACCTCCACGCGTCGTAGCTTCACAATTTCGGTGTGTTCTACATAACCAATAGAACCCGATGTGCTTTCTAGTGCTTCAATCAATGCTTGATACGAGGTCACTCTGACCGGCGTAACGCCCTGCCCTGAATAAGTAATTTGGTCCCATAAGCGAGACAATTGATAAGGAAACATATGGAGTACTTCACGGCAGAATTGCTTATGTAGTTCGTGGTTATCGTTCAATACAAAGACCGTGATTTTGGTGCCATCACTCCAATACTGTCGATGGCCAGTGAAAATTTGGCGAAGCTCAGAGCGGTTTAATTTAGAAACCGTCACACTCTCATTTACCATGACGTTTAGTTCTGCTGCGTGTGCCGCAGGCACACCCGAAAGAAGTGCAACGTTTAGCAGTAGCACAATTCTAATTCGAGTATGAGCAAGAACAGTAGACAGCCATCGCAAAGCGGGCTTTTTCATTCAGTAACGACTCCCTGTTATTTCAAAGGAACACTTCGCAACGCTAAGTGTAGATAATAGTTGATAGTTTTACCTTACAATTAAGTAAATTAAGCGACAAATTGCTTGAGATAGTGTTTTTGTCTATCAACGGTGATTTCTCCAGAAGTTCGCCTGTTTTAGCATGCATTACGCTGTGTATATTCGCCCAGGTATTGGCTTTTAGCGCTGTTTATACGCGCATTTTTTCACATCGAACCATCCCGGGTCGCCGCAATCTACCATGCATATATATTTCTTTTGGATATTGTCAGCGATACGCGCGTATGAGTGTAACAACTTAGGCTTTCAAGGATCAGTGCTTGATTTAGGCTCATAAATTCAACAATTTATATAAACCTCTTAGAATGAAGAGTAAATAAAACCATCTTTTTTATCTCAGACGCGCAGTCGTTGCTGAAAAACCAAAATAAATCATTAGAATAAAGAATTTACCATAAGTTGTGGGCGACATGGCGACAATACGACGAGACATAGGTGCTGGGCACCACTTTATTTTCGACGACACTTTAGTCAGTCACCCCAATGCGGAGATGTTTACCCCCGACTTTTGGCAGCTTCAAGACAAAATAACAGGTCAAGCCAAGGGACGTGGTACAACCATTTTCATTGAGCATGAGGGTCAGCGCTGGGTTTTACGCCATTTCAAACGTGGTGGCTTGGTGGGCAAAGTGCTGAGCGACCAATATCTGTTTATTGGTGTTGAGCGTTCTCGCCCGTTTGAAGAGTTCAGGCTGCTCGAATATATGCGAGCACAAGGTCTTCTTGTGCCTGTTCCTGTTGCGGCGCGTATACACCGCCGAGGCCTGATTTACCGCGGCGATTTAATTACTTTAAGTATTCCAAATAGCAAAGATTTACACCACGCACTGTGCGATAAACCACTGGATAAAGGTGAGTGGTATGAGGTTGGCCGAGCGCTGGCAGCTATGCACAATTGTCAGGTGTACCATCATGATGCCAACGTTCGAAACATCATGATTGATAGCGATAAGCAAATATGGCTTATTGATTTCGATCGCTGCGAGCAGCGTCAAGGTAACAGCTGGAAACAAGGTAATTTAGACCGTCTGCTGCGTTCTTTACATAAAGAGAAAGCGAAGAACCCTGTCTTTCACTGGCAAGAGAGCGACTGGTCAGCGTGTATGAATGGTTACCGCGAGGCAGTGAAGTAATAAAAGCACATGTGGTAAGCGGATTGGTATAAGCTAATAATGTGTTACATTAGCCACGTTGAACACATAAACCCTCTACAACGAAAAGATTCGACTTTATGCACACTAGAGCACTTTACCCTGGTACTTTCGACCCGATCACTAACGGTCATGCCGACCTTATTGAACGCGCATCTCAGTTATTTTCTCATGTGATTGTAGCGATTGCTTCTAACCCAAGTAAAAAGCCACTGTTTACGTTAGAAGAGCGCGTAGAAATGATAAAAAAAGTCACTGCTGACTTACCAAATGTTGAAGTAGTGGGGTTTACTGGTTTATTGG
This sequence comes from Alteromonas sp. I10, assembly GCF_003201515.1. Lineage (NCBI taxonomy): Bacteria > Pseudomonadati > Pseudomonadota > Gammaproteobacteria > Alteromonadales > Alteromonadaceae > Alteromonas > Alteromonas sp. I10. Next base: position 286,966 of record NZ_QJJN01000006.1, read on the forward strand.
CTGATTTTGCTGACGAACAAAATGCCACAATTCTCATTCGTGGTTTACGCGCAGTTTCTGATTTCGAATACGAGTTTCAACTCGCAAATATGAATCGCCGTTTAAACCCCAAGCTAGAAAGTGTCTTTCTTACTCCAGCTGAGGAGAATTCATTTATCTCGTCCACCCTAGTAAAAGAAGTCGCTCTTCACCGGGGTGCAGTGAGTGGCTTTTGCCACCCAGTAGTTGAGAAAGCTTTAAAAGACCGGCTGAGCAAGAAAGATTAAGCACCAATAGTAAGTGTATTAGCGTTGGCAGTGAGTACAGAAAAAGGTATTTCGCTGCCCAATAACCTTACTTTCGATGGCTTTTCCACACACTTCACAAGGCTCGCCTTTTCTCCCATACACATTCAAGTGCTGTGCAAAATACCCAGGCTTACCGTCGGTTTGCGCAAAGTCTTTTAATGTTGTGCCGCCTTGTTCAATGGCTTTGGCCAATACTTGCTTAATGGTTGCAGTTAGCGACTGATAGCGAGCAGCGCTAATGTTTCCTGCGGCTCTTCGCGGGTCTATACCAGCTAAAAACAGTGCTTCGTTCGCGTAGATGTTTCCTACACCTACCACAATGGCGTTATCCATAATGAAGTTTTTAACGGGGCCTTTTCTATTGCGCGATAGTTTAAATAAGCGCTTATCGTCAAAGTCGTCTGTAAGCGGCTCTGGGCCCAAGTTATCAAGCATGGCTATTTGCATATCAGGGGCCTGAAATAACACTGCACCAAAGCGCCTTGGGTCGTTAAAACGCAAGCACTTACCGGTGTTTAAAACAATGTCTACGTGGTCATGCTTAATAATTGGTGTCGACGCATCGATAACGCGTAATTTACCCGACATGCCTAAATGCAAAATTAACGTGCCTTTGGCTGTTTCAATAAGTAGATATTTAGCGCGGCGTTTTACAGCAATAACGCTCTGCCCTTCAACGTTCGCTACCTCTTGTGGAATGGGCCAGCGCATTCTTCGCTCACGCACCACCACCTGCGTAATGGTATTGCCAATAAGGTGTGGAGAAACGCCCAAACGGCTTACTTCAACTTCTGGTAGTTCAGGCATTTACAGTATCCAAGGTAAAAGATTATCAAGTTCGGTGTTGGTTAATGTGTACCAATTATTTTCAAATTTGATCACAACAGGTGATGTATTCGGATAGATGGCGTAAACATTGCCGTTATTATTGCCTGCGAGCCATACTACGACGATGTAAGGCTGTACGTTGGTAATCGCTTCGGGTACGTCAGTGGCCGGCTCAAGCCTTGCCCGTTGCCAATGGGAAAACTGAACATCCGGCTTGATGGCGAGGACTGTATTTTGACCTGACTGGCGCCACTGCTGCCCAACTCGCTCTAAGCTATGGCCATCGTGCTCTATTTTTAACACATAAGCGTCTTCAGGTAACAGGCTGCGAGATTGAACAACGTCCTTCTTAGGTACAAGACTGTCTAAGTTGAACAATGCAATCATGATAAGCATGGCAATAATGACCACGTTATTCATTGCTCGCTGAGAAATTCTAGCCACCTGACTTTCCGTTAAATATGAGTCCTGAAATTAGGAATATAGTAATACCTAGCCAATATATAAGCTAATTCAATTCAAAGAAAACCTAGGACCTGCTGGAAAAAAGTAAGTGGGAGAAAGCAGTGATCGCAAGACAAAGATAAGGGATCGTGGTTCGTCGAATATGGGATCCGGTGGGATCGTGACGTGATGAAGTAGAAATATTTTCTTCAAAAAGCAAAAAACCCAGCAAGGGCTGGGTTTTCGTGGAGACAAAAGCAAGCTAATTACTTGATTTTGGCCTCTTTGAACATAACGTGCTTACGCACAACGGGATCATACTTTTTGATCTCCATTTTGCCAGGCATGTTACGCTTGTTTTTATCAGTAGTGTAGAAGAAACCTGTACCTGCTGAAGAAACTAGTTTAATTTTATCACGCATTGTCGGCTTCCTTAGATTTTCTCACCACGGGTACGGATGTCAGTTAGTACTGAATCAATACCTTTCTTGTCGATGATACGCATGCCTTTTGCAGACAAACGTAGTTTTACAAAACGGTTTTCGCTCTCAACCCAAAAACGGTGTGTTTGAAGGTTTGGCAAAAAGCGACGACGAGTCGCATTTCTTGCGTGTGAACGGTTATTACCAACCGTTGGACGCTTACCTGTTACTTGGCATACTCTTGACATTGTATTTGTCTCCAGAACAACGATAACTGTCGCGTCAGTTAATCCCAAGCGCTCAAACAGTGGTTGGGTCAAATGACGTATTACTATAAATTAGAGGGCGCATTTTATACAGCAAAGGCAGGATCATTTCAATAAGAAAGTACAAAAAGGTTACTTTTTGGCTTTTTTTTGCTCGAAAAACTACCAGCTCTCATTTTTCACGGCCCGTATTGTACTTTTCCCTAAGCGGTTAGGCTATGAATAAATACGCAATCTACGCTTTAATTTTATATTCGCATTGCAGCATCTAAGATATCCGCACGAGAATAAACGCCACGCGAACGCGGCGTATTTCTATTTAATCAAAAAATGGTGACCTTATTTCAGTCATGTCAATCAAACGAGTGGGTCGACGCAGCATTTGACCGCCATCACGAGAAATTGGCACCCATGGGAATAATCCGCGACCTTTGGTAGGTTCTAACAAGAACAGATCTGTAGGTATGGAAATATAGAAGCCTTTGGTAAAGCTTCCCTCGCCGTATTCTTCTGACGATACATCAGTGAATGCCGCATATGCACCAACAATGATACCGCTATCGAAACGCTTCGCATAATCGATATTCACGCCTTTATCTTTGGCTAAGAATTGTCCAGCACTTACGGTAATTTGCGTGTCGTCTAAGAATTCTGGCTGCCAATAGACACTAGCGTGTCCAGTGACCGCTGTGTAGTCTTCCAAACCTGTTTGACTGTAAGGATCGCGCTGTTTTACGTAAGCGATATCAAGTCCGTAAGCTAGATTACTATCAACGGGACGATACAGTATTTCACCGCCTACACCAGCAAACATGGTTTCTAGATAACCCGCGTACGCTTGAGCATAGAGGTCTTCTGCAATGGTGTCTTTGTAATGTAAGAATGTTGTATCTAGCCATACATCGTTTGCTGACACATATTCACGAACTCGAGTACGCACGCGAGGTAGCGACACTTCTTCGTTATCTACCAAGTAGTTAAACTTGTCGAAGTTATCTAGAAGCGTAACCCTGACACTGCTCATGATTGCAAAGTTTTCGTTAAAAGCATAACCGCCGTTTAGCAATAATCCGGTTTGATACAGATAGAAATCTTCTGGGTTACCGAATGATTGGGTAAAGAAGAAATCTGCGCTGTAGTAGAAGCCAGATGTATTGGCAGGATCATAGGCGTCGAGCACTTCTTTTGAGGGTGATGTTCTGACGTAGGTTTCAGTGATATCTGCGTCAACAGATTCGTAACGCGCTGCAGCAATAAAGGCCTCGGCATCCACCTGCGTGTCTACTAAAGGAAGACCTGCGCGATTGTCTACGACATGATAGGTTTTTACGGAATCTGGAAGCTCTGAGGCCGCCACGCGACCAATTCGCTCAATGGCTTCATCCTGGTCACGATAGGCAACCTGTGTACCGTAAAACGTAGCGCTGTCCTCTTTAATTTCAGCATCAGACAGTACAAAGCCCCCCGACCGGTAAAGGTCATTGTAAAGACGGGATTTATCAACATCTTTCACGTCTTGTGGCACCTTTCTACCCATCAGGTTCTTAGGTGGTTCATCGAACTTTATTTGCGAAGCCGTATTCATATTAAAGCGATACGTAACGCCGAAGCCAACAGTATTACCTCGTTGATAGTTCAACGTGAAATCGAAGTCTTTATAACGATACACTGCACCAACATTCCAGCGAGAATCTTGCTCTAGCTGTCCAGCTCTGTCACGAGAATAGTCATTCCCTTCGAACTCAAGCTTTAGCGTTAGCGGCTCCCATGGTGTTTGGTATTCCACACCACCGAAAAATGCGGTTGTTCCTTTAAAAAACTGGTCGTAGTCTACCTTACCACCGCGGCCAGAGAAGCCCCCTGGGCGTTCACAGAAGCTGTCTTTAAGCTCGCAAAACGGGTTGCTGATGTCATCGGCTGTACCAAGATATCCCCAGCCTAAGCCAAGGTGAAAGTCGAATGGACCGATAGACTTACTGGCGTTGACGTATTCACTTTCAAAAAAGCCTGTTCCACCAAAGTCTCTGAAGCCGACACTGATATCTGGCAGATAGTAGCTTTCTTTCCATAATCTGAATTTAACGTCTAAGCCTTTATCTTTCAGCGTTTGATCACCACTGAATGATTCAACTTGACTGTAAAGTCTTGTGCGCACGTCAGTATAACGGGCAGTTGCTTCCATCCAATCATAAAGCTGAATGTTAACAGACCAGAAGCGATATTCGCCGTTGTCGGTATAGTTAATGGCCATTCCACCTTCGTCTCGCATACGAGCCGTTGGTGTTTGAATAAGACCATTTCCGCCCTGCACCATCTGCGAAGGAGTAACGCGAACTTGAGTATCAGCAAAAGCGGTAGAAGAAAGCGCGCTGCCAATTACAAGCGCGAGTGTTTTTTTCTTAGAAAGTAGTGGCGCACTCATTGAGGTAAAACCCTATGTACTGCTAAAGCGGCTACGCGCTCATTTAGTTGCTTAAGTTTATTGCTAAAGAGTTCTGATGAGATAGGAACATAGACTTGGCTGCCCGGCATCAGCTGCCCAAAATCTAAATTCCAATAAGCAATACCCTTTTCTTCAATATTTCCCATTGGATCAATTACGTAGACATGACTTCTGTCGGCATCAACCGCTTTTTTCACCGTGTGAACAGCCGTATAAACCGACGTATCGCTTTGATGCTTGTACGCACCAGGCTTTACTACAGCGCCAGAGAAATGCACAACGTCAGGTCTTCCATTTAGTCGAATCCAGTATTTGCCTGGCTGAAACATAGGGTTGTCTTCAAAAAACAACCTTGCTCGATTGTAGGAAATTGGCATGTCTATGCGTGTAGACACCGTCCATGAGCTTACCTGATCATAGAGATTTTGAAGGGCTTTATGTGTTTCAGAATCGGCATCAAATTGATTGAGCAGCCCGCTAATTTGAGATAGCGCTATCTCTTTCTCTTCTTCAGCTTTAGGGTTAGCTAAATCAAAAGCTGAAGCTGAAGGCCAGTACCAATCACCATTATCAGCAACAATGGACAGTATGCTTGATAGTCGTATTGGCCTGTCGAACTGATAGGTTTGCTTGTTTATCATGACACTAACAAGGTTATCATTTGCATATAACTTGGTAGCTGCAGTAAGGCCTAGGGCAATAAAAAGCGTATAGATATACTTCATTATTGCGTTGCTCCTTGTGACTTCATCTCACGTACTACTCGGCTTAAATAAACCATATCGTAAACGTCTCCTTCAGGGCTGAACTGCTGCTTTGAGGCCAGAAGTTCCTTCGAGTATTTGTGCAAGAAATACGTGTTTTCCCACGACAACCCTACGTCGATAAATGGCGTGTATTCAGAAAATTCTACGGTTTCGATAACCTTAATTACCGGAACAGAAAAACCTAAATATTCGCGGGTTTCTTCCCCTTCTATTCGCCAAGATGAGTCAACCGGCACACCGTAACCGATGGAAGCAATATCAACTTTGCGTTTCCAATTGAATGGCAGAACATTGTTGGTGGCAAGCGGGTTGTGCTGAAGATTTCCCGTGTAGTATAGGTCGTGATCCAAACCTTCAGTTTTAACGATAATGCCATGGTGCATGGTGAAGATGACTTTATCACCAGATACCCACCGGTACTTTTCACCATCGATATACGCAAGGGCAAGCGAGGCTGCATCTCTTCCGCCCGCTTTAATTTGCATAAGATCAGCTTTACTAGCAACAATCTCTTCAACGGTATAACTAACTGTTCTATCTTTTAGCGCGAGCTTCAGCGTGTTGTAATACGCTAGTGACGTGGTGGAACATCCGGAAAGAAAAAGGCAAACAACACCCGAAAGGGCAAATAAAGTGTGTAGTTTCATTAAAATGCGCCGACAAAAACTAAAAACAAATGAACTTTGCTATAAAAATAAAAAAAGCCGCTAAAAAAAGCGGCTTTTTCGAATACTCTTAAATTTACTGTACGGTCGGTGCGTAAGTAAATGTAACAGGTACGGTGATGGTTTTTGTTACAGAACCAGAGGTAGTTACAGTAACAGTTTCGGTTGTACCTACGCACACACCATCAACGATTTGGTCGTCACCTTCACAAGTAGGTTCACCCGGAGTAGTGCCGCCATTTCCTGGTGCATCAGCAGAGTTGTTGTTTACAACACCCGCAACGATACCCGCAACAACAACACCAGACGCGATCATACCGCCGCTTACGCCGCCGATGCCAGTAGTACCACTACCACCTTCACCGTCTTGTGCGTTAACGCCTGCAACCATAGTTGCAGCTGCAAATAATGCAATGATTGACTTCTTCATAACAGTCCTTTAATAAAATAACCCACTAAATCCTATGCTAAATCATTTTCAACCATTTGACTAGATTATAATCGACAAATGACTTAGATTTCTTATCTTAACAAGCCTCGCTGTGCGAATGAAACAGTTTCTTTATCACCAACCACAAAATGATCTAAAACTGGCACATCGATCGACGCCATTGCGCTTTTGATCTCTGTGGTTAATCGTATGTCCGCATGACTAGGCTCAGCAACGCCTGAAGGATGATTATGAACCAAAATGATCGCGGCTGCATTATCGATCATTACTTGTTTGATCAATTCTCTTGGATAGACCGCTGCACTGTTGATCGTCCCGTTAAACATAGTGCGAAAAGCAATAAGCTGATGCTGGCTATCAAGCATTAGAAGCGCAAATTTCTCCCGCTCACAATCTCTTAGTTTCGCTTGTAGATAACGCTTGGTGTCGTCTACATTATTAAAAACGTCCTGACGCTTCAGTTTTATTTCTAAATTGCGTTTAAATATTTCAAAGCCCGCCTGAAACTGCGCATACTTGCACGGTCCAACTCCCGTTATTTTGGCAAACCGTTCTTTCGTTGCCGTTACCACACCCCGTAAGCAGCCTAGCTCGTTGAGAAGTTCATGTGCCACAGACACAGCGCTTTTTCCTTTCACACCTTTTCCCAGCAAGACAGCGATGAGTTCAGCATCACTTAAGTTTTCAGCCCCATGCTGCAATAATTTTTCTCTTGGCCTTTCATTCTTTGGCCATACTTTTATCGACATTCATCTAGCCCGACTATTCTATAAAAGGTTGTTTATAGATGAATGGTGACAAAGAAACGACTGTATAAAAGGCGGGTTTATCATTGATTTTTGACACCGGTAGGCACTGCTTACATGCCACAGTCGAAACAAGACCTACTTTCGTTCAGCTATCCGATTTTTTGTCACCATGGTAGGCTAACGCTAATTTCGAGATTTTGTGTTCTTCTATGTTTATTGCTAATAAAAATATTTTGCTAGGTGTTACTGGCGGGATTGCCGCTTATAAAGCACCTGATCTTGTGCGCAAGCTTACTGCGTTAGGCGCAAACGTGCGTGTGGTTCTAACAGACTCTGCCGCAGAGTTCGTTAGTTCATTATCACTTCAGGCTGTGTCAGGAAATCCAGTGCATCGCCAGCTGCTTGATCCTGCTGCTGAAGCCGCAATGGGGCATATTGAATTGGCAAAGTGGGCTGATATCCTACTTGTTGCCCCCGCAACCGCAAACACCATTGCTAAGCTTGCTCACGGTATGGCAGATGACTTGCTGACTACACTGTACCTTGCAACAACAGCGAAACTCTTTATTGCTCCTGCCATGAATCAACAAATGTGGAAAGCGGTAGCAACAAAGCGCAACATCGATATTTTAAAAGAGCACGGCGTAACCTTTATTGGCCCGGCAAGTGGTGAACAAGCCTGTGGCGATGTGGGTTCAGGTCGAATGGTTGAGCCTGTTGATATTGCCAATGTAATAAATGACGCAGAGAGAAACGCTTCATCCCTTTCTTCGTCGCTAAAGGCGTTATCGGGAAAGAATATTACGATAACAGCGGGACCAACCAGAGAACCTTTGGACCCTGTGCGATATATTTCAAATCACAGCTCTGGAAAGATGGGGTTTGCCATCGCTCAGGCAGCAGCACTCGCGGGGGCAAATGTAACCTTAGTGGCAGGTCCTGTGTCGCTTGAAACGCCCGAATGCTGTGACCGTATTAATGTCACTACCGCAGAGGAAATGCTTAATACTTGTCAAACGCTTAAAGCCTCCACAGATATATTTATTAGTACGGCTGCTGTAGCAGATTACAAGGCCGTGAGCGTTGCCGACAATAAAATTAAGAAAACCGGTGATGAGTTAACACTTACTTTTGTTAAAAACCCTGATATTCTAGCAACCATATCCACCAGCCAAGACAGACCATTTTGTGTGGGCTTTGCGGCCGAAAGCCAAAATGTAGAAGATTATGCGCGCTCGAAGCTAGCCAAAAAGAAGCTAGACATGATTGCGGCTAACGATATTACTGCCGAGGGTCTGGGATTTAACAGTGATAAAAATGCACTACACGTAATATGGCAAGATGGTGATAAACGATTAGCTGCAACCAGTAAAAACGAGTTAGCGGGTCAATTACTTGCACTTATTGCAGAGCGCTACGCTTTAAACAATAAAAACTAACAGATGCTTATTAAGTGTCGATAATAAAAACGATAAATATAAACGCTTTGGTGTAAGCCAACTTAACATGGAGCCCGAGTTGCTATAACTCGGTAGCGGAGGAAATACTTTCGTCATGCCTGCTGTCAAAAAAACAAATCGCAGAGCTCAAATTCTGCAAGCACTTGCTGGAATGTTAGAAACCAGCCCAGGTCAACGTATCACTACTGCTAAATTAGCGGAAAAAGTGGGAGTGTCTGAAGCGGCACTTTACCGTCACTTTCCAAGTAAAGCGCGAATGTTTGAAGGGCTTATCGAGTTTATTGAAGAAACACTTTTCACGCGCATCAATAAGATTGTGAATGAAGAGAAAGACTCGCTTACGCGTTGTCAGCTTATTCTTCATCTTATTTTGGGCTTTGCTGAGAAGAACCCGGGTATTACTCGAATATTAAATGGTGATGCGTTAATGGGTGAACAAGACCGGTTGCGCGCGCGCATAGCAAAGCTTTTCGAGCGTTTAGAAACGCAGCTTAAACAAGTGCTAAGAGAGCGCAAGCTACGCGAAGGTAAAACCCTTTCTGCAGATGAAGCTATTATCGCCAACATGATGATTTGCTACACCGATGGCCGTATTAATGGCTTTATCCGTAGTGGATTTACGCGTAAGCCAACTGAGCAGTTCAATGAACAATGGGCTGCTTTCAAGCAAATGTTTGTTTAGAACCCAATTAAGTTACGACTAAGGCGCTTTCAAGCGCCTTTTTTCTTGCTTGTTCCCATCCTATATTGCATTGACACCTTTCAAAATTAATGTGAAAAGTGTGATGAAATCAAATAGCTGCCGAGCTCAGCCCTCAGCGTTCCAACATGCACATAATTCATTATTTCAGTCACTGTCCGTAAGCTACAGGCACAAAAAAAGCAGCATAAAAATGCTGCTTTTTAATGTTTAATAAATATGGACTTACTTGCTAAACGTGTTTCCAAAGAAATCGCCGTCGTTCCACTTAGGCTTGTTCTTTTGGTTTGCTAGTGTCCAACCAATTTGCGCGTTAACCTTGGTGAAAGTCTCTGCTGCATTCCAGTTGAATGGCTGGTTAATGTCGTCGCTAGGCTTATGGTAGTGCGTAGATAAGAACTGACCAAACACCTTGCTGCCATCTACGTTAGGATCTTTAGACTTCAGACCCGGCACCATAAACACTGAAGGCACACCTTGCTTTACAAACGCATAGTGATCTGAGCGAGTGAATAACGCTTGCTCAGGCCATGGGTCAGGGCTTAGTTCAATGTTGGCATTCGCCGCCGCTTTTTCCACTGATTCTTGCAAATCACTGTGGTTCGCGCCAAACGCAATAACGTCTGCAAACTCGTAAGTCAAAATTGGCATATCTAGATTTACGTTCGCCACCATTGAAGTAACCGGTACAGTTGGATTACGAGCAAAATAGTCTGCACCTAGCAGGCCCTTCTCTTCACCCGTTACCGATACGAACAGAATTGAGCGCTTTGGCTTTTCTTCCATTTCGCTAAACAGGCGTGCAGTTTCTAACATCACTGACGTACCAGACGCATTGTCCATGGCGCCATTGTTAATATTGTCTTTCTTCACGGTCTTGGCAAAACCGATATGGTCAGAGTGAGCAGAGAAAACCACGTACTCGTTTTTAAGCTCTGGGTCAGAACCTTCAAGTACACCCACAACATTTGGGCTAGTGATGGTGTCGTGTACGCTCGTCTTACTGATATCAACCACGCCGTTTAACGCAAAGCCTTGCGGTACTTTGTCGGCTTCAAGCTGTGCATAAACGTCATCAAGGCTCTTTTCTGCGCCTTCAAATAACTTACGTGCAGCGCCTTCACTCATGTAAGCGCCACCTTTAAGCTGAGAAAAGCTGTTTGCAGGCTGACCACTGTCGTCTAACCATGCCATACGCGGCGTATGGATGTAGTTCAAACGGCTTTGATAAGGGCGTACCTTTTCATTTTTAGGCGTTGTGATAGTGATCATGCCAATAGCGCCATTGTCTACCGCATACTTTTGCTTTTGATAGCCAGACGCAAAGTGAGCGCCCTCTTCTGATGGAAAGTCGCTTGGCTTACCAGCAAGCGCTACAACAACCTTACCTTTCACATCTAAGTCTTTGTAATCGTTGTGAGATAGCTCGTCTGCCACAATGCCGTAGCCCACAAAGACCATTTCACCTTTTACATTAGCCTCGGTGCTAAGCAAGCTCGGGCTAGCTAGATATTCTTTCGGGTAGTCAAAATCGACGGTTTCGCCGTTTTGCGTGAAAGTAAACTTGGGAGACTCTTGAACCAGATTCGCTTTGCGAAACGCTACGTTTTGCATGTAGCCGTCTGTACCCGCTGGCTTCAAACCATATTTAGCAAATTCGGTCGCAATATATAGCGCCGCAATTTCATGGCCACGAGAGCCCGTGTCACGACCTTCAAGCAAATCATCTGCTAGGAAAAACAGGTGCGATTTGATTCGCTGTGTATCAGGGTTAAAAGCATTGTCTGTCGATGCGTGGTTATGGGCAGTAGCAGCAAAGGTCATTGCTGTCATTGCACTACCTATAAGGAGTTTTTTTATCATTCTAATTTCACCATATAACTAAGTGTGCATCATGGTAACGCAGTTGATAGGCGGAATACCATTAAACTACTAACGTTTACCATGTGTTTCCTACCGTTGCTCGCATTTTATGAGCAAGGTAAAATTGTTAGCCACATACCGGCTCAGCTTCCGGGTGTTTTTATATTTTTTAGTGAAGAGCAGCATCTATGTCAAAAGACGACATTCTTTACCGCGTTCAGTTCATCAGCAACGGTGAGCGCTATGAGTTATACGTAAAAAGCCTTATGCAGGGCGCTTTGTTTGGCTTTATCGAGATAGGTGACTTTGTGTGGGATACTCACACAAGTGTTGTTGTAGACCCTAGTCATGAAAGGTTGAAAACCGAATTTTCTGAAGTAACAAAAACTTATGTACCGATGCACAACATTTTGCGCATTGACGCCGTAAATAAAAAAGGTTCAGCCAAAATTACTAAATTAGAAAATAAATCTGATAAAGTAACTGCTTTCCCTAGTCCAATATATACACCAACGAAAGAGTAACCGCCGGGTCATTCCGGTGAAGGTTGCCGGAGACCCTTATGTATCGCTATGTTTTAGCAGCATTATTATTTATTTGCAGCGTTAGCTCATCTGCAAAGGACCTTAACGATGAAAGCTTGTATCAACTACTTGATGACATTTGGCAATACGAGCTTTCGGTTTCCCCGCTTCTAGCTTCTCGCGAAGGCGATACTTCACTCGCTCACGTATTACCAGACAACTCTCCCAAAGCCCTGAAAGCACAAAATGAACAATGGCGTACTTTTCAAAAGGCCTTAAGTCAGTATAAAAAAGAAGACATCTCTACTGATGCTTATATTGCCTTGCTGATGCAACAATATCGTTTAGCTAACTATGTGGACGAATATACGTATCGCGCGCATTTAGTGCCTATCAATTCAGAATATGGCTTTCACGGTGCAATGGCCTCGCTTCCTAATTTATCCACCTTTAAGCGCGTAGAAGATTATCAGGCCTACATTAGCCGCCTAAATGCGCTTAAGCCTTATTTTGACCAACAAATTGCGTATATGAAACAGGCGCTAAAAGAAGGCTACACGCAACCTAAAGTCGTGCTGAAAGGGTTTGAGAACTCGGTGGCGTCATACATTGTTGAAAATGCAGTGGACAGTGGCTTTTATTCTCCATTTACCCGTTTCCCAGAGTACTTTACTGCCGAGCAAAAATCAGCGCTAACGGAGCAAGGCAAGGCAGCCATAAACAGCAGCGTATTGCCTGCATATCAAATGTTCTACGACTTCATGGTAGACGAATACATTCCCAACGCCCGTGAAGATATTGCCGCGAATAACTGGCCTGATGGCGTGGCGTATTACGCCAATAGAGCCAAGCATTACACCACCACGGATATGACGCCTCAGGAAATCCATGATTTAGGTTTGTCTGAAGTAAAACGCATTCGCGCGCAAATGCAGCAAATTGTGGATGAGCTTGGCTTTGATGGCGACATTAACGAATTCATTACGTTTTTACGCGAAGACCCGCAATTCTATGCCACCAGCGCTGAAGATTTGCTGAAAGAGGCGTCGTTTATTGCAAAGAAAATGGACGCAAAACTTCCTTCGCTCTTTGAGTATCTGCCAAGAACACCCTACGGTGTAGCGCCTGTACCAGACGCTATCGCGCCCAAATATACAACGGGCCGTTACATTCATCCTAGCCGCGATGACCAGCCAGGATATTACTGGGTAAACACGTATGCCCTTGATAAGCGCCCTTTGTATGCATTGCCTGCACTGACCTTGCACGAAGCAGTGCCTGGCCACCACCTTCAAATATCGTTGGCAGCAGAGCTTGAAGACTTACCGATGGTACGTCGTAACACCTATATTTCAGCGTTTGGTGAAGGCTGGGGTCTGTACTCTGAGTTTTTGGGTATTGAAGCAGGTATTTACGAAACGCCGTACGACAACTTCGGTCGCTTAAGCTACGAAATGTGGCGTGCGTGTCGTTTGGTTGTGGATACCGGTATGCACACGATGGGCTGGAGCCGTCAACAAGCGGTTGATTATATGATGGAAAACACCGCGCTTTCAGAACACAACGTAAATACTGAAATAGACCGCTATATCTCTTGGCCAGCGCAAGCCTTGTCTTACAAGATTGGTGAAATCAAAATTAAAGGCCTTCGCAAGAAAGCAGAGAAAGCATTAGGCGAGCGTTTTGATGTGCGTAAATTCCACCGCGCCGTGTTAGAAAACGGCTCAGTTCCACTGTTTATCTTGGAGCAAAACATCAACACGTTTATAGAAGAACAAAAGGCACAATAAACATGATCGTTGCATTTGGTGTTGTTGGATTACTTATCCTGTTTTTAATTTACTTTGTGCTGCGAGCGCAGAATTTACAGAAAGAGCTGGCGCTATTGCGTCACTCGAATAAACAGACCAACAACAAGGTTACGTATGCTTACCGCAACCTTGTTCTTGTTACAGATGCGCTGGAGAAAAATCTTACTGCGCGTATTGAAAGTGCCTATAAAAGCCGCCTTATCGACCAAACTCAATACAATGCGCTGCACCCGCTTATGCGCAACTTTTCGACTATCGTCATGGCCTGTTGTGAGAAAGGGATGTCATTTGAGGAATCACTGAACAAGGTGCTGCTTAATGAAGAAGTGACGCTTGAGGAAATTCGTGAGGTGGTGAAAGCACTCCCTAGCAACGTACGTATGGTGTGGTCAAAAAATACGGCCGACGGCTTCATTGCTTTTTGCCAAACCGTTACAGCAACAGTAAGTGGCACGACTACAAAGGCTCAAAAAGAACCATCTGAAGAGTAACATTTTACTCTATGTCCCTCGTTAGCGCTTATACAGCGCTAACTGTATGGCAGGGTCGTCTGCTTTGCTATGTAGTAAGGTCAGCGACCCTAGCCATGTTCCTACACTTTTAAAAGTTTAATCTTTTTACCTTTCCAGACTAATCAGTAAGTTAGCACTTAAAACAACAAGCCAAAAACCTTTTGTCTTGAAAAGGGTTATTGCTGCACTATAATACTGTATAAAAATACAGTTTATTTTGAGTGCCATGAATAAATCGTTATCCGTGCTTAATAACCACCCGCATATTTGGCGGGCCAGAGATCAAAGACAAAGTGAAACCAAGTTTTCACTGGGTTTTCCGCGTCTGGATAAAGCACTTAACGGTGGCGTTGCATCTACAGGTCTTGTCCGTATCTCTTCGTTAACCGGCATGGGTGAACTTTCACTCTTTAAACAGGTTATATGCCAACACCGTACGCATAAGCTGGTGGTATTTATTAACCCTCCCGGGCTACTACAGTCGCCGTGGTTAGAAAACTTGGGGCTTAAAGCGCAACAAGTGCTGGTAGTAAAACCAGGTTCTGAACAAGAGTCGTTGTGGGCAGCAGAGCAATGTTTAAAAAGTACGGCTTGCCATTGCGTAGTGCTGTGGAGTAATGCTGTAAATCAAAAAGAAGCACGACGCCTACAGGTAGCAGCAACGCATAATGATGCGCTGTGCTTACTGTATACTCCACCGCAACAGCAGGCCTCACAGTTAGGTTACCCAAAGGCCAGCTTAAGTGATTCACAAGCCAACCTGTCGAATGAAAGCGACAGTGCATTACCCATCACGTTGGATATTGCGCTAAAAGGCAATCCCCATGCTTTGGCGGTGAACATACGCAAGCAGCGTCATGGGTGGCCCAAAGATAACATTGTTATTTCCCATCGGTGGACACCCGACAATCAGGCTATTAAATGGGCCATGGCACACAACACGCTTTCCGATCAGGCATTACACTCTGTGAGCTAATGATGCTGTGGGCTTATATTTACTGCTACCAACTAACTTTAGACAGCCACATCAAAGCGGCTAGAAGTAAACGTGCACATAGCCAATTGCCGAAACACGAAACTAACAACCAGTATTCATCGTTAGCGTCGAATACCCCCGTTGCGGTGTACTACAGTAAAACAAACAAAATTACGCAGTGTAATGATATTGCGAGAAAAGAAGGTATTGAAATTGGGCATGGGCTAGCTCAAGCGGCGGCGCTATGCCCTTACGTACATATTCTGCCTTTCAGTGAAGAAGCCGAAAAGCATATGCTGACGCAGTTAGCCCATCGGCTTTACCCACTGGCTTCTGACATCGTATTAGACAACCACATTCACTCGAATAGTGTCAGCGGTCTGGCAGTAAGGCTAGATAACCTAACTCATTACTATGGCGGCCATACGCCACTGTGGAAAACCTTAACTCAAGCTCTGGCTGAAGCAGATATTCGTTATCATTTTGCTAGCGCATGGACAATTGAGGCCGCAAAAGTATTAGCGCTTCATAAATTTAATACCTACTTACATACATCCGATGACATAAAAAAAGCGCTAAGTGCGTGCCCGCTTTCTATTACGGCTCTATCTCCCAAAGTCATTGACTCTTTGGCAAGGGTGGGCGTTTCCTGCGTACAACAGTTGCTTGCCATGCCGGTACAAGAACTGGGTCGGCGCTTTGACAATAACACTATTATGTATCTTACTGCGTTAAGGGGAGAAACCTTTCCACGCGTTACGTTATTTAGGCCTTTGGAGCACTTCGATAACTTTATCCTATTGCCTTTTGATATTGAAAACACACAGCATCTAACCCCTTTTGTCACCCAGCAGTTTGAGCATTTGTCTCACTATTTACGGGCAAGAAACTTATATACATCCAGCATCAGTGTACATATTCATTTCAGAGAAGCACCTGTAATGGATATTAATATACGTTCGGCACTGCCTCAGTCTTCAGTACAAAGTTGGCTGCCCTTGTTTAGTCTTAAAACTGAGAATCTAGAGCTACCTGAACCAGCCACAGCCATTGCGCTTACCTGTCAGCAATTTGAAGAAATGGATACGCAGAATGGCGACTTTTTTAGCGACAGATTTAACGATATTGCACAAAAGCAATTAATTGGGCGCTTAAACGCGAAGCTAGGCGATAACAGTACGTTTCAACCTCGCGCTGCCGACAGCCATCAGTTTGAATATATGACGGTGACGGAGTCGAGCGTCGGTAACTGCACCCGTAATTATGCTTATAGCAGTGACATTACGCCCACCTTCACTTTTGATGTACCTAAACCGCTTATTCAGGCTACCCAAATTTGCTTTGGCCCCGTGCGATTACATAGCGAGTGGTGGCATGACAGCCCAACAAAGCGTGATTATTTCATCGCCCAAACTGAGCAATGCGTAAGGCTTTTAGTGTTTAAAGATGAAGAGAACTGCTGGTGGGTGCAGGGCCTTTTTTGCTAGCGGTATGCGGTTAAAGAAAAAGGTAAAGGCAATATCATGAAATACAGTGAGCTCTTTTGCCAAAGCAATTATAGTTTTCTTTGCGGTGCCTCTTCCCCCGCAGAGCTTGTTACCACGGCTTCTTTCCTTGGTTACGACGCACTTGCCATTACCGATGAATGCTCAGTAGCGGGAGTGGTACGGGCTTTCGACGAAATTAAGCATCAGGGCCTACCAATTACGCTTATTGTGGGTAGTTACTTTGTATTTGATGACACTTTATCTTTTGTGCTGTTGTGCCCGAACAAAGCGGCCTATAGCGAACTATGCCGAATTATTACTAACGCGAGGCGTCGCTCTGAGAAAGGTGAATACCAACTAGCCGAGTGGGACTTGCGTACCATTCGCCATTGCAAATTCATTTGGCTACCAAGTGGCAAAGAAGCTAAAGACAAGCATTGGGCTGAATGGCTGCAAAAACACCCGAGCATTGATGCTTATATTGGCGCTCAGCGCCTATTAGACGGACGAGATCACCACAGGTTTGCGCATTACAATCATCTGCAGTCTGCTTATCCTTTTCCTGTTATTGCCTGTACAGGTGTACTCATGCATCACGCTGACAGACTACCGCTTCAACATGTATTGCATGCTACTAACGTGCATACCAGTGTAGACAAAATAGGTCGGGATGCGTTGAGTAATGCAGAGCGTAGTCTGCGAACCGTACAAAAAATTAAAAAGCTTTACCCTGAGAAATGGATTGCCAATACCAATGCCCTTGCTCACGCTTTCACATTTTCTTTAGAAGAGCTGCGCTACCACTATCCTGCAGAGCTTGTACCTGAAGGGTATACGCCCACTTCGTATTTGCGGGAACGTGTAGAGGCCGGCATAAAAGTGCGCTTTCCTGAAGGTATAACCCCTGATATTCGCCAAACCATAGAAAAAGAACTTACGCTTATTGCCGAGCAAGAGTATGAGTATTTCTTTTTAACCATTTACGACATTGTTCAGTTTGCCAAGCGACAACGTATTTTGTATCAAGGGCGCGGCTCTGCGGCCAACTCGGTAGTGTGCTATTGCTTGGAAATAACCGCAGTAGACCCAAGGCAAATAAGTGTGCTGTTCGAGCGCTTTATTTCCAAAGAGCGTAACGAACCGCCAGATATTGATGTGGATTTTGAGCATCAACGCCGTGAAGAGGTCATCCAATACATTTATCAAAAGTACGGCCGGGAAAGAACCGCTATCGCGGCTACGGTTATTTGCTATCGCTTTAAGTCGGCTTTTAAAGATGTGGGCAAGGCGCTGGGCTTTAGCGAATCACAGCTTGATTTTGTGGTAAAGCAGATTAATCGCCGAGACAGCGTTATTCCGTGGAAATCTCAGCTGGCGGGGCTTGGGCTAAACCCTGAAGAGCCTAGGGTGCAGCAGTTAATTACCCTTACCGAAGCTTTACTGGGCACGCCCCGACATTTGTCGCAACATGTAGGCGGTTTTGTTATTAGCGCAGGGCCGCTCTACGATCTTGTTCCTGTTGAGAACGCCGCGATGGAAGAGCGTACTATTATTCAGTGGGATAAGGACGACATTGAAACCTTAGGCCTTTTAAAAGTGGATGTACTGGCGCTTGGGATGTTGAGCGCTATACGTCGTGCATTCTCTCTTATCAATAAACAATACCCTGTTGAAACCAGTATTCCGTTCATTACTAAGCTCGGAGATGACAAACAGGTTTTCGATATGATTTGTCGGGCCGATACGGTAGGCGTTTTTCAAATAGAATCACGGGCTCAGATGTCTATGCTGCCAAGGCTCAAACCTCGTCGCTATTACGATTTGGTCGTACAAATAGCCATTGTACGGCCAGGTCCGATTCAGGGTGATATGGTCCACCCTTATTTGATACGCCGACACGGCAACGAAACCATTAGCTACCCATCTAAAGATGTGGAGAAAGTTCTGTCTCGAACCATGGGCGTGCCTATCTTCCAAGAGCAAGTGATTCAGCTTGCCATGGTTGCAGCTGGCTTCAGTGGCGGAGAAGCCGATCAACTGCGTCGCGCCATGGCGAGCTGGAAAAAAGACGGTAGAATTTTTGAATTCAGAGACAAGCTCATTAAGGGGATGACGGATAAAGGCTATGACAGTACGTTCGCCCACAACTTATTTGAACAAATAAAAGGCTTTGCAGGTTACGGCTTTCCTGAATCGCACTCAGCATCTTTTGCAGTATTAGCTTATGTATCTTGCTGGTTGAAGTTTTACTTTCCCGTTGAGTTTTACGTAGCGCTATTAAATAGCTGGCCCATGGGGTTTTATTCTCCGTCTCAGTTAGTTCAAGACGCTAAGCGTCATCACATACGGGTAGAAGCGCCCTGTGTTAACCAGTCTGACGTTGAGCATTCTTTGGTGGTACAAGGCCAAGAAAAATACATTCAGCTTGGTCTTAAGCTTATTAAAGGCTTAAGTGAAGCATCGTCTCAGCTTATCGTGGAAAACCGTTCAGACAAAAGCTACACCAATGTTGAACAATTACAGCAGCTATCGCTTAAAAGTCACGAACTAGAGGCACTGGCCAGCGCCGATGCCCTTCGCACGATTTCAGGCAATCGATATGAAACTCGCTGGCGAATTATGGATACTCAAACGCGTTTACCACTGTTTGATACTGACGATTTTTATGCAGATAAAAATGCCACACCACTGGGTGCTGCACCGACCGAGGCAGAAAACTTACTTGAAGACTATGCCTCAACCGGCTTATCGGTAAATAACCACCCTATTTCTTTACTCAAGAAGCGGCATAAGCTTAAAGACATAAGCTGGTCTAATTCACTTAAAGACAAGACAAATAAATCAGTTGTAAAAGTGCTTGGCGCAGTAACAGGTCGACAGGCCCCGGGTACAGCCGCAGGCGTTACCTTTCTAACTTTAGAAGATGATATAGGCAATATGAACGTTGTGGTGTGGCAAGCTACCGCTCGTGCTCAGCAACAAACATTCTTAAAAGCTAAACTGTTACAGGTAAATGGTATTATTGAACGCTCCAAAGAGGGAGTTATTCATATCATCGCAGGTAAGCTTATTGATCGGACGCCGTGGCTCGAAAAGCTGTCATTAAGTTCAAGAGATTTTCACTGAGTATTTTACACCCGCAAAACGATAAATTATGGTGTATAGCTATGCGATTTATTTTTGTATTAAAAAACTTCCTCTCAAGGAAATGCTTCAAAGATAATTTATTTGTATATTGTAAATTGCTGTAGTCATTTTGGAGTTTAGAATGATGCGATGTATTGGGCTTTTCATTGGCTGTTTGTTTAGCCTTAATATTTATGCAGATAAATATGTGATTGGCGCACAAAACTTAGCTTATTTCCCCCATTACGATTTTGCATCATCAACAGATAAAGGGGTTGCCTGGTCAATTTTAGAAGCTTTTTCTGAAGCTTCGGGACACGAGTTTGTGTATTTAAGCTTGCCTATAAGACGGCTTCAACTCGAGTTAGTTAAAGGTAATGTTGACTTTGTATACCCTGATAATAGAGGCTGGTATAACAGCATTACCACTTCAAATGACAAGTACTTTTCCCTCCCATTAACCAGCGCAGTAACGGGGACAATTGTAAAACGACAGAACGCTGGGAAAGGCATCGAAAAGATTAAAAACCTCGCCATGCCGTTAGGCTTCACACCGGTAAATTGGCAAGAAAGAATAGACACTCAACGTACCCAAATAACTTGGGTTACGGATATTCAACAAGGCTTGGCGCTTTTGTACCAAGAACGTGTAGACGGGTTAGATTTAGAGTATTTCGTTAGCCAGCGATCTGCTCCTCTATCATATGAGCAAGACGCATTTACTTTAGATTTGACGCTTCCACATAATGAAATTCCTTTTTCCCTATCTACGCTTTATCATCAAGACATTATTAGTGAACTTAATAAGTTCATATCCTCAAATCCAGAATTAATTGATAGTATAAAAACAAAATACGGAATAACCCCTTTCGAGCAGTTGTCTCAGAAGCTTTTGATAGAACAAGGATTGAAAATTGAAGAGGTTTGGAAATAGTATTCGTCGCTTTGTGCAAATGGTTGTACTACCAGTTGCATGCACACTTTCAAGCCCTTTTGTTTCAGCCGACACCTATATCGTAGGCGCTCAAAATATTGAATATTATCCGTATTACAACTTTTCATCGGATCATGAAAAGGGGTTGGGTTGGGCTATTCTTGAAGCATTCTCAAAGCAAAGCGGACATCGCTTTGTATACTTGAGCATGCCAGTTAAACGCCTTCAAATAGAATTGAAAAAAGGCAATGTAGACTTTGTCTTTCCTGATAACGCCAGATGGTATGATCAAATAACCCATAGCCTTAACAAAGTATATTCTGAACCTCTGGCAGAAACATTCGCCGTGACTTTGGTTAAAACAGATAACCTTGGTAAAGGAATTACTCATATAAAAAAACTTGCCACGCCAGACGGATTTTCCCCTGTAAAGTGGGAACAGCAAATTAAGAACGGTACCGTTAAGGTAACAGGCGTAAACAGTATTTATGATGGGCTTAATCTTCTACAGAGCGATAAAGTAGATGCTTTAGATGTGGAATATAATGCCGCTAAAAACGTTGCTCGTCGCTTTCCGCAAATGGGACCATTTGCCGCTGATTTAACCCTGCCACACAACGTTGTCTCATTTTCGCTATCAACCTTAAAACACCCCGAGATCATTGCCGAGCTCAATACATTCATACTTTCAGAATCTGAAAGCATAAATAAAATTAAAGCGAAGTATGGTATTGAAGATACAAAGCAACTGATCGAGCGTCTGATGGAAGAGCAACATGTAAGTGCAGATACACGCTGGACACCTTTGTAAAAACTTCAACAGTGTCAGTAAATTACACTACTCGCGTGAAATAGTTCGGCATTTAGTTTTTATTATCTCTTTGAAATTACAATAATTTTTAATTGGAAAAAATTTTGCTTGTTGATTATCAGATCAAGGAGCAATTATGAAACAGGCATCACTACTTCTATTTTCTTTTTTCATTATTTTCACTGCAAGTAGCGTACAAGCGAAACAAACTGTGAGTGTAGATTATATGCACGGCTTTGACGATATCGATGGTATGCGCTTCGCGTACAGGCCACTTGAACAAACGCTTACTACTGATTGGTTTGGCGACCTAAAGCTATACTGGGAAGTGAGTGCCGTAGTGTGGGAGTATGGTGAAAACGATACGCATAGTACAAGCTACGGCGCGTCATTAACTCCTGTATTTATGAAACAGGTTTCAACGCTGTATGACAAATATCCCGTATATATAGAAGCGGGGATAGGAGCGAGTTACATAGGTAATCAGAAAGTCGCTGGTAAAGATATTGGATCTAACTATCAGTTCGAAGACAGATTAGGTGTGTTTGTAGAGATCGATAAGAAACAACATGTCGCACTGCGCTATATGCACTTTTCAAACGGCGGCTTCAACAATGACAACCCCGGATTAGACTTCCTGAACCTATCCTACGCCTACCACTTTTAAAGAAATGGGGTCAGAGTACATTTCTGCACTGCAAACAACGACGCTAGGCTGTGTTGTTACGCTGTTAAGATCATTCATTCAAAAAAGTACACTGACCCCATTATTCTATATTCAAGCTGACTTGTCCCTCGGCCTCTTTATGATAAGGGAGTAAAGGCTTTCTGCCCATAATTGGGGGTCAGAGTACATTTTCATTTCTCGAGCATTTCGTTAAGGGCTGTTTTGATTTCGAGGAGTATTAGAAGTATTAATGTACTCTGACCCCTTTTTGATGTTTTGAAGGGGGGAAGATTGGGGATTAATGTACTCTGACCCCATTTTTTGTTTCTTCCAGACGCAAAAAACCCGCCGTTAGGCGGGTTCTTCTTATTGGGACCTGGCAGTGTCCTACTCTCACATGGGGAAACCCCACACTACCATCGGCGCTAATACGTTTCACTTCTAAGTTCGGAATGGAATTAGGTGGTACCGTATCGCTATGGCTGCCAGGAAAAACTGGTTTGCAGTAGCAATTACTGCGTAAAGCTGAGAACTCTCAACCTTACTAAATTCTGTGAGCTCGCATACATAAAATGCTATAGCTTCTATATAAAGCAAAAAACCCGCCGTTAGGCGGGTTTCTTTAATTGGGACCTGGCAGTGTCCTACTCTCACATGGGGAAACCCCACACTACCATCGGCGCTAATACGTTTCACTTCTGAGTTCGGAATGGAGTCAGGTGGTACCGTATCGCTATGGCTGCCAGGAAAAACTGGTA
>NZ_QJJN01000007.1:0-257262 GCF_003201515.1 Alteromonas sp. I10
TTAAGCTAAAACTAAAAGGCCTGAGTCCGATACAATATCGAAATCAGGCCTTGGTTGCCGCTTAGAAATGAGTCCAACTTAATGGGGTCACTTCAGTTCGCGGTTTTTTGTTTTTGGCATATCTCTTGATTCTCTAGTAGTATCACCAAGAAAATAGTGGTCGTACCAGAGTGGTTGAATTTATTCAAAAGGAGATGAAAATGAAACGTGCACTTGTTGTTGAAGGTGGCGCTATGCGCGGAGTTTTTGCAGCAGGCGTGTTAGACAAATTCATGGAGCATGACTACCATTCGTTCGACTTCGCGATTGGTGTTTCAGCTGGCGCAACTAATCTTTCAACCTACGTATCGAAAATGCATGGGCTTAGTAAAACCATCATCACGCAATACGCCACAAAGAGGGAGTTTTTTAGCCCGCTTCGTTTCATAAAAGGTGGGCACATGACAGATGTCCATTGGCTATGGCATCACTCTAAACAGTCCATGAATATTCCTGCACCAGGTGAAAAAAGCAGCATGCCACTGTATGTTGGGATTACTAATGCAGAGTCAGGTGAATGTGAATATATACAAGCCACCAAAGATAATGTTGATGATTTAATGGTAGCTTCCTGTGCGTTGCCAACTGCATACCGAGACGAAATTTCAATAAACGGTACGCGATACTTGGACGGGGGAGTGGCAGATGCAATACCTGCTATTCAAGCATACAAAATGGGTGCGAAGGATATCACGGTTATTCTTTCTCAACCGTTAGGTTTTACAAAACCAGAAGTAAAGTCTGTTTGGCTAATGCAAAAGATGTATGGCAACCAGCCTGCGCTACTCGATAAGATGTTGCAGCGTGCAGCCATTTATAACGAAACGTTAGCTTTTCTCAATAATCCACCCGACGATTGCACAATCCGTGTGATAGCGCCTGATGAAGCTTTTTGCGTTAAGCGTTTAACTATGGATAAGAAGAAGTTATTGCGAGGCTATGGTCAAGGGCGGCGCATGGCAAGACGCTATCTTAAACATTGCTATGAGAATTCAGTGGAAAGACAGCGCAAAAGCGCATAGCTACCAGACTAATTTCTTCTTTCTGTACAAAGCCTGTATGCAAATCGCAACAAAAGGCTTATAGAGCTTGGTTTTTTTTCCAAGCTTTTTTTTATCTCAATTAAAACATTAATTTTCAGCAACTTAATCTGTTTCAATTTGGCAACAGTTTAAGCTTAAGCTACTAATTCTTACTTCTAGTACCAGTCTTACACATCGTGAATTGGTGAATTTAGCAACGCTATTTCCCTTACATCGCTTATAACTAGCGCTGCTGACTTCCCGTTTGAACATAAGTTTCCATTTTTCCTATTTTAGTAACATTTTGAAAAAAGTGAATTTTATCGAGTTTATGAAGCATTCTTATGTAAACTTTGCAGGTAATGTGCAATATTTTCATTAAACTGGTCTGCATCTTGCTGAACAGGTGGCAATAAACGCTGTTTTTTTTAAACGATGCGAAGATTTTAGATGGTTCATTTATCTCAGCATTAAATCCTTCTTAAAAAAGGGATTGAGTAAATAGACCAAACTGTCACACGTTATTAAAATATAGAAATTATAATCGACCACGCTTTGCAGCATCACGTGCTTCTCGATAACAAGAGGAGACCAATGCTCATTAGCAGAAGTGCTTATTGGCATAGTTGAATCGCGAGTTTTGTGTCTGCCGCTTTTTTGATAAATTAAATCATACTTAAGGTTAGTTTACGCTAACCTGTCTAGAAGCGTGAGAAAGAACGTGGCAATATCAAATGCTGAATAAAAAATAAAATAAATACAAACGTGCGAATTGCGAATCAGAAAATGTCAATTGGGTTAATAAACCCGAAAAATCCCGTAAATGTTGCTTCTATATTGCGAGCTGCAGGTTGTTATGGTGTGGCCAGCGTTTTTTATACTGGTCAGCGCTATCGATTTGCTAAAGATTTTAATGCGGATACGAAAGCGTTTCATAAAGTCATTCCGACCATTGGGGTCGACGACTTAAAAGAAGTAGTGCCTGAAGGTGCGTCAGTCGTAGCGGTTGAACTGGTAGAGGGTGCTACACCACTACCTTTGTTTGAGCACCCGAGCAATGCGTTTTACTTGCTAGGTCCTGAAGATGGCAGTATTGGCGAAGACGTTTTGTCTTGGTGCGATCATGTTGTCTACGTTCCTACTTTTTCATGCATGAATTTAGCGGCCACGGCAAATGTTTTGCTGTATGACCGTCTGTCAAAGTCTGATTACGAAAGTGGGGATGAACTTATCAGACAAAGTAGAGATACGAATAACAAATCTAAGATTAAATAGTAATTAAATAACTAAGGCTGTCGTTGCGAACAGGAAGTTACCCACAAGCCTAATAATAAATTAAATCAGGGGAGCTTTGCGTTGAAGATGAGAACAATGAGCGCAGTTCGAGCGTTTAATGGCGCCGTGTCTAACAAACTGAGTCGACTACCACAAACATTTTCTAGGGTACTCCCTAGTCGTTTCTCACTCGAAGAGAGTATTTCTAATTTCTTCTTTAGTCGTTACGAACTTGTGATTGCTAACGAAGAAAGTGAAAAGCAGGTGAGTTATAAAACGCGACACAAAGTGTATTGTGAAGAAATGAACTTCGAGCAGAAAAATGCCACTGAATTAGAAAAAGATAAGTTTGATGATCGCGCGATCAATTGCTACATCAAGCATTTGCCAACAGGAGAGTGTGCAGGCACGATAAGGTTGGTCTTGCCGACGGAAGATGGCTTGGCACTTCCATTGGAAGAAAAATTTGCTGAAGCCTTTGAGAAAAATGAACTACTTCCTTCCAGTTGTGACCCTGCTAGCGTTTGTGAAATCTCACGATTAGCAATACCAAGGGAATTCAGGGTTCGTCAAATGCGCTCAAAAATTCTTCCCGCTGAAAAGCTTGAAAAGGTAAAACAAAAAAAGAATCTAACGTTCAATGTTGAGCACTTTCCATACCTTTCAATTGCGCTTTATTTAATGGCAACGAGTATCTGCCAGCATTTAAATGTAAAACATGCCTACGTTTTAATGGAACCTAAGTTAGCGAGAAGAATGAAGGCTTTTGGTATTCATTTTAATTCAGTTGGCGAAGCAATAGAGTTCAATGGTAAGCGTGTACCTTATAGAGTCTCACCAACTGTTTTGGCAACAGAATTAGCAAAACCATTAAAAGGTTTTCACAGAAAGATTCACTCAGAACTAAATAGTGCGTTACAAGCTATTGGCGATGTGGCCGTTCCCACTATTGAGCATACTCGAAAACCGCTTCGCATAGCCCATGCAGCATGACACCATGCTATCTGTAATACTAAGCCGCCTCGTCAGGCGGTTTTTTTATGTTTGAATACGTATGCATGTTTTTTAACATCCAGTTAACGCGTATCCTGTTGGCATAATTTACGTTTATCACAATGATTACCATGCCAAATTTCCAATTTCGTTTTTGTCTTAAACCCTTGTCAATTGCTATGCTGTCAATTGGAATAACAGCGTGTACAGGGCCGACCTCTCCAGTGAATAATCAAAAACCGGTGACCAAAGACGCTAGCCTGAAACCATTTGGTCAAAGCGGCGAAAGTTCGACGCTAAACGATTCGGCTGAAAGGCAAGGTAAACCTGTTGTTTATCAAGTTTTTACTCGCTTGTTTGGAAACACGAATACAAATAACCAGCCTTGGGGCACAATTGAGCACAATGGGGTAGGTAAGTTTAGTGATTTTACTCCCGAAGCGCTAAAGGCCATAAAATCCTTGGGAACCAGTCATATCTGGTATACCGGTGTGCCGCACCATGCGGTGATTAATGACTACACTGATTTTGGTATTTCAAACGACGACCCAGACGTAGTGAAAGGCAGAGCGGGCTCTCCCTACGCAGTTAAAGATTACTACAACGTTAATCCAGACCTAGCCGATGATCCAGCCAAGCGTTTAGAAGAATTTGAAGCGCTAATTGCCAGGACTCACGCAGCGGGAATGAAGGTTATTATCGATATCGTGCCTAATCATGTCGCCCGTGATTACCATTCACTTTCTGCACCTGAAGGTGTAAGTGATTTCGGCGCGCACGATGACACGTCTGTTGAATACGCCCGTGATAACAACTTTTACTATGTAGTAGGTGAAGCGTTTCAAGTGCCCACAGCTGATAACTATCAACCTCTAGGTGGTGAAAAGCATCCACTATCTGACGGTAAGTTCGAAGAGTTTCCAGCAAAATGGACAGGCAACGGTGCTAGAGCTTCGAAACCGGATATAAACGACTGGTATGAGACCGTAAAAGTGAACTATGGCGTGAAGCCTGACGGCACTTACGACTTTCCAGTTTTACCTGAAGAGTACAGTGATAAGTCTTTTGAAGAACATGCCGCATTTTGGCAAGGAAAAGACGTACCAGATTCGTGGTATAAATTCAGAGATATTGCACATTATTGGATAGATAAAGGTGTCGACGGTTTCCGCTACGATATGGCCGAAATGGTGCCTGTCGAGTTTTGGTCGTTTCTAAATAGCAGTATTAAACAAAAGGCACCTAATGCGTTCTTGCTAGCGGAAGTTTATCAACCAGATAAGTATCGCGAGTATATCCACCAAGGCAAAATGGACTACCTTTACGACAAGGTGGGTTTCTACGACACATTAAAAACGATTATGCAGGGGAGTGGAGAAGTAAGCAAACTGGTTACTATTCATGATGAAATCAATGATATCGCCCCGCATATGCTTCATTTTTTAGAAAATCACGACGAACAACGTATAGCCAGCCCCGACTTTGCCGGTAGTGCTCAGAAAGGTAAACCCGCGCTTGCAGTGAGTGCGCTTATTAGCAGTTCGCCTACGTTGTTGTACTTTGGTCAGGATGTGGGTGAAGACGGTAGCGAAGAGACTGGTTTTGGAGATCCAACACGTACGTCAATTTTCGATTATGTAGGTGTTCCTGCCCATCAGCGTTTTATGAACGACGGTAAGTTTGATGCAGGGAAATCTACCGAAGATGAAAAAGCACTTCACCAATTTTACCAAGACGTGATGGCTATTGCTGCCACAAACCCTGCAGTTACAGGTGAATATCAAAGCCTGCACGCACTCAATCTTGATGTGAAAGATTCAGCCTATACTGAGCAGCAATTTGCTTTTGTGCGCGCGCAAGGTGAGCACGGATTTGTGGTTGTGGCTAATTTTAACGATAAGCCTACAGGTGCAATGAAGCTTGTTGTTCCTTCAAATGTTTTAGGTAAAGATAGCGATCGGATCACGCTAGCGCCTATGCTTTCTCATGAAGGCATAACGCTGGAAAAAGAGGGCATTAACTACAACGCTTCGTTCTCATTGGAAGGGCTTGAGACTAAAGTATTCGCCTTCTAATTAGGTTTTATCACATGCTGCTGAGTTAACGCGAAACACCATGTTTTTTTACATGGTGTTTCGTGAATACGTATGCAGAGCATTGGTCAGATCGGACGGGCAAGGTAGTATCTCATCACCATCTTGTACTTAACGTATTTTTAACATGGGGTTGATGTGCCAAAACGTAATCGTGTAACTAATGACAGTGGTAATAAAAAAATCCAAAAGCGCGCAATTCCGCTTCTCCTCAGCTGTATCACTACCTTCCCTTTATTCTCAGTTCAATCATCTGCAAACAGTGGCATTGATGTTTCCCCCCCGAATTGGTGGGTTGGTATGCAAAACAGTAATGTAGAACTGATGCTTTATGGTGATGATGTTGCCGATGACACCGTTTCAATAGCGAAAGGCGATGTAAGAGTTAAGCATAGCCAAGCCCTTGATAGTGAAAACTATCTATTCGTAACGCTAGACACGTCGAATGTTAGTGCCCAGGAACTAGTTATCAGGCTTAGTGACAGCGATGGTACGACCCGTGATTTAACTTACACGCTGAGAAAAAGAGCACAAGGCTCAGCCTCGCGCGAAGGCTTTGGGCCTCAAGATGCTATTTATCTTATTGCCCCCGACAGATATGCCAATGGTAATGTGGAAAATGATAATGTTAAGGGTTATGGCGATCCCGCAGACCGTTCATTCAAAGGTGGTCGCCACGGTGGTGACATTCAAGGTATTGTTGATAACCTCAATTACATTCAGGATATGGGCTTTACTCAAATATGGACAATGCCTATGCTCGAAAATGCCATGGATAAATACAGTTATCATGGTTATTCCACCACGGATTACTACAAAATAGACCCTAGATTTGGTTCCAATGACGATTTTATTGCGTTAAGTACTGAAGCTAAATCAAAGGGTCTTGGCATCATAATGGATATGGTACTTAACCATATAGGCAGTAATCATTTATGGATGAAAGATACGCCGTCACACGACTGGATTAATAACAACGGTAAATTTGTAGGGACAACCCACAAGCGTGAAGCTCTTCACGACCCTCACGCCATAGCAAGCGATATAAAAGGGTTTAGCGATGGTTGGTTTGTGCCAACCATGCCGGACTTAAATCAGCGCAATCCGCATTTAGCGAACTACCTTATTCAAAACGCGATTTGGTGGGTTGAAAGCGCTGGGCTAAGTGGAATACGTGTGGATACGTACTCCTATCCTGATAAGGCGTTTTTGAGCCAATGGACAAACCGCATAATGGACGAGTACCCGAATTTCAATATAGTAGGGGAAGAGTGGTCAGTTAACCCCGCAATCACGGCATATTGGCAGGCGGGTAGCCACCGCCACGATGATTACGATAGCGCTCTACCATCGGTTATGGATTTCTCGCTTCAAGCCGCAGTCGTTGAAGCGTTGAGCAATGACGAAAGCTGGAATTCTGGCTTCATCTCTGTATACGAAACCTTAGCTACTGACTTTTTGTACGGCGACCCGAATAATTTGGTCATCTTTCCTGATAACCACGATATGAGCCGCATTTTTACTCAGCTCGGTCATGATAAAGACAAATGGAATATGGCGATGACGCTATTGCTCACTACGCGCGGTATTCCACAAGTTTTTTACGGTACAGAGATTTTAATGGGTAACGAAGGCAGTGAAGACCACGGTATTATTCGTTCTGACTTTCCAGGCGGGTGGCCTTCGGACAATGACAAAAACGCTTTTACCGGGCACGGTTTAACGGATGATGAGCGTTGGGCACAGCAGCGTGTGAAGGGCTTACTTCAACTGCGTAAATCACACCCTTTGCAGTTTAAAGGCCTGTTGAAGCATTTTGCACCGGAGAATGGGGTTTATACCTATATTCGAGAGGCAAATGTCGATTCAGCCAGTGGTGCAGATAAATCAAATACTAATCAGTCTGATAAAATATTGGTCATCTTAAATAAAAAGCCAGTGGACCTGCCTCTAAATAAGTATGCAGAGGTGCTAAGCACACACCAGACGTTAACACGAGTTAGCGATGGGATATCTTTTAAGACGACGGATACCTTAAGCTTACCAGCAATGTCTGCTAGTGTTTTCATTGTGCAGTAATCGTATTAACTACAGTAAAACAATAAATAGAGCAAAGTATGCAAGCAACTCAACCACGCCTTTCTTTCTGGCAAATATGGAACGTCAGCTTTGGCTTTCTAGGTGTTCAATTCGGTTTTGCACTGCAAAACGCAAACGTAAGTCGGATCCTTTCAGACTTAGGGGCAGACCTTCACTCGCTATCACTATTTTGGCTCGTCGCGCCAATCATGGGGTTAATCGTTCAACCAATTGTTGGCTCAGCATCTGATAGAACGTGGAATCGATTAGGTCGACGCCGCCCGTTCATCCTTGCTGGTGCTATCGCCGCAGTATTGGGTATGATTTTACTGCCTAATGCGCCGATATTTGTTGCCTTCTTGGCACCTATGGTAATGGGCGCGTTAATGGTTGCACTTATGGACGCGTCGTTTAACGTATGTTTTCAGCCGTTTCGCTCATTGGTGTCAGACATGGTACCGCCGTCACAACGGAATGTTGGCTATTCGATTCAGTCGTTACTGATTAATATAGGCGCAGTTATCGGCTCAATACTGCCATTTGTGCTTACCAATGTTATTGGCCTTGAAAATACGGCACAAATGGGCGAGGTTGCACCTTCTGTTGTTTGGGCTTTCTACATTGGCGCTACAGTACTGCTTGGTACGGTCATTTGGACGGTAGTTCGTACCAAAGAATACGCACCAGATGAATACAACCGCTATAAAGGGCTTACCGAAGAGCAGCCTGCAACTGAAAAAGCGCCTAAAGCACCGCTAGGACAACGCTTAAGTGAGTTTTTCACGTTAGTAAAAGATATGCCAAAGACAATGAAACAACTTGCTGTCGTGCAGTTTTTCTCGTGGTTTGCGCTCTTTATTATGTGGGTGTATACCACACCTGCTATTACGCAACATATATGGAATGTAGATAAGCAGTGGTTTGACCCAGCTTATATTGCTGCAGCCCCGATGGTGCCTGAAACCATCATCATGGCCAAGGGAGCTGCTGGTGATTGGGTAGGGATTCTATTTGCTGCGTATTCGGTATTTGCTGCGATTTTTTCTATTTTCTTGGCAAAACTTGCTGACAAGTTTGGTCGCAAAACGGTTTACGCTTCGTCTTTAGCGCTAGGTGGCCTGAGCTACATAAGCTTCTTGTTATTCCAAGACCTAACGATGATCAACGTAAACTTACTGATTACTGAAGTAACTGTACCTTTGGGGGCAGTGAAGCTGTTAATCCCTATGGTAGGCGTAGGTATTGCGTGGGCTGCTATTCTTGCTATGCCTTACGCTATGTTAGCTGGTGCGTTACCTGCAAATAAAACGGGTGTTTATATGGGTATCTTTAACTTTACCGTAGCCGCCCCTCAAATTGTATCGGGCCTAACTGCTGGCTGGATTCTAAGTTCTGTTTTCGACAACGACGCAAAGTACATTATCGTTGTTGCCGGAGTTTCTATGTTAATTGGTGCGGTTTCAGTTTTCTTCGTGAACGAGGCCGATAAGCAAGAAATTGAAGAAGCGCAGGGAGCTTAATATGTCATTTAATCGTACAACAATCGCATTAACGTTAGCTGGTTTATTTTGCTCAGCCTGCTCGAGTACATCTGTTCCTTCATCTAACGATATACAAGAAAACAGCCACGCTATCGTAGGTACCACTACGCCATTTGCTAGCGAAGCGGTGTACTTTGTTGTAACAGATCGTTTTGTAGACGGCGACCCTTCGAACAATCATGAAGAGCAGGGAGGCGATCACCCTACGTGGCAACTGCCCTTAGAAGGCCCTGAAGGTAAGAAAGCCTATGTGGGTTACATGGGCGGTGATTTACAGGGTATCTTAAACAACGCCGATTATATTAAAGAAATGGGGTTCACAGCAGTATGGATGACGCCTGTCCACGATAACCCGGACTATGCGTTTAATGGCGATGAACCCATTATTTATGGCGGTGCCTTTAAAGACGGTGGTAAAACGGGTTATCACGGCTATTGGGCAACTAATTTCTATAAAGCTGACGAGCATTTGGTTAGCGCCAATTTAAGCGTTAGTGACTATACGGCGAAAATGCGTCAGCATGGCCTTAAGTCCGTGTTTGATATTGTGGCAAATCATGGCACACCGAGCTTCACCATGGAAAAGGACTTACCCGGCTACGGGGAAATATATGACAGCGATGGAAATCTGGTTGCTGATCATCAAAACTTGGCGCCTGAAGAGCTTGACCCTGAAAAAAACCCGCTTCATAGCTTTTTTCACAACTATCCAGATTTAGTAAAGCTTTCTAATCTAGATGACGAAAACCCCGCTGTACGCGATTATCTCATCAACAGCTATTTGTATTGGATTTCTCAAGGTGCTGATGCATTTAGAATAGATACAATCAGGCATGTGCCTCATGCGTTTTGGCGTGAAGCGTCAGATCGTATACGCGAGAAAAACCCTGACTTTTTTATGTTTGGCGAAGCATTTGACTATGAGGCGAACAACATTGCCCAACATACTTTACCGAAAAATGGGGGCGTCAGTGTATTAGACTTTCCTATGCAAAAGGCCATGGTGAGTGTATTTGAAAAGCCGCTAGAGAGTGATTTTGCTGACTTAGAAACGGTGCTTCATCTTACGCACGGGCCATATAACAATCCATATGAATTAACTACGTTCTACGATAACCACGATATGGCGCGCATTAATGCCACTGATGAAGGCTTTATTAATGCGCATAACTGGTTGTTTACAGTAAGAGGCATTCCGGTTGTATACATGGGATCTGAAATTGGCTTCATGCGCGGTACGGCGGAACATGCTGGCAATCGTAACTATGTTGGCCAAGAGCGCCTAGACCAAGCCAAGACACATCCTATTCAACAGGCGCTTACAAAGATTGCCAATGTGCGTAAAAACACGGTAGCACTGCAGCGCGGTGTTCAAGTCAACGTTGAACTTGACGGTCATCAAGCGGCGTTTTATCGCGTTGTTGATACTGCAGAAACACAGCAGACTGCACTTGTATTGCTTAATAAGGGTAATGCCGCACAATCTTTTGAGGTTAGTGACTTTATGCAATCGGGCGACTGGACGGAACAATTATCTGGAGAAACGCAAACGGTAGAACTCGGTGATGCGTTAACCGCAACGGTTAAGCCCAATGGCGTTCAGGTATGGGTGCGCGAAGGTCAAGTAAGTAACAGCGCATTACTTGCTCAAATTAAGCATCAGTTGGCCCGCCAATAAAACGTGTTTAGCGCACAATAAAAAAGCCCCGTGGTTGTTTAACGCCCGGGGCTTTTTGTTTAGTTTCTAGCGTGTAATTTGCACACGCTTACTCACTGCCACATGACTGCCTAATAATAATATCCGCAGGCATTAAATAATCCTGAACGTCTTCGTTGTTAATGGCTTTTAATAAGGTGTTTACCAATAACTCTCCCGCCAGTTTGGTATTTTGCTGAACAGTGGTGAGCGAAGGCGTGGTGTAGGCTGAAACCGCAATATTGTCATAGCCAACCACGGCTACATCATCAGGCACATTCACTTTTGCCTGGCGCAGCGCTCTAAGCACGCCCATTGCAATAAGGTCTGATGCGCAGACAATTGCTTGGGGAAGTTCGCCACTTTGCAGCAATGATTTCACCGCTTCTGACCCCGCGTCCTCAGTCGAAATAGCATTGCGTTGAACACTTGACTGATCGAGCCCATGAGAATGAAGTGTTTCAAAATAACCGTTAAAACGCGCTTTGAATTCAGGGGCGTGATCGCCGTTGTCGCCAATAAACGCAAAGGAAGTTTTACCCAAGCCAATTAAATGTGACGTTATGCTTTGGCCACCTTGATAGTTATCACAACCGATACTAACCCCTGGGTGGGCTTCATCTGGCGCACCCCAACGAACAAAGTGGGTGCCCTGCGATTCAAGTTGCGCGACTTTGTTTTGGTAATCAGTATAGTCGCCATATCCTAATAGAATAATGCCGTCAGCCTTATTTGAGTCTTCATATTCTGCGTGCCAGTCATCATCTAAATTTTGGAAGGACACAAGCAGATCATAGTTTGCTTGCGCACACGCGCGAGTAATACTGCCGAGCATCGCTAGGAAGAACGGATTAATCATCGAATCATCGGACGTAGGATCTTCAAACAAGAGTAGGGCAATTGTGCTGCTCTTTTGCTTTCTCAAGTTACTTGCGTTTTTATCCACTTTGTAATTGAGTTCCCGGGCAATACGCTGAACGCGATCTCTAGTTTCTTGATTAACTAGCGGGCTATTATTTAACGCTCGCGAAACCGTCGACTGCGAAACACCTGCCAAGTGGGCAATGTCAAAAGAGGTTGCTTTTTCTTTCATAAACACCATGATTTGCTGCTACGACCTTGTTGTCGCGAATTTAGATTACCATATTTTTATAATGACGCGCGCATTTTGAGACGCAGTCGCTCAAATGCCACGCAAAGTTACGATTTCGTTAGTGCTTATTTATATTTTGGAAGTCATAACGGCATTTAGTTTTAGAAGGTATTTGCAGATCGCTCTTAATTCAATCACTTGTCAGGCTTCTTTGAATAAAACATGGTTGAAGTAATTGCGAGAGTGTTATACTCAGCGAGATTTTGAAATATTACGTGCATAAGGGGAACAAGCGAATGGCCGAGACTGAACACCGTCCGACCAATTTTATCCGTCAGATTATTGATAAAGACCTGTCTAGTGGTCTACATGACGCAATTAAAACACGGTTTCCACCAGAGCCGAATGGCTTCTTACACATTGGCCACGCCAAGTCTATCTGCTTGAATTTTGGTATTGCTCAAGACTACACAGGTACGTGCAATTTACGCTTTGACGATACCAACCCTGCAAAAGAAGACATTACCTTCGTTAATTCAATTAAGGAAGATGTGCAATGGCTTGGATTTACGTGGGACGGAGAAGCGCGCTATTCATCGAATTACTTTGACCAACTACACGCATACGCCGTTGAACTTATTGAAAAAGGCTTAGCCTATGTAGATTTTTCAGCGCAAGACGTTATGCGCGAAATGCGTGGCACACTTAAAGAGCCTGGTCAAAATAGCCCTTATCGCGATACAGACGTTGAAACTAACCTCAGTGAGTTTGCCAAAATGACGGCAGGCGAATATAAAGAAGGTGAGTGTAGTCTGCGTGCGAAAATTGATATGGCATCGCCATTTATGTGTATGCGTGACCCGGTAATTTATCGCGTTAAGCATGCTCACCATCATCAAACTGGTGATAAGTGGTGCGTGTATCCAATGTACGATTTTACACATTGTATCTCAGACGCCATTGAGGGAATAACGCACTCCCTGTGTACACTAGAGTTCCAGGATAACCGTCGTCTTTATGATTGGGTTATCGAAAACATTTCTATCGACTGCACGCCAAGACAGTATGAATTCTCACGTCTTAATCTAGAATATACGGTATTAAGCAAGCGTCGTCTTATTCAGTTAGTCGACGAAAACCATGTACATGGCTGGGACGACCCACGCATGCCTACCATTGCAGGTTTACGCCGTCGCGGCTACACACCGGGTTCAATCGTTGAGTTTTGTAAACGCATTGGTGTGACTAAGATGGACAACATGGTTGAAATGTCCATGCTAGAAGCGTGCATACGCGACGACCTAAATGCAAATGCTCCTCGCGCAATGGCCGTACTAGATCCAATAAAGCTCGTTATCGAAAATTATGAGGAAGGCCAGACAGAAACGCTTGTTGCGCCAAATCATCCTAACGATGAAAGTATGGGTACGCGTAACATCGGCTTCAGTCGCGAAGTGTATATAGAAGCAGAAGACTTCCGAGAGTCGGCGAACAAGAAGTTTAAGCGCTTAGTGCTTGATAAAGAAGTTCGTCTTCGCAACGCCTACGTGGTTAAAGCTAATCGCGTTGAAAAAGATGAAAATGGTAATGTCACTACCGTTTACTGCACGTATGACCCTTATACGCTTGGTAAAGATCCGGCTGATGGCCGCAAAGTTAAAGGTGTTATTCATTGGGTGGACGCAGCTACGGCACAGGCAGCGGAGTTTAGGCTTTACGATCGCTTGTTTAACGTGCCTAACCCAGCAGCGGAAGAGAACTTTACCGATGCGATTAACCCTGACTCGTTGGAAGTAAAACACGGTTGGGTAGAAGCCGGATTGGCAGACAATGTTCCTGAAGTAGGAGCATGGCAGTTTGAACGCACGGGCTACTTCTGTGTAGATAAAGACAGCACAGACGACAAGCCGGTCTTTAACCGCACTGTAGGTCTAAGAGATACATGGGCCAAAATGGGCGAGTAGGCACTGGCCTTTAGCCATTTATGCGCTGTAAATAAAAAACCGCTTAAGTGCTGCTTAAGCGGTTTTTTTGTTTAATGGAACATTGCTTTCGTTAATTACTTTGGTTGGCAATCAAGTGACTGTCCGGTTGTTTCCTTACTGTCTTCGCCCATAAGATAAAGATACGTAGGCATAATATCTTCAGGTGTTTTTAGTGTATCAGGGTTTTCTGCTGGAAACGCTTGAGCGCGCATTTGTGTGCGGGTACCACCTGGATTAATACAGTTAAAGCGCAGTGACTTATTTCGATATTCATCAGCAAGGGTTTGCATAACGCCTTCTGTTGCGAATTTTGATACGGCGTACGTTCCCCAAAATGCGCGACCTTTTCTGCCTACGCTAGAGGTGGTGAAAATTACCGATGCACTTTCTGCCTTCTCTAAAGCGGGAATAAGCGCTTGTGTCATGAA
This sequence comes from Alteromonas sp. I10, assembly GCF_003201515.1. Classification (NCBI taxonomy): domain Bacteria; kingdom Pseudomonadati; phylum Pseudomonadota; class Gammaproteobacteria; order Alteromonadales; family Alteromonadaceae; genus Alteromonas; species Alteromonas sp. I10. The sequence goes on from NZ_QJJN01000007.1 coordinate 14,245, forward strand.
GACCATACCATTTAGGTTAATTTGCATCACGTCTTGCCATTCTTGCGCATCAATATCTTTAAATGCACTTAGGTGGCCTAAAATACTCGCATTGTGAAGAACACCATCTAATCGGCCAAACTGGTCAATAATGGTTTGCGTCATTTGCTGATAATGAGAGGGCGTTGCGCCTTTGATATCTAAAGGAACAATGGCGGGTTCTTGTCCACCTGCTGCGACAATGTCGTCGTACACAGCTTCAAGTTTAGACACGGTGCGGCCTAATAAAATACAAATAGCGCCATGTGCAGCATACGTTTTTGCGGCTTGTGCACCAATTCCATCGCCAGCCCCGGTGATAAGAATAACTTTATCGCGCAATAAATCCGCTGGTGCGTTGTAATCGTTCATCATTTTCCTTCAAAAGGTTCATTTATATCGCAATGATTGGGGCCTGTAGACCCAATTAAGAATCAAACACCAGATCATACTCAGCCTGACTCACAAGTAAAACAATGAATGAAAATTTCTTCAAACGTAAAAAAAGTTAACAAAAGTAGTTAACAAAACTTTGCAAAGTTGCAACAAAGTCAATAAGATTGAGGAAGATACAACTGGTCTAACATGTTTAAAACTATCATCTACGCCTGTAAAGACAGGGTAGACCAAGCTACTTTTAATAGAGTTAAGTTTTAGACACAGAATAACAACAATGCTTGTAGGGAGTAGAGATGAGAAAACTCGTATTAAGTTCCAGTGTGGCCCTTGCGCTGGGTCTAGCAGGCTGTGGTGGCTCCGATGAAACCCTTTCCGACATTCAGGCCGAAACAGAAGTCCAAACACCATTTTCACGAATCGTTTTTGACCCAGCTAATGGGAACTTGAACATTCCAAACGACCTTCTGATGCTTCCAGGCGATGATGGTTTCTTTGATTACACACTGAATATTCCGGTCGATGACCCTACAGATTTTGCTGACCCGCAAAATGCACTCAACGTGTTAGACGGTTGGTCAACTCAACACCCGTTTGTAATCAATGTAGAAACACCTGCCGGCACATCGCTTGATGCAAGTACATTATCTTCTGGCGTGTTGCTTTTTGAAGCAACGTTAGGTCTTGACCAAAGTGATCCTGACTGCGCGCAGGTTACAACACCTTCTGCGGGTTGTAAGCTTGGCGATCAACTTACCTTTGGTGTTGATTACGTACTCAGCCTTGCTGATAGCAACACAATCACTTTTGTTCCTCTTAAGCCGCTAAAAGCAGCTCAGGGCTACATGTTAGTAATGACCACTGATTTGAAAGACTCTTCTGGCAAATCGGTTCAGGGTTCAACTACGTGGGACTCAGTAAGACAAGACATCGACACTAATCCTCTATCAAGTGCAGCACAACTTCAATTACAAGGCTTAGTTAATTCGTTAGTTAATCCAGTGCTTGGTGCGGGTTTCGACCGTGAAGACATTACTTACGTGTCAGCTTTCACCACACAGTCTATTGCCAACTCGCTTGATACCATCAAGAAGGTCATGATTAGCCGTTTTGCACAACTGGCTGCTGGCGGTGACCCGTCCGCTCCAACTGCACTACCTGCAATCACGGTAAGCGATGTATCTGCAGCGCCTAATGCCATGGAAGCACTTGGTCTTGTAAACGCTACTGTTGTAGCTGGCGCAGTAGAGCAGGGTAAACAAGGTCTACCAGATAACATTCAAGCAGCGATTGACGCTACTGATTTCAGCTTGTTAGAAACTTGTGCAGGACTTGCGGGTACGGCGTCTGGTCAACTTTCTGCTCAATGGGGTGCGCTGAACGAATTTGCTGTTGGTGTTTCTACGGGCATTTTAGCGCAAGCCGGTCCTTTCTGTGCAGCTCAACGTTATGAAGGTAATATTGCATTGCCTTATTTCTTGGGTGTTCCAAGTGCAGAGAACCCACTTGCTCCAGTAAATGATTTCTGGAAGGCAGCTTGTGACAGCGGAATTGTTTTAGCTGGTGCTCCTCAAGAATTACTTGCAGACGCAGAGCCAGGTCCTAATGCAGCAATGTGTTCTTCACTAGGCCTTGCTGACGTTCGTATTAACGGCGAAATGTTAGATAGCGCAAGAAACATTACTAAATTCAACCCATATCCACAGCCTACTGGCGGAAACATGGGTACAGAAACGTTAGACGTTCAGGTTACTATTCCTGACCCAGCAATTGCAGGTGCTTTAGGTTTTCCTATCAGCATGCCTGAAGCCGGTTGGCCAGTGGTTATTCTAGCGCACGGTATTACCAGCCAAAAAGAAGATATGCTTGCCATCACTGGTACTCTGTCTCTAGCAGGTATTGCGTCAGTAGCAATCGACCAACCATTACACGGTAGCCGCGGTTTTGACCTTAATGGCGACGGTACAGATGAACTGAACGCGACTACGGTTAGCGCAACTCACTATATGAACCTTGCCAGCTTGCCTACGGCTCGGGACAATCTACGCCAAAGCGTGTCAGATTTACTTGGTCTACGTTTAGGACTAAACGCAGTTGTCGATACCACAGCAGCGCAAAATGTTAAGTTTGATATGTCACGTGTATCGATTATGGGTGTGTCTCTAGGCGCTATCACTGGTGGTAATTTTGCTTCAGTGGCAAACACGTCGATGGGCGGCGATTTAGCAGCACTTGATGGCATGTTTGCTGTCAAGCAAGCTTCTCTTGAGTCTCCAGGGGGCGGTGTTGCTCAGTTCCTAATTGAGTCAGCCGCGTTTGGTCCTCTTATCAAAGGTCTGTTGCTGTCTCAGGCTTCTGAAGAGTTTGTTGCCTTGCTAAATCAACTGTATGAAACCACTGATGTGAGCGAAGAACAACTTCGCGCAGCGGTAGCGATTTTCGAAGAAAATCTTACTGCTGAGCAGGCTGCCGAAGTAAATGCAGTATTTGCAGAGTTTGCTTTTGCTGCGCAAACGGTAATGGATGCTGGTGACCCTACTAACTACGCTCAGACACTGGGTAGCAATACGCCAGTTCATATGATGACGGTAGTGGGTGATGGCAGCGACGCGAACCTTCCGGATCAAGTTATTCCAATTTCAACAGCGTTACCATTGTCAGGTCAGCTTCCTCTGGCAGCGACCATTGGCTTAGAGCAAGTGACAACCACGCAAGGTCCTGGTACAGATCCAATTAGCGGAATTGTACAGTTCAATAGTGGTGCTCATGCTTCTAGCTTAAGCCCTGCGGCGAGCGCAGCGGTAACAACGGAAATGCAAAAAGAAGTGGCGGGTTATATTGCGTCTGACGCACTTGTACTGCCAATTTCTGATGAAAGTGTTGTAGCGAACTAGCCAAGGGTAGTTTGCTCCAATGGGCAGCGTTACAACTGCTTACATTTTACAGAAAGAAAGCCGGCGTTATTGCCGGCTTTTTTGTAGAAAAATTATAATGTTGTTTGAATGTTTTCATTTGTTAATGTAGTGTGAATTCAGGTCGGATCAGTTTTACTTATGCTGTAATTAACACCGCTTTGAAGACGCGTGCGGTAAGAGTGGTTGACCTTTTTCATTTATCATTAGGGAACATTTGAGATGATTGACAACACCTTTAACGCTAAACGGACGCTTATTGCGTTATCACTCACTGCACTTCTCGGTGCGTGCGGCGATAACGATAACGACTTTTCTAACGTAGAACAACCAGCGCCCACAACGCCTACGACACCCGAACCAACACCAGCACCAATTCCAGCATTTTCTCCTGACGGTACACTGTCCGCGGATGTTACCTGGACCACCTATGGCGTTCCGCATGTGAAAGCCGATAACCTAGAAAGTATGGCTTACGGTGTGGGTTATGCGTTTGCACGCGATAACCTTTGCGTACTGGCCGACCAGATTGTTAAGTATAACTCTGAGAGAGCTAAGTATTTTGGTCCAGATACTGTACCTGGTAGCGGTGATTCAGAGCACCTTATTAACGATTTCGGTTTTCTTACTCTAGGTATTAGAGAGTTAGCAGAAGAGAACTTACCTCGGTTGTCTGCTAATTCACGTGCAATGTTTCAAGGCTACACTGCTGGATACAACCGGTACTTAGCTGAAACTCCTGTAGAAGAACAAGATCAAAGCTGTGCTGGCCAACCATGGGTCACTGAAATTGATAGTGTGGATCTATTAACGTACTCATTAGGCGTGGCGCTATTACCTGGGGCCGCTAATTTCTTAGGACCTATGTTTATTGCAGCGCCTGAAGGTGAGAGTTATCTACCTACTCCAGCTGCGTCCTCAAGTGACGTTGCTTCTACCTTTAAGATTTCACCAACGGTAGGTCTGCCTGAAAAAAATCCTCAAGAAATGGGCTCTAATGGTTGGGGGTTAGGCAGCGATAAAACGACCAATGGCAAAGGTATGGTTTTAGGCAATCCGCATTTTCCTCACACAGGAAACCTACGCTTTTGGAATTTCCATGCTCAAGTACCCGGACACTTGAATGTAACAGGTGGCTCGTTGATGGGATTGCCTGGTGCAGTAAATATTGGATTTAACGAAAACGTTGCATGGACACACACCTTCTCGACGGCTGAACATTTTGTTGTGTATCAGCTGACCCTCGACGAAAATGATGAATCTGGCCTTACCCATATGGTTGATGGCAACAGACGCACCATCTATGAAAAGCCACTTCAAATTGATGTCGCTGTGGGTGGAGGGCAAACCATTAAGCTTAATAAGACCGCGTATTACACCAACTACGGTCCAATGATTGAAGTGCCTGGTAACTTTGATTGGAATGGTAATAATGCCTTTGCCATAAAAGACGCAAATCTGCCTAACTTCGATATTGTAGACCATTGGCTTGCCATGAATATGGCGACATCCATGGACGAGTTTAAGCAGGCGTTTAAAGATTACGACGGTGTTATTTTCAATAATACAATGGCTGCATCTGATGATGGTCAAGTCTTCTACATTGACGATTCAACCGTGCCGAATCTAACCGAAACCGCAATTGAGCAACTAACCACAAACCCGTTACTTATTCAGACTAAAGCAGCTGCTGGCTTTACCGTATTACCGGGTAACATTTCGCAGTTTGATTTCGAAGGACCCGTTCCATACGAAGAAGCGCCTAAGTACGAGGGCACGGATTCAGTTCAAAACTCGAACGACAGCTATTGGTTAACGAATTTAAACTCACCAATTGTTGTAAGCAATCCGCTATTTGGTAGCGTGGAATATCAACAAACACTACGCTCAAGAATGGGCCAACAGTTTATTGAAAACGAAGCGGGAAGTGACGGAACCTTTACGCCAGACGAAGTGGAAGGCTTACTGTTTAATAACAGAAGTTATTTAGCAGAGAATATTTTGCCTTCATTGCTTTCGCTATGCGCAGCGCAAGGTTCAACACCTGTAGATGTAGACGGAAATAGCGTTGATGTTTCACAAGCCTGTGCTGCGTTGGAGGATTGGGATGGCACCATGAACCTTACAAGTACTGGTGCACACGTGTTTAGAGAATTTGCATTCCAGTTTAACCAAGCGCCACAGTGGGAGACGCCGTTTTCACTAGAATCACCAGTCACTACGCCTTCTGGCTTGATGCAAAATGACGTTACTCTTGAACAATTGGCAAGAGCAACTCAAGTTATTGAGCAAGCAGGTGTCGCATTTGACGCGCCGCTAGGGGACGTTCAGTTTGTTGAGCGAAGCCTGCCAGATGGCACGGCGTCTGGTATCAAACTACCATGGGCTGGTGCACACAATATTGAAGGTGGCTTTAACGTGTTTGACGTTATAAGCAACAGGAACGGTACGTTGCTTCCACGTCATAACTACGAGCCTGTGAATAGTAACACCATAATGAGTGCAGAAGCTGAGGGCTACCATATTAACTATGGCACCAGTTGGGCTATGGTTATTAACTTCACTGATGAAGGCCCAAAGGGACGGGGTATTCTGACCTACTCACAATCTCGCAAGTATGGCAGTGAACATTTCTTAGACCAAACTCAGCTTTATTCTACGCAGCCTACGCTAAGAGATATCTTCTTTACTGACGAGGAGATAGAGGCTAACAAGATAGAGCAAGTTACCCTATCGTCAGAATAAGATGAGACTGGTATTATAACGTAATTAGCAAAGCGGCGTTGCTTTTCACAAAGCAAGGCCGCTATTTACGTTGTGGGTAAACAACGACGCTTACCCGTTTTATTTTACTAGGAGTGAAGTTTGGAGTTTTTGTACGAGTACGGTTTGTTTGTTGCCAAGGCAGTAACGCTAGTTATCGCTTTTATCGTGGTTGTATCTACCATTGTTGGCTTAGCGAGTAAGCAAAAGCATGGGAAAGGGCAACTTGAGATCGTGTCTATTTCTGAGCAGTTGAAAGACATTACAAATTACGCGAAACAGGTTCTGTTAGATAAAAATGCGTTAAAGAAATTAGCCAAGGAACAGAAAAAAGAAGCGAAAGCTAAAAATAAAGCAAAAAACAAAGCCAAAATCACAGAACAGGGCGAAGAGTCTGAGAAGTCCCGTCTTTATGTCATCGACTTTAAAGGTTCGATGGACGCCAATGAAGTGGAACACTTACGAGAAGAAATTACCGCTATCTTATGTGTAGCGAATAAAGAAGACGAAGTCTTGGTTCGACTTGAAAGTGGTGGGGGTGTTGTACACGGCTATGGACTTGCAGCGTCTCAACTTCAGCGTATCAAGGAAAAGGGTCTTAAACTAACGATTGCGGTAGATAAAGTGGCGGCAAGCGGTGGTTACATGATGGCTTGTGTTGCAGACAAATTACTGGCGTCTCAATTTGCTTACATTGGCAGCATAGGCGTTTTAGCTCAGTTGCCTAACTTCAATAAACTATTGAAGAAAAATGATATTGAGTTTGAACAACACACCGCTGGTGAATTCAAGCGTACTCTAACCATATTTGGTGAGAACAACGATGAAGGTCGCGCGAAATTTAAAGAAGAAATTGAAGAGATTCATGTACTGTTCAAAGACTTCGTTCAAAGCCAGCGTCCAGATATGGACATCGATAAAGTCGCCACAGGCGAGTATTGGCCAGGTATTAAAGCTAAGTCGCTTGGCTTAATTGACGACATCACAACCTCAGATGACTATATTCTTTCTCATTATCCCGCACGCGAAATATTTAGTGTTAAGTATGCTGTGAAGAAAAATGTAGCAGAGAAACTGGGGATGTCTGCAGCAAATGTTGTTGAGCGCGTGTTTATGAAATCAATGAGCAAAGCGCGTCACTGGTTTTAATAGCGACAATTTGTCTGTGTTGATAATTCAGGACCGATAAAACGATTGTTAACACAGACGTACGTTAAATTTTTAACCTACAAAAAGATAATAAAAAGAATATGGCACGGCATACTAAAACCGATATATTAGATGCGGCAGAGTACTTATTTTCTCAAAGCGGGTTTACTCAAACATCCATGCGCGAGATTACTGCCAGAGCAGAAGTGAATTTGGCGTCGGTGAACTATCACTTCGGCAGTAAGAAGAATTTAATTCAAGCCGTGTTTAAAAGGTACTTTGATCACCTAATGCCGCAGGTAGAGTCTTGCTTGGCGTCTTTGACACCTATGGAAGGTGCGAAGGGCGTTGAGCAACTCTTGTATTCGTTGATCCCTCCTATGCTTAACCTCAACACCATTTCAGAGCAGGGTACTTCTACGTTTGTTAAGTTGCTAGGACGTGGCTACAACGAAACTCAGGGGCATTTGCGTAAGTTCTTAATGAATGATTATGGTGATTGTATCCGTGCACTTGTCGATGCTATAAGGCGTTGTCTTCCTGATCTACCTGAGGAAGAACTATTCTGGCGCTTGCATTTTGCGATGGGAAGTTTTGTATTTTCAATGGCGTCGAGCCAAGCGCTAACAGAAATAGCTGAGTCTGACTTTCACAAGCATGTCGATATAAAAGAAGTTATCCAGCACCTAGTTCCATTCGTAGCCCAAGGGCTAGCAGGCAAATAATTCAAGCGCGCTCGTTAAATACTCAGTTGAGAAAGAGTGGTAAGCTATTATTATTTTCATAATAAATAGTGAAGGGGCCACATAACATAAGTGCCTCAACGACACTTACGGTATGCGACATTTATTGCGTTTTTACACCAGTAGCTAAACTAGATATTAAATCAGGTTATGCAAAATTATCGAGGAAGGGTTGCGCCAGGCGCCTCTGCATTGAGCTTTTCTGCCCAGAAATCCTTTACCGAAAATCCTGACTTTTTGGATGAAGCTGCCTTTTTCTTCGCTGGTTTCGCTGCGGCTTTTGCCTCTTTCTTTGGCGCTTTTTTCTCTTCGCTTTCACTCGTGGCGTCAGAAGAGCCAGAAGCTAACGACGCTGTCATCTCTTGAAGCTGTGCTAAACGGACGTTCTTACCGCCATCTACACTGTACCAACCACTTTTACTCTCAATAGATGGTGCTTTGCCGTTCGCCTTTTTATAAGCTTCGGTAAATGCTGCTACCACTTCGTCTTTGTCTAAGTTTGCCATGCTTTTTTGCTCTTTATTTTGTTAAGATGACGAACGCTATGCGACGTATGTAATTGCTATAACGCTGAGAAAAACTCGCCCAGCGTAACGACCAAGCCAGCAAGTGTCGCAAAACTAAAATTGGATCTACTCACCACTCATAATTGTCTAATTACAGGTATAATGCTAAACGTTCGCGTCTTTTTATAACGTTTTTTGAACAATTTGTCTAACTTTCAACCGGAGGACTTGTGTCTATTACCCGCCTAGAACTACAAAATTATCTTGATGGAATGTTAAGGGTTAGCGAGATCAGTGATTATTGCCCCAATGGATTACAGATAGAGGGCGCAAGTAAAATTGAGAAGATAGTTACCGGTGTAACTGCGTCACAAGCACTCGTTGATGCCGCCATAGAAGCTAAGGCAGATGCGCTAATTGTTCACCATGGTTATTTTTGGAAAGGTGAGTCACAAGTGATTGCGGGCATGAAAAAGCGCCGCCTTCAAGCGCTACTGTCAAATGATATCAATTTGTTTGCTTATCACCTTCCACTGGATGTACACCCTGAATTTGGCAACAACCGACAACTTGCATCGCTATTAGGCATTCAAAATATAAGTGCGGTGAGCGGTGTGAAGCCTGTTGGCGTTGTTATGCACGGAAATTTTGAAGAAGAAATTGAAGGGTCAGCGTTACAGGTTAAATTACAGAAGTTGCTGGGGAGAGACGTGCTGATTGAGGGGCCTGTATCAAAACCTATATCGAAGCTTGCTTGGTGCACGGGAGGTGGACAAGGGTTCATCGAACAAGCGGTTGAACTGGGCGTCGATGCATTTATTACCGGAGAAGTGTCTGAACAAACTGTACACACGGCAAGGGAAATGGGGATAACTTTTTTTGCTGCTGGTCATCATGCTACTGAACGCTACGGTGTGAAATCCTTAGGAGAGCACATTGGGCAGCAATTCGACGTGCCTGTCGAGTTTATTGATATTGACAATCCTGCTTAGCGATGACTTTAGTATATGAATAACGATCGTATCTTCGATGGTATTGCAGAAAAATTCTCAAGCAATATATATGGCACTACTAAGGGGAAGCTCAGGCACACCTTGTTATGTGATGTTCTCGAGCCTTATTTAACCACGCCTGTTCGCGCTATTGAAATAGGCGGGGGTACAGGTGTGATGACAGCGCATATTGCTTCTAAAGGGTATTCTGTTGTGTTAACTGACGCGTCGAAGGATGTACTTAAACAAGCTGAGACACTACTTGCAGATGCACCAAATATTACAATTAGGCATCAATATTTGCAGCAGATTGAGGATTTAGACAGTTTTGATTTAGTGATTTGCCATGCGGTTTTAGAGTGGCTGGATGCGCCCTTTGATGCTATCGATTTTATGTATAAGAACATGAAGCCAGGGTCCCGTTTAAGCCTAAGCTTTTTCAACCAAGATGCGAATTTGTTTGCCAATGCTATCTACGGAAACTTTGATTACATCGCGAAAGGGATGAAAGTTAAAAAACAAGTTAGACTGAATCCAAAACAGCCGTTAAGTGCAACCCGCGTGGTTGAACATTGTGAATCATTGGGTTTCAAAATTATCGAAAAAGCAGGCATTCGTTGTTTCCATGATTACATGCGAGATATAACCCATCAAAGCAGCAAATTTGATGACTTACTTGCGCTAGAGCGGCAGTATCATAGGCAAGCGCCTTACCTTTGGTTAGGAAAATATTTTCAGCTGATTCTAGAAAAAGAGAAATAGAAAAAGCCAGTAAAAAAGAGTTTGTTGGGATATTTACGTGGCGGACTACATAGGGTTACGAGCGCGCTAATACGTAGATAGTTGTAGTGACGCCTTAGAGCGCGTTCTCACCCGTCATAATATTATTGACCGTGATTTTTGCGATTTCCTCTAAGGCTTCGAGCGTGAAGAACCCTTGGTGGCCCGTTATTAAAACGTTCGGAAACGTAGTTAAGCGCTGAAAAATATCATCCTGAATTATGTCTTGCGAATGATCGTTAAAAAACAGTTCGGATTCTCTTTCGTAGACATCTAGCCCTAAATATCCAATTTTTTTCGACTTAAGCCCTTTAATGATGGCATTGTCATCGACAAGCCCGCCTCTTGACGTATTAATTAGCATGACGCCTTGAGGCATTTTATCAATACTCTTCGCATTGATTATATGATGACTCTGTTCGTTGAGCGGGCAGTGCAGGGTAACAATAACGCTTTTTTCAAGTAGTTCATTGAGCGTTACATAATGGGCTCCCATTGCGGTTACATCACTATTTGGATGCGGATCGAAGCAAAGCACATGACATCCAAACCCCAATAGTATGCGAATAACAGCTTGCCCAATCTTTCCTGTGCCAATTACCCCTACGGTTTTACCGTGAAGCGTAAAGCCCATCAATCCTCCAAGATTGAAGTTGCCTTCGCGTACTCGGTTGTATGCTTTATGTGTTTTTCGGTTTAACGTAAGGATTAGCGCAATTGTATGTTCAGCTACGGTTTCAGGGCTATAAGCGGGTACGCGGCTTACAGTGATACCTGCCTTTGCTGCTGCATCCACATCAACATTGTTGAAGCCAGCACATCGAAGCGCAATATGTTTAACCCCACAGTGTTTTAGAACTTCAATGGTTTTCCTATTAATGTCGTCATTTACAAATACAACAACATCGCTGAATCCACTGCAACTCGCTGCGGTTGAAGCGTTCAGTGGGTGCTCAAAAAATGTGGCATTGATGGTTTTGTAACTAGCACCGTTTAATGTTTCCAGCAATTCAGAAAACAGAGCGTGTTCATAAGAGCGAGTACTAAAAAAAGCGATGTTTTTGTGTTGTTGGTCGCTGAGGTTATCGTGCGCTTTTTTAGGTGCAGAGGTATTCATTTTAGTACCCAGTTAAGTCACTTAGACGGCAAAAAATTACCACATTCACATACAAACTACATAGATGTAGATCAATAAATCTAGCGGGATGTATTGAGCACTAACGCATTAGGTATATTTCAAAACGCTCGTTCACTGCCGCCATGCCGGCGGCTATCTAAACTGCAAAGCGTACTAATTCGCTGATAAAAGCTTAGCGATGTCTTTTTCAATGGCTTCTGGTTTTACAGTAGGTGCATAACGTTTTAGCACCTTGCCTTGAGCATTAACTAAGAACTTAGTGAAGTTCCATTTTATACGTTTTGTGCCAAGAAGACCGGGGGCTTCGTTTTTCAATTCCTCAAAGAGCGGATTGGCATCTGGACCATTTACATTTGTTTTCTTAAATAATGGGAATGAAACGCCAAAATTAAGGCTACAAAATTGCGCAATATCTTCGTCGCTACCTGGCTCTTGATGTCCGAACTGATCGCAGGGAAACCCTAAAATTTCAAAGCCCTTATCGTTGTACTTTTTATAGAGCGACTCTAGTCCTTCGTATTGAGGAGTAAAGCCACATTTGCTTGCCGTATTAACAATAAGTAATACCTTACCCTTGTATTGTTCAAGGGTAGTTTGTTCACCGTTGTTCAACGTAATAGCGTGTTCATAGAGCGCCAAAATTATTTTCCTATATTTTTGTTGTTGTTAAGTCTGTTACTCTTAGGTAATCCAACCATCTTTGTTAAGTATCTAGAGTATATTTTGTATGAGTAATTTGAAAGTAAGTTTTTTGGGCTTGGGTGTAATGGGCTATCCTATGGCAGGGCACTTGAGCAAAGCTGGCTATTCGGTCACTGTTTATAATCGTACCTCTCAAAAGGCACAGGATTGGCTAACAACCTATAACACTGGCGACGCTAAAGTCAGTGCTAGCAATACCGTTGCGCAGGCGTGTGAAGGCGCTGACATCGTATTTATGTGTGTGGGTAACGACAATGATGTAAGAGATGTGGGCACACAGGCGTTAGCAGTGATGAAGACGGGCAGTGTGCTGGTCGATCATACGACTGCATCAGCAGATATTGCCAGAGAACTATATAAAAGCTGCCAAGATAAGCAAGTTTGCTTCTTGGATGCACCGGTTTCTGGTGGCCAGGCTGGGGCTGAGAACGGGCAGCTGACCGTTATGGTGGGCGGCGATGAAGACGTATACAGCACGGTTGAGCCGGTAATGGCACATTATGCACGACACAGTCAGCTACTTGGTAAGAGTGGCAGCGGTCAACTAGCAAAAATGATGAATCAGATTTGTATTGCCGGCATTGTACAAGGCTTGGCTGAAGCACTACATTTTGGCCAGCGTGCTGGGCTTGATTGTAATGCGGTTGTCGATGTTATTAGCAAAGGCGCAGCTCAGTCGTGGCAGATGGAAAACAGAGCCAGCACGATGCTAAATAACAGCTTTGATTTTGGTTTTGCTGTTGATTGGATGCGTAAAGACTTAAGCATTGCATTGGATGAAGCGCGTAAGAACGGCTCGACTTTGGCGCTTACGGCACTTGTTGATCAATATTATGCAGATGTTCAAAAGCTTGGTGGCGGCCGTTGGGATACATCGAGTTTGCTTACCCGACTAAAATAACGCTAACAGACTAACAAGAATAAAAGGCCCGCTGGTTTACAATAAAATGTACTAAACAGCGAAAAACAGTGGCGTTCTGGAAGCGGTGCGTTGTTATCCATAACGCAGGTTATGGATGTTACTTTAGTCATTTGCTAATTAAACATTACAGCGCCTGTTCTTGAGCAGATAGCGTAAGCTGTTCCAAACGGGCCTTGTTAACGTCATTCAAGGGGAGTGACATTATCTTGTCGAGTAGCTGTCTGACGTTAAATTTTCGGTAAACACCTGCGTCTGACTCAATCATGCACTGAAGAAGGTTTAAGCCAAATGCTGCGGTATCGGGGGAGAGTTGGAAAGCATCATAAAAATGCCTCATTGCCTTGTTGAATAAGCCTTCGATAAAGAGTTGTGTGCCGGCCTCGTTTATAGAAATGGCCTGTTCGTGATTTAAACCTAACCTTTCTCCACCCGAAAAAATCAGCTCGTCATTCATAACCTGTTCTGAAATAGCTTGTAACTCTGCGTTTTTGCGCTTAGCCATCAAGAGTAACTCACCAGCTTTGCGTTCATCTCCAAGACCGTGATGTACTTTTGCGGCAATAACGAGGATAGACGGCTCAGTGCGAAGGTAGTTGTCGACGTAGTCGCTTTCAAGCAAATGTACTGCTTTTTCTAAGTCGCCGTCCAGGACAGCCGAGAAAGCCAGAAGGTAGTCTCTTTTTTGTAAAGTCTGCGGGTCGCCCTGACTTCTTCCGGCAATGCCTACTAATTTTCTAGCCTGAGACAAGCTTTCTTTTCTATTGGTTTCAGGCGACTCTTCTGCAAGAAACAAATAGAACTCAGCGAGCTCAAACGTAAAGTCATTGAACCTGTCTTTTGCACTGCGATGCATAGCCCGTTTCTTCTGTAAGAGATCGATGGCTTCTACAACCTTGTCCTGCTTTTGATAGGCAATGGTTTTTAACTTTGCAGCCGGTAGGCTTAATTCACTAAACTTAATTTCATTTAAGTATTTTTCTACTTGATCGTAGGAATCTTGTTCAAATGATATGGATGCAAGCCATTCAAATGCCTTGTCTCGAGCCAAGCTAGAGTTAACCATTTGGCTCAAATGGCTTTTGCAATGTGGCCATTGACCCGAAGCGTACTGGCACTTTACTTTTCCCCATTGTGCCCAAAGGACTTTGTCAGAGCGGGTTAACACGTCGTCATAAATACTCAACGCTCGTTGTAAATCACCATTCTCGAAAAGAAGACGCGCATAAAGCTTTCTAATTTCAGCAACAAGCCGAGGAGGAATGCCTTCGGTGATCTTGGCTCTAACGACACTAATTGCTCGGTCAAGTTGTTTGTTATCCAGCGCGTGCAATACGTTTTTAACAAAGTCTCGATAACTTAAGTAATGGTTAATTTGGCGGGTTAGTGAAGCAATGGTGTATGGCTTAATAAGCAAAACGTCAGGCTGTAAATCCATTATACGGCCAATAATTTGCGGTGAGCGATCAGACGTTAAGAAAATAATGCCTGTGCTAGGTCTTATAAAGCCTGCCTCTCTTAAACTCTGGATCCATTCCACGCCTGTTTTGCCTTGACCTAGGTGATAGTCCATTAACAGGAGTTCAAAGTTTTGCTTTTTAAGTGCCGCTTTCAGTTCTACACCAGACGCAAAGCTGCTTACCGATAAGTTAGCAATTGACATCAAATGTCCTCGAAGCGCAGTTCGAGCAGTAGCATTGTCTTCTACTATAGCTATTCTGAATTCCACGGCGACCAAACAAGGTTTACTTACATCAACCTAGCTTATCAGCGGCGAGATAAAAGTGCATTATTAAAAAGGATAACTTTTTTTGCTTCGTGCTGGAATCTATAGAGAAATAGTATTTCTCGTCACAAAATATTTACGTTAACCCTCAATGTTTTTAAATAATAATTTACCTTTACGTTTACGTAAGGGGTAAGTATTGGTTATTGTAGTCCAAAAGCAAATCAATTGAGGGTATGCCTAATGAATTTTGAATTAACCGATGACCAGTTAGCCTTTGAAGACACCGCCCGTCAATTCGCTCAGCAAGAGCTAGCACCTAACGCCGCTATGTGGGATAGAGAACATCACTTCCCAGTAGAAGCAATAAAGAAAGCGGGTGAATTAGGCTTCTGTGGATTGTATGCGCCTGAGAGTGCAGGTGGGCTGGGTTTATCTAGGCTCGATTCCTCCATAATCTTCGAGCAGCTTTCAATGGGATGTACCACGACTACAGCTATGTTAACCATACATAACATGGCAACGTGGATGATTGCCACTTGGGGCACCAGTGAAGTTAAAGATATGTGGTGTGACCAACTGGTAACCGGTGACAAGCTGGCATCATATTGCCTAACCGAGCCTGGCGCAGGTTCTGATGCAGCGTCGCTTAAAACAAAGGCGACGAAAGCTGACGGTGGGTATGTCCTAAACGGGTCTAAGGTGTTTATCTCTGGTGCTGGCAGTACGGATGTTCTTGTTGTAATGGCGCGTACAGGGAAAGATGGTCCTAAGGGCGTATCTGCATTCGCGGTTCCGGCTAACGCCGACGGAATTGAGTACGGTAAAGCCGAAGAAAAAATGGGGTGGAATGCACAGCCCACTCGTATGATCACGTTCGATAACGTGAAATTAGATGCTAGTTGGTTACTTGGCGAGGAAGGACAAGGCTTTAAAATGGCCATGCAAGGGCTTGATGGCGGCCGAATTAATATTGCAACTTGCTCGGTAGGAACTGCACAGCAGGCGCTAAACGTTGCGCGTGACTACATGAATGAACGTGAGCAGTTTGGTAAACCTATTGCAGGTTTCCAGGCATTACAGTTTAAATTAGCTGATATGGCTACTGAACTTGTTGCAGCGAGACAAATGGTACGTATGGCGGCTTGTAAGCTGGATAATAACGACCCAGACAAAACCACCTATTGCGCTATGGCGAAAAGGTTCGCGACAGATGTTGGCTTCAATGTATGTAACGATGCCCTTCAGCTACACGGCGGGTACGGTTATATCAAAGAATATCCGTTGGAGCGTCACTTCAGAGATGTTCGCGTACATCAAATATTAGAAGGCACCAATGAAATTATGCGCGTTATCATTGGTAGACGTTTGCTGTCAGATGAGAGAAGTGTACTGTAGTACACTTCTCTAACGAACTAATTCAGGCACGATTTAATGGACTATGGGAAGGAGTGAAAATGACAGATGTGGAATCGGTAGTCATTGTTGATGAAATCAAGACGTCTAGCAACGACTACACAATAGGCCGTTTAACGCTTAACAAGCCAAAGGCATTAAATGCATTGGATTTGGAAATGGCTGGCATCATGCTTGACGCGCTTCAGCAATGGCAGTCTCGCAACGATATCGTAGCTGTTGTGATCGATGCTGCTGGCGAGAAAGCATTTTGCGCCGGTGGTGACATAGTGTCTATGTACAAATCGATGGTGGAAGCTAATGGGCAAATTCCAGCTTTTTTGGAAACATTTTTCGAAACTGAGTACACGCTAGATTATACTATTCACAATTACAGTAAGCCCATTGTTGTATGGGGCAGTGGAATTGTTATGGGCGGTGGCATGGGGCTTCTATGCGGTGCAAGCCATCGAATAGTAACCGAAACCTCTCGTCTTGCTATGCCGGAAATTACGATAGGTTTGTACCCGGACGTAGGCGGAAGCTATTTTCTACCTCGCTTACCAGGAAAAGCAGGTCTCTTCCTAGGTTTAACAGGCGGTCAAATGAATGGCTCCGATGCTTGCTTTGTAGGGCTTGCAGACAGTTTGCTGGCGAGTACCGAAAAAGACACTTTGCTTAATACCCTTGTAGAATACACGTGGGAAAAGACCGACAGCGAAAGTTTGGCTTCTAGTGTTTCGCACATTATCGACACAATGAAAACGCCTGAAGAACTTCCCAATGGCAACGTTGAGCCGAATATGGCACTTATTAATGACTTGTGTTCGGCTGACAATGTTACCGACGTAGTTCATGCCATTCTTAACGCAGACATGAGTGAGAATAAGTGGTTACAGAGAGCGCAAAGCACTCTAGCCAAAGGTTCTCCTATCACTATGCATTTGGTGTTCGAGCAATGTAAGAAAGGTGCGAATATGACGTTGGCTGACTGTTTTAGAATGGAAGCTGATATGTCCTGTCGATGTGGAGAAAGTGGTGAGTTCCAAGAGGGGGTAAGAGCGCTTTTGATTGATAAAGACATGTCACCACAGTGGAAATACAAAACAGTAGATGAAGTGCCGCAAAGCGCAATAGCACATTTCTTCACTTCGCCATGGGCTGAAGAGCAACATCCATTGGCAAAGTTGTAGTGTAAAAGTTCTCCAAATAAGCACGAAAGCGCCCAGTATTAGTGTTAACTCGGCGGGTGATGTTGTTACGCTTATTGCCGTAAAGGTGTCGGGTTTGATATCCTTTACGGCAAATTCTCAGTAAAAAGAACCTGTCATGTGGCACTGCCCACTTTGTAAACTCCCTATCTCATTACATACAACGCCTATTCGCTGCGAAAATAACCATACCTTCGATAAAGCGAAATCTGGTTACGTTAACCTTTTGCCTGTTCAATTTAAAAAATCGAAACTTCCGGGTGACGACAAAGCAATGGTGAGAGCCAGAAGGGAATTCCATCAATTAAATGCCTATAAGCCGTTGAAAGATAAATTAGTGGTGCTGGTGGAAAAGGTACTAAATGAAACGGCAGCCAATGAAGAAGCATCAAAGAATGCCATAAAGGTTTATGACGCGGGTTGTGGTGAGGGGAGTTACTTGGATGCGATGGTACAAGGACTTTCAGCGAGTGGTTTAAAGGTTGAAGGAGCAGGTAGCGATATCGCCAAAATCGCAGTAGAGCTGGCAGCTAAAGCGTACAAACAATCACAGTTCGTTGTTGCTAGCAGTTTCGATTTACCCCTAAGCGGTAACTCGCAAGACGTGATGATTCAAGTTTTCGCACCTGGGAGTAATGAAGAATATGTGAGGGCTCTTAAAAACAATGGCCTTTTAGTGACGGTCGATCCAGCGCCTGAACACCTGTTTGAGCTTAAACAGCAGGTGTACGACAATCCAAGACAGCATGAAATCGACAACCAAGAACGAGATGGGCTTACACGGGTTTACAATGAATGTTTTTCCTTTCCTATCCATTTCGAAAGCGAAGAACATGCGCTGGCACTTATCAGAATGACGCCGTTTTACTGGAAACTGCCAAACGGCAAAATCGATGAGATTGTTGAAACGTTGAAAAGCGTAACTGCAGACTTCCATATTCAGCTATGGCAAAAAACACCACAGTAATATCTAATACCAGTCCGCATAGATCAATTACCCACTCAGCGAGAGTTAAAATGTTCGTAATCGCGGCGTGTTACCGCAGGTATAGTGGATTACCCATCGGATTCAATGGTGGGTAGACATCCACACCTCTAGCTAGATGGCCTAAAACTATAGTCTTTATTAGTTTGCGTCCTTAACACAGTGTGTTGCGAGAACCCGTTTGGGCCGGTGTTTCGTTAAGTGCTGGCTTTCTAGATTATTTTTGCAAAACAATCAGATGGGTGGTTATGCGTAACCTATTTTGGGTAGTTGTACTTAACACCGAAGCGCTTAGCGGCAGACTTTCCTTAGTCTGCCGCCAGAATTTTAATTCTGTGTTGAGAATCGTGATAGGTGTTTAATAGCCTGACTCAATAAATCGACATTTAGCGCTTCTTTACTGCGCTTGCCGGTTGCCATGTCGCTTATTTCATAGCTGCCGTTACTAAGTACGTCAGTACGCTTATTGTCATGGAACACAACAATGCGTTCACCAGAGGTGCTAACTAGCCATGGTCTTGAAGGAGAAAGTAAGCTTTGGCCAGTAGAATAAAACGTAGCAGGGGCGTTGCACCCCAATGCTCCTAAAATAGTAGGCGCTAAATCTTCCGTGCTGGCTAAGCTAGCATTCAGTTTAAGGGTACTGTACAGCGTGCCTTTGCCACTTTCGCTACCAAAGCCAGTTGCTACAATCACATCGTGTTTGCGCGCTAACGTGTTTTTCACATAGCTTTCGATATCAGCACTCTTCAAAAACGCAATATGCAAACCATCATGATTGTTGCTCAGTGGTTGCAAATATCCCGCTAATTGAGGCAACGGTAACGCTTCATCGCTGTGAATAGAGACCGGCATGCCAGACCCCAATGGAAGCGCTAATAACACCGGACGCTTTTGAGATAAAGCGTCTTGGTATATTTCGGGAACACCAAATAGCGTTGCAGTCATTAAGCCTTCTATGCTACTGGCCGTCGAATAGTAATTGGCTACTTTGTTTAAGGTGTTGCGCTTAATGTTACTTAAGTCCACCGCCTGTTCGTTATCAGTCTGGACAACCACGGTTAAGTTTCTATTAGTTTCAATAGAACAATAAACCGGCTCGGCTGGGTAAGTGATATTGTGAATATCGGGGTTGAACTGAAGTTGTTTTCGTTCTTCATAAGCCGCTAAGTCAAGCAAGCCATAACGCGACATCGTCGTTTTAGCAGTCGCAGGATAAGAAAGCGGAAACATGTTGTCCTGCTTGATGATAGGTTGATACAACTTGGCATCAGCCCACACGTGTATAGCGTGACTGGTAACAAAACAGCTGACAAAAAATGTAGTAACAGGGATGCCCACTTTATGGCGTGTGAAGCGTTCAACACGTTTCCAGATTGCATTGGCTAAGACCAACTGGAAGCCAAGCCAAACGATAAACAGAAGAAATAAAAATGCCCACTGTTGCCAGCTTTCTATCGCCATTGTTGACTGAGCTTCACTGCGCAGTAAGTCAGCGGCGTGAAAGCTAATATGGAAGCCTGTGCGATTAAATAGCAACGCATCGAAAGCCAAGAGCGCTAGCCCCACAGCTGCAATAATAGACGCGCTGACCTTTATGACTCTGGGGTTGTTAACCAAGTAGCAAAGAGGGAGGATAAAAATAACAAAGCCAAAAAAGGTCATAAAACCAATATGACCGAACCAGTTGGCTAGAAGATACAAGGTGCCGACACCTGTGCCAGGCATAGGTGATGAGAAAACAAAAATCGAGGCAATAACTATGGCGATGATAATGTTCGCCAAGGCAAACCAATGCCCCCAATTTACCAGTTTAGTAACACGCTGGCGACGAGGTGATTCGGCAAGTATCATGCAATCCCTTAGCTATTTTTAACGCTTTTCTTGAGTACGTCGGCAAATTGCGTTGCCATGGCTTCGCGATTTTCAGGGGCTACCTGAGTATTTAAAATGTGCGTAATGACATTTCCTAACACCATAAGTGAAAGATCACGGTTTGCACCGCCTTCTTCAAGGGTTAGAATAACGTTATTCATTAGCGTTTCGAATTCGTCGTTGCTATAGCGGCTCTGTTGGGGCATTGCTACGCCTCTTTTTTATGATTTCTTTGATAAAAAGAATGGTTTTACACGTAAAATGATTATAATCGTTGTTTGAGTGAGTACAATCATTCATTCTAAAATCCCGCAATTCTTTGGATATTTCTGACACTTTTTAAGCAACAGGACACCCGATACTCTATGAGTGCACTGATTCATCACTTTGTTGTACATCGTTTGATTGTAAACAAAGAAGAGAAAATTGAAGCTATTCCACGTGACAACTGCTTAGCTGTTACTCCGGAAATCGAGCTTCTTGCCCATCAAATAAACCACAGTTTCAATGCTAAACCCGGAAAAGGGGTTGGCCACTTCGTGACGGAAGTTACCCGTGAAACAAAAGTGGAAAACGAAGAAGGCGAAGCGACGACGCAAAAAAGCACCGAAAACGTGGCTGAGTTTGCGGAAGGTCTTAGGCAATACATGGATATCCACAAAGCGGCGGGTGATAACGTTGAAGATGCATTCCATGCGTTTTCGGTATCAGCGACCAATCGCTTAGTTCGCACTTTGGCAGAAACAGGTACGGTTGAGACCGGTTTTCTTATTTTCTGCCAGTATGAGTATTTAGCCACACAGTATTTGATGATTGCATTGTTAAATACTCGCTCGCACGTTGAAGTGACAAACTCTTTGGATCTTTCTGCGCGTGAACACTTAGATTTAGCAAAAATGCAGCTCGCTGTGCGGTTCGATTTAACTCAGTGGGATATTCAGCCAGAGCAGCAGCGTTACGTTAGTTTTATTAAAGGTAGAATGGGACGTAAGGTATCAGACTTCTTTATGCAGTTTGTAGGCTGCGAAGAGCTGGTTGATGTTAAACAGCAAAATAAACAACTGATTTCTACGGTCGATGCCTACCTAGCCAGTGAGTCACTAGACCCGCAAGAGCAGCACCAGCATAGAGAAGAAGTTAAATCATACTTTAAAGAAAAGATTGATGCGGGCGAGAGTTTATCGGTAGATGAACTGGCTAACCGACTTCCACAAAATGAAGAAACTAGCAGTAACTTTTCTGCGTTCACACAATCTATGGAAGTACCGCTTGAAAAAGAAATTCAGCCAGACCCTGCAGCGCTGAAACAACTTGCTAAATTTACCGGTCAGGGCGGTGGTATATCGCTTAGCTTCGAACGCAAACTAATGGGCGATCGGGTATTTTACGACCCAGCTACGGATACGCTAACAATCCGTGGAATTCCACCTAATTTAAAAGATCAGCTTAATCGCCAATCTTCAATGGACTAGTCGCTGCGAAGCAAAGATAAAAAACGTATACTAGTTAGTAGAATATAAACTCGATTCAAGGGTGTTATGCAATTATTTGTAAATGATTTGACAGTGATGGACTTCTCTTACCTTTGCCCAAAACGCGGCATGGTAGGGGAAAGCTGGATTGTCGATGTGATTTTGGACGGTGAGCTCAACGAAGAGAGCATGGTTCAAGACTTTGGTCACGTGAAAAAGAACTTAAAGCGACTAATCGACGAATATGTTGATCACAAGTTGCTTGTACCTGCTGAATACAGCGGTTCAGAGGTTATTCACGACGACGATTCTGAACAGGTAGAAGCGCGCTTTACCTGCATTGATGGGCGTAGCATCATGCTACATTGCCCCGCTGAAGCTTATGCATTTGTTTATTCTGATGAGATAAACATGGAATCTGTTGGCGTTTACTTAAAAGAAGTATTGGCGACTCATCTTCCAGAAAACGTTGAAAACATTACGCTGCATTTACGTGAAGAAGTCATTAATTCTCCGTATTATCACTATACCCACGGGCTTAAAAAGCACGACGGTAATTGTCAGCGCATAGCGCACGGTCACCGTTCGCGAATCGATATTATGCTTGACGGCAAAGTGTGTGTTGAAAGTCAGCAGTATTGGGCTGACCGTTGGGCCGACATCTATATAGCCACCCGTGAAGACGAAATAGCGTACAGCGACAGAAAGCTTAAAGGTCAAGTTTCAAATGAAGCGGATTACTACTGTTTTGCTTACGAGTCGTCACAGGGCTATTTTGAACTATTAATTCCTAAGTCAGATTGTGAAGTCATCGAAACCGACTCTACAGTTGAGTGTTTGGCGCAGTATCTGCTTGAAGAGCAGAAGAAACGCACGCCTGATGGCGTTTGCCAAGTTATCGCTTATGAGGGCGTAGGTAAAGGCGCCACAGTAAAGGGTTAACATTCGACCACAGCTCGTTATAGGGAAAGGAAACATCTATGGCATTCACGCTTTCAAAAAACACATTGCATAGCGCACTATCTCGTGTAATGAGTTGTGTAGTGGCAATTAGCACAGTTGCCTCTATGCCATTTGCTTACGCAGATGTAGAGTTAAACGGCCAAAACGAAGCGTTACCTAGTCAAGAGCAAGTAAACGTTGTGTTGAACGGTAAGTTTACGCAAGGTGCCTTACTGCGCGGGCAAGCTCCCGCTGGGGCCAAAGTAACGCTTAATGGCGAAACTGTTCAAACCAACAAAGACGGAAAATTTGTTGTTGGCTTTGAACGGGAAGCGCCACTGCAGCAAACGTTGGTTGTAAAATTAGACAACGGCCAAAAGTGGCAGCGAGACATTACCCTTGAAAAACGCGAATACAACATTCAGCGAATTGACGGGCTAGAGCAAAAAATGGTTTCTCCGCCAGCAGAAGTGACGGCGCGTATTAAGCAAGACAATATCAACGTAGCTAACGCGCGAAGCGGTAATACTGATTTAGATGCATTATTCACCCGGTTTGAGTGGCCTGCGAAAGGCGTTATTTCTGGTGTTTACGGTAGTCAGCGCATTCTAAATGGCGTGCCGAAATGGCCGCATTATGGTTTGGACATCGCCAATGAAACGGGCACGCCTGTGTATGCACCTGTTGATGGTGTGGTAACAATGGCTGATGATCTCTATTATTCGGGTAACACCTTGATTCTCGACCACGGCATGCGCGTGTTTTCAACGTTTCTTCATATGGATACTATAACGGTAGAAGTGGGTGAAACCGTCAAGCAAGGAGAGCAGATTGGAACGATAGGTTCAACAGGGCGCTCTACAGGCCCGCATCTGGATTGGCGTATTAATTTGGGAAACACTCGTTTAGACCCACAGACTATCATTTCGGGGTCTCCCGAAGAGTAACCATTAATTTGATTTAGTTTTAACAGTCATAAAGAAAAAGGCGCTTTCAGGTAAACTCTCAAAGCGCCTTTTTAGTTTTTACGCTACAGGGCGGAGTTATTTCCCCAGCCACTGATTAAGCTTTTCTTCATCAGTGATTTCAAAGTAAGCCATTTCTTTTCTTGCCTGAGTTACCTCAAGAGGCAGGGTTAGAAGCCGCCCGTCTCGAATAAGCGTTAACTCCACCTGCGACGTTTGGGCATTATCTAATAGGCGCTGAAGCTTCTGGGCATTGACGATATGACCGTCTAACCCAATGATGACATCGTTTAAAAGAACACCTGCCTTCATTGCGGCAAGACCCTCAAATACCTGCATTACCGTAAGTCCGAAGGTAGCTGGCTTTAACGTGGCGCCAAGCTGATTTTTAATAGCAGACAGCGAGGAGGCACCGCCTTTATCTTCAACTGACACGCGAGCACGAACCGCATAGTTAACGCCCATTTCAGATACTAACGAAGCCAATTCTACATCGTCTGTGCCATACACCACGCGATTTAAGTATTCTGAAACATCAATGCCAAAATGCGTTGTACATAGATTTTGGATCACGTCATCAGGCGTACCTTTTTCATCCACGCCATAGTGTTTCCACAATAACTGCATCAAGGTATCTAAATTCACTTGTTCGTTTGACTGCTTACGAAGGAGTAAATCTAACCCAAGGGCGATAATGCCACCCTTTGTGTAATAACTGACAATATTGTTAGTAGCGCTTGCGTCTTGCTTATAAAACTTTGTCCATGCGTCGAAGCTACTTTCTGCTACACTTTGTTTAAAGCGACCTGCGTTTTGCAAAAGTCGACTGACATTTTGCGCAACAATATCGAGGTATTTCTGTGGTTCAATAACGCCGGCTCTAGCAAGGGTGACGTCATCATAGAAACTGGTAAAGCCTTCATAAATCCACAGCTGGTTCGTGTACGTTTCCTGAGATAAGTCTGGTTTCACCATTACGCTAGGTTTAATGCGCTTAACATGCCATGTGTGGAAAAACTCATGGCTGCACAGACTTAAGAATGTGATGTAGCTGTCGGTTTTTTTCTCACTTTCACCAACTTGAGGAAGGTCGAAGCGAGGGTAAAGAAGGGCAGTAGAATACTTATGCTCTAAACCGCCAAACCCATTGTCGGCAAGCAGCGTCATAAACAGGTAGTTATTAATAGGTTGTGGAGCACCAAACAAATCTAGGTGGTGCTTGCAAATTGGCGTTAAGTCATTTGCTATGCGCTCATAATCAATATTGTTGTTACCAGAGAAAAGTAACGTAAACGTAACGCCGTCAACCTCAAAGCTGTGAGTGTCTGCAATGCCCACATAAATGGGATGATCAATGAGCTCATCGTAATTTTTTTCAACGAAGTGCCACCGAGACGGGCTTGTGCTTTCACATCGAGAAGGCATTGACGTATAAGCCTTCCATTCTGCGATTGTCGAATCGCTGTCGTTAAGCTCAATGTCCACCTCACACGGCACATTCTCGAAGCCGGAAACGTTTAGAAACGCACTGGTGCCATTTATAAACGCATATTGGTCGTTTATAAAAGCAGAGCGAATAGATAAGTCGTTGGCATAAACCGAGTAAACGACCGTACATGGTTTTCCAAATGTGTCTATACGCCAAGTTTGTTTATCGAGCTTATTTACCGAAAGGCTATAAACGCTTCTATCGCCAACATTTTCAGTACTATGACCTTCAGAAGTGTTTGCAGTTAGCTCGATAATGCTTTTGGCAAAATCGCGCACCATGTAGCTTCCCGGGATCCAGCTTGGAAGGCTAAGCTCAATTGATGAGCCAGAATGCTCAGGTATTTGCAGCGCGACAGTAAATTGATGGGCACGCCAATTGGAAATAGTTAACGTATAGCGAAGAGCAGAGGTCATAAGCGTCCGAAAAGATAAGCAAAACTATCTCTCAACTATATCAACCTATTGAGTTAATCCCAATAGATTGCCTGCTACTAAGGGGCAATTTTTACGTTTATTGAACATGGTTTTCAATCGTAGTATTGATAAGTTTTTGTTTGATGCGTACATTGAGTTAAATGACATTAAATCCAGCAATAACAAATACAAATGGCTGAAAAAATACAAAGCAATTTACTAAGCGAAGATAATTTGGAATCGTTGCGTACGCTGGTACCCGGCGATACAGTAGATTTACAAATTGCTATGCCTGCAGCGCCAAAGCGTGTGAAGACTGACTACATAGGCATGCTTATTGATGAATGTTTGCTTTTTCATATTCCAACATCGGCGAAGTGGATTACCGTTAGGGATGCTCTGACTGTTGGCAACGATATCGTGGTGCGTTCTGTGCTTGAGGGCGATACTGGCCAGGTTATTGCGTTTAAAGTGAAAGTACTCAAATTGCTTTCCAAGCCATCAGGCTTACTTATTACAACCTTTCCGAAACGTATTGAAAGTATAGGGCTTCGCGCTGTAAAGCGTGCTCAACTTGGCGTTTCAGTAACGTTAGAAGCTGACGTTTATCCCAGTGACGAAAACGTAACGGGGATCATCATAGATTTAAGTGAAAAAGGGTGCAAAGTAGCGTTACAGGTCAAGCCAAATTGGCCGGTAATGCTCGATGAAGCTGAGGTTAAGCTAAACTATTCGTTGGACGGTAAAGAAGTAGCGCTTACTGCAAAAGTTAAAAATCATAAGCTTGATAGTGATGTGGTTTATTATGGGCTCGCCTTTACCTGTGAAGAAAAATTGATAAAAACGCTGTTGTCCCGACACACATTGTTAACGTAGGAAAACAATAGTTGGGTGCTCTTTAGATAATAATCAAAATAACAGGCTAAGGGGATCTACATGAGAAGTATTGAGCGACTTTTAATGCAGTACGGTGAAAGCCACCAAAACAAGACCAACGTTATCATCCATGCTATTGCCGTACCCAGCATCTATTTTGTAACGATAGGTTTGCTGTGGAGTTTGCCGGTACCTGAAATGATAGCGCAGTTCGATATAACGTGGGCGCATATCATAGCGGTTCCCGTATTGTATTATTATTTTATGTTGTCTGGTCCGATTGGGGCTGCAATGACCCTCTTAACCATACTGTGTTTCGGTGCAGTTAATACCCTAGACCACTTCAGTATCTCAGTATGGTTATTTTCTCTTGTACTGTTTGTCGTTATGTGGATTTTGCAGTTTATTGGCCATCATATCGAGGGCAAAAAGCCTTCGTTTTTTGACGATTTGCGCTTCTTGCTGGTTGGCCCAGCCTGGTGGTGGGTGCACTGGCTGAAAAGAATGAATATCAGTTACTGAGCTTAATCAGCGAATTTATATAGCCAAAACATGTCTAATTTCAAGATTTTGCCCTGCGACAAGAAGCATAAGGGGCACGACCAAGGCGCTTGGGTCGTGGCAAGGCTTGCGTATAATCTTCTTATAAGTTTTTAAATTGGTAATATTGTGAGTCGCTTTCAGCGTGTAATAGAAAGTAATGAACGTTTATTTTGGACATTGCACAGTGCAGGCTGGGCAGGGTTCGCAATAATTTATTACATCGGATCTTTTCTCCATGATGTTCGACCCATTTGGGTTTTCATCATCATGCTTAATGCATATGCAGGATGGTTGCTAACCATTCCGCTTCGCTACATCTATCGATGGGCAAGAAAGCAATCACCGCTCAACATGATCATCATAGTGATTGTGTCGTGCTACTTAATTGCTTTGCTATGGGCCGTGGTAAAAAACATTAACTACTGGGAAATCTACAAGCACGGATATCGGCCAGACGAATGGTATATGTATTTTACCAACACTATTAACTCGCTTATAATGGTGGGGTGTTGGAGTGGTGTGTACTTTGGCATCAAGAACTTCCAAATGCTTCAAAAAGAGAAGCAGAACGCGCTAAAGGCGAGTACCATGGCGCACCAAGCTCACATAAAGATGTTGCGCTATCAACTCAACCCGCATTTTCTCTTCAATACGCTTAACGCTATCTCAACCCTTATTCTTTTAAAAGAGAACGACACAGCAGAAGCGATGGTGTCGCGTTTGAGTGACTTTCTACGTTATTCATTAGACAACGACCCGATAAAGCGAGTACCGCTAGGTCAGGAAATAAAGGCATTACGACTCTATCTAGAGATAGAGAAGGTACGTTTTGACGATCGTCTAGAAGTACTATGGGACATCGATGAAGGGTGTGAAAGTGCACTTGTGCCGAGCATGATCTTGCAGCCCATTATTGAAAACTCAATAAAGCACGCCATATCTAAGATGGAAAATGGTGGTCGTATAGCGATTACGGCACGTACATTTGGCAATGATTTGTTAATGGATGTTGCCGATAACGGCCCTGGTGCAGATATCAAAGACGGAACACTTAGTCGAGAAAACGGCGTAGGCCTAGCCAATATAAAAGAGCGTTTGCAATCCCTCTATCATCGTAATTTTGCATTCTCTATAGAACACAATCAGCCTTCAGGCGTGCGAGTTAGAATACGCATTCCCTATGAAGTTAAGGACGTATAACATGACAAAGCAAGTGATTAAAACCATTGTAGTGGACGACGAACCTTTAGCACGCAAGGGCCTTCGTGCCAGGTTAGAGCGTCATGATGATGTGCAGGTGCTTGCAGAGTGTCAGAACGGCCTGGAGGCTGTAAGTAGCATTTCTCAACATCGTCCAGATTTGGTGTTTTTAGATATTCAAATGCCTGGCTTAAACGGCTTTCAGGTTATTCACAAGTTGCGCGAACTGAAACAGCCCATTCCCATGATCGTTTTCGTAACTGCTTATGACAGCTACGCAATAAAAGCATTTGACGTGCATGCTTTAGATTATCTGTTAAAGCCAGCAGACGACGAGCGCTTAGGTGCGGCGTTAAACAAAGTACGTGAATATTACTCAACTCAGCATCAAGATGAGCAGTCACAAAAATTAGTAAGCCTTGTTGCTGAACTTACTGGCGATGATTGCGAAGAGATTTTACGCAAGTTAGCTAATGGTGAGCCGGTTGAAACCAATCCATACCCAGATGTATTGGCTATTAAAGATGGCTCAGAAGTAACGCGCGTAAACGTTCAAGACATTCAATGGATTGATGCTGCAGGTGATTATATGTGCGTTCACGCACTGGATGGCATGCATATAATGCGCAAAACCATGAAAGAACTTGAGCAGGAACTCAACCCACAGTTCTTTGTTCGAGTGCACCGTTCAGCTATTGCTAATATCCGTTTTGTTAAAAAGTTAGTGAGCCATATTAGTGGCGAATATCATTTAATACTTCAAAATGATACAGAACTTAAAGTGAGTCGCAGTCATCGTGATAAAGTGAAAGCGGCAATGAAGATGTAAAGAAGCTTGAGCATGAAGTACTAAAAGGCGGTGTTTTATTATAAAGCACCGCCTTTTTTGTTTTTTACAATCTATGAAAGTTTCAAGTTAAACAGCGTCTGAACCATCTTACTTAGTCGCAGCTGTATCTTTCGTTCATTAGGGTACGCATAGCGTCAACCCGGGCTTGATTGAGAGGCTTTGTTTCTTCCCAAGTTTTGGATAGGGGTACGGTAATAGGGCGCTGATTAACTTCACCAACCATTATGTTGGTGACGTCGCTTCCTACTAAGCTTATGGCGAATTCGCCAAGAGTAGTGGCGAGTAGTCGGTCCTGTGCTACCGGCGAGCCGCCACGTTGGACATGTCCCAAGGTTACTGGCCTAACGTCGTTGATATTGTGATACTGCAAAGCTTCGGTTAATCCTGTTAAGCCATTAGGCCAAACGTTTTCAGCTACTACAACAATAAAACTGACGGGCCCTTTCAAAGCACGCTGCGCTTTGATCTGGTTTACGATCTTTTTGATTTCAGTCTCAGCGGATTCAAAAAACTCAGGAACAACTACATAGTCAGCCGCAGCGGAAAGGGCACCATTTAATGCTAAAAAGCCAGCATTGCGACCCATTACTTCTACAAGGAAAATACGTTCGAACGCATCAGCTGTATCACGAACTTTATCGATAGAACTCATGGCGGTATCTATTGCGGTAAAGTAGCCTATAGTCGCATCAGTACCCGCTATATCGTTATCAATTGTTCCCGGAATACCAAGAATCTGGCCATCCCATAGTTCGCTCAACTTTGCTGCGCCGCGAAAAGATCCGTCACCACCGATTACAATAAGTGTGTCGATCTCGGCCTGTCTCAAGTTATCAGCCGCTTTTATAAGCCCTTCACGATTTTTAAATTCTTTACACCTTGCGCTGTGTAGTATGGTGCCGCCTTGCTGGATAAGATTGTGCGTTGAATCAAGAGATAGAGGAATAAACTCTTGCTGTAGTAATCCGTTGTAGCCGTGCTTGTAGCCAAGCAAGCTAAAATTAGCTTTCTGACACGCAATAATTGCGGCACGTATACATGCATTCATACCTGGGGCGTCGCCACCAGAGGTTAAAATTGCGACACGTTTTGACACATTAAAGTCCTTCTTTTTACAGGCAATGCCATTAAAGTAGAGTAAAGGCTGTGCAACGTAAAGTTCTCTATTGCGGATATTTATTGCGTAATATCAAAGTAAAATTCAATTTTTCAGTACACAGCAATAAGCGTTTTTGCTTGTCACGACGTAACTAACGTAAAAAAAGGAAATACTATGCGTTCATTGTTGGTTGTTGTCTTTATTATTTTTCTTACTTCATGCAGTTCTAAGCTGGCTTATAACAACCTGGATTGGTGGGTGTATTGGTACATGGACGATTACATCGAGCTTAAAGGTGAGCAAGAGGAGAAGTTTGATGCGCATTTACAAAATTGGTTGAGCTGGCACAAGAAGAGTGAACTTACTCGTTATAAAGCGCAATTAGAGGATATAAAAAGGCAGATTCAGAATGACACCCTTAATTCGAGTATTGTTTATAACAACCTTGAGTTAGCTAGATCGCATTGGGAGCGCGTACGAGACGAGGTCAGTCCTGAACTAGCGGCTATAGCTAAAACACTCGATGATGAACAAGTTGTCACCCTATTTGCGGCATTAGAAAAAGACAATAAAGAAGAAGAGGAAGAGCGACAAGAGGCGCTGGAAAAGTCTGAAGCAGAGAGACTTAAAGATAGAATTGAGCGAATACAAGAAACAATAAGTGAGCGTATTGGAGATCTAAGTAAAGAGCAAAAACAAATTGTTAGCACCTACGCACAACAATTTATTTCTACAGGTGACGCTTGGATAACGTATCGCAGAAACATTCAAAATGCGGCAAGAAAGCTATTCGTTTCGCGCAAGCAAAACGAAAGGTTTGAGCAAGAATTGGTGTCACTAATGCAAAATCCGGATAATTATAAAAGCGATGTGTACAAGCAAAGTAGTGCTCATAATATGACTGTGACGGCAACGCTACTGGCCGAGATATTTTCAACTCTTTCAGAGAAACAGCGTCAAACACTGATTGAAAACGTGGATGAGCTAATCGAAACGGTTGATAATTTTATGGATTAATTAGTAATACTCTGGCTCAGTACACATTCAGGTCGGTCGATACAGTACTGGTCTTCTCGTAATACAAGACGAAAACTCCGACCTATGGTGGTAGCACTCAGTACTAAATAAGGTATTAAGTTATAATTCTTTCCAATCGATTTTAAGAACTTTACCTTCTTCGTTAGCAACGAAAAGGGGAAGTTCGGTCAATTTAGTGTTTTTTTGTTTTAGTGTTTTAAGGCTCTCGTAGGAATACTGCCTCTGTATATGCCACTCTACCTTATTCCTTGATTTGTATTCTAAATCAATATTCCACCTACCCAGATAAGAAACCGCGCTTGGTTGAAGCGAGAAAAAGCAGCCATCGCATTCAGGTTTTTTAAAACGTCTTACCCCAATGTTCGAAAAAGCTGGAGTTATCGATTTTAGATAGTATTTGCCAGTTTTAACTTTGACAAGTTTTGGGAGGTGTTTCTCGTTAGCTTGACTACCCTCGAATTGCTGTGTGCTAGGTACTTTTAATCCGCGAATAACAAATATTTCACCACTGTTTAGCTCTTCAAATGTCATTCTGTGAATACCAGCATCGGCTAGTACAAAAGACTCGTTCTGACTTAGCGCCTGTTCATTGGCGCTAACCTCGTCGATTAAAAATGCCACCAGTAAAAAAACTAACAACCTCATAGCTCACCAGTTTTCTAATTCAAAAGCCAATATATTTAGAGAGTTCATCTCTAAGGTTGGTGTATTTTTCTTTGTAAGGCGCCTTAAGTGACATATCGTCAATCAATTTAAACAGCCGCTTACACTCATTAATGAGTTTCATTTCGGCTTTATCTTCTTTGATTGCAATTTGTAGAAGACATTGCAATAGATTAAGCGCAACCCCTGTATTTACAGGAGCAAAGCCTTGAGCAAGGGCAAACGAAGCTTTAGCACGTTCGTAATCTTGCTGCTGATAGTGTTGAATGCCTTCGCGGTTGAACTGTTGATAACTAGCTAAGTTTTTCTGAGCATTGAGGGCTTGCGCATCAAGCATGTTTAGACTGTTTTGGTCGAGCTCATCCTGTCTTGAAGTCAAAAGTGCATTCAACTGTAGCGCATCATCAAACTCACCCAGTTTATACATAACGTTAATACTGTCAGGAATAAACGCGGTAGGAACTTCCGTGTACTTATCGTCAAGAAGTGTTTGTGACGTTGTTAAGTGGCGTTTGGCATCAATCAGTTTGCCGTCTATAGCGCTAATTCTAGCGTTGACGATTGTACCAAATATATCTACGTCAAAATCTCTGTCCATTTTTTGAAGATGTTCATCAAACTTTCCTCTTTGCAGAGTTAGTAATGCTTCTTGCTGATACTTATTGCGCTGGCGCTTGTCGTCTGCAAACTCTGCGACATCTAAAAGGCTTCGGATAATACCGCACCAGTGTAAACTTGTTTTGTGAACGGTTCGTTTCGATAAATCCCAGATCGCTTGGCTTGAACTCGCTGCCAGCACTAAATCGTCATTTTGCCGACCTATTTCACAGGCTTTGAAATGCCTGGGTAAGGAGTAGGGTGACAGTTTTATTGCTTCTTTTATTGCATCTAGTGCTTTGTCGCCAGCTGTGGTGGCTTGGTGTGCTTGCGCAAGAATATCGTGAGCGTCTGCATTGAACCGGTTACGCTTTAGCGTTCTCTTGGCAATTGAAATCGCTTTCTCATATTCCTTTAAAAGCAAGTAAGTTTTTCCAATAGCTATTTGCGCCCACAGCACGGGTTTTCCGTCAATGTAGTCACGTAACACATCTAGCGCTTTATCGGGTTGCTTTATACGCCAATATAGCTCGACTAATAGCTGTTCACAGTGACCTTTATAGTGGGAAGGGGCGTCAAGTAACGCTTCGATATGGTCGATCGCACTGTTTATTTCACCCTGTTCAACGAGACTAAACGCTTGCTGGAGAAACTGTCTTTTTTGCCACGCACGAACGATACGAGACTTCAGCTGAACTTGAGAAAAGGGCTTAATTAAAAAATCATCTGGTCTACGTTCAATACTGCCCAACACTATCGGTCGAGCGCTATCTGCGCTTATCAGAATGAACACCGATGTGGGACTGATAAGCCTTCGAGTGCGCAACTCTTCAATGAGCTCATAGCCATTTTTGTTGTCAGCTCCCAAGTGTAGATCACAAATGACAATATCAAACTTATGCTTTTTACATAGTGATACCGCTTGTTCAGCAGATGACTTCGTAACTACATCAGATGCGCCCATCGAATGCATCAGCCCCTTCAATAAAAGAAGGAAAGGGCGTTGGTCTTCAACAATCAGTACTTGTTTGTTGCTAAATTGCATTTCAAATCCATGAATGAGCGCGCGATTACTTTATAGGAGTATATCTAATTCTAGATAATAAGCTTAAGAAAAACATTATCTTGCCGAAAACATAAGTATACAAATGAAGTTGTAAATAAGAATGTCGCAAGAAACTGTCGAAGCTCGTGAGCAAATACCTATTGACCCCAGTATATACTGGGAGCGCAGTGGTGTGCTTGCTAAAGCATCTGCGCAGGGAGCGTTGTTCTCTTTATATCTTGCTATGCAGCAACATAGTGTTGCCGAGCCATTTGAAATTGAAGCGGTAGCGTCAGAATCTGATGATAAA
The DNA here is from genome assembly GCF_003201515.1 of Alteromonas sp. I10. NCBI lineage: Bacteria > Pseudomonadati > Pseudomonadota > Gammaproteobacteria > Alteromonadales > Alteromonadaceae > Alteromonas > Alteromonas sp. I10. Next base: position 47,960 of record NZ_QJJN01000007.1, read on the forward strand.
AGCAGCATCGAATCCAAGCTTGCATCGTTAAATTATTATAGAAGGCCATCGCTAGCCGCTAATGAAAGCGAATGGGGCAGAATGCGCGTTTTGTCTGAGTTAGTATCTCAAGACTATGCAGCAGCAAGATTATATTTAAGTATGAATCCCTCTCCACTATCACAAACTGATGATGCTAAACGTCTACCCGACGATGTAGTAGATAATTGTAGTTTGGCAACACAAAAGCGGTTGAAAAAGGAATACGCTAACACCGTGAAGGAAGATAATACGATGCTATACGATATCCTCTCATCACAAGATAAAGAACACCATTCACAACATGAAAATTCGTCACACTTCACATCTTTTGAGAATATTGCATAGCAGTTATTTCAATTCGTTGTTGCGTGCTAAGTTTGGGTTGACGTACGAGCGCTAATTCGTATCCGCCCTAGTTTTTATCATTCCTTTTTGTTATATTGCGCGCCGCATTTTTGCACTGGTCTTACGCTCCAATCAGCAAAGGTTAAAATATGTCTAAATATATTGTATGCGCAATGTATAAATTTGTTGCGCTTGAAAACTTCAAAGAAATCCGCCAACCGCTTCTCGAAACAATGGAAGCTAATGGCATTAAAGGTACACTTCTTCTTGCCCACGAAGGGATAAACGGTACGGTTTCTGGTACCCGCGAAGGTATCGACGCATTACTTGCTTATTTAAACAGCGACGAGCGTATTAATCCTATTTCTTGCAAAGAATCTCTTCACGATGAACAGCCTTTCTATCGCACCAAGGTAAAACTGAAAAAAGAAATTGTGACCATGGGCGTTGAGGGTATTGACCCTCGCAAAACCGTTGGTACTTACGTAAAACCTAAAGACTGGAACGCACTTATTAGCGACCCAGATGTTACGGTTATTGACACGCGAAACGGTTATGAAATTGAAATTGGTACGTTCAAACACGCTATCGACCCTAAAACCGAAACGTTTCGTGAATTTCCTGAATACGTAGCGAAAGAACTCGACCCGTCAAAAAATAAAAAAGTGGCTATGTTCTGCACCGGTGGTATTCGCTGTGAAAAATCGACGGCTTACTTGAAAGAGCAGGGGTTTGACGAGGTTTATCACTTAGAAGGCGGTATTCTACAGTACCTTGAAGATGTACCGAAAGAAGAGTCATTGTGGGAAGGCGATTGCTTTGTATTTGATAATCGCGTTGCAGTTAACCACGACTTAGAGAAAAGCCATTATGAGCAGTGCTACGCGTGCAGACTTCCAATTACTGAAGAAGACAAGCAGAGTGATAAGTATGAGCCGGGTGTAAGCTGCCCGCACTGCTTTGGTACCCATACCGACGATCAAATTGCTCGCTTTAGAGAACGTGAAAAACAGGTTCAGCTGGCAAAAGAGCGCCAACAAGAACACGTAGGAACGGAAGCGCGTTTGACCATGGAACAAAAGCGTCAGGAAAAAGCAGAAGCTCAACGTTTACGCGCACTTAAAGCAAAAGAAAATCAGGCGTAGACAGCTAGAAAGAAGGGCGTTACACTCGTGCTTATTGCAGTTGAAATAAGGAATGCGAGTGAGCACTCAACTTTCAGAATCTAAAATTGAAGAAATTAGAAAGGACTTCAGCTTTTTCGATCGTGATGGCAACGGCCAAATCGATTTGCCGGAGTTCATCGAGCTTCTAACCGTTATTTCACCAAAAACGAAAGCTAGCCACGTACAAGAAGGCTTTAAGCTTATCGATAGTAACGACGACGGTTACATCGACTTTGAAGAGTTTTTGGAGTGGTGGCAAGAAGGATGGTGGGAGTACTAAGTTTAAACTTAGTAACACTTATCGTCGACTGAGGCTTTTCGACACGCTAGGCTAAGTGTGGAAACGAGGGCTAGGCCACGTAAAAGAGCCAATTGAAAACGAGTGCTTTTAAGCACTCGTTTTTTTGTGTGTTGAGTTTGGCGTTTCGTTTTGGGAGTGAGATATAGCTTCCTTTGAATGGCCTTCAATGTCGGCTTCGAGCGTAAAGCGGACCTTGACCACAACCAATGCGCTGGTCCGCTTCAGACAAGGAGCTGACATTACTAATTGTCATTTATTTATTGTTTCTGCAAACCTAGATTCGTCGAATAACAGAACATCGTTTTTTCGGTTAGCGTATTTTTAGTTAACCTAAAATGCTGTAGTATGAATCGTTAAAAACATAACAGAAAACTTTTATATGTCTCAAAAGTCCAGAATGCTCGCAGGCAAATTGTACCTTCCATTCGATTCGGAGTTGGCAAGTGATAATAAAAAAGCAAGGGAGCTAACCCGACAATTTAATACCACGGAAGGTAAAGGGGGAGAATTTCGCAAAAGTATTTTAAAAGAACTCTTTAAAAAAACAGGTAACAACCTTTACATAGAGCCTCCTTTTAGAACGGACTATGGTTGTCATACGTCAATCGGTGAAAATTTCTATGCAAATTACGATTGTATAATTATTGATGTATGCCCCGTTAATATTGGGAATAACGTTTTCTTTGGCCCCAGAGTTTGCATATATACAGCTACACATCCGATTGATGCAACAGTCCGCAACTCTTTAATTGAATATGGGAAGCCTGTAACGATTGGTAATGATGTTTGGATTGGTGGAAACACTGTGGTAAATCCGGGGGTCACTATTGGTAGTAACGTTGTGATTGGTTCCGGTTCAGTAGTCGTAAAAAGTATTCCTGATAATGTAATAGCCGCAGGAAATCCAGCTAAGGTAATCAGAGAAATTAGTGATTCAGACAAAGTTTACTGGGAAGAAATGGCTCAAAACTATAGGGAAGAACAAGAACCGTAGAGTAGTTTAAAGCCAAGTAAAATATAATCTTGGTTGTCTGAAGTAAAGCCATTTGGCTCTCTGAAGGCTTTAATAGTCGATTATTGCAAACAATAATTTTCTATTTGCTGAACGTCTGCAAAACGTACTTTTCTGCCGTTTAATTACAAATATTCGAACGGCTGCTACTGGCACAAAGCAGAAGTAGCTAGTCAATAATCTATTCGTCCACAACTTGTCTATAGCAGAACTTAAAGCCTCGACAGATGAACCTACACGTTGGGCGAAGCTAAAAAAGTATGCTATGTAGTAAAGACTACCAATCAGCGCTGTATACTTTGTTGGCTGCGGACGCTTCTACTTCTAGTGGGGCTTTATCGTAACCGTATTCAGCCATGTCGAAAAAGTGTTGGGTGACAACTTCATCTAAACTGGCTCGTTCAATCTGTAACACATGCACTAATTCGTGGGCTAACTTGGGTCTATTAAGCTCGAAATCTTTACGAGCATAAATCGAATAGCCGAAAACTTGTGCGTTATTTATTATTCCTTCTCCAACAAGTCCAACGGCTTCGCCAAACACTTTAAGCGCGAAGTTTTCGTAGGGATATGGCACTTCATCTACATAAACAATTCTTACTTTCTTAGGCTGTTTTATGCCTATCTCCGATGCTAGCGCCAATTCTTGTTCGTTCAACGGTTGACCTATTTTTAAGCCTTTCATATCTGTTTCATGTGCCCACTCTATGTATTGCGGCAACAATACGCGTGCTATTATTTTTTCATAGGAAAGTGCCACAACGACTATTACTACAAACAAGGCTAACGATACGAACTTTATAAATTTCATGTGGTTAAAATCCATTTTAAAGGGGGAGTTTATGCCGCTTACACGCTTTGTTACAAACAGTTGAAGCGTGTAGTCAGCACAATCGACTTGTTTCTATATGCGTAGTAGAGCATATGATGGCGAAGTGTTCCATCAAAGGGCTGCAGGAAATGTGATTAAAAACAATGTGAAAGGTTACACACCGCTATTCAATAGTGAATTGTGACTAGCGGCGGTGATGGTTCAAACTACGATATAGAGTTTTACTCGTCGTCAGACAGAGTGTTTCTTGGCTTGCGTTTCACAGGAACCATACCAATGTCTTCTCCAGACATGGTATCGACACGTTTTTTAGTGCCAGGTTTTGCTGGTTTCGCTACGCGCTTTTTACCACTTTTCGCATTTGATTGTTTCGATACTTTTTTCTTCGGCGTAAAACCTTTGAAAGACGCCGAGAATTCGTCATGCGGTGAACACTCTAACGCATATTGAAGGTGATTCTTAAGCCCCTCGAAACTGTTCCAATCACGAGGGCCAATTAGCGAGAATGCTTCGCCTTTTTGCCCAGCACGGCCTGTACGGCCGATACGGTGAATGTATTCATCCGCGTTCTTAGGAAGGTCAAAGTTAACCACCAATCCAACTTTTGATAGATCTAGTCCACGAGAGGCGAGGTCGGTAGTAACCAGAATACTGTGCTGTCCACGAGCAAACGCACTCATTACTGCTGCGCGTTGGCTTTGTAGCATATCACCACGAAGCGCAATAGCTTCTAAGTTTTGTTCGTTAAGCAGTGCTGCAATTCTATCGGTATCTTCACGGGTAGCTGTAAATACGATAGCTTGGTTGTAGGTACGATTGGCTAGTTCAAACTGTAAAATTTGATCTTTGTTATCAACATTGTCTGCAAAGAAGCACTTCTGTTCGATATCGCCATGCTCTGCGGTTGAGTCTCCTACAGCTACACGGACAGCGCCTTTGGTTAACTGCGTTGTCATATGCTTTAGCTCAATATTATCGAGCGTGGCAGAAAACAACATAGTTTGACGCTTTCTGTGATCAGCATAGTCGTTAATCATTTTAAGCTGAGCAGAGAAGCCTAAGTCTAACATTCGGTCGGCTTCATCAAAGATAAGCAACTCTAAACCGTTTAAATACACACTTTTATCTAATAGATGGTCGGCTACACGACCAGCGGTACCAACGATAATGTGAGGGTTACGGCGAAGCGCTTTAACTTGGTCGTTATAATTTTCGCCACCCACAATAAGTGAACAAGTAAGATTTAGCCCGGTACACATTGATTTAGCTTCAATGAAAACTTGTTTGGCTAGCTCTCGAGTTGGCGCAAGAATAAGTGCGCGTGGGTCTTGACGACTAAGGGCTTTTTGCGACATTAGCCTGTTTATAGCTGGCACTAAAAAGGCGAAGGTTTTACCTGACCCCGTTTTTGATGACGCAATAATATCTTTGCCCTGAATAGCTGGCAGCATAGTGCGTTCTTGAATTTCGGTTAGCGTCGAAATGTTTTTCGTTTCGAGCTTTGAAATAATTTTGTGGTGAACAGGTAAATCAGTAACTAGCAAGAAGGTATAGCCTTTTTAAAATGACATTCGGGCGCATTATCCCTTAATGCACGGTGCATTTAAAGGTTTATTGGAAAGGCTTATGAGTTTGCAGACTGAAGGCAGGTGCTTGTAACAATCGTTACTCAACGAAGAATATAAAGTTAAAGCAAAAATGTGAGTTAACTCAATGGTGCGCGCTTACCACAAGAGCATAAATGCTGAATGATAAGCGCGACATTGCGAAGTACAATTAAATGAAAAGCACAATTAAACGCAGAGTTTAAAACTGCATTTCAGGTACATTTTCAGGAACAACAAGCTTTCCGCCCGTTTTCTCTTTAATTTCGTCAACGCTGACGCCCGGTGCACGTTCTTGAAGCACAAATGCGCCGTCTTCAACACTCAGCACTGCTAAGTCGGTAATAATGCGCGTAATACAGTTAACACCGGTTAACGGTAAGGTGCATTCGCCAAGTAGTTTTGGGTTACCGTGTTTGTCGGTATGGGTCATAGTAACAATTATGTTCTTTGCTCCAGCAACTAAGTCCATAGCGCCGCCCATGCCTTTAACGAGTTTGCCCGGTATCATCCAAGAGGCAATATTACCCGATACATCAACCTCAAATGCGCCAAGTACAGTAAAATCAACGTGGCCGCCGCGGATCATGGCAAAGCTCTCAGCGCTACTAAAAATAGATGCGCCTGTGATAGCCGTTACCGTTTCTTTACCAGCGTTTATCATATCAGCGTCAATTTCACTTTCAGTCGGGTAGCGTCCCATCCCCAAAAGACCGTTTTCTGATTGCAGCATCACGCTGATGTCATCTGGTACATAGTTAGCTGCAAGGGTAGGGATACCAATGCCTAAATTAACGTAATCGCCATCTTTAAATTCCTGAGCGACGCGCATTGCGATTTGTTCTCTACTAAGCATTACACTGACTCCTTGCTAACTACACGGCGTTCAATACGTTTTTCAAATGAACCTTGAATGACACGGTTCACATAAATGCCCGGGGTATGGATCTCGCTAGGGTTCAATTCACCAGGCTCTACAATTTCTTCCGCTTCTACCACAGTGATTTTACCTGCAGTAGCCGCCATAGGATTAAAGTTTTGTGCTGTATGGCGATAAATACAGTTTCCGTAAGTATCTGCTTTCCACGCTTTTACAATGGCAAAATCTCCAGTAATAGCATGTTCTAGAATATAAGGGCGACCGTTGAATTCTTTGACTTCTTTCCCTTCACCAACAGGCGTGCCATAACCTGTGGCAGTGTAGAAGGCAGGAATGCCAGCACCACCCGCGCGCATTTTTTCCGCCAGCGTTCCTTGAGGTGTAAGCTCAACTTCCAGCTCACCGTTAAGCAGTTGTTTTTCAAACAGGGCATTTTCACCTACATAAGAAGACACCATTTTTGCTATTTGTTTGTCTTCTAGTAAAAGACCCAAGCCAAATCCGTCTACACCACAATTATTAGAAACTACAGTAAGGCCAGATACGCCCATTTTCTTAATTTGGCCTATCAGTCCTTCGGGTATACCACACAGCCCGAAACCGCCCGCAATAACTGTCATACCATTTTCAAGGCCAGCCATTGCTTCTTCGTATGAGGATACAACTTTGTTAAATCCCGCCATTCTCTATCTCCAATGCATTTGTTAAAAATAAGTATCGACATTGTTGCTTCATTTGTAAAATCGAATTAATCTTGCGATTAATAAAAACTATTTATTAATCGCTGAGATCAGTTGAAAAGTTTATGGATGTTTCATACCGTCAAATAAAAGCGTTTGTAGAAGTGGCCAAGTCATCAACCTTTGCTGAAGCCGCGGTAAATCTACATTTAACACAGCCAGCTTTGTCATCGGCAATTAAAAAAATGGAAGAGCAGTTAGGCGGTAAGTTATTCCAACGCAATACACGCAATGTAAGCCTGACACCAGAAGGAGAGGTGTTGTTTCCAAATGCTTTGAGGCTACTGCACGACTGGGACAATACTTTTTCTGATATTCAAAATTTGTTTGCTATGGCGAAAGGGCAGCTTACCATTTGCGCTATGCCGTCATTTGCCGAGTCTCATTTACCGAATATCTTGTCAGTATTTCATCAACGAATTCCAAACGTAAACTTACGAATTGTCGATGTAGTAATGGAACAGGTAATTCATGAAGTTACTACAGGCCGCAGCGAGATTGGGTTCTCGTTTGAGCCAGAGCGCAAAGATGGTTTAGTGTTTAAAAGCCTTTTTGCTGATGAATTTGTTGTTGTGACCAACAAAGCACAATCAGCCCATTTAGGGGACAAGTTGCATTGGCAGGACTGTCTAAAACTTCCATTGGTAATGATGAATAGGGGATCTGCGGTACGCCACTGGACTCAATCTAAGCTAGCACAATATGGTGAGCTGAATATAATCGCGGAAACGGGGCAGCTATCTACACTAGGAAAGCTTATTCTAAATGGTTTAGGTATATCTATTATGCCGGCGATTTGTAAAGCGCAAATGGAGGGATTGGGGCTAGTAACAAAAGAAATTAGTGACATGCCTCTGGTGAAAAATATTGGAATAATTCGAAATGCGCGAAAAGGGTTATCGCTGCCGGCTCAATCTATGTGGGACATGGCCGTAGCGCATTATGAGTGAAATAATGCGCTTGATAGTTTCTAAGAAAAGGTTCGACCTACCACTTCTTCTTAGGTGCGAACAACTCGTCTAATTCGTCTCTTTCTTCTTCTTGCTTCTTGGCGCGATCTTTTTCGTTCACGCTCTTAAGGTTGCTTTGGATTTCGTGTAACCACTCGTTAAGTGTAGCAAGTTTAGACATTGAGTATTCGTCTTGGGGATTTTGATTTTCTAGTGCGTTTTTCGCCTTTTCAAAATACTGTCTGGCTGACCCAAGCATATTGGTTTGAAGTGCAGCGCGGCCGCGCTTAATCAATGTTTCTACATTTACTTTTACCTGCAAGCGTTCAAGCTGCTTATCTTCATCCATGAATACTTTAGAATCAATTTGCCCTTTACTATGTTCTGAACGAAGAATAATGCGCAGTTTCTTAACGGCCTGAATGTATTGAATGATCATTTTGTCGTTGTCGGGTAACGCGAAATCGTTAGTGATACCGCTATTGTCCGAAAGAGCAGCGGCGGTTGCTTGCTCACTGCTTGAGATACGCTGTTTTAGTTCAGATGTACTCGATAAATCGTTCATTGCTTTCAAGGCATTAAGAATACGATTGTGAAGTATGCCCATAATGCGCGAAGAAACAGGCATGTTTACACAGGCGGCAATAACGTTCTCAGTTTCGTCGACAATAGTACGCTGTTTGGCAAGTTCAGTTCTGCGCTCAGCCTCTTGCTTTTGACGATGTTGTTGCATTGCATTGATAAAGATAGCTGCGATTAGCAAAACAACAATTAATATAATAATAATCACGTACATGCGTGTGTTTCCGTCTGTTTTTTATTTTTTATAACGTTAACGTATTACTACGTACGAGCGTTACTTTTTGTATTGCTTAATGTTATCGGTCAATCTTACGGTATTTTTACTTCAAATACACTTCCACCGAGACTCCCGCCGTTGGAAAGGGCGATTGAGCCCACTTTATCTCCTTGAGAATGCGCGTTTGCAATTAACTTCGCAAAAAATAACCCCAACCCCGTTCTTCCTTGGCTTAACTCAAAGTCACAGAGCTCTTCGTGGCTTTTAGTTAACATCGCTTCGGGATAGCCACGACCATCATCCTCTATTTTAATGGTCATGAAGTCGTTCTCGTCTGCCTTGGCACTTACTATTATTTTGGATGTTCCATAGCGCATTGCGTTAATGATTACATCGTTTAATAACAAATAAATTAACTCACTGTCTAAGTACCAGCTAAGGTCATCTTCGATAGCGATGCTTATATCAATATTTTTCTGAGATACATATAACGCATTAGAGCCAACAACATCTTCAACCAAATCTTTGATGAAACTTTCGTCAACGGTAATGGGTAAACTTTCTAATTCAGCCCTGTACAAAGAGAGTACTTGAACAAGATTGGTGTTGAGCCTAGATGCTTCATAATGAACACTCGCAACCTGCTCTCTAGCTTTCTCGTCGTGAGGAGAAAGGGCGTCGCTGAGTGTTTCAATAGATTGAATAAGGAGAAAAAGTGAATTTTTCATATCGTGCACAGCAGCTGCCAACACCGATGAAAAATCAATTGTGGATGTAACTTGTTTACTGCTATTCATTATCTATCTAACACCGTGCTTTTTAATCACCTACCCATAATGTAGAAGAAATCGGACAAAGGCGAATAAATCCCACTCGAAAATACAAAAATTCAATTATTTTCAACTTTATAATGCCAATTTCGTAATAGCAACTAGTAAAAAAAGGTGGTTTTGGTTATAACGGGGGGAGTACAGTGTCAGTCTATCGCATTAAACGGTGTAAAATATGAAGCTACAGCAACTACGGTATATCGTAGAAGTCCTCAATAACAATTTGAACGTGTCAGCAACAGCAGAAAGTTTATATACCTCACAGCCGGGTATCAGCAAACAAGTTCGCATGTTGGAAGATGAACTAGGTGTTCAGATTTTTGGCCGTAGCGGTAAGCATTTAACACACGTAACAGACGCCGGTAATGATGTAATCAATATAGCTCGTGAAATACTAGCCAAAGTAGAGAGTATTAAAGCGGTAGCAAGGGAGCACACGCTTCCAGATCAAGGTAAACTCAATATTGCGACAACGCATACGCAAGCCCGTTATGCATTACCTGATGTTATTCAGGGTTTCATGAGCAAGTATCCAAAAGTGTCATTACACATGCATCAGGGCACGCCGTCTCAAATTAGCGACCTGGCTGCCAAAGGCGAAGCCGATTTTGCTATCGCTACCGAGGCTCTCCATTTGTACAACGATTTGGTCATGCTTCCTTGTTATCACTGGAATCGCAGTGTAATAGTAAACAAAGACCATCCCTTGTCGAAAAAGGGCACTATCGATATTTCAGACATTGCCAAATATCCGTTGGTTACTTATGTTTTCGGTTTCACCGGGCGCTCTGAATTAGACCAAGCGTTTGAAAGAGCAGGGCTAACACCTAAAATCGTGTTTACCGCAACAGATGCCGATGTTATTAAAACCTATGTTCGCTTAGGTGTCGGTATTGGTGTTATCGCGTCGATGGCGGTAAGCGAAGAGTTAGATGATGATCTTGTGAAGATAGATGCAAGTCACCTGTTCGATTACAGCACGACGAAAATTGGATTTAGAAAGGGGTCGTTCTTAAGAAGTTATATGTACGATTTCATTGAGCGTTTTGCGCCTCACCTGACCAAGGACAAGGTTGAAAAGGCTATGATGCTGAAAAATAACGAAGAAGTAGAAAAAATGTTTAAAGGCGTGACGCTTCCAGTAAAGTAAACGTAGCGCTTGTTGAAAACGTTCATTAAAAAAGGGGCTAATTGCCCCTTTTTTGCGTTTCACATATTGTCTAGTTAGAACGAGGCGCTAACATTCGATAATATTTACCGCGAGTCCGCCTCTCGCCGTTTCTTTATATTTAGTCTTCATATCATTACCGGTATCGCGCATGGTTTTAATGACCTTATCTAGTGATACTTTTTGCTCACCGGTTCCGCGCAGTGCAAGACGAGAAGCATTAATGGCTTTGATTGCACCCATGGCATTTCGCTCAATGCACGGAACCTGAACCAAGCCACCCACGGGGTCACAAGTAAGGCCGAGGTTGTGCTCCATACCGATTTCCGCAGCGTTCTCTACCGAGGCAGCTGTGCCCCCCATAATTTCAGCTAGCGCGCCTGCAGCCATCGAACATGCGACGCCTACTTCTCCTTGGCAACCTACTTCAGCACCTGAGATTGACGCATTCTCTTTATAGAGAATACCAATAGCGCCTGCGGTAAGCAGGAATCGGCTTGCTACTTCTTCATCAACAGGTCGAATAAACTTATCTACGTACTGTAGAACAGCCGGAATGATACCCGCTGCACCATTTGTAGGTGCTGTTACAACACGGCCGCCAGCAGCATTTTCTTCGTTTACAGCTAAAGCAAACAAGTTAACCCAATCCATAGTCTGCATGGGGTCGTTTGTGTGTTCAGTTTGAAGTCGACGGTATAGTCCAGGTGCGCGGCGAACTACTTTAAGCCCGCCAGGTAAAATACCTTCGCTTTCGATACCTCGTTGAATACAAGCTTTCATTACTAACCAAATGTTGTGTAGCTGTTGCTTCACTTCGTGCTTGGGCCTGAAAGTTGATTCGTTACGTAGCATCAGTGAACTAATGCTTAAGCCGTTAGTTTTACACAGAGCAAGAAGGTCACCGGCCGTTTTAAAAGGGAAGGGTACTGATGCTTGCAGGCTGGCCGCATGCGCTTTGGTCGCATCGAAGTCTTCGTCTTTTATGATAAAACCACCGCCAATACTGTAATAAGTTTGCTGTTTTACAAGCTCATCTTTCGCGTACGCATAAAACGTTAAGGCATTAGCGTGTTTGGGGAGCGTTTTACGGCGGTGAAAAACGATGGCGTTTTTGTTAGGAAAGCGCACTAATTTCTGGCCATTAAGGCAAAGCTTTTCCGTGTTGCGTATTTCTTCAAGTTTAGTCTCGATGCTGTCCACATCGACAACGTCTGGAAGTTCTCCTAGTAAACCGAGGATAACAGCTTTTCCTGTTCCGTGGCCGATACCGGTTTGGCCTAATGACCCAAACAGTTCAACTTTCACGCTATCCACTGAATCAAAAAGCGCAGCTTCCTGAGCGAGTTCGGTGACAAACTCGGCGCCTGCTTTCATTGGTCCTACGGTGTGCGAACTCGATGGGCCAATGCCCACGCTGAACATATCAAATACACTGATCATAAACTTTCAAAATTAAAACAAAGTAATAGTAAGATCATGCATCCACCACGGAAAAACCACAATACAGAAAAGCTAATAAAGGGATTAGTTTTGCTAATACGCTGTAAAGTTTAATTTATAGTACACGCAAGAGCGGTTAAGCAAATACAAAGGCTATGGATGAATATGATGAGATAAATTGCGTAACATTGCCGCCGTTGCGCCCCATATCATGCGGTTTTTCCATGGGATAAAGTAAATTGGAAATGCCTTTTTATCGCGATGCGTCGTGTGAACTAAATGATTTCTTCTGTCTAAAACATGTGCGAGCGGTACTTCAAAAGCGCTTTCTACCTCATTTTTGTCAATAATCGGTGTAAAGTCAGGATTTACAAAGCCAACAACTGGCGCAATTTCATATCCGCTGATTGTTCGGTATCTAGGCAACATTCCTACTACGTCTACGTGAGTAGCGGGTAAACCAACTTCTTCTTCAGCTTCTCTAAGTGCCGCGTCAAAAAAAGAGTTATCAGCTTCGTCGACCGCTCCTCCTGGAAAACTGATTTGACCTGGATGATGCTTGAGGTGGTGCGCTCGTTCGGTAAGCAGTAGTTGAAGCGAATTGCCATAATCTATCAGAGGGATAAGTACAGCCGCAGGGCGCCCTGTTTTTCGCAACGGAAAATCTGGCTCGGTGTGAGGCTGCCTTAAGTGGTGAAACTGTGATAGAAATTCGTTCTTTGTCATAGATATTTGCTTACAAACTATATGCTTACCTTTGTGCTAGCACATCACATACAAATACTGTGCTATTGGTTAATTGATTCAAGTACTGGCAGTATTCTAGACACTTTATCTAGGGTTTCTTGATATTCTTCACTAGAAACCGAATCTAGCACAATACCACCACCGGCCCAGCAATGTAATCGACGGTTCTCTGCCAATACGGTTCTAATGCAAATACTTGAATCCATGTCTTCACGAAAACCCATATAGAACACGCTGCCACAGTAAATATTCCGGCGGTGAGGCTCTAGCTCATCGATAACTTCCATCGCGCGGATTTTCGGTGCTCCAGTTATTGACCCCCCAGGAAATGCTGATGCCAGAAGCGATAAAGGCGAAGAAGATTCATTTAATTCACCAGTTACCGTACTTACTAAATGGTGCACAGCCTGATAACTTTCAAGAGCAAAGAGTGCAGGTACGTTCACCGAGTGAGGTTTGCAGTGCTTTGAAATATCGTTGCGCAGCAGATCTACAATCATGAGATTTTCTGCACGGTCTTTTTCTGCTGAGAGCAAGTTCTGAGCACTGGCGGCATCTTCTGCTTTGTCTTCAAATCGCGGGCGTGTACCCTTTATCGGTTTTGTTTCTACAACTCCATCTTTAACGCGTAGAAAGCGTTCTGGTGAAATGGAAGCAATACAGCCTTGGGGAAGGTTATAAAAAGCTGAAAATGGCGCTTGATTTTGATTGCGTAGCTCACAATATGCTTGCCACATATTCCCTTCAAACGCCGCGCTAAAACGTTGCGCCATATTTACTTGGTAGCAATCACCGGCACGCAAATAGGCGTGTATTTTATCTAAACAAGCTTCATATTCCGTTTTAGACAAATTTGATTCGAACCGCGACGTTAACTTGAAATTTGGTTCAGGTGTTTCGTCGTTGAACGAAGAAAAAAACTGAGTCAGCGGTTGACTGTCAACGGAGCAATAATAGATATAACCTGTTTTTGTATCTTCAATAAGTGAACGAAGATAAAGGCCAACCGCGAAATCAGGGGTTTCGTAGTCATCTTTGGCGATGCTTGGCATGGTTTCATAAAAGCGCCCAGTATCATAGCCTGCCATACCAGCCACACCGATAATGAAAGGGAGGTGCGCTGTATTTACACTGGCATGTATCTCCACAATTGAAACGCGCGCATGTAAGTGTGATTGCACCGCTTCAAAGGGGGTCAATGTCAATTGCTGACGCTTTGAAGTGTTTAGTTCGATGAGTTGAACCTTATCACCTTTTGCTTCGATAACTGCAGAAGGCGAAAATGCCATAATATTGAAGCGACCTTCACTTTTCGACGAACCGGAAGTATCTAGTAAAAGGGAGTATGGGTGTGTAGATACTCGCTTAAAAAGTGCATTGAAAACGGCTGCGTTCTCGTCACAATTTAGCGCTAATTTGTCGGCTAATTCCTCTGCAGTGAAACGGGAAACATGAACGTGAATAGTATCTGCGTGTGACATAGGTGTTTTCTGTACTTCTTTTTATCGTGGGCGTTTGGTGCTTGAATTAAGCACAAACGTCCTTCTATTTCTAACTGGCGTTAACAAATAACGGCTAATAACCAATGACACTAGGCTACTTTTTCAGATATCCCTTCAGCATAGTTTTTAAAAATGACTGGAATTAGCCACAAGCACATGGTTTTACATGGTGCGTTGTCTTTAGATGCGCTAGTATACGCTTTTTTAGCTAGCTAAGACCACGAAAGCCAAATAAAAAGAGGATGTCATGACCGTTATCCGTCAACAAGACTTCATTGACAGCATTGAAGATGCCCTGCAATTTATTTCTTATTATCACCCGCTCGATTACGTTAAAGCCGTAGAAGAAGCCTATAAAAAAGAAAAGAGCCAAGCCGCGAAAGACGCGATGGCACAAATTCTTATCAACTCACGCATGTCTGCAGAGGGTAAGCGCCCTTTGTGTCAAGACACGGGGATTGTAACCTGTTTTGTTAAAGTTGGTATGGGTGTGACGTGGGATAAAACTGACATGACCGTTCAAGAAATGGTTGATGAAGGTACACGTCGTGCGTACCTTAATCCAGACAATCCACTTCGCGCCTCTATCGTTGCAGACCCTGCCGGTGCGCGCAAAAACACCAAAGACAATACGCCATCTGTTGTGCATATCGACATGGTAGCGGGTGAAAAGATCGAAGTGATGATCGCGGCTAAAGGCGGCGGCTCTGAAAACAAATCAAAAATGGTAATGCTAAACCCAAGCGATGATATTGCTGACTGGGTAGTAAAAACATTGCCGACAATGGGCGCTGGCTGGTGTCCGCCTGGTATGCTTGGCATAGGTATTGGCGGTACGGCTGAAAAAGCAGCAGTACTTGCGAAAGAAAGTCTTATGGACCCAGTAGACATTCAAGAGCTTATTGAACGCGGCCCACAAACTACCGACGAAAAACTTCGCTTAGAAATTTTTGACCGCGTAAATAAGTTGGGTATCGGTGCGCAAGGCCTAGGCGGTTTAACGACTGTTGTTGACGTTAAGATTAAGTCGCTACCTACTCATGCTGCGTCAAAACCTGTAGCAATGATCCCTAACTGTGCGGCGACTCGTCACGCACATTTCTATTTAGATGGTTCAGGTCCAGCCGAGTTAACACCACCAAAGTTAGAAGATTGGCCAGAAGTAACTTGGGAAGTGAGCGAAAACACTCGCCGCGTTAACCTTGATGAAGTAACAAAAGAAGATATCCAAGAGTGGAAAGTAGGCGAAACGGTACTGCTGTCAGGTAAGATGCTTACCGGTCGTGATGCTGCTCACAAGCGCATTCAAACCATGATGGAAAATGGTGAAGGTTTACCAGAGGGCGTTGATCTAACTAACCGCTTTATCTATTACGTTGGTCCTGTTGACGCTGTAGGTGACGAAGTGGTTGGTCCGGCTGGCCCGACAACGGCTACCCGTATGGATAAGTTCACTGACATGATGCTAGAGAAAACAGGCCTTATTGGCATGATTGGAAAAGCAGAGCGTGGTCCAGCAACCGTTGATTCAATTGCTAAACACAAAGCGGTCTACCTAATGGCAGTTGGAGGTGCAGCGTACCTTGTATCTAAAGCCATTAAGAAATCTCGTGTCGTAGCATTCGAGGACTTAGGTATGGAAGCAATTTACGAGTTCGACGTAGAAGACATGCCAGTAACCGTTGCAGTAGACAGCACGGGTGCCAATGCTCACAAAAATGGTCCGGCCATTTGGAAAGCAAAAATTGAAGAGCTTGATGCCTCGCTATCTAAATAGATATAAAGGCAAAACTTAAGATGAGCCGTTCTGCTAAAGAAAGCTAATTAGGTTTTTCATCACAATATAAAAAACGGGTGCAATAGCACCCGTTTTCATTTGTGTAGTTTCATTTTTTCAAAGGTTTACGTGCTAGACGTTTTGCCCCAATTTCATTTTAAATTTATACCAGTTGGTATATTTATCTGATTTTGTTTATAGTGCTGTACAAAATAACAGTATGAACGTGCACTATGTTAATTAACCTTATTTCTAGCGAGCCCATTTCCTTTCTTATAGCCTTCGTAAGTGTGTGTGCTTTTTCACTTTATTCATTTATTCGAGGCCAGGCGAATGCCACCAAGATAGCGCAGCTTTCGCAAATCAATGAGCAGCTACAAAATGATTTGAATAGCGAGCGTATTGCTATTGCCAAGCTTCAAGCACAAAACGAAGCGCACCAAGCAAGAATTCAGGCGCTTCATGCTGCGCATGAAGATAAGCTTGCGTCTATGAATGCATCTGAACAACGTCTGCATACGCAATTCGAAAATCTAGCAAATCGGATATTTGAAGAAAAGCAACAGCGTTACACGCAACAAACAAAACACAATATAGAAGCTGTTTTGGCGCCATTCAAAAACGAGTTAGATGGTTTTAAACGTCAAATCTCAGAACAACACATACGTGAGGGGCAGGAGCGAGCCTCACTTAAAACAGAGATTCTAAGTTTAAAGGCTCTCAACCAGAAAATTACGGAAGAAGCTGCAGCGCTGACCAATGCACTAAAAGGTGACAATAAAAAGCAAGGAAACTGGGGCGAAGTAGTGCTTGAGCGGATACTCAAAGAATCTGGTTTACGCGAGGGTCATGAATTTGAAACACAAATGTCAGCAACATCAGAGCACGGCAAGCGATTTCAACCAGATGTCGTGGTGCATTTGCCAAATGATAAAGATGTGATCATAGATTCAAAAGTAAGTTTGGCGGCCTATGAAAGGTATTACAACTGTGATGATGAAGCTGAGAAAGCGCAATTTTTAAGTCAACATGTGGCTTCTATAAAAGGTCACATCAAAGGCTTAGGCGCGAAGGACTACCAAACGCTTAAAGGCATAAAGACACTGGATTATGTGTTACTTTTCATTCCCATTGAGCCTGCATTTTTAATTGCTGTCGAAGAAGAACCAGATTTAGTCACAATGGCACTTAATCATAATATCATGTTGGTTAGCCCAACTAATTTACTGGTTGCACTGCGTACTATTAATAACATTTGGCAGTATGAGTACCAAAATCAAAACGCACAGCTTATTGCGGAACAAGCAGCAAAGCTTTATGACAAGTTCGTTGGGTTTGTGACGGATATGGAAAAAGTAGGTAAGTCGATGGATACCGCTCACGCTAACTACGAACAAGCAATGAATAAGTTAACCAGTGGAAGAGGGAACTTGGTAAGGCAAATAGAAAAGTTTAGAGAACTTGGCGTACAACCCAGTAAGCGAATGTCTCAGCATTTTCAGCAACTTTCTCAAGACGATTAAAAAAGGCCGCAATTGCGGCCTTTTTTCTCTTATCAAAAAACGTTATGAACGTTTCATGCGTCTACGTAGGTAAACTGCTGGAGCAAGAAGCAATGCAATCCAGCCCATTGAACCACCACCCGATGTATCGTTTACACGAATTGTTACGGTTTCTGTCGTAGTATCGATGCCGTCAGTTGCAGTTACTTCAACCGTTACTTGACGAGCCTGTTCATGACTTGGCGCGGTGTCAGTGATTGATGATGTAGCCATACCATTTACGGTAATAGTAACGTCGTCACCGTCCGGGTCAGTTGCAGAAGCCGTCACGGTGTATGACTCACCCTCATCTACACTTGTTGGTGCAGAGATTGAGATAACAGGTGCGTCTTGCACACCCGCAACCGCTACAGTTACTGTGCCTTCACCAACAATATCACCTTCTACCGGCTCTTCATTTTCATCAATGGTACCTTCAACACGCACGGTATACGTGAATGAATCTTCACCGAAGAAGTTAGTATTTGGAGCGTAGGTCACCGTACCATCTTCATTTACTGTAACTGTACCGTTTGCAGGCTCAGTAGTTACTTCAACAGTCGATGGATCAAGCGGCGCTTTATCAATAGTGATTGGCGTAAACGTACGGAAGTCACCTGAAAGCGATTCCATGGTAAATGTGTTGATGATTGTGCTGTCCATTTCATTAGCAAGGATGTTAGCCGTTACCGACGCATCTTCGTTAACTGACAGCATGTCATCCATGTATTCGCTTGAAGGAACAACGGTACCGTTATAGCTGAACTCAATTTCATCACCAGGAGATGATGCTAAAATGAATTCATCACCTGAAACAGGTAACGTTCCTTGTGCCCCCGCAGATGTTAACGCACCTAAAGTAAAGCCAGCTGTACCCGTTGGATTCTCGAACCCAGCAACAGTAGCGTATTGAGGGCTATCCATATTTCCGTATACGAAGTGGATGGTATCAAAAGCAAAGTCATACCAAATTTGGAAGTTAAAGCTTGTATCAGGAATGCCCCACAGCTGTGCATTTTCCCATTCAATTACAAGCAATGAGCCATTAGGACCATTCAAGCTAGCAGCATATAAGTTACCTGTACCTTCATCTCCTGCGTCAGTACCTAATAAATCAAGGTCTGTCCAGAAAGGTGCTAGTACATTGTTAGGTTCATTACTGTTTGGCATAACAGCAGGCGTAGGCGTTGTTACGTTTCCTGAAGATGTCCCCAAAGATATATAACCGTTTGAAGAAATCTGCATTGAGGTGTATGCCTTACCTAGATACGTCATCTCAGGAAGGTCTGAGATAGTGATTGAGGTATCATCACACGAACCTGAACAGGTAAGAGGTTGTACTCCCAGCGCGGCCATTGGAAGGTAACCACCCGTTAGTGCAGCGATAGTAGTATCTGCGTCTAATGAGTAAGACGAGGTGTTCAACGCACCTTCCCAGTAGATTTGACCTTTATCAGCATCGTAGGATACAGGCTCTTGGTTTCCGTTCTTAACCGCAGCAATAGTAGATGGATCAATCTGGAACTTGTGGTCTACTGTTCCTGTAACACCAATCATGCCAGTAACATTTTGGTTTGTCGCTGATGCAGAAACTCTAACCAGTTGACCTTCTTCAGCCACTTGCGTGCTAACGTCACTGCTAAATAATTCAGGTCTATCTGTGCTGATTGGATAAACTGCAACGGGAATAAAGTAATCCGTTGTTGTATCGTCTGTGTCTGCCCAGTTAATGCCCCCGAAAGACCATGACCCAGTTGAAGCCGTTGTAACGTCTACTGCAACCATGATTTCAGCAGATGCACCTGCAGGTAGCGTTGCCATTTGCGGCGTCACTGTTGCCGAAATTGCTGGATCATTGAACATAGCTGTTGCATCAACAGTTATGTCTTCATCGCTGGTGTTAGTTACCGTGATAGACATTTCACAGTTCAAGTAGCAATTACCATCTACAAGGCTTAGGTCGCTATAAGTTAGCTCAACTGTAGTTGCGCGCGGTAAGTCTAAACGGCCAGCACCCATGTCGAAGTTGTCTGCTTGTGTAGTCGCATCTTCTTTTAATACGTCACGAATTGAAGAGGTTACTAGCGCGCTCTTAATTTGTTGTGCAGTCCAATCAGGATGCATTTGTTTAAGAAGTGCAGCTGCTCCAGCAACGTGAGGCGATGCCATCGAGGTACCGTTTTTGAACGAGAAGTTCTGGTCTTCGTGTCCTGGTGCATCTGGAGATTCACCAGAGAAAATACGCGTACCAGGAGCGGCAATGTTGGGCTTAAGGAATGAAGGATCGCCATTCGGTCCACGAGAGCTGCTTTCATTCATGATGTCAGCAAGGCTATCTGAAACAACGCGAACGATGTCACTTCCAATGGTTACGTTTAGTGCTTCGTCTGTTGCTACCGCTAAAGACGCAAGTTCTTGCCCTGATGTCGCAGGAAGCATAAGTGAAGGAATGGTTTGTGCTTCACTCAGGCCGCCCATTAATATTGGCGCTTCGCCGCGTCCATCGACATTGTGAACAAGAACAGCAGTTGCACCAGCAGCCTCTGCGTTCTCGATTTTTGTTACAAAGCCACATGTACCACGGCTGATAAGCGCAATTGCACCGTCAAACGCGCCTGCAGCAAATGCATCACAACCTTCAACGTTTGCCGCATCTACTTCACCTGCATAAACAACCGGTGCGGTAATTGGGCTATCAAATACAATGGCTGGATTGCCTACAGAATAAAGTGCTGGAATTGAACCGATAGTGGTGTCACCTTCAATTGTCACTTCATTTGCAAATAGACGACCCGTTGTTGTGTTTGCAACGGTGATTACATCTTCTGAGCAGCCAGGGCAGCCAATCGTACCTTCATTTGGACCGTCATTACCCGCTGCGAAGACGGTAACCACGCCAGCATCGTGCATTGCTTCAAGTACATCTTCATAAATAGAGCCGTTCGGGTTGCCGCCAGCGCCGCCGCCCCACGAGTTATTTACAATGTCGGCGCCGTCAGTAAGCGCGGCTTCAAGCATTGATAAGAGCATTGAAGAGGCGCCGCTAGAAGACGCTGGGTTAGCAGGTGTGGCATAAAGGCCTTTATAAACCATTAGGTAAGCGGCTGGAGCAACACCTGAGATTTCAGCTTCTGCACCATCGCGCTCAGCCATTACACCGTAATTACCAACAGCAGTACCGGCAACGTGAGTACCGTGACCGTTAAAACCGAGTGGGCTTTCATATTCTTCTTCAACAACTGAGAAGCCTTCTACGATATCGGCTGCGCGAGCTACGATAAGTTTGTTGTTACAGAAATCAGGAACTTCTGAGCAGTAGTCATCAGTAGGAAGCGTTTCAGCATCTGGAGCTGTGAAGTTTTCACCACTGAATAGCGGGTTTTCTGGGCGAATACCGCTATCAATAATCGCAACTTTTACACCTGCGCCTGCATTTTCTTTACCACCAAGCTGTTCCCAAGTTTCTACGGCACCAATGAGGTCCAAACTTGCGTCCATTTGTGCGTGATGAATGACGTCAGGATATACTGCTTTCACCGTTGACAGGCTTGAAAGCTGATCAAGAGCACTTTTTGAAACGATACCCGCAAAGCCATTGAACGCAGCCGTATATGACATATCAGCTTTAAATGACTTGTCGAAAGACTTGATAGATTGAACAACGGATTGCTGTTGCGATTCAAGGAATGACTTATATTCCTTTGCTGCGCTTGACTCAAAGTTAACCTTTTTACCTTTGTGCGCAGCCATACTGCTTACACTTGGGTTTACAGCGCTGAATTGCGCCATCGGTACATCAGTTAGCTGGACGATAACACGTACACTATCGCTATTTGCTTGAATGGCATTTGCAAGAATATTCTTCTTGTCGAACGACGCCTCAATGGCATTTTGTTGCTCTACGCCGTAACCAGATAGTTGATTTGATATAGCTAAAGCACCAAAAGCTGAGCCCGCTAATGCGGTAGCAATAACTGTACTTAGGATTGTTTTTTTCATAATTATTCTCGTGTGAATAGTTCCCTGGAGCCCAACGATTTTCTTGTTTGCTTCAAAGGTCATTCGCCTCGTTTAAAACGCAACTTATCGTTGTGACTATCTATTACTAGCACACTTTTTTTCTTTTTGTAACGTGTGTTTCTGCAATACACAACTTACATATTTTGTTACATTTAACGGTGAATAGACGTTGCATAGATAACTCCCTTTTTTACTTGAAGTTATACACCGACGTGGTTTGGCATCCTAAGTTGTAAAAATCTAAATACTTTGTCCACTTAGACGAATAAGAAACATCTGTCCTACGTGATTTTCATATTTTTTACATAAGGTTTACGTTTTTAGGACGAATATCCTTTTCATTTAGACTAATTGAGTATGTCTATTTCACCCATTTGAAAAAATGCCAATGAATAAGTAGGACGCTCCTGCATTTTCTCAACTAGCATATTGGTATCACTATAAGTCGCTATTAACCCTCATATTTAAGGGGAACAAACGTGAAAGACAGAAATCATTTGGCCGAAGTAAAAACAACAAATAAGGTCGAAATTATTACTAAAGGGGTTGTTGATATCCCAATGCTGCAAATCCTTTCTGCCGAAGGTGAACTCATTGAAAAAGCAGTTGAACCTGAACTCAGCAAAGAAGAAGCATTAAAAATATTTAATACCATGCATTACATTCGAGTATTGGATGAACGTATGGTGGGTGCACAGCGCCAAGGTCGTATTAGTTTTTACTTGGCCAGTACAGGTGAAGAAGCGGCGTCAGTAGCAAGTGCAGCAGCACTATCAGGTGACGACATGATCATGTCTCAGTACCGTGAGCAAGGCGCTTTGGCATATCGCGGGTACACCACAGAACAATTCATGAACCAAATGTTTAGCAATAAAGACGATCCTAACAAAGGACGTCAAATGCCTATCCATTATGGTGACAAGCCACTTAACTTCATGACTATATCTTCACCACTAGGCACACAGATCCCTCAAGCATCTGGTTACGCCTATGGCCAGAAAATGTCGGGTAAAGATGTGGTTACTATCTGTTACTTCGGTGAAGGTGCAGCGTCTGAAGGAGACTTCCACGCAGGGTTAAATATGGCCGCTGTTTTAAACTGCCCAGTTATCTTCTTTTGCCGTAACAATGGCTATGCCATTTCAACACCAGCAGAAGAGCAATTCGCGGGTGACGGCATTGCTTCTCGTGGATTAGGTTACGGTATTAAAACTATCCGTGTTGATGGTAACGATGTGTTAGCCATTTATGCAGCTACTAAAGAAGCCCGTCGTATTGCCATTGAAGAAAAGTGTCCTGTACTTATTGAAGCCATGACTTATCGCTTAGCGGCGCACTCCACGTCAGACGACCCAACAGGCTATCGCTCTCGTGAAGAAGAAGATAAGTGGCGTGCAAAAGACCCTATCGCTCGAATGGCGAAATGGCTAGAAAGCAAAGGCTGGTTTGACGAGGCTGAGAACCAAAAACGCGTCGATAAAGCAAGACAAGACGTTTTAGCAGCAATGAAGAGTTGTGAAAAGACTGACGTATGTGCCATTGAAGACATTGTCGAAGATGTATACGACACAGCACCTTGGCACTTAAAAGAACAACTCAGTGAATTGAAAGCGCATATTAAGAAGTACCCGAAGATGTACCCTAAAACAGCAGGGAGAGTAAAATAATGGCTAAGATGAATCTACTTCAAGCAATTAATAATGCACTCATCACAGCCATGACCGAAGATGAGAAAGTAATGGTCTTTGGTGAAGACGTGGGCCATTTTGGTGGTGTGTTCCGTGCAACCAGTCACCTTCAAGAAAAATTTGGTAAAGCGCGTTGCTTTAACACGCCGCTTACTGAACAAGGCATTATTGGCTTCGCGAACGGCTTGGCCTCACAAGGCTCTGTACCTATTGCTGAAATTCAATTTGGTGATTACATTTTCCCTGCGTTCGATCAAATTGTGAATGAGACGGCTAAATGGCGCTACCGTTCAGGCGGTCAGTTCGATGTTGGTACGCTAACAATTCGTACACCTTATGGTGGCGGTATCGCAGGTGGCCACTACCACAGTCAATCACCAGAGGCGTTCTTCGCTCACTGCCCAGGGTTAAAGATTGTTATCCCTCGTGACCCATATCAGGCGAAAGGTTTGTTACTTGCATCAATTCGCGATAAAAACCCCGTATTGTTTATGGAGCCTAAACGTCTTTACCGTGCTTCTGTATCGGAAGTGCCTGAAGAAGATTACGAACTGCCATTAGGTAAGGCAGATATTGTTCAAGAAGGTAGCGATATCACCTTATTAGGGTGGGGCGCGCAAATAGAAATTCTGCAAAAAGCTGCAGAAATGGCTCTTGAAGATGGTGTGTCGTGTGAAATTATCGATTTACGCAGCATATTACCGTGGGACGTTGAAACGGTTATGCAATCTGTAATGAAAACAGGTCGCTTATTGATAAACCACGAAGCACCGCTAACAGGTGGCTTTGCGAGTGAAATCGCAGCGAGCATTCAGGAACGTTGTTTCTTATATCTTGAAGCGCCTATTGCGAGAGTGTGTGGTTTAGACACGCCGTATCCTTTGGCGCACGAAAAAGAATATATGCCAGATGAAACGAAGACGTACGAAGCCATAAAACGTACGCTTCACTACTAAGCCGGGGGACGATCAAATGACAATTGAATTTATCTTACCGGACATTGGTGAAGGTATAGTTGAATGCGAACTTCTGGAATGGTTAGTTTCTGAAGGTGAGCATATAGAAGAAGATCAACCTGTCGCGGAAGTAATGACCGACAAGGCTACCGTGCAAATTCCTGCAATGCATGCGGGTGTGGTTAATAAACTGCATTACGCGGTAGGCGATATTGCTAAAGTGCACGCACCGTTATTCTCTATGACGCCAGATGATGCCGACGCTAACTCAGATACACAAGAAGACGCTCAAGCGGAAGTAAAAGACAATGCGTCTGAAACAGCGACAGCGAATGACAGTGCTTCTTCAAGCGCTTCAAACGGCAAACACATTGAAGACTTTATTCTACCAGATATTGGTGAGGGTATAGTTGAATGTGAGATTGTGAAATGGAATGTAGCTGAAGGCGATGAAATAGAAGAAGACCAAGCCGTTGTAGAAGTGATGACCGATAAAGCAGTGGTAGAAATACCTGCTAAAAACGCGGGCACAGTGCATCGTCTTTATTACGCGCAAGGTGATATAGCGAAAGTGCATAGTGCATTGTTTGCGCTAGAAGTTGCCGGTGAAGTCACAACCACTAGCGGTACTAATGACGATTCACCATCGGCAAACAACAATGCTTCAAGCGTTGCATCTCAAAGTTCAGTGAACACGCAAACAAACGGTTCAAGTCAGCAATCAGCGCAAGTTGCTCCTTCAAAGTTCAGCGACGGCGAATACGAGCCACCTATTGCTATAGAAGGTAAGGTGTTGGCTAGCCCCGCGGTAAGACGTGTTGCAAGAGAAAAGAATATCGACCTTTCTTCTGTGGAAGGTTCGGGTAAAAAGGGGCGGATCCTTAAGTCTGACGTGTTGAATCTACAACATTCGAATGTTGACACGTCGTCTCAAAATTCGACATCTTCTGCGCCAAGCTCATCTACCGCAGGAAAAGGTGATTCGAATAGCACAAGCACTGTGCTTAAAGGCAGCGTTAGAACAGAAAAAGTACGCGGTATTCAGGCAGCTATGGCGAAGCAAATGTCGGCTTCGGTCTATACTATCCCGCACTTCACAGTTAGTGATGAGTTGGTAATGGACAACCTGATGTCGCTACGCAAGCTGCTTAAACCTGAATTTGAAGCGAAGAACGTAAAACTCAGCTTTATGCCGTTTTTCGTTAAAGCAATGTCATTGGCACTTAATGAGTTCCCTGTCATTAACAGTCAGCTTAACGAAGACGCCACTGAGATAAGCTACTTCGCAGATCACAATATTGGTTTTGCAGTAGACTCTAAAATTGGTTTGCTTGTACCCAATATTAAGCGTGTTCAAGACCTATCTCTGTTAGAGATTGCTGTTCAAATGCAGGATATTATCGAACAAGCCAGAGCGGGCCGCGTGGCTGGCGAGCACCTTAAAGGCGGTACGATTAGTATCTCTAATATCGGTGCAATAGGCGGTATTACCGCAACGCCAGTAATCAATAAGCCAGAAGCTGCCATTGTTGCTCTTGGTAAAACGCAGAAACTTCCACGCTTTGATGATGAAGGGAATGTTAGTGCGCAAAATATCATGGCGGTTAATTGGTCTGGCGACCACCGTATTATTGATGGTGCGACTATGGTGCGATTCAATAATCTATGGATGAGTTACCTAACTCAGCCGGAAAAAATGTTGATGCACCTTAAGTGATATCATTCAAAGCAATTTGATTTGCAGTAGCAATATTTTTAAAGGGCCAATAGTAAAACTATTGGCCCTTTTTTGTTTTGTATACCTCAAAGCGCGTTGACGTTATTATAGAGCACTATAAACAAACGAAAATTTTACTGAGGTTTTGTGCTTAGTTATCAACATGCCTTTCATGCGGGCAACCACGCTGATGTCATCAAACATCTTTGTTGGATTGGCGTTATCAACGCATTAAAGAAAAAAGATAAACCTTTTACGCTTTTCGACACCCACGCAGGCGCGGGCGCGTACGATCTAACCGATGCCATGTCATCAAAAAATAAAGAGTATGAGACGGGTATATCTCGTTTGCTTATAGATGATAAAGGCGTTCAGGGCTTGCCAAATTTGTTGGCCGACTATTTATCGTTGTGTGAACCGTTCTTAGCACAACAACAATATCCGGGCTCACCGGCAATAAGCGCAAAAGCGAAAAGGGATGGTGACAATTTACACCTAATGGAACTTCATCCTGCGGAATTCGATAAACTAGACAAAAACGTATCCCGTTTACGTACCCTTAATAGCCACGTCCATAAACGAGACGGTTACGAAGGGCTTCGTGCACTCACGCCACCTAAACCCAATCGCGGTGCTATTTTAATCGACCCCCCTTATGAGCGCGTGAATGAATATAGCGACCTTGTTAAGGGTGTGGAGCAGGTATTCAAACGCTGGCAGCAGGCACAAATCGTAGTGTGGTATCCACTATTGTCAGAGAGGGCTGGCGCCAAAAGTGGTGCAAGTGAAGCTATGTGTGAAAAGCTTGCAGCATTAAGTAAACCCTGTTTTAAAGCAGAAATATGCGTGGAAGAAAATACCGCTGATGCCGGAATGTATGGTTCGGGCGTATTCGTTTTGAACCCGCCTTGGCAGCTAGATACTAATTTAAAAAGCGCGTTAAAAAGCGTTGTTGGTATGCTAGGTGAAAATGAAGCAGGTTATCACGCTACAGCGCATGTTACCTGGATAAACGAAGATAATTGATTGCTGTGCAGTTTAACAATGGTAAGCGTATTGTTGCTGATTAATCTGTTTCAAAAAGTCACTAAAAGCGTGAAGTAAAAAACATGTCGCAACTCAAAGGCCTAAAACATTTCTATATACCCGATGAGCAGTCGATATATCTGCTATCTCATGCGGATGCTAAAAAGCTAAAAGACTGGGTAAACCTTTGTATCTCGCAGTTAGAAGGGTTGGGGTACAGTGACATCGAACTTTTAGGGAAAGGAGCCTTTGGGTTTGCGTTTGCAGGGAACGCGCCAAGCGGTGAATCACGGGTATTTAAGTTTTCACGAATAACGTTGCCGCAGCATGTACAAGATAGACTAGAAGAGGAAGCATTTATGCTTTCTCACGTTAATCACGAGTTTGTGCCGCGGTTTATTGAATATCAACAAATACGCAAACAATCCATCTTAGTTATGGGGCGCGCACCTGGCGAAGACCTAGAAAAAGTCAGCTTGAAAACAGGCCCACTTTCGCCCCGTATTATCGTCAAAATTGCAGTGCAGGTCGGCGAACTTTTATCCAGTTTTCGCCAATACAGTGAAAATGGAGAAATTAAACCCATTGTGCACGGAGACATAAAGCCCTCGAATCTGGTTTGGGATGCCGAAAATGAATCGGTTGGATTGATTGATTGGGGCTCTTCAGTGTTCGCACAGACTGACATCACTGGGCAATATGTGGGTAACAATGTCATGGATTTAATGTCGGGTGAACTGCATCAAACTAATGCTCGACTTGGCGATGTTTATTTTATTGGCGAGGAGCAGCTTAATGGCGCACTCTCCAGCCCCCGCTTCGATGAACAAGGCTTGGCCAGTACATTATATGCATTGGCATCAGGGCAATCGTGTCGTTACGGAAGCAAGGTTATTACACCTTCATCCCTTGGTCTTCCTAAAATGCTTGCTAATATCCTTGAGCACATGCTCAGTGAAGATCCTACAAAGAGAAGACAAGGCGGAGATTACCTGTTTAATCATCTCCACGTTTTGAAGAATATGGTTTTCACTCAAGACAAGCCAACGCAATATACACCGTTAATCCCTACATGGCTGGCCCACACTCAGAACCGTGCTGATATTGAAACCGTTGTTTACAGCTCTCGAAAATCTTACCTACGCCAACAGGCAAGACTGTCTGACTCGTTAGATGAAAAAGACGTAGAGGAACTTCGTTATATAGACGATGCGCAATTTGACCGCTACTACAAAAACTATTTACAGGGCATGGGGGATACCGAAAAAGCATTTGTTTCTGCAATAAGCAGACTAGGCCGTTACCCTGTAGTTGGCGGTATGGCTGTGCGCTGGGAGCCAGAAGGTATATATGTCGATTCGAGCTTGAACTTATATGATGAATCAATGAAAGCAGCGTTTGATTTAGCAGTGAATAATGTCATTAATTTAGCAAGGGCTATTCACAAGCCCGCTGTGTTCAAATGTTGTATGTTCAACGCCAAAAACACGCTGCACATTGAACGCGAAAGTGAAGATGAAGACTTTAAACCAGCAGGCGGTATGTTTATTCCCTACGAACTATCACGGGTTTCTGCACAAAAGGATGAAAGCCGTACTCACTCATATTTCGAAGATGGCGATGATCCAGATGAACTATTAAAGCTGCCTCAGGAGATTATCGATACCATCGTTCAACTTAATACAATACATCACACTGGTTGTATTATATTTGAAGCATTACCGCGGCATTTGAAAATTCACAACTATTACACGTTGCTTGATCACAGCCAAGAAGAGCGCTTCCACGCATTATTAGCGCAACTCGTTCAGCAAATTCCCAAAATAAAAGGGCTAGGCATTTCAGGGTTTATGAAGTTACCCTATAAAGATACGCGTTTTTTCGAGCATAAAGCAAAATTGCCTGAAAAGTACTACCCGCGAAACCCAAAAGCAGTAATTGAAGAGAAAGTACAACATGTCTGAGATTAAACTATCGTCACTTTTTGAACTCGAAACAGTGGAAGCTGGCATCTATCGAGGTCAAAGCTGGGATTTAGGCTTCCGCGCCTTGTTTGGTGGACAAGTTTTGGGGCAAGCGTTAGCAGCTGCATACGAAACAGTGGAGGCTGGTAGAGTCGCACACTCATTCCACACTTATTTTTTACTACCAGGCGATGCTAAAAAGCCTGTAGTTTACGATGTTGAAGTAGTGCGAGACGGCAGAAGTTTCTCTGCTCGACGGGTTAAAGCCATTCAGGATGGTAGAAATATTTTCTACATGACAGCGTCTTTTCAGGTTCCTCAAGATGGCATGGAGCATCAAAACCCAACAATGCCAGATGTGCCTGCGCCGGAAGATGTGCAGTCTGACATTGAATTCTATGAAGCTAACTTCAATAAAATTGCACGGCCTATGCAAGAAGCGTTGAGCTATCATAAACCTGTAGATATCCGCACGGTAGATGCAGCTAACTCTTACCAGTCAGCGAAACGCGAACCGACGCGTTATATTTGGTTAAAAGCAAGAGACACAATGAATGCATCATTGACTGTTCATCAAGCTGCGCTTGCTTACGCATCAGATTATCATTTTCTCAGTACGTCGCTTCAACCACACGGTGTTGCGGTAACCGATAAATCACTTCGAATCGCAACGATAGACCATGCTATGTGGTTCCACCGCCCAATCAATATGAACGAATGGTTATTGTATGCAATGGAGAGTCCCTTTAGCGGAGGCTCTAGAGGTTTGGTACGCGGACAAATATTTAACCAAAATGGTGAACTTGTTGCGTCAACCATGCAAGAAGGATTAATGAGAAAAGTAGACGAATAGGGAGAGGGTAATGCGCTACAAATTAGGTTCTACATCACCGCTGGTTGATGAAAGTACGTTTATAGCGCCAGGCGCACATGTTATTGGCAATGTTGAACTCAAAGTGGGTTCAAGCGTTTGGTTCAATGCGGTTATACGCGGCGATATGGACAAGATAACCGTTGGTAAAAATACGAATATACAAGATGGCAGCGTATTACACACCGATGCAGGTATTCCTTTAGTGCTAGGTGAAGGGGTAACAGTAGGACATAAAGTCATGCTTCACGGCTGCGAGATTGGTGACTATTCCTTGATAGGAATTAACGCTGTCGTATTAAACGGTGCAAAAATTGGAAAGTACTGCATCATTGGCGCTAACGCTTTGATAACGGAAAACATGGAAATTCCAGATTACAGTTTAGTAGTTGGAGCGCCTGGTAAAGTCATTAGAACATTTGATGAGAAGATCGAACCCAAACTAAAAGCGTCCGCTGAACATTACGTAGATAACGCCAAAACATATAAGTCATCATTACAGCCAGTTGATAGCTGAAACTAAGACTAGGCTGTTCGCGATATTTTGAATCCCCATAAAAAATGCCCAGAACAAACGTTCCGGGCCTAGGGGAATGGCTCATTGCTGAGCCGTGCGCTAACTTTTACACAGGAGAGTTTAAATAAAATCTTTTAAACGGACAATGAGTATAGAATACATTTGCTTAAATTATAAACAATTTTTGTGTGAATTTTATCTTACACTCTCAACGTCAATTAAATTGTAGAACTTATACGTTAGTAATCAATGGACTAAAGACTGGTCGGATGTGGTGTTTTTTGAGCAAAAAGGTGTACGGTTTATATCCACATGTTGCACACATTTTATCCACGTGATGAAGCGTTGTTAATATATACCCTTGTTAAATATATAGACATACTTTCATTCATGTAGGTTATGTTGAAAACAGACGGTTGTACCATGCCATTATCCTTGTAGTATGACGTCAACGTTCATGCTAAATATGCGTGATACTGACTCTAAAAACAGGCTCTTACATTAATACGAGGATGGATTATGCAATCATTTTCTACTTTTATTCCCCCTGAACGGACTTTGATGGGTCCAGGACCATCCGATGTTAACCCCAGAATTTTAAACGCCATGGCGAGACCCACCCTGGGCCATCTTGATCCATTATTCATTGAGTTAATGGACCAAACCAAGCAGCTTTTACAGTATGCGTTTAAAACTGAGAATGCACTTACTATGCCTATTTCTGCTCCGGGCTCAGCAGGAATGGAGGCATGTTTTGTTAATCTTGTAGAACCAGGCGATAAGGTACTCGTGTGTATTAACGGCGTATTTGGCAATCGAATGGTCGAAAACGTAGAGCGTTGTGGTGGTGAGGCTATTACCGTCAACAATACATGGGGCGAGCAAACTGACCTTAATGTGGTAGAAGACACCCTTAAAGCCAATCCGGATATTAAGATCCTTGCCTTTGTTCACGCAGAAACATCTACGGGCGTACGCAATGAAGCCAAAGCGCTTTGTGAGCTGGCTAAAAAGTATGATTGTCTTAGCATTGTTGATGCAGTTACTTCTCTTGGAGGTATCGAGTTAGATGTTGACGGTTGGAGTATTGACGCTATTTATTCAGGTTCGCAGAAGTGTTTAAGTTGCGTGCCGGGTATTTCTCCTGTTTCATTTAGTGAAAGAGCAGTTAACGTTATTCAAAACCGAAAAACGAAAGTGCAAAGCTGGTTTCTAGACATGAACTTGATTGTTGGTTATTGGGGGCAGGGCGCCAAGCGTGCCTACCACCATACCGCACCTGTCAACAGTATGTACGCTATGTACGAAGCACTTCTGATTTTAAAAGAAGAAGGCTTAGAAAATGCGTGGCAGCGTCATGCATTGGGTCATGAAAAACTTGCGCAGGGTTTAAGTGAACTTGGGTTAGAACTAACGGTAGACAGTGCTTATCGTTTACCTCAATTAAATGTAGTTAAAATTCCAGACGGCGTAGACGATGCTGCCGTTCGCAAGCAATTGCTTGAAGATTTTAATTTAGAAATCGGCGCCGGTTTAGGCGATCATGCCGGTAAAGTATGGCGAATTGGTCTTATGGGATACGCATGTAAACCCCGTAATATCGATCACTGCCTTGCTGCGTTGCGCACTGTGATTAAGTAAAACGCCTAGCGCCTTTTACTCTTTTCGGTCAACACGTTCAGCGAGATGCTTAGCTGAACGGTTGGCTTTTAGCCGTTTAGCATATAAAACCCATTTAACATAGCGCTTTGATATCAGTCCGCATAGATCATTACCCACTCAGTGAGATTTAAAATCTTCGTAATCACGTCGTGTTACCGCAGGTATAGTGGCACTACATCAAGTTGACTGGTATTACTTATCCATTTTTGGGTCTTGCCTCATAAAAAGCACATCTCGGCGAAGTTATATCTCTTCTCGTTTCAGTTCAGTGCTAAGATTTCGTTTATTGCGTATATTCATAAACTATTCAGTTTTAAACATTTATCCTTTAGGTAACGTAATTAAAAGGCACCATAAAAAAGGAATCTCTATGAAAATGATCACGCGTACTAATAGTTATTCGAAAGCTAAAAGTGTAGTTAAAAAAGCATTGTTAGCATCATCATTGATTGCCTTATCTGCAGCTATGGTTTCTGCACAGGCCGCACAAGAAGCGGTTATAAATGTGCAAGGCGTAGGAGCGGTAGAAGTGACACCAAACGCTTATTCAGTCACACTCGTTGTTGAAGAAGAAGGTAATACAGTAGGTAAACTGAACACTCAGCTTGATTCGGATCTGCGTTCTATTGTTAAGTTCTTGCTTAATCAAGGTATAGATGAAAAGCACATTCAGAGTATGCAAGTACGCTTACAACCTCGCTATATCAATACGCCTCAAGGCCGTCAGCAAGAAGGTTTCACGTTGTCACGAGATATCACCGTCACATCTACTGACCTTGAAACTTATGACAAAGTATTAGATGGCGTGCTTAAACGAGGTGTTGATCGCATACAACAATTTAATTTTATTTCAGTTGGTGAAGGCGATGCCTATCAAAAAGCACTTATCTCTGCGGTAAAAGACGCAAAGCAACGTGCACAGTTATTAGCAAAAGAATTAGAGATTGAAGTAGGTGAAGTTGTTGCAATCTCAGAATCTGGTGGCAATATGCCGATTCCAGTAATGCGCGCAGAAGCTTTTGCCAAAGACATGTCTATGTCTTTACCTGGCCAAGAGCGCATAGAAGCGCGTGTTAATGTGTCTTTTAACATTGTTCAATAGCAGGAAATTCGTTTGAAAGAACAACAGTACGGTCAGTTAATAAACCAAGCAAAGAGTTTGGTTTCTGGCGAGCACGATCTTATCGCTAACATGGCAAATATAAGTGCGCTGCTTTTCAATAGCCTCGAAGAGGTTAATTGGGCAGGTTTTTACCTTTATAAAGAAGAGCAGTTGGTACTCGGTCCATTCCAGGGGCAACCAGCATGTATTCGCATTCCACTTGGAAAAGGCGTTTGCGGAACGAGTGCAAGTACCAGAACTGTTCAGCGTATAGCAGACGTTCATCAGTTCGAAGGACACATTGCCTGTGATGCTGCGTCAAACTCTGAGATTGTTGTTCCACTAGTGCTAAACGATGTGCTGGTTGGCGTACTTGATATCGACAGCCCTGTTTTTGAACGCTTTACCGAAGAAGACGAAAAAGGGCTCGTTGAAATTGCTCAAATTCTTATGGATTCGCAGAAATAATTATGAAATCCAGTGTTGATATTCACGTTGTTTTATCCACGTATGAGGATATGGAAGACTTTCATGATGACCCAGATGAGGCATCTGAACGTTTAAATTTTATCTTACATGCGGTGTACGACAATGCAGAAGAAGATATTGAAACACAGCGTTTAGAGCAAATTTTGCACTACGCATGGGAATCTTGGCAACAAGATAAGCATTTATTAGAAATAGATGACGACGAATTGCTTGATTGGGTTGACCACACGCTGGCAACTTGGGATGATGCAAGTAACGATGAAATCTCCTGAATAATTTAGAAAGTTAATGGAATCACCAGAGAAGTTTACCAACAGTAAGGAAGTGATAGCTTTCCTTGCAGAGACCTTTCCGAAATGTTTTAGCATTGAAGGCGAGGCCCGCCCACTTAAGATCGGTATTTTTCAAGATCTTGCCACACGTTTAGAAGAAGAGGAACGCGTTAGCAAAACCTTACTTCGTTCTACACTACGACATTACACCAACAGCTGGCGCTATCTTCATAGCATCAAAGAAGGTGCAAACCGTGTAGATTTAGACGGCGTTGAAGGCGATGCAATTGAAAAAGAACACGCTGATCATGCGCAGCAGCAGTTAGAAGAAAGCAAAGCAAAAGCAGCTGAAAAGCGCAAAGCTAAGCTAGCTCAGCAGCCTAAGCGAAAAGATAAACGTCAATTTAATCGTCCAAAAGGTGAAAAATCTGCAAATTCGGACCATGCTGATACTAAGCGCGGAACTAAACCGAAAAATAACAGACCAAACAATACACCACCTGCGAAATTGACAGATAGCGATTTACAGCAAGGTACGCAAGTTACCGTTAAATTAGGTAAGGCACCTATGCCTGCAGTAATTACCGAAGTAGCTAAAGATGGCATTCACGTTCAATTAGACTCAGGCATGGTAGTTAAAGTAAACGCAGACGCTTTACGTTTGGCACGCTCCAAGAGGTCGTAAAATATGAGAGACATCCTTCGAATTTCCATCGCCAGTGCTTTTCTTACCGTTGGGGTAGGAGCAGGCGCAGTTACGTCAACACCAGAGGTAGACGAGCTTCCCATTTTACAACAGGAATCTCAACACAGTGTTGCAGCTAAGCGAGTAAGCGCACTCTTTACCAGGGCGCACTACAAGGAAATTTCGTTGGATGATGCACTCTCAGCTAGAGTTTACCAGCGCTTCATCGATTCATTAGATCACAATAAACAAGTGTTATTGCTGTCTGATGTTGTGGGTTTTGAGAAATACCGCACATTGTTTGATGATGCGCTGAGTAAAGGCAACCTCTCTGTTGCCTATGATATGTATAACGTAAGCGCAAAACGACGCATTGAGCGTTATGAATTTGCACTTGCACTGTTAGAGAAAGGCCCGTTCGACTTTGAAAAAGAAGGCGATAAGTTCTTTTACGACAGAGAAGATGCTGAATGGCCAGCTAATAAAGCTGAGCTGGATGAAATTTGGCGTCAACGCGTTAAATACGACGCATTGAATCTAATACTTGCAGACAAAACGTGGGAAGAGGCGAAGGAGCTTCTTACCAAACGCTATACGCGAGCGATTAAGCGCACTAAGCAAGCAAAGAGCGAAGACGTTTTTCAAACTGCAATGAATGCATTCGCACGTACAATTGAAGCTCACACCAGTTACTTATCTCCGCGTAACGCTGAACGTTTTCAAATGGACATGAACTTGTCGTTTGAAGGTATTGGTGCAGTATTACAAAGCGAAGATGATTACACGGTAATCAAAAGCGTTGTACCTGGCGGACCTGCAGACGAGTCTGGCGCAATAAAACCTGAAGATAAAATTGTTGGCGTAGCACAAGACGACGAAGAGTTTGTTGATGTGATTGGTTGGCGATTGGACGAAGTGGTTGAGTTAATTAAAGGCCCGAAAGGAAGTACTGTCCGTCTACAGGTTGAAAAAGGAGCCACGGACGCTAAAACCACGTCGGTAGTTAGCCTTACTCGCGATAAAATTAAGTTAGAAGATCGCGCAGCCAAATCGGAAGTATATGTGCCAGAGACTGGCCCTCACGCGGGTGAACCTCTAGGTGTAATCACCATTCCAAGTTTTTATAACAACCTTAGTATGGACGTTGCTAAAGAAATAGAAAGCTTGAAAGCGCAAAACGTTAAAGGCGTTATCGTAGACTTGCGCGGTAATGGCGGTGGTTCTCTAACCGAAGCAACGTTACTTACTGGCCTATTTATCGAAAAAGGCCCGGTGGTTCAAATTCGATACGGTCAAAGCAAAGTTAGCGTTAACCGTGATACAGATGGCGAAGTGGCTTATGATGGCCCGTTAACCGTATTAGTTGACAGATATAGCGCGTCTGCTTCAGAGATTTTTGCGGCAGCGATGCAAGACTACAACCGTGCTCTCATCGTAGGTGAACAAACCTTCGGGAAAGGGACAGTGCAGCAGCATCGCGGTTTAGGTAAAATTTATGACCTTTACGACAACCCATTAGGTAGTGTTCAGTTTACTATCGCCAAGTTCTATCGCATTGACGGCGGCAGCACACAGCATAAAGGCGTTATTCCTGACATTCTTTATCCATCGGCGGTTGAACCAGCTGAATGGGGAGAAAGCCAAGCGGAAAATGCGTTGCCATGGGACAGTATCAATCGCGCTAACTATACGACGTTTGCAGACGGTACTGCTGCGCTTGATGTTTTAACAGCGAAGCACAACAAACGTATTTTACAAGATCCTGAGTTTTCTTATATCCAAGACGACATAAAGGAATATAAGGAAAATAAAGACAAGAACTTCATCTCATTAGTTAAATCTGTACGTGAAGGCGAGAAGAAAGAGGCGGAAGAGAAGTCGCTTGCTCGTGCTAACGAACGTTTACAGCGATTGGGAATGGAAACTGTCACAACATTGGACGATCTACCAGAAGATATGGAAGAATTAGATCCATTCTTGGACGAGGCAGCCAATATTACTTTCGATATGATCGAAACAGGCCGTTACGCTATCACAAGAAATTAAGTGATTAGAAAAAAGGGCTGGTCTAGGGCCAGCCCTTTTTTTGTGTCTATAAATTATTAAAACAATAATAAAGGGAAATAACATGGCTATCAGAGGCGAATTTTCCTCTCGAATAGGGTTCGTGCTAGCAGCGGCAGGCTCGGCAGTAGGACTAGGTAATATTTGGGGCTTTCCTACAAAGGTAGCAAGTAACGGTGGCGCAGCATTTGTTCTCGTATACTTACTGCTGGCTTTTGTACTCGCTTATCCCGTACTTATGGCAGAACTTATAATCGGACGTAGTTCACGTTCAAATATGGTTGACGCTTTAGGTAAAATATCGGGCAATTTCGTCGGAAGGCTAACGGGCATTTGGGGCTGTGTTACCGTGTCACTTATCCTTGCATTCTACGCTATTGTAGGCGGATGGATGCTGGTTTATTTCGCCGATGCAGCCGTAAGCATGGTGGGATTTACGAGCGCTAGCGACTGGCTGCTTACTTCATCAGTTACGCGTAACACTATTTTCTGCTTCTTATTCATGGGCTTAACTGCATTTATCGTTGTCGGTGGTGTAAAGTCCGGCATTGAGAAGTGGTCAGTGCGTTTGATGCCTACATTGGTTATTCTCATTCTTGCATTGATTGTTTATGTGAGCCTACAGCCTGGTGCCGTAGAAGGTTGGTCAGCATATTTAGTACCTGACTTCTCTCGCGTTCTAGACCCAGACTTATTAATTAACGCCATGGGACAAGCCTTTTTCTCAATGTCTTTAGGTGTGGGTACCATGCTGGTTTATGGTTCATACCTAAGTAAAAATGAAAATCTACCTAGCATTGGTGCGTCGGTAGCGCTTGTCGATATCGGTGTTGCGGTTATTGCGGGTATGCTTATTATCCCGGCCATGTACGTTGCATTAAACAACGGCGTTGAAATCTTCACACCGGAAGGCGCGTTAATCCAAGGTGACACGCTGATTTTCAAAGTACTACCAGCACTGTTTGATACCATAGGTAGCGTAGGTCTTTTCGTTGCTTTTACCTTTTTCGCGCTTATGGCGATTGCTGCCGTCACGTCTTCAATTTCAATGTTGGAAGTTCCCGTCGCGTTTATGGTAGAAAGCAAAGGTCTTCAACGTAAAAAGGCCGTGTTATTAATGGCATCGGTCATCTTTATATTAAGCTGCATCATCATTTTAAATTTTGAAACCTTGTTCGGCTTTGTTATCGCATTAACTACCGAGTATAGCC
The DNA here is from genome assembly GCF_003201515.1 of Alteromonas sp. I10. Classification (NCBI taxonomy): domain Bacteria; kingdom Pseudomonadati; phylum Pseudomonadota; class Gammaproteobacteria; order Alteromonadales; family Alteromonadaceae; genus Alteromonas; species Alteromonas sp. I10. The sequence goes on from NZ_QJJN01000007.1 coordinate 85,862, forward strand.
AACCGTTACTAGGGCTCGCCTTGTGTATTTTCGCAGGTTGGGTGTGGCGCAGAGATGCAATACTCGATGAACTTAAACAAGGTGATCAGTTTGCTGAACATAGCATTTTCTGGAAAATTTGGCCTTGGTACGTACGCTTTGTGTGTCCCGTCATCATTGCGCTTATGTTCTACCGCTCAGTTTTCTAAAGCATTCTGGTAAAAAGCGGACAGCACGCTTAACGCGTTACAAATACAATAATAAGGTTTTAAAAAACGACAATGACGAATAAAGAAATAAAAACGCCGTCACTTCTCGATGCAATGCTTCCTATTCTTGCGTTAGTCATAATGATGGGAAGCGCAGTTTATTTGTTTGCCGATAACTCTTCTTACGGTCCAAATCAAATTGCACTTCTTTTAGCGATGGGCTTAGCTGCTATCATTGGAATGAAAAATGGCTACAACTGGAAAACTATCGAAAAGGGCATTGTAGACGGTATCTCAATGTCTTTAGGTGCCTGCTTAATTCTGTTAGCGGTAGGTTCTCTTATTGGGACATGGATGCTAGCTGGAACCGTGCCTACGCTTATCTATTTCGGTTTAGAGTTGCTTAACCCCTCGTTTTTCTATGCTGCCGCTTGTCTGATTTGTGCGGTTGTTGCAATGAGTATAGGTAGTTCTTGGACTACCGCGGCGACTGTGGGTGTTGCGCTAATGGGCGTTTCTGCAGGCATGGAAATGTCGGCAGCCATAACCGCCGGCGCAGTAGTATCAGGTTCGTACTTTGGCGATAAAATTTCGCCCTTATCTGAAACAACAAACTTAGCGCCTGCCGTTGCGGGCACGGATTTATTTGAGCACATCCGTTACATGCTTTGGACGACGATTCCGAGCTTTGTTATTGCGCTTATTCTATTTACGGTACTGGGCTTTAGTGAAGTGGGTGAAGCCAAAGCAGAACGCATTGAGCAGATGCAACTTTTGTTAAATGAGTCTTTTGACTTAGGTTGGCATTTGTTAATTCCCCTTGTCGTTTTGCTCACCTTAGCGATTAAAAAGATGCCTGCGTTTCCAGCTGTTTTTATCGGCGCTTTGTTAGGTGGCGTCTGGGCAGTAGTTTTCCAGTGGGATGTGGTTACTTCTATGGCAAGTGCTGACGACTCAGTGAATGTAGGCGCGTTGAAGGTAGTTTGGACTGCGCTATTCGATGGCGTAAGCTTCTCAACGCCTGACGAGAACTTAAACAGCTTGCTTTCTCGTGGTGGCATGTCTTCTATGTTAAATACCATTTGGTTGATCATTTGTGCAATGTCGTTCGGTGCCGTATTAGAGCGTGTTGGCCTATTAAAGCGTGCAGTTTCTGCCATATTAATTGGTGCAAAATCCGCAGGGGATATGGTGAGTAGAACCATTCTTACTTGTTTTGGTACCAACCTGGTTACTGCAGATCAGTATATTTCAATCGTGATGCCAGGCCGTATGTACAAAGAAGAATTCAAAAAGCGTGGTTTAGACCAATTGAATCTTTCTCGAAGCCTTGAAGACGGCGGCACACTTACGTCTCCACTTATTCCTTGGAACACCTGTGGTGCTTACATGCACAGTGTTTTATTAGTCAATCCATTTGATTACGTATTCTATGCATTCTTCAACGTAATCAACCCGATCCTTGCTGTTATTTATGCGTATTTAGGTATTAAGATTTTACGTATTACGCCACCGCATGTTGAAGTAAACAGCAAAGATACGGTTTAACACAGAGTTCCAATTAAACCCACGTAGGCTTTCTTCCAGGAGGATCTATGTCAGTTCAAGCTAAACGCCGGGCGGATTACCAGCCGCCCGCTTTTTCAATAGCGACAGTTGACCTACATATAACGCTACACCCAACGCAAACCAAAGTTATCAGCACGTTGTCCGTCACTCGTAATGGCGCGCACGATAGTCCATTAGTACTTGATGGCGATAATTTATCGCTAGATTCTATTTCTATTAACGGTACGCACCTATCTGATAATGAATACACGGTAACAGATAGCGCTTTAAGCGTGGTTACTGAACTTGATGAGTTCGTCTTAGAAATTACCAATACCATTGCCCCTGAGCACAACAAAGCGCTGGAAGGCTTGTATTTATCAGGTGGTGCCTATTGTACGCAGTGTGAAGCGGAAGGGTTTCGTCGCATTACGTACTTCATGGACCGCCCGGATGTTTTGTCGGTCTACACAGTAACGGTAGTTGCCGACAAGTCAGTACCGATGCTTTTGGCCAATGGCAACCCAGTGGACAAGGGCGAAGTTGACGAAAATACGCATTTTGTTAAATGGCACGATCCACATCCAAAACCTTGCTACCTTTTTGCTCTAGTTGCCGGTGACTTCGATTTACTTACCGATAGCTACACTACCACAAGCGGTAAAGAGGTTGCGTTAGAACTTTATGTTGATAAAGGCAAAAAGTCTCAAGGCATTTTCGCATTAGAATCTCTCAAACGGGCGATGAAGTGGGACGAAGATGTGTTCGGGTTAGAGTACGACTTAGATATCTACATGATTGTTGCCGTCGATTTCTTCAATATGGGAGCGATGGAAAACAAGGGCTTAAATGTATTTAACAGTAAGTTTGTATTAGCCGATCAAAAAAGTGCCACCGACGATGACTTTTTCAATGTTGAGTCGGTTATCGCGCACGAGTACTTCCACAATTGGACCGGCAACCGTGTTACTTGTCGCGATTGGTTCCAGCTAAGCCTTAAAGAGGGGCTTACTGTATTTAGAGACCAACAGTTCAGCGCTGATATGACTTCGGCGTTAAGTAATCGTATAAAGCACGTTCGTGTTATGCGAGAACACCAGTTTGCAGAAGATGCGAGTGCAATGAGTCATCCAATTCGTCCAGAAGAAGTCATTGAAATGAACAACTTCTACACGGTGACGGTTTATGACAAAGGCGCTGAAGTTATTCGCATGTTCCACACATTATTGGGGCCTGACGGCTTCAGACGTGGTATGGACGAGTACTTTAGAAGACACGACGGTCAGGCTGTCACCTGTGATGACTTCATTTCAGCAATGCAGTCTGCTACTGATTTAGATTTAACCCAGTTTACCCGCTGGTATAGTCAATCTGGTACGCCAGTGATTTCTGTCGCACACAGCACTGAGGTCGATGATGATGGCATTGTTAAGCATAGCTTTACATTGTCACAGCACACACCTGCAACCTCCGATCAGAAAGAAAAGCTTCCTCTATATATTCCTGTAAATATCGAGATTATTGATGATGAGGGGAAAAGCTATACAGACAACGAGTCGTTAATACAAAACGGCATGGTCATTTTAAAAGATGATGCTATGCGTTTTACTGTAGAAGCCAAAACTACTAATTTAACACCTGTAGTATTGGGTAACTTCTCAGCGCCAGCGAAAGTAGAAAACCCATTGGGGACAGAGTCTTTACTTACTATATTTAAGCATGCGAAGGATCCATTTAATCGTTGGGATGCAATGCAAACATTGTATGACCGCTGTGTGAAGCAATTAGAGGAATCGCCGGGGTCTGGTATCAGTAATGAAATCTGGAACGGTATCAAGCAAGCGATTGCCCAAGAGCAGAACAACCTTGAATTGCTGAGTGAATGTTTAGTCATACCTTCGTTTGAGACACTGTGCCAAAGCCGAAGTAACATAAACGTTTCCGCACTTTCGAAAGCGAGAAAAGCGTTCTGCGACCAGTTTGCTCGCACACTCGAAAAAGAGCTAAAACAAGTCTTCGAAAATATCGAGAAAAGCGCGTATTGCTACACGCAAGAAGCGGTGAATCAACGTCGCTGCAAAAATGTCGTGCTTGCACACTTAGCGCGGTTACCCCAACACGAGCATATTGTGGTTTCTCAGTTTAAAGCCGCTGATAATATGACAGATACGCTAGGCGCGTTGAGAAGCGCACAACACTGTAGCGCCACCACTTTCGACAGTTTGATGGCTCAGTTTGAGGAATCGTGGAATCATGACCCGCTTGTTTTGGACAAATGGTTCGCACTCCACGCTACACAAAATCGAGACGATATCTTTGCGACTATCACAATGTTATGTGAGCACCCCCAGTTCGCAATGAGTAACCCGAACCGTGTTCGTTCTGTTATTGGTAGCTTCGCCTTCTATAACAGCGAAAGGTTTCATGCACTCGATGGCAGTGGATATAAATTTGTAACCGACTACTTACTTAAGCTCGATGCGGTCAACCCACAGGTTGCCGCCCGTATTGTAACGCCACTGGCGCAATGGCAGGGCTTTGCAAGCGAGCATCAGGTTCATATGAAGCAACAGCTTGGCCGTTTGCTTAATCACAAAGGTTTAAGTAAAGATTTGTTTGAGAAAGTAAGTAAAAGCCTTGCTTATGACAAGCATTAGCCAAACTGACTCAGTTTTTTACTTTTCAATAAATGCACCTTACAAACAATGTGAGGTGCTTTATATTCCATCTATGCCAGATGTGGTCATGGTCAGTGAATCAGGTCTAAGCGTCCAAGTACCGACCAACCGGCTCAGGCAATTTGTTACGTCTGATGGTATTAAAGGTCGTTTTAGGATGATTATTGATGCCAACAAAAAAATAAAATCCTTCGAAAGGCTCGCATAGAGCCTTTTTTGTACGCGACGAATTACTCTCTTGCATACGAGTTTTCACCACTCCCATACGTTACACTTATGCGTTTTCTTTTGTCATTGAGCGTTCCAAAATACTTAACGCAACAGTTTCGCAATATTTCTGTACATTTTTCCTGCAAGTTTATAAATGCCTTTTATACTCACAATAAAGCAATAACTATTTGATACGACTAATGTTGTAAATTTTGTTAACTGGTAGGATTAGTTCTTGCGGTTATGGCAAAATGATGTAATGATTTTGTTAATCGTTATGGTTGGTCATGATGTCACGTATTAAGTCACATCGACTTGGGAGTATAAAAATATGAAAAACGGGCCTAGCGCTTTTAAGATATCACCAGTAGCAGCGGGAGTTCTCTCACTGCTAGGTGCTGCTGCAGTACCAGCACACGCTGCGAATTGGCAAGTGGGTGATGTAAGTATATCTTTAGATTCAACATTTACATTAGCTACAAGTATTCGAACAGAGGCAAGAGATTACGACCTTATAGGTAACAGTAACCATCCTCAATTCGACTGGAGCGGTTATCACGCAGCTTTCAACCCTTTATACCCAAGTGGCGACGTGTGGGGTTTAGCAGATGGTGGTTATTCCACCAATGGTGACCTTGGTAACCTTGCACACGATCCAGGTGACGCGTTTGCAACGCAAATTTCAGGTACTCATGAATTAGATATCAATTTTGGCGACTATGGTTTCTTCGCCCGTGGTTTCTGGTTCTACGACTTTGAGCAAATGGACGGCGACCGTCCATACTCTAACCCAATAACGGGTAACCAATACGACTTGTGTCAAGACCCTGAAGCAGAAGACCTACTGTGTACCGATGTACGTCTTTACGACGCATTCTTCTATGGCGATTGGTGGATTGGCGACAAACCACTTACGCTTCGTGTAGGCCGTCAGGTGATCAGTTGGGGTGAAAGTACATTCATCCAGCACGGTATTAACACAACGAACCCTGTTGATGTAACACGAGCTCGTGCTCCAGGTGCAGAACTTAAAGAAGTATTCCTTCCAGTAGGGATGGTGTACGCGTCTTTAGGTTTGACTGACACAGTGAGTATTTCTGGTTATTACCAGTACGAATGGCAGCGCAGCTGGCTTCCAGTTTCTGGCAGCTACTTCGCGGGCAACGACTTTGCAGGTGAGGGCGGTCAACGCCAAAACATCCAGCTTGGTTTCAGTGGTAACCCAGACATCGACTTAGATCACCTTCTCACTGCGTTAAACGGATATGGCGATTTGCTTCGCTCTGGCGCTAATCCAGCTGACATTTCGCAAGCCTACCTTGCTTATCCAACCAAAGTGGCTATCCGCGGTTTTTCTGACGAAGCGCACAATGACGCGGACGATCAGGGTCAATACGGTTTACGCTTGACGTGGTTTGCTGAGAATTTGAATGAAACAGAGTTTAGTTTCTATCACATCAATTACCACAGCCAACGCCCGCTTATTTCAGGTAAGACATCCGATTTTACTGCTGAAGGAATTGGCGCGGATCTCGCGTTCCTAGCGTCTAATACCGTTACTCGCGACAACATCACTGAACTGGGTGCATTTACACAGTCAGAGTTCTTCTACCCAGAAGATATCAAACTTTATGGTATGAGCTTTAACACTAACATCGGTACTACGGCTCTTGCGGGTGAATTTGCTTACCGTGTAGATGAGCCGCTTCAAATCGATGATGTTGAATTGCTTTACATGGGTATGCCAGAGCAGCTAGCGAATGCTGGGCTACGTCCAGATTTAGAAGGTATTTCACAGCTAAACAATATCGGAAGAGCAGTAGGCCCAGGCGAAACAGCGGAAGGTTATCTATTCTCTGATACATGGCAAATGCAGTTTACTGCCTCACACGTGTTTGGCCCTAAATTTGGCTCTGACAACTTCGTACTATTAGGCGAAGTAGGCTATGTGAACGTTGTAGATATGCCAGATCCGAACGTAATTCGCTTAAATGCGCCTGGTACAGCACGTACGCCGTCACTAGAGCCTATCAACGGCAATAGTCGTGAAGGTTTACACCAAGCGCTATCAGACGGACCAGAGACTAACCCGTTTGCTACTGACGATGCGTGGGGTTACCGCTTACTTGCTGTCGCTGATTACAACGACGTCATGGCCGGAATTAACTTACGTGCTCGTGCAACATTCTCTCACGATGTAGAGGGTACAACACCAGACCCTCTATTCCTTTTCACAGAAGATGTTAAGTCTGCTGCAATTTCATTGACGTTCGACTACCTAAGCAAGTGGTCAGCAACAGCGTCGTACAGCGCTTTCTGGGGCGGTATTGGTACTACTAATGCGCTATCAGACAGAGACTTCGTTTCATTTAACATCAAATATGCAATCTAAGAGTGGTATTTATGATTAGAAAAGTAGGAATTATCGCTGCGGCTTTGTCACTTGCTCTGTCAGGTGCAAGCGCGATGGCAAAGGTGTCTGACGCAGATGCCAATAAACTAGGTAACGAATTGACGCCACTGGGCGCTATGAAAGCAGGTAATGCAGACGGCAGTATCCCAGCGTGGACTGGCGGTATTACTTCAGCACCAGCGGGCTACACAGTGGGTGATCACCATCCAGACCCGTACCCTGAAGATAAAGTGCTATTTGAAATCACGGCACAAAACTACAAAGAATATGCTGACTTTCTATCTGAAGGTCAGAAAAAGCTTTTCGAAGCTTACCCTGAAACCTTCCGTATGCCGGTTTACCCAACGCGTCGTTCTGCGTCTAATCCACAGGCTATCTACGACGCAACTAAGGTAAATGCAACTAGCGCGGAGCTACTAGACGGCGGTAACGGAATTAAAGGGGCTGTTCTCGGTATTCCGTTCCCAATTCCACAAAATGGTCTTGAAGCTATTTGGAACCATATACTTCGCTATCGCGGTGAAGCGGTTCAGCGTAATGGTGGTCAAGCTGCAGTAACAACTGGTGGTGATTACAACGTAATCGGTTTTGACGAGCAGTTATTAATTAAGTACGCAGAAGAAGGTGCTACACCAGAAAAGCTTACTGACGAAAACGTCCTTTTCATGTTTAAACAAAAAGTAACAAAGCCTGCTCGTTTGGCGGGTACAGCACTGCTTGTACATGAAACAGTTGACCAAGTAAAAGAGCCGCGTAAAGCATGGACCTACAACACGGGTCAGCGCCGTGTACGTCTAGCACCAAACATTGCTTATGATACACCTGGAACTGCAGCTGATGGCCTTCGTACTACCGATGACTTTGATATGTTTAACGGCTCACCAAACCGTTACAACTGGAAGTTAGTTGGTAAGAAAGAAATGTTCGTTGCATACAACAACTATGCACTTCATTCAGATAATGCGAAGTACGATGACATCTTAAAGCCAAACCACGTTAATCCAGACCTAACACGTTGGGAAAAACACCGCGTTTGGGAAGTAGAAGCCACATTGAAAGACGGTTTCCGTCATATTTATCAAAAGCGTGTATTCTTCATTGATGAAGATAGCTGGCAAATTCAAGTTGCTGATATGTATGATAATCGTGGCGAACTTTATCGTGTTGGTGTAGCGTATGGTGTGAACTATTATGAAGTACCTACCCAGTGGTCTACGCTGGATGTGTACCATGACTTGAACTCTCGTCGTTACCTGGCCATTGGCCTCGATAACGAAGAAGAGATGTACGACTTCACCGTACGCCCACGAGATGTGGAATTCACACCTCAGGCATTACGACGAGAAGGTATGCGCTAATCGCCTTAAACAACAAACGGTTGGCAATTGCCAGCCGTTTTTGTATGCAGACAATTATAAATAGGGGGAATGGTTAATTATGAAAAAAACCATTGCAGCGTGCATTGCCGCCACTTTCGCAGTTAATTACTCTACAACTGCAATCGCCGAAGAAGCATTCATGGCACCACTGGTTGAGCAATCGGTTCTTTTGGACATAGACGCTGATACATTTGTCGTTATTGTCGGTGAACGCGGTCACGTGTTAGTTTCAGAGGATGGTGAGGCATTTACTCAAAAAGCCGTACCAACACAATCAACGCTTACAGCGACAACTGTTGTAGGCGATAATATTTGGGCAGTGGGCCACGACGCTGTCATTCTTCATTCTTCAGATAAAGGCGAGACGTGGGAGATACAAAATTTCCAACCTGACCTTCAGCGCCCATTTCTAGACGTATTATTCTTCAATGAAAAGCAGGGGATTGCTACAGGTGCCTATGGCTTGTTCTATCGAACCTTAGACGGTGGAAAAACGTGGACGGCAGAACGTCATTCCAGTCTGCTTGACCCAATGGATCAAGAATACCTTGAAGATATTCGAAAAGAAGATGAAGACTTCTATCAGCAAGAACTTGAATCTATTTTACCCCACTTAAACAGAATTACCCTTGATGGTGATACGCTTTACCTAGCAGGCGAAGCCGGTCTGCTAGCCAAAAGTACCAATATGGGAGAATCGTGGGAACGGTATTACGTCGACTATACAGGATCGTTTTTCGATATTAAGCCGCTTGATGAAAATACCGTTCTAGCGGTTGGCCTTCGCGGAAATATATTTGTTAACAGAAACGAAGGTGAGTGGGAATACGTACAAACTTGCTCAACCAGCACACTAAATTCAATTCTAATTGGTTCTGAATCGAAGGTTTATGCTTTGGGTAACAACGGGATGATGGTAAGCGCACAGCGACCTTTACCCACCAGTATGCGAGACCCCTATGCGAACCTTTCAGATTGCGAAGCTGATGAAGGCATTGTCGTTTCACAAATTAAAGACAAAGCCGCGCTTCTTAATGCAACACAGTTTAATGGTAAGAATATTGCCGTTACTGCGAATGGCATTAAAACGTTGAATTTAAAATAGGGCAGTATAAAAACAATGACCCATTTTCTTGAAAAATTAGTATTCGGAAACCGTAAAATTGTCGTAGCCTTGTTTGCTATAGCCACAGTTTTCCTTGGTTACCAAGCTTCACAAATGCGCTTAGACGCAGGTTTTGAAAAGAACATACCGCTAAATCACGAATACATGAAAACGTACATTGAGCACCGCCAAGATTTTGGTGGCGCTAACAATATATTAGTTTCTGTGTGTGATAAAAACGATAACATCTACAATCAAAACTTCTTCGATACATTAAAGAATGTTCACGACCAACTCTTCTTTATTAATGGGGTGAACCGTTCGTTAGTTATTTCGCTTTTCTCTCCTTCAACCCGCTTTACTGAAATTGTAGAAGGCGGCTTTGCAGGCGGACCGGTCATTCCTGCCGACTTTAATTCTGCAAGCCCAGAAGCATTAGAGTTGGTGGCTGCCAACGTAGAAAAGGCAAACATTGTCGGAAGACAGGTATCCAGTGATTACAGCTGCGCAATGGTAACAGCGCAATTGCTCGATATTGACCCGCAAACTGGCGAACCTCTCAATACATTGGCATTAGCGGCAGAGCTTGAAGAGCAGCTTCGCGGTCAATATGAAAACGAAAATACGTCTATTCATATAATTGGCTTTGCGAAAATGATTGGCGATGTGGCCGACGGTGCAAAAGACGTGTTGATCTTTTTCGCCATTGCTATCGCGATTACTGCCGTAATGGTGTATTTCTTCTCGCGCAGCATCATGCTTACGTTATTGCCATTAGTATGCTCAATCATTGCCGTTATCTGGCAGCTAGGCCTGCTTACTTCAATTGGCTTTGGTATGGACCCTATGTCAATACTGGTGCCATTTTTGGTATTTGCCATTGGTGTGAGCCACGGCGTACAAATGATTAACGCGGTAGAAAAACAAGCAGTAACCGGTATTGGTGCTAAACGGGCATCTATGGCGGCATTCAGAAACTTGCTGGTTCCAGGCGGAATTGCATTGTTATCTGATACGGTTGGCTTTATGACGTTATTGGTAATCGATATCGGCATTATTCGCGAGTTGGCGATTACGGCAAGTATGGGTGTAGCGGTAATCATTCTTACCAACTTGTTGCTGCTGCCTGTGCTGATGAGCTTCTTAAAACTTGACCAGAAATATGTCGAAAAATTCGCGGGTAAAGAAAACGCTAATTCGAAATTCTGGGAAGTCATTGCTGCTTGTTCACGTAAAAAGCCTGCGGCAATAATTCTTATCGTTACTGCTATCCTATTCGTGTTTGGTCATTTCCAAGCTCAGAATATGAAGATAGGGGACTTACATGCGGGTGCACCTGCGCTTCATGAAACATCACGCTACAATCAGGACACTTTCCTGATTACCGATAAGTACGAAGTAACGGTAGATTACATTTCTATTTTGGTTGAAACCACACCAGAAGCTTGTACGTCACACAGCGTGATGAAGGCCATGGACGATTTCCAGTGGAAAATGGAAAATGTTCAAGGCGTTCAATCGGCGGTTTCGTTGGCATCTGTAGCAAAAATTGTTAACGCAGGTTACAACGAAGGCAACGTTAAGTGGCAGGTACTCCCTCGTAACCAGCAAACATTGGTGCAGGCAATTTCTCGCGTTCCAACGTCGTCTGGTTTACTTAACGGCGACTGCTCGGTCATGCCAATTATTCTGTTTATGGAGGACCACAAAGCAGAAACGATCTCTCGTGTCGTTGAAGCGGTAAAAGCGTATCGCGATGAATATCAAACCGATGATATGAAGTTCAGTCTTGCTTCTGGGCCTGTTGGCGTGATGGCCGCAACTAATGAAGCAGTTAGTGCAGCGCAGGACCCTATGATGCTTTATGTATTTGGCGCCGTTATTGCGTTGTGTCTAGTTAGCTTCCGCTCGCTGCGTGCTACGTTAGTTGTTGTTATTCCGCTGTATGTGGTGTCTGTACTGGCGCAAGCCTTAATGACATACCTTCAAATTGGCCTCACCGTTTCTACATTACCAGTTATCGCACTTGGCGTGGGTATAGGTGTGGACTATGGTATTTATATACTCTCTACCAAGAGCTTAATGCTGAAGAAAGGCGCTACCGTTCAAGAAGCATATTTCGCTGCATTAAAAGAACGTGGAAGTGCTGTGCTATTTACCGGTATTACGCTGGCAATAGGCGTGAGCACATGGGTGTTCTCTTCGCTTAAGTTCCAAATGGATATGGGCATTTTGCTTACATTTATGTTCGTCGTGAACATGCTTGGAGCAATAATTGTACTGCCTGCACTAGCAAGATTCCTATGGTGGAACAAGAATGACCCTGATGCATAAAATATTTTTGCATAGCTAAGCATTAAAAAGGGCCTTTAGGCCCTTTTTTTTGGGTGTTTTCTGCATACTTATCTATGCTGTTAATATAAGGTTAAAAATGGGCTTTCATTAGCGTCATTTATTAGAGAAAATAGTTAGGTACTCGGCACTTATACCAAGCTGGATTGGTATTACGACATTCAAAAAAGGTTAACAAATGACAGTCACCTCACAGCGACACTCAGTACTGCTAGACAATGTATTTGCACTTATCGACAAAAAAGTAGATACCAAGCAGAAGTCTCTTGTGCAGCAATTCGGACGTCTGTTGTATAAAAATATTTCAAGCGATGACCTAGAAAATCGCAACGACAGCGACCTTTATGGTGCAACACTTAGTTTATGGAATGGCTTGGCGAAGTTTGAACATACGTCGCCATACATACGCGTATTTAACCCGGAAATTGCCAAACACGGCTGGCACTCAAGCCACACAATTGTTGAGATTATTGTGTCGGATATGCCATTCTTGGTTGACTCGGTGCGCATGTTGCTAAATCGTTTGAACATCACCGCACATTTATTCCTTCACAGCCCAATTGGCATTAAGCGCGACAAAGCGAACAAAGTTGAAGCGTTTGCTGAGCCAGGTCAATCGCTTGAAGGTGCGAAAAAAGAAACGGTCATCTTTATCGAAATCGATAGACAAACATCGAAAAAAGATATCGATGCTCTAACACAAGAACTGCACTCTGTCGTTGATGAAGTTTCTCTGGCAGTTCAAGACTGGCAAGGCATGACAAATACCTTGCAAGACGTAATTAAAAACAATGCTAAATTTAACTGGCCTGTATCTGCAGAAGCCAAAAAGCAAACTAAAGCTTACTTAGAATGGTTAGGCGATCACAACTTCACAATGATGGGTTACCGTTATTATGACGTTAAAGCCATTGAAGGGGACCATAGATGGATCCCTCAAAACGACACCAGTTTGGGTTTGCTTAAAAACTCAGTAAACGACCGAGAGCGTTTGTTGTCTCGCTTACCTGCGTCGGCCCGTGCCGAAGCGCTTAGCAAAAACCCATTGATTCTGACCAAAACAAATTCGCGCGCGCGAGTACACCGTCCTGCATATATGGACTATGTAGGCGTGAAGGTGTTTAACAAAGAAGGTCAGGTTGTTGGTGAGCACCGCTTTTTAGGTCTGTATTCTGCCTCTTTCTATAACAACAGCGTAACTCAGCTTCCGATTTTACGTGAAAAAATCAAACGTATTTGTGAGCTATCTGGTTTCGAGCCTGGAACTCACGCATACAAAGCGTTTGCAAATATTATAGAAACCTACCCACGAGATGAGTTGCTACAAACGCCAGCGGAAGAGCTAGCGCAAATTGTGATGGGTATTTTTCAAATGCAAGAGCGTGGAATTTCACGTTTATTCATTCGAAAAGACATTTTTGGCCGCTTTTTCTCGTGCATGGTGTTTGTGCCAAGAGAGCGCTATAACACCCAGTTACGCAAAGAAACCCAAGCGCTACTTAAAGCGTCATTGGGCGCAACTGAAGAAGTGGAATTTACTACGTTCTTCTCAGAGTCTGTATATGCCCGTACGCATTACATTGCTAGAGTCAACGACAACAACGCGGAATTCGATGTGAAGGAAATAGAGCAAAACATTATTGAGTTGACCAAAACCTGGAATGACAGACTCGCGTCAGCTATTTCAGCGGCACACGGTGAGGCTTCGGGTAAAGCGTTGGAACGCAAATACAACAATGCTTTCTCTCGCAGCTATATGGAGCATAACCTACCGTCAGCAGCGCTTGTAGATATTGGCAAACTAGAGATGTTAGACGACAACCACACACTGGATATGTTGTTCTATCGTCCACAAGAAGAAGACGCTGACAGCCAGGTAGTTAAGCTTAAGCTTTTCCACCGTGCCGAGCCTATCCATTTGTCTGACGTGTTACCGATGCTTGAGAATTTTGGGTTACGCGTAATCGATGAAAGCCCTTATAAAGTCACGTGTTCAGAAGGTGAACGTAACTGGGTCATGGACTTCACCATGTTACATAAAAGTGGTCAGCACTTTGACATGGAAAACGCCCAGGTTCTCTTTCAAGATGCCTTTGCCAAAGTGTGGTACAAGACACTAGAAGACGACGCGTTCAACCGCCTTATCCTTGGCGCGAATATGACTGGCCGTAAAGTTACTGTACTCCGTGCTTATGCTAAATACATGCGCCAGACCGGCAGTTCTTTCAGCCGTGACTACATCGCAAACACACTAGCTAACTATCCAGACATTGCTCGTTTACTCGTAGACTTTTTCGACCAGCGTTTTAATCCTAAGAAAAAGCGCAATGAGAAAAAAGAGGAAGGTATTCTTGAGACTATTAAGGAACAGTTAGATAACGTTAGCAACTTGGATGATGACCGAATTATTCGTCGTTATCTGGATATGATGTCTGCAACGTTACGTACAAACTTCTATCAGGCAGACGATGCCGGCAATGAAAAATCATATGTATCATTTAAGATGATGCCTGAACTCATTCCTGACATGCCATTACCACTTCCTAAGTTTGAAATTTTTGTTTACAGTCCTCGCGTTGAAGGTGTGCACCTGCGTGGCGGCAAAGTTGCCCGCGGCGGTCTTCGTTGGTCTGATAGACAAGAAGACTTCAGAACAGAAGTACTCGGCTTAGTAAAAGCGCAACAAGTTAAAAACACGGTGATCGTGCCGGTTGGTGCAAAAGGTGGTTTCGTTTGTAAGAACCTACCTGTAGGCGAAGGTCGCGCAGCTATTCAGGCTGAAGGCCAAGCATGCTATCGCACTTTCATCACCAGCTTGTTAGATATTACTGACAACATTGTAAATGGTGAAATTGTTCCTCCTAAGGATGTTGTTCGCCTTGATGATGACGACCCTTATTTGGTTGTTGCTGCAGATAAAGGCACTGCCACGTTCTCTGATATCGCAAACGGTATTGCGGAAGAGTTTGGGTTTTGGCTGGGCGATGCATTTGCATCTGGCGGTAGTATTGGATATGACCATAAGAAAATGGGTATTACTGCACGCGGCGGATGGGAGTCGGTTAAACGTCATTTCAGAGAAATTGGTATCGACTGTCAGACCACTGACTTTACCGTTGTTGGTGTGGGTGACATGGCAGGTGACGTATTCGGTAACGGTATGTTGCTATCAGAGCATACGCGACTAATCGCTGCGTTTAACCATTTACATATTTTCTTCGATCCAAGCCCAGATGCAGCAGCAAGTTATAAAGAGCGTCAACGCCTATTTGAGAACCCAAGCCTAAGCTGGGAAGACTATGACAGTAAGCTGATTTCAAAAGGCGGTGGCGTATTTAGCCGCGCGTCTAAATCTATCAAGCTTACACCTGAAATGAAAAAGTGGTTAGGTACGCGTCAACTAACCATGACGCCTAATGAGCTAATTCACAATATATTGAAAATGCCAGTTGACCTACTGTGGAACGGTGGGATCGGTACGTACATTAAGAGTAAGAAAGAATCTCACTCAGACGTAGGTGACCGTGCTAATGATGACTTACGCGTCAATGGTCGTGACGTACAAGCTAAAATTGTGGGCGAGGGCGGTAACTTAGGTCTAACGCAGTTAGGTCGTATTGAGTATGCGTCTAACGGTGGCCGAGTTAACACTGATTTCATCGATAACGTAGGTGGGGTTGATTGCTCGGATAACGAAGTAAACATCAAAATCTTGCTTAACAGCCTAGTTAACGACGGTGAACTTACGCTTAAACAGCGTAATAAGTTGCTCTACGATATGACCGACGATGTAAGTCGAATTGTACTGAAAGACTGCTACCGTCAAACTCAGTCTATCTCTATTACTGAGTTAGCTGGCGTTAAGCAACTTAAAGAACAGCTTCGCTTTATCCACGGTCTTGAGCGTGAAGGTCAGCTAAACCGTGAATTGGAATTTATTCCAAGTGACGATGAGATTTCTGATCGCGTAGCCACGGATCAAGGTTTAACTCGCCCAGAGTTAAGCGTATTGATTGCGTACGGCAAAATGGTACTTAAAGATGCGCTTAATATTCCGGAAATCACTGACAATCCTTACCACGGTAAGTTGTTAGTAGAAGCCTTCCCTAAAGTGCTCCGCGAAAAATTCGCAACACACATGCAACAGCATCCGCTTAGAAGCGAAATTATTGCGACTAAGTTAACCAATAACATGGTTAACGACATGGGCCTTAATTTCGTGTTTAGAATGCAGGAAGAAACTGGGGCAAGTGTGAGCGAAATTGCTGACGCATACGCAATTGTTCACGGTATCTTTAACATGAAGACGCTGTGGGAGCGCATCGAACAACTGGATAACGTTATTCCAGCTCAGCTACAGCTTAAAATGTTAGATGAAGCACGTAGAATTATGCGTCGCGCTTCGCGCTGGTATATTCGCCACGGTAATAAGACGCAATCCATTGAAGAAGCCATCGCGAGCTACCGTGGTACCTTCGATATTTTATCGAAGAACCTGCAAAACTACTTGGTTAAAAGCGAATTTACTCAGCTTGAAAACGCTACGCAGAAATACATTGATAAAGGTGTACCAGAAGACATCGCTTATCAGGTTGCAAGCTTCTCTAACATGTTCTCTAGCTTTGACCTTGCGCAAATCGTTGAAGCAGATAAGCACGATACCGATGTAGTCGCTAAGCTTTACTATCAGCTAGGTTCTCGTTTAGAACTTCACTGGTTCTTAGATCAGATAAACAACCAGGCGGTAAGCAACCACTGGCAAGCGTTAGCTCGCGCCTCGTATCGTGAAGAGTTAGATTGGCAGCAGCGTTCCATTGCAGCTAACCTGCTAGCTTCTCGCGAAGATGTAAGTAGTGCAGATCAAATTCTTGATGAGTGGATTGAAAGCAATCAAGTCCTACTTAAGCGCTGGTATCACATGATGTCTGAGTTTAAGACCAGTACAACGCACGAATTTGCGAAATTTTCTGTCGCTTTACGTGAATTGATGCTTTTAAGCGTGAAGTCTAACCATTAGAATACACGCACCTTAATGATTTAAGCCCTGTTTATCAGGGCTTTTTATTGGCCGACTGAACATTGCTGTACGTTTTTGCAGCATCGTTTGTAAATGCAAACCTCATACAAGCGCAATATACCTTGATGATCAACAGGCCCTTAATTAGCGAGCGGTAATAATAACCATGCAATCTCTAGTGCAAAAATTCTTGCTTCAGTGTGAACCTGAAAAAAGTCACGATTTCACCATTAACTGGTTAAACAAGACCCAACATACACCGCTGAAATGGATGTACAGCACACCGACGATAAAAAAGCCCGTTACCGTTGCAGGCATGACCTTCGATAACCCGGTAGGACTTGCCGCCGGGCTTGATAAGAACGGCGATTGTATTGACGCATTTGCGAGCATGGGATTTGGTTTTGTTGAGATAGGCACGGTAACGCCTCGTCCGCAGCCAGGAAACCCAAAACCTCGTTTATTCAGAATTCCGGAAAAGCACGCCATTATTAATCGCATGGGATTTAATAATAAAGGTGTTGATCATCTTGTCGAACAAGTGAAAAAGGCTCAGTTTAAAGGGCCTATTGGTATTAATATTGGTAAAAATAAAGATACCGAAGAAGCGAATGCGCTCGACGATTACCTGATTTGTTTAAACAAAGTTTATCCTTACGCAAACTACGTCACTATTAACATTTCGTCACCGAACACACCTGGCCTAAGAAACCTCCAATACGGTGAAGCGCTCGATAAGCTGTTAGTTGGCCTAAAAGCAGCACAGGAAACGCTAACGCAAACCCACGGTAAATATGTGCCGCTGTTCATTAAAATAGCGCCAGATTTGAGCGATGTGGAAATTGACAGTATTGCTGCTTCGCTAATTAATAGCAAAATGGATGGTGTAATTGCTACTAATACGACACTTTCACGTGATGCCGTTGCCGGATTACAGCACGCTGAGGAAATGGGCGGTTTAAGTGGCTCAGTTATGACAGATATGAGCTTAGAAGTAACACGCAAGCT
This sequence comes from Alteromonas sp. I10, assembly GCF_003201515.1. Classification (NCBI taxonomy): domain Bacteria; kingdom Pseudomonadati; phylum Pseudomonadota; class Gammaproteobacteria; order Alteromonadales; family Alteromonadaceae; genus Alteromonas; species Alteromonas sp. I10. The sequence goes on from NZ_QJJN01000007.1 coordinate 103,760, forward strand.
AAACAAAGCACTTGACCGCGCTATTCCTATTATTGGCGTTGGTGGTATTGACTCACCCGAAGCGGCACAAGCACGCTTGGACGCTGGCGCATCACTGGTGCAGGTCTACTCGGCTTTTATTTATCAAGGCCCATCGCTCGTTAAACGCATCGTAAACGCGTTATAATATACCCAAACCAATCTCTCGTGTACGTGCTTTTTCTTAAGCACGTACATCAAAAACAGGTACATGAATGAATACTATTCTGGTTACGACCAGTCGCGGTCTTGACGAACTATTAAAACAAGAAGTGCTACGCCTTTGCCCTGATGCGCAAGTTAAGCAAGGGCCTGGCACTATTCAGTTTGAAGGCTCAAAAGAGGATGCGTATAAACTTTGCTTATGGTCACGCTTAGCTAACCGCGTAGTTTGGGTGTTGGCATCAGGCAAAGCAGGCGATGCAGATGCACTGTATAATACGGCTATGGGTATTGACTGGCAAATGCAGATGGATTCACGTCATACCTTATCTGTACAGTTTATCGGCACAAACTTTGCCATAAAAAACACTCAATTTGGTGCGGTTCGTGTTAAGGACGCCATAGTAGATTCATTTGTAGAGCAAGGCTTACCGCGCCCATCAGTAGAACGAAAGAGCCCTGATATTTCTGTGTATGCAAGACTACATCGCGATAATGTAATTTTAGGCATAGATTTAGCGGGGGCAAGTCTGCACCAACGCGCATACCGACAAGAAACCGGTGACGCGCCGCTTAAAGAGCATATCGCAAGCGCAATGCTAATGCGTAGTGGATGGACAGAGAATACCGATGCGCCATTGGTCGATTTGATGTGTGGCTCGGGCACCATCGCGATTGAGGCAGCCTACATCGCTCGCAATATTGCGCCAGGTATAAAGCGTATGTATTGGGGCTTTACTAAGTGGCTCGGCCACGAAGAGAAGCTTTGGGATGATTTGGTAGAACAAGCTATTTCCGCGCAAAAGCCTAGCTGCAGTGGTATTTACGCGGGTGATTTCAGCCGTAAAATGGTAGCAATTGCAAAAGCAAACGCTGATTTTGCTGGCGTATTTAACGATATTTCGTTCTCACAGCAAGACGCAACAAAATCTTCTCCGCCCGTTGCCACACCAGGCTACGTCGTTTCAAACCCTCCTTACGGAGAACGTTTGGGCGAGCTAACATCGTTAATACCGCTATTTAGTGATTGGGGTAAGCGTTTTAAAGAAGCCTGGAAGGGATGGCATGTGTCGCTTCTTAGCAGCAATCGTGATTTGCTTCGGGTTTTAAAGCTTCGCGCCACCAAAGACTATGCCATGAATAACGGTAAGCTGGAGTGTCGTTTAGCGAATTATGTGTTGGATGAAGAAAACACGGTACAGTTTAGCGAGGACGCTAGCAACCACGAGTTTGCTAATCGTTTGAAGAAAAACCTCAAACGCATGAAAGGCTGGATCAAGAACGCTAACACTAACTGTTACCGCATATACGATGCTGACCTGCCAGATTATAACGTTGCCGTAGATAGATATGGTGACTGGCTGGTCGTTCAAGAATACGCGCCGCCAAAAACGGTTTCTGAAGATAAAGCACGCAAGCGTCTGCAGGAAGTCTTGCTTCATTTGCCAGCAGTAACAGGTGTTTCACCAAAACAGATAGCGCTTAAAGTGCGTAGCCAACAAAAAGGTACAAAACAGTACGAGAAAATTAATCAGACTGGCGACATGATGGAAGTGTTTGAAAATGGCGCTCGTTTCCTGGTTAACCTTACTGACTACTTGGACACAGGCCTTTTCTTAGATCACCGCAATACCCGCCAAAAAGTGCAGACGTTGTCCCAAGGTAAAGACGTTCTTAACTTGTTTTCATATACGGGTAGTGTGTCGGTATTCGCCGCTAAAGGTGGCGCAAAGTCTGTAACGACAGTGGATATGTCTAATACTTATTTAGAGTGGGCAAAGAAGAACGTAGCGCTGAACAAACTCACTGCGCCTCATGCTTTTATTCAAGCTGACTGCACCACTTGGTTAGGCACGCATAAAGGCAAATACGACTTAATTTTTATCGACCCACCTTCATTTTCGAATTCAAAGCGTATGCAAAATACGTGGGATGTGCAGCGCGACCACGTAAAAATGCTTACCGATGCTAAAGCGTGCTTAAAAGAGCAGGGGATCATCATCTTCTCTAACAACAAGCGTGGCTTTAAGCTAGATGAGACAGCCATCAGTGAACTGGGCTTGTCAGTAGACAATATTACCAAAGACACAATTCCAGAAGATTTTGCACGTAAAGGCAATATCCATCAGTGCTGGGTACTAGCTTCATGAAAATTTATTTTTACACCGGGCCCCAATGTAGCCTGTGCGACTTAGCCGATGTTGAGCTTCAACAAACGTCTATGTTTTCATCGCTTAATATAGAGAAGGTTAACATTCGCACTAGCACTGAGCTTTATCATTTGTACGGTGCAAGGATCCCCGTTTTGAAACGGGCAGATAATGAAAAAGAAATCGGCTGGCCTTTTAATACAGCCGATTTAGAGGAGTTTCTTCAGTGAGCATTTTGCAGTTAAAAAACATCACTGTTATTTATGGGAATCCGCCGCTGTTAGACGGTGTCGAACTGGTTGTACAGCCTAAAGAGCGCGTCTGCTTAGTAGGTCGCAACGGTAGTGGTAAATCAACGCTAATGAAAGTTATCGCTGGCGATATTATTGCCGACGATGGGCAGCGTATAATTGAAAATAATACGGTCATTGCGCGCCTAGAGCAGGACCCGCCCCAAACTACCGATGTGACGCTTTTTGACTATGTTGCCGAAGGCTTATCTGACGTAGGTGAAACACTGAAAGCCTACTTTCATCAAACCCGTATCGTTGGTGAAGATCCAAGCGAATCGAATTTAAATAAATTACAGCGACTACAAGAACAGTTAGAAGCCAGAGACGCGTGGCAGTTTGAACAGCAAATTGAACAGACGCTAACCATGCTAAAGCTAGACCCTGAGATATCGCTATCTACTCTTTCTGGAGGATGGCGTAGAAAAGCAGCGCTAGCTCGTGCGCTTGTTCGACAGCCGGATTTGCTCCTGTTAGACGAACCAACTAACCACCTTGATATTGAAATGATCCGCTGGCTTGAATCCAGCTTGAGTAATTACCAAGGCGCAATTGTGTTTGTGAGCCACGACCGTGCATTTATACGTGCCATGGCTACGCGAATTATTGACCTTGACCGCGGCTCGGTTACGAGCTATCCGGGTAACTACGAAACATATTTAGAAAAGAAGCAGCACGATTTAGAGGTTGAAGCTTCACAAAACGCTGAGTTTGATAAAAAACTAGCGCAAGAAGAGGTATGGATTCGTCAGGGCATTAAAGCCCGCCGTACCCGCAACGAAGGCCGAGTAAGAGCGCTGAAAAAACTACGCGAGGAGCGTAAAGCGAGAAGAGCGGTTCAGGGCAATGCGGTTGTCAATCAACACCAGGGCGCGCGCTCTGGAAAGATGGTGTTTGAAGTAAAAGACTTAAGCTATAGCATTGAAGGTAAGCCTATTGTTAAAGGGTTAAACCTGAATGTTTTGCGTGGTGACAAGCTTGCTCTCATTGGTCCTAATGGTAGCGGTAAAAGTACGCTTATCAAGCTCCTACTCGGCGAACTCCAGCCCGATAGCGGCAACTGCAAACAAGGCACTAACCTTGAAGTTGCTTACTTTGACCAGCACCGCCACGGGCTAGATTTAGAAAAGTCTGTAATAGACGCGGTAGGCGACGGTAAACGCGACCTGATGGTAAATGGCCACCCGCGCCATGTGATCAGCTATTTACAAGATTACTTATTTACGCCTGAACGCGTTAATGCCCCGGTTAAGTCGCTATCAGGTGGAGAAAAAAACCGCTTGATGCTAGCAAAACTGATGCTTAAACCGAGCAACGTATTGGTGCTGGATGAACCTACCAATGACTTAGATGTTGAAACCTTGGAAATGCTCGAAACCTTACTAAACGAATATACCGGCACCGTGCTTTTAGTTAGTCACGATAGGGAATTTGTTGATAACGTAGCAAACAGCAGTGTGGTATTCGAGGGTAATGGAATGCTTCGCGAATTTATTGGGGGTTTCACTGACGTAGAAAACTGGTATAAAGAGCAACAGGAAAAACGTCAGCAAATCGAAAAGGAAGAAAAAGCCAAGGTAAAGAATGAAACTAATTCAACTTCAGACAGTCCTAGTGCTAAGTCTTCTCCCCGTAAGACGAAAAAGCTATCATACAAAGACCAGCGTGAACTTGAGTCCTTACCTAAAGAACTTGAAAATCTTGAGGAAGAACTTGAGGCTATGCAAGAAAAAGTGAACGACCCGGACTTTTTCAAACAAGACAGTGACATTACTGCCAAAGCATTAGCAGAATTGGCAGATAAAGAAGAATTACTTTCCCAGAAATATGCGCGCTGGGATGAACTAGAAAGTATGCTGGAAGATAATCAGCAGTAAATAGGATTTTAAATGAAACGAACTCAGCTTGCCGCCGCCGTTCTGTTGGCAACAGGAAGTGTTTCGGCATTCGCCGCGACCTATTCAGTGACGCCTCTTCCTTTACAGGATACCGCTAGAAACAATTTTGCTCGTTCGATCGATAACTCAGGCAAAATGCTGTCTGTTGCACAGTTGGAATTCAACCCACCTATCGACGCTGAACAGCTTGAAGAAGATACAACTTTTTTCGATCAATTCGGTGAAAGCCTAGAAAACGAAGACAATGCGCGTCAGGGCGTTTTTACTGATGTCGATTACACCACGATCGTAAACTATCTTCTGTCGAATTCGACGTCGACAACGGGTCAGAAACTGGCGTCATACAGAACCTATGCCACCGATACGCAAGATATCGCTTTGGTGCCAGGTCTTGATCAGGTAACAGATAAGTTCGATGACTACACGCAGTCTGTTGAATCAACAGGGCGAGATAGCCTGAACGGCAACTTCATCGTTGGAGATTCAACGGCGCTAGTGGTACTCGACCCATATGAAGACGAAGATGGCGACACAATTAACTACACGTATCCGGAGTCGGCACAACAAGCGTTTGTCCAAGCTTCGGGCGAAACTAAAGTACTACCTGCAGTTGACACGACAGCGGGCGGCTTTTCGTCAGCTCGTGCAGTTAACGCGAATCTACAAGTAGCGGGCTTTAGTACGGTTAGTTTCCGTGACGATGTAAGTGATGCAGTAGATACATGTGCAGATGATGAAACCCGTGGAGACAGATCGGAAGGACGCTGTTTATATACAATATACAACGGTGAATTTGCTGTTCCACGCATCTCTAGCTATTTTATCAATTCCTCTTCTGCCTACCTGCCTAGTTTCGTTCTCCTATCTGAAGTGAATGCCACAATATGGCAAATCGATGTTAATGGTGATGTGATAAGCACCGACACTTACCCTCTATTGTTTGAACCTGATGAAGATGATGCACTTCACTACTTCACTTATGCCTATGACATAAACAATCAAGGTATCGCAGTAGGCGAAGGATTAACGGGCGATCGCATTACGATTACACGCCCAAATTCCTCAGGTAGAACCGAAAGTGAACGTGTTGCCACAGTGTTCAGAGATGGTGAAACCATTGAGCTTCTTCCTCGCGAAGAAAATATCATTAGCCAAGCTATCGCAATTAATGACGAAAATTGGGTGACGGGCGCAGTGCTTCGTTCACAAAGCGATATCGCACGTTCTCGCTTATTTGTTTATAACCTTGATACCCAAGAGCAGCATTACCCCGATGGTTTCTTCGTGAGTGCCGGTGTAACCGCAAACGCTATCAACAATAATAATATTGTTGTGGGTAAAGCAGACGTAGATGCAACAAGCGATACTCTTCGTGAAAGCGCAGCATTTATGTACAATATAGACACTGAAGAGTTTACTGACTTAAATGATTTAGTGTCTTGTGATAACCCGTACGAGCTAATTGAAGCGGTAGATATCAATGATGACAATGAAATCATTGCGAACGCGAGAATTAAGGCGACAAATAAATACGTTACTGGCGTCGATGTAATTAACTCTGACGGTGAAACGCAAGAAGTTGACACAGTCGTTGCTGTTAAGCTGTCTCCATTAGCAAATGGTTCTATCGAAGAATGTGAAGTCCCTGAAGACGAACAACCTTACGAGCGAAAAGGAGCTGCAACAGGTATACTCGCATTTTTTGGTCTATTTGCTGCAGTATTTATGCGTAGACGTTTAAAGAAATAGCTGACCATTTGGACAATATGTAATCAACATTAAAAGAGCCACCTATGCGTGGCTTTTTTTATGCCTAAAAAACGTAAAAAAAGACATATTTATGCATAAAAAATGTAACATAAATTTCATAGAAACTTCATTTATTTAAATTTTGTCAAGCCCTTTTATTTTTTATTTTTCTTGAACCATTTAGTGAATTGCACTATCACAGTATTGTACGCAATCACTTTTCCGGCACTATCAACCGAAATGATGTAGAGCGCTCGAGAAAATGATTTGTTGTACTTTCAACAAACAAAAGAGGCTAATCAATGAAAAGACAAAAAAGAGATAAACTGACACGCGCCCATTCGAAAGGCTATCAAGCTGGCATTAGCGGTCGTTCAAAGGAAAATTGTCCATTTCAGCAAAACGATGCACGTTCACAGTGGTTAGGTGGATGGCGCGAGGCAGTAGAAGACAGACACTTAGGTTTAAGTGTTAAATAATACTTCTCTTTTATGAACTGATTATGCAAAAAGGAAAGCCCCTGAAAAGGGGCTTTTTTGTTGGTCAACGTTAATTGACCTTATAGCTCTATAAAGGCAGTTTAGAAGTTTGAGGTATCTTGGAACAAGCCAACTTTCAAATCTTTCGCTACGTAAATCTCACGGCCATCAACTTCTACTGAACCATCTGCCATACCCATGAAAAGTTTACGCTTTATCACGCGCTTCATCGTGATCTTATACGTTACCTTCTTAGCGGTTGGAAGGATTTGACCGGTAAATTTAACTTCACCTACACCCAAAGCTCGGCCTTTACCAGGGCCGCCGCTCCAACCTAAGAAGAAACCAACTAACTGCCACATCGCGTCTAGGCCTAGGCATCCCGGCATTACCGGATCACCTGGGAAGTGACAATCAAAAAACCATAAATCGGGGGTAATATCTAATTCAGCGATAATTTCGCCTTTCCCGTGCTCACCGCCATCTTCTGTAATTGAAACTACGCGGTCCATCATTAACATGTTAGGTGCGGGAAGTTGACTGTTACCTGGGCCAAACATTTCACCACGGCTACACGCCAATAAATCTTCTTTATTAAAACTATTTTTCTTCTCTGACATTCCCAACTCGTTGCTGTTATTAAAGTGACGCTGCTAATTTAGCGAACAGTTGTACGCCAAACAACTCTGAACAGTCATTTTTCTGAAGAAAAACGCATGCTAATATAGGTTTAGCAACTTTGGCTTGTACAAACATCGTTCTACACGTGTGATTTTTGTACGACTTCTAAATACAAGCTCTACAGTAACGTAACATTGTGTGAAAACTATGACAGAACAAACAACGAAAAAAAGCATTAAAAAGAGTGCCGCAGATAGAGCTAAAGCCAACGCTGATAAACAACGAAGGTTCAGAGAAAGGCAAAAAGACGCAGGTAAGAAACTTGTACGGGGCTATGTTAGCCCTGAAGCAAAAGCATGTTATGATGAAATACGCGACAAAACTGGCTGGACTGACAGTGAAGCTATGTCAAATGCCATGCGGCTTATGTACGCAGCTTACAAATGTGGACAAATTAAACTACTGAATGAATGGCTTCGCAAAAATAACCGTTAGCCGGTTTATTTAATTTTTGTTTTCAGCCATGCACGACTTGGACTATTTTGCATGGTGTGGCGTTTAACAATACGATGCGCCTCTTTAACCACATCATCTCGCTCGCGATAGTCCCATAAGCGCTTTGCCGTGATGCGATTATTCTCTGTTATATCAACGAGCGGTTCCACGTAGTCGCGTTCAACGTCAAAATCTAACATTTGCGCTTCTAGGGGTGGCAATAGGTGAGGGGCGTGAACAGCTTCACTGGGTAATTTAGCAAGTTCTGGCACCCACTTCTTGATGAATACACCGTCAGGATCTAATTTTGAAGATTGTGTTGCAGGGTTGTATAACCGCACGGTGTGAATGCCGGTTACGCTAGCCTGCATCTGTATTTGGGGGTAATGAATGCCTGGCTCAAAATCTAAGAACTGTGTTGCCAAATAATGCGCTGCCTTTAGCCAGTGTACATTTAGGTGATGACACAGAAAACTGGTTACCATGGCACGCATTCGAAAGTTTAAGTACCCGGTATATTTAAGTGCTCGCATGCAGGCATCTACCAACGGATAGCCGGTCAATCCCATTGTCCAAAGGTAAAAGCGACGCCCGGCTTCTGGGCCATCTATAAACGGAAAGTTTTCGTATCCACTATTCATTGGTCGCCATTCAATACTGTGTTCGCTCTCAAATTTTTGAATAAAATGGCAGTGCCAATGTAACCGAGACGTTAAAGCGGCTAGGGCGCGGCTCCATTGTTTTCTATCAGAATTCGGCAGTAACTTTTTCGTCTGCTTTTGATGTTGAACGCTTTGGTAAACTTGCTTAATTGATAGATTGCCCCATGCCAAGTAGGGACTTAAACGAGAACATGCCCGTCTTGCATATTCCGGCTTAGAAATATGCTGATGGTAGTATTGTCCTCTAGCATCGAAAAAATCTTTTAATACTTGCCAAGCACGCCTTTCACCGCCTGGCTGCATCTTGTTTAATTTTTTTAACTTGTCTAAAACATCCTGCCGATAATAATTCGATTTCTCGCTACAATGAGTGCCGGTTTGACTAGTAATATGACAATCAAACAGACCAAGCTCATCTAAATTTTTGCAAGCAGTATTGATGTTGTTGTGCTGGGCCCAGTCGACCCAATTAACGCTGTTTATATCAATATCATAGGTTTTCGTTGTAAAGTGACGATCCCAGTTTTGCTGCCATTGCTCGCGGTGAGGCAAACCACGCATCACTGCGCCATACTGGGACTCAATATGGTTTATTTTTCTTTTCTTCAAATAGTTACCAACTGAAATATCACGGTTATGCGTAACGCTCAACCCTATTTCTTGGTAACTCCTAACTGCTGAAATGGCGTAGTGCTGGGCAATAAGTTCGAGCGCATCAATAACTTCACAGTGTAAGGTAAGTAAACGGGCGTCTGAAGGCAACTGGGCGTTAATGTCGTCGATACTTTGCTGGATAAATTGCCAATGACGCATGTCCATATGCGGGTCGGCTATAAGGGAAGGTTCCCAACAAAAAAGCGGAAGAATGTTTTCGTTTTTTTCAACTGCACGGTAGAGAGGCTCGTGGTCTCGAAGACGAAGGTCACGTTTAAACCATATGACAGTCACAGATTGTTTAGAATGTACTGGAACCATATGACGAACTAACTACAACCACTTTTTACGAAATTGGCCGTCCGAATCATAAATCTCAGTCTGCTTTTGAAGGTTGAACTGTCTGTGGCCGCGAGGGTCGCTTCCAACACCAGCCAAGTAAAGCCAATTGCCCCAATTACTCCCCACATCGTAATCGATTAATTGATGCTCAAACCACGCTGCACCGTATCGCCAGTCCTGCCTTAGTTCGTGAACAAAACAGCTCGCAACCAGTTGCCTGGCTCGGTTTGACATATAGCCAGTTTCAGCGAGTTGTCGCATGCAAGCATCGACTATCGGGTAACCGGTTTTTCCTTCGCACCATAACGCAAAGGTTTCCGGACAATGCTGTGTCGACGGCTTTTTACCCTGGATACCGCTAAAACGAAACCAATTGGCCCCATATTTACACTGTAACCAATGAAAAAATTCGCGCCAAAGTAATTCAAAGTATATCCAATAAGTGGAATCGTTTTTTTCAACAGTTGCTTCAAACTGTTGAACTTGCCGAATGACTTCCCGTGCAGACAGCGACCCGTTCGCTAACCAGGCCGAAAGCTTGGTACTGTCTTGCCAAGTATCTAAAGCGTTCCTTGTGTCTTTATACGTTGCTGCAGCTTTCCAATCGAAGAGATAAGTATTTAAATGCGTCAGCGCTGCTGTTTCACCTCCAACAAACGATGATTGAGACGGGCTTGGTAAATCAGTATCAATGGCGAATAAAAAAGACTCATCTAATTGCGGTGTAAAAGGGCTTGGTAAGCTTTCCATGGGTGGATGGACAGATAATGGCTTACAGTGCTTTTCCACTTTTCTGCGAAACGGACTAAAAACGTCGGGCATCTCTTCGATGTTGAAAGGAAGGGTTTGTGCATCAAATAAGCCAAACGTCGGAGTTTCTATTACTGTTACCGAATCGAAAAAGCGCTTTACTGTATTTAATTGTGCTCTCTCATCAAAACCACAGTGCTCGCTTACCCCAAGGTGAGAATATTGTCCGGACTTCATCAATTGAACTAAACACTCAGCAGGGTCGCCTTTGACAATGAGCAAATCATGTCCGAGCTTAGCTAATTGCCGTTTTAAATCCCCGAGTGTTTGAAGCAGGAATGTGTGCCTATGTTTCCCCATAGGCGCAAAACCATATGTCGTAGGTGTAAACGCTTTATCATCAAGAATATAAAGAAAAGTAACCTGCTGAACTGCTTCACACAGCGCAGAAATAGCAGCATTATCGTGAAGTCTAAGGTCATGTCGAAACCAATATAAACCTCGTTGATTGTTGTTCATACGTTTTGATTGTTGGTGGTGATTTATCATACTAATTTTGAGTACTTTTTTACTATTTCTACGGATCCTGAATCCGAGTTTTATCGTAGTACATGCAATACGAATAATATTAAGATTTGGCGCAATGCCTGAGGAAAAAAAGTGACCGTTCCCGTTAGTATAATGTGGTTCAGACAAGACCTTCGTGTAAAAGACAATCCGGCCTTAAACGCTGCCTGTGATATGGGAAAAATAGTACCCATCTACATATATGATGACACTGCACCTAATGGCAGAGAGCCTGGGGGGGCAAGTAAATGGTGGCTGCATCATTCACTCTCGTCGCTCAATAAACGCTTGAACGGACATTTACAAATATTTAAGGGTGACCCACAGACACTTATTCCAAATTTAATGAAGTCATTTAACGCTAAAGGTATCTTTTGGAATCGGTGCTATGAGCCATGGCAAATAAACCGCGATAAAACGATCAAGAAAACCTTAATCGAGCATGATTATGAAGCCCATAGCTGTAACGGCAGCTTACTATGGGAGCCAATGAAAGTATTGAAAAAAGACGGTACACCGTATCGCGTATTTACACCCTACTACAAGAAGGGCTGCCTGCAGGTTGAAGAGCCTCGTTATCCCAAAGCACCACCCGCACGTATTACTTATGCGGATGTCAACAACGACAGCGATGGATTAACATCGCTAGACTTACTCCCTTCCATCAACTGGGATGCAACCATTGAAAAAGAGTGGTCACCAGGCGAAGACGGCGCCGCTGATAATTTAGCTGACTTTATTGAAAATTCAGCACGTAAATACAAAGACGGCAGAGACATACCGTCAGCCAATGGGACATCGCGTTTGTCGCCGCATTTACACTTTGGTGAAGTGTCTCCAAATCAAGTTTGGTACGCGATAAAAGACAAGTTTGGAAATAGTGAAGACAAAAGCATTGAAACCTACTTGAGTGAGTTAGGTTGGCGCGAGTTCAGCTATTATTTGCTGTTCCATTTTCCTACTTTGCCTAATAAGAACTTCAACGAAAAGTTCGATAAGTTTCCTTGGCGCACAGATGCGAAAGCGCTCAAAGCGTGGCAAAAGGGAAATACAGGCATTCCTATCGTAGACGCTGGCATGCGCGAACTGTGGCAAACGGGCTACATGCATAATCGAGTTCGCATGATTGTGGGCTCGTTTTTAGTGAAAAATCTATTACTCAGTTGGCATGAAGGCGAGCGATGGTTTTGGGATACATTGTTGGATGCCGACCTTGCGAGTAACAGTGCCAGTTGGCAATGGGTTGCGGGTTCTGGCGCTGATGCTGCGCCTTACTTCAGGATATTTAACCCAATACTACAAGGCGAAAAATTTGATAAAAAGGGCAACTATGTGCGTAAGTATTGCCCTGAATTGAAAAAGCTGTCAGACAAGTATATCCATAAGCCATGGGAAGCCCCTTCGGCGATATTGAAAGATGCAGGTATAGAACTTGGTAAGGAATACCCAAAACCTATTGTTGATTTAAAAGCATCGCGTCAACGCGCGCTAGACGCATTCCAAACATTAAAAGAGTAGGGTATGGCAGCACTCATTTTAGTTTTAGGCGATCAGCTTACCGAGACGTTGCCAGCGATTGCTAACGCAGTAAAAAGCAAAGACACAATTTTGATGGCGGAAGTACGTGAAGAAGCCACCTACGTTAAGCACCATAAGAAGAAGATAGCGTTTTTGTTTAGCGCAATGCGTCATTTTGCCAAAGCGTTGCGAGAAGACAATTTTAACGTTAACTATGTTCATTATAGCGACAAAAACAATCAGGGCGATTTGCTCGCTCAGGTTAAGCATGAACTTAACGGAAATGATTTTGACGAAGTAAAGGTGACTATGCCCGGAGAGTACCGCTTACTCAAAAGCATGGAGCAATGGGAAAACGTGCTTGGCATACCCGTTAGTATATGTGATGACAATCGCTTTTTATCGTCCCCACAAGAATTTACGGACTGGGCTGAAGGCAAGAAACAACTTCGAATGGAGTTTTTTTACCGTGAGATGCGTCGCAAACACAACGTGCTCATGGAAGGAAAAAATCCCATTGGCGGTAAGTGGAATTACGATGCCCAGAATCGCGAAGCAATGCCTGAAACCCAGAGAGTACCGAAGCATTCTACGTTTGAGATTGATGACATTACTTCGAAAGTTATCGAGCTCGTAAAAAGCGAGTTTAACGATCATTTTGGCGATATCAATCACTTCCACTTTGCGGTAACTCGAAAAGACGCACTCAGCGTATTGAATACTTTTATAGAAGAAAGATTACCTAACTTTGGTCAGTATCAAGACGCCATGGTGGAAGGCAAGCCTTGGCTTTACCATTCACATATCGCGTTTTATTTGAACTGCGGTTTATTGACGCCAAAAGAAGCCATTCATGCAGCCGAGCAAGCTTACCATGCAGGGCAAGTTCCACTGAATTCTGCTGAAGGGTTCATTCGCCAGATTCTGGGCTGGCGGGAGTATGTCAGAGGGTTCTACTGGCACTTTATGCCAAATCTAAAAACTGATAACTACTTCAATAACAGCCGCGCATTGCCCTCGTTCTTTTGGGACGCCCAGACGAATATGAACTGCATGCGCCAGTGTATTAAAGAAACGCAGCAGAACGCTTATGCCCACCACATACAAAGATTGATGGTTATTGGTAATTTTAGTCTTTTAACTGAACTTAGCCCTGAGGAAGTGCAGGCATGGTATCTGTTAGTGTATGCCGACGCATATGAATGGGTTGAACTTCCTAATGTTGCGGGCATGATTTTGTACAGCGATGGAGGTAACCTAGCAAGTAAGCCGTACGTCGCAAGCGGAAGCTACATCAACAAGATGAGCAATTACTGCAAAAATTGCGGATACCAAGTTTCTAAAAAGACCGGACCAAAAGCGTGCCCGTTTAACTACTTATACTGGCACTTTATTGACAAACACAAGGAAAAATTGAGCAACAATCACCGCATGGCCATGATCTATAAAACCTACGGGCGAATGAAAGAAGAAAATATCGAAACTATGAAGCAAGATGCCTCAACATTCCTGACTAAGCTAACGAAAAATGAAGAAGTCTGATTTACCCACCAAAATTTGTCCGGTTTGTCAGAGACCATTTACTTGGCGCAAAAAATGGGAAAAGAACTGGGAAAATGTACGTTATTGCTCAAAACGTTGCGCTTCATCAAAAAAGTCAAAACATCAAGAGCCTTGCTAACACAAAGCGAAAGCGCAGGTAATGAATTCATACCGTGAAAAATATTAACCCTTACCAAGACGACAAAGTAACAATGCATTAACAAGTGTGACAAATGTAACCTTAATTGATTGCGCCACATAACAAACTTAGGATTGCGTTATATTGATTTAGAGAAGTAGTAATGTCACTTTCTACAAAAGATGCAATCTTACACAACCCATTGCTCGGCACTTTTTTTAAGCAAGCTTTCTTATCGCTCATAGGGCTTGTTGCTTTAACGACTGCAAGTCTAGTCGATGGCATCTTTATAGGACAATATGTCGGTGCATCTGGGTTAGCCGCAGTTTCATTACTATTACCCTACATCACCTTTCTGGTCGCTCTCTCGTTAATGCTAGCCATTGGGGGAAGCGTATCGATTGGTACTTTTATGGGGAAGGGCGACACAAAATCTGCCAGTGCGCTATTTACACAAATAATCGTTGTTGCTGTAACGCTTAATATTATGTTGGCAGTGGTAAGCTTCGTTGCAGAGCCTTTTCTATTCTGGCTTCTTCACATTCCGTCCGATGTCGTACCGTTGACTAGAGAGTATTTGTCAGTAATCCGATGGGTCTTCATTTTTCAATTTTCTACGATGGTGTTTTACTATCTTGTCCGTGCAGACGGTTACACCAAGCTTGCAACTATTGCATTAGCATTGGGTGCAGTGACAAATATTTTACTCGACGCATTATTAGTGGCGTACTTGGAATACGGTATTAAAGGCGCAGCTTACGCAACGGCTGCTGCTCAAATTGTGCAGCTCTCTGTACTACTTCTTTATTTTGGTGACAAAAATCGTGCAATAACCTTTTCGACGTTTAATAAGCCATGGCGTCGTGTATTCAGAGCCGTGAAAAATGGATTATCTGAGTTTACTAATGAAATTTCTGTGGGTGTTCTTTTTCTTGTAATTAACACTCTGCTCGTTATCAATTCTGGCAGCATTGGCGTTGCGGCATACAGTGTAGTTAACTACTTTATCTTTTTAAGCATTATGCTTAGTTTCGGTATAGCAGATGCGCTTCACCTGCTCGTCAGCTACAACCGCGGAGCGAGCCACACGTCACGTGTCAATGCTTTCCTGCTTATAGCGCTAACTACAGCATTCATAGCAGGGCTAATATTGACGGTTTGTTTACTGTGGTTTAATCATGTTTTTGTGGCGCTTTTTATCGAGCCTTCCCAACAACAAGCTACTAAATACGCGCACACCATCATTTTATATGTTTGGCCACTGTTTCTTGTAAATGGCTGTAACGTACTGCTCAGTGTATTTCTGACTGCAATTGAAAAACCATTACATTCCGCTGTCATAGCGTTAGGTAGAAGCATTTTATTCCCTGTTAGTTTCCTAGTATTGCTATTTCACTTCACGCCATCACCCCTGGCTAATGAAGGTAACGACATCAACATTTCCTTCCTCGTTGCGCTGCCTGCGGCTGAATGGGTGACCTTTTTACTCGCAGTGGTTTTGGTTTATAAACATTACTACCTAAAAAATACCCACATGTAACAAATGTAAAATTTATTGCTAATGAGAACTATTCTCACTAGATTGGCGCGGTAATTTGCTCATCTTAAAAGGGTCTGTACATGACTTCAGTAGCTAAGAAACAAGCTAATATCGCGTCGTTTCAAGCGTTTTTTAATGCTTATATTAAAGAAATCGATTCCGGTGTTTGGCACACAAAAGAAGACTGGGTAATTCGAACAGGAATACAGTTACAACCAAACGACAACTATGCCGTAGAGCTATATTTAACCTCTACTAATACTCGACTTTCAATATCAGCATCCTACCGCTCTACAGTAGGTCGTCATGCATTCACAGCAGTTTTCAAGCAACTCCCCAATAGTTTTCAATGGGAAGAAGTATCATTAATGAACGCTATTTTGTTGCTTATTGACGAAATATACAGTGGTAGCAAAGAGAGCCATGAGCTAAATGATGCAGTCGACGAGCAGAGTTTAGAGCTTTACGCCAGAACAATCGAAAGCCATCAGATTATGGCGCTTTACTTAGAAAACCGTGCTGGCGATCCCGATCTCGCAAGTAATAAGTTTATTGATTCTGAACAAGCTATACTTTTTGGTCATTGGTTACACCCCACGCCAAAGTCAAGACAGGGCATGCACCGATGGCAGCATGAACTTTTTACCCCGGAGCTAAAAGGCCAATTTAGACTGCATTATTTTGCTGCCAAGCAGGATATCACTCTTTCTAATAGTGCTGAGTCAATTTCAGCCTTTGAGATACTAGAAAATATTGTTTTAAGCGATGGCAAAGATTCTACAAAAACACTTATCGAAAAACTTCGAAAAGACAGTTTAAAGCTGCTGGCTCTGCATCCGCTTCAAGCGGATTGGTTGTGCGCTAAGCCTCACATTCAAGATCTGCTCAACAAAGGTGAGTTGATTCAATTGGGCGAATTAGGGCCTCTATTTACACCTACGTCTTCCGTCAGAACGTTGTATAACGCCGAGCTTAATTACATGGTTAAGCTATCGATACCAGTAAAAGTAACGAATTCGTTGCGAAAGAACATGCACCATGAGTTAGAGGCCGGAGTAACACTTTGTCGACTGCTTCAACGATGCGGCTTTTCAAGGCTTTATCCTAAATTCAAGTTCATCGACGACCCGGCTTATATTTCATTGAACGCTGGCGCCTCAAAAGAAAGTGGGTTTGAGTTGATACTCAGAAAAAATCCATTTAACTCAAAAAATGAAATCACAGGGCTTGGCGGAACGCAATCTATAGCCGCCTTGGTACAAGAGCCACTTGCACCAGGAACTTACTCGCGACTTGCCAAAATAATCCAAATGTTAGCCCAGAAAGAAGGCGAGGAATGTGCTGATGTCGCGCTAACTTGGTTTGATAATTACCTAGACTGTGCAATTGAGCCAGCAATCAGACTTATTGACCAGTGTGGTATAGCGTTAGAGGCGCACCAGCAAAATTCGCTTCTGGATTTAAGCGAAGGTTACCCAACTGCTTACTATTATCGTGATAACCAAGGGTTTTATTTATCAAAAGAAAGACAGCAAATTCTTGAGACTATGGAACCGCGACTCGCTCAGTGCGATGACCTGTTCTACGGTGAACAAATGATAATTAATCGCTTCACATACTACTTATTCTTTAATCAATTATTCGCTGTCATCAATCGCCTAGGTGCCGATCAACTTGTTCAAGAAGGTACGCTACTTCAAAAAGTGTACACCAGGCTAAATTCCATTCTTCCCACTTTAGGTTCGTTGGGCACAGCATTCGTCGCATCGGTATTGGGGCGAGAAAAACTGCCTTTCAAGGCCAATCTTCTGACTCGCGTTGAAGACGTGGATGAGTTAGAAGCCGAAGACGAGCTAGCTGTTTATGTCTGGGTAACCAACCCGTTTAAAAGCGTTGCGGTTCGAAGTGACACGCCATCGCTCGTTTGTAAACAAGCGAGTGAATTAGAAGAGGTGATTGCTGATGCTTGCTAGTTGCACTTTAGACACTACCGAAGAGCATCTCAGCGTGCCTACAGGAACAAGGGGAAAAGTATCGTGTAAAAACGAGAAACGCGTTGTCCGACAATTAATTGAAGCGCTTATCTTCGAAGGCTTAATTGATTTCTGTTTTGAAGATGGACTTTTCACATTTCAAGTGGGCGACAATTTTGTAACAGCTAATGGTAAACAGACGCTTTTCAGTCGGGTTCGTCTAGATGCCAATTCTATTAAGATAAACGGTGACCCTCTTACGTTATCTGACGCAGCGAAGATTATCCATACGCTTCCTTGCAGCAAAGAAAGACAAAATAAGCTAGTCGAAGAGTTAAAACATACACTGTTACTTTGCCGCTGGAATCAACAAAACCTGCTACAACTCTCAAGTAGACGAGCACTGAGCTATATTCGCTTAGAATCTGCTCTGATTGAGGGCCACCCGTACCATCCATGCTTTAAATCAAGAAGTGGCTTTAGCATTGAAGACCACGAAAAATATGGGCCTGAAGCCAGCAATACGTTTAAGCTTCATTGGCTTGCAGTAAAGCGTGAATACTTGTCCGTAAATTTCAACGGTGAAGTAGAGCAAAGTTTTTGGAAAAGAGAGCTAGGCCAATCTACTTATAAAAATCTGTCTGACAGCTTACGTAAACACGGCGGGGATAACCTACGTTACTGTTTTTTACCGGTTCATCCGTGGCAATATGACAAGCTAAAGCCTTCTCTTGAAAAACCGTTATCAAACGGTGACGTTTATTCTCTAGGCTTAGCTGGAGACGATTATCAAGCCAGTATTTCATTAAGAACCTTGCTCAATACAAGTAACGTTAACAAAGCGAGCGTCAAACTGCCGCTCAATATCGTCAACACGTCCTCTTTGCGTACTATTGAACCGCATTCAGTTTGTACTGCGCCACATATTTCAAAATGGTTGACTAACCTAATAGCCGAAGATGAGTGGTTACAAAGCCGTGATGCGCTAACTATACAAAGTGAATACGCGGGCATTTCGCTGAAGCAATCAGCGGATAGTGGAGAAAATGTCAGTTGGGCTGATGATTTATCCCCAAGCCTTAGTGTTATCTTTCGCGATGCCAGTGTGCTGAACGAACCGAATTATCAAACTGTACCATTCGCCGTACTTGCAAGTACTGAAGTTGACGGAAAGCCTTTCGTGGCGCACTGGATTGAGAAACATGGAGTAGAAAAATGGCTAGAAGCGCTTTTTAACACGGTTGTTCTTCCCGTCTGGCATTTATTGATTCATCACGGTATAGCCATTGAGGCACATGCTCAGAATACGTCCGTTGTACTGAAAGATGGATTACCTGTGAAAGTCATTCTGCGGGACTTTCACGAAAGTTTAGAGTTCGTGCCTGACTTTCTTGCGAACAAAAGTAACGTACCAGAATTCGATAAGATTAATCCAGAGTATGTTAACGCACCTGCCAATCTTTATTACTGGATGGAAGACGTCGAAGCCTTGCGAGAGCTATTTGTCGATACCGTGTTCGTCTATAACCTAACCGAGCTGTCGTTTCTTTTCTCTGAGCAGAACTATTGTGATGAGAACACTTTTTGGTCAAAGGTATGTAGTGTCTTACGTTCCTACAACGATAGTGGTGTGACGCCACATAGCCGAATTAACCGTCTCAATATATTTGAAACACAGGTTATTACTGAGTCGCTTTTGAAGAAAAAACTCTACGCAAGCAATGCGCATGAAGAGTTCCACCATACCATTACAAACCCTTTAGTAAAATTTGCCAAAGATACCTGCGGAGAATCGTATGCTTAGTATTGACGATAATGTCCTCTCAGCCCAAGACATCAGCTCGAAATTTAAAATATTTTCAAATGCACCCTATCTGAGCTCAAAAAAGGGTAGTGTGGCTGTGTGCATAGAAAGCGTCAGCGACTGGATTTCACTGTGTTTTTACGCGAAGGAAGCGGGCCTTACCGTGATGCCAATTCATGCCAGTACGCCAGAAAAACTAGCGACAAAATACGCAGAAAATGCCGGTTGCTATGCCCTTATTTATCAAACTCTAGACAATGTAATTATATTCCCTAAAAACGAAAAGCCTGATAATACTCCAGGATTAATTCAAATGAGTACTGGAACCACTGGTGCACCAAAGAGCATAAAACGGTCTTGGCGTAGTATCGATCAAGAGGTGTCTGCTTATGTTGCACATTTCAGTGCACCCAATTCAATGACTCCGGTGATTGCTTGTCCTGTTACTCATTCATACGGGCTCATATGCGGTATATTCGTTGGCCTTGCCAGAGGCAAGCATCCCAGAGTCTTTACCAGTATAAATCCTAAACATTTGCTAAAAGCATTGCTCAAACTTGAGCAACCATTGCTGTATTCGTCACCGTTAATGATAGATACCGTATGTATGCTATGGCCCAAGACAAGCAAACTTCACGCGGTAATGACCTCTGGCACACTCATGTCTGGACCTGTCTTTGAGCGAGCCAAATCAAAAGTGGAACATTTTTATCAACAGTATGGATGTTCTGAGGCCGGGTGCGTTGCAATAAGTAAAACCTTTGAAAGCACAAATGTAATAGGCGAAGTCCTTCCTCACCTTAGCGTTAAAGCAGGCAGCAGCCAAAGCGCTCCCAGTGAAATAGTTATCAAAATTAAACAACCGCTTGATGGACAATCGGCCGAAATTTATACCAATGATCTCGGTTATTTTGAAGACAAAGATGGTGTGCACCAACTGTGCTTCGTTGCGCGCCAAGACGATACCATTATTGTATCGGGGCTTAATGTGTACCCCAAAGACGTGGAAGACGTTGTGCTTAGTCACCCTGACATTGACGATGCCGTTTTATTTAAAGTACAGGACAGAAGTACAGGCTATCGAGCTTATCTTCAATTTTGCGCGCCACATCGTTATTCGAATGAAGATAAGGCCGCGTTGCGAAGTTGGTGCCATAAGCAACTAGCCACATATCAGGTGCCGTTCGATTTCATACAGGTTGATGCGATCAAGCGCTTACCCAATGGCAAAGTAAATCGCAACGAAATTGCAAAGAATTTCCAGTTAGAAGCAGAAACAACAGCAGCTACAGCCTAGAGTGCGTTATGAATTCAGAGTCCTTAATAAACACAATTGAACACGTGCTGGCACATGACATGGAATGCAAGCACATGCAAAAATTTTCTCCACGAGCTCGTTTAAACGAAGATCTCTATATTGATTCAGTGTTGCTTATGCAGTTGCTTATCCATTTAGAGTTGAATCACGATATTGAAATACCAGAAAGTGCAATATCTCAGGAGGATGTTAATACTGTCGAGAACCTTGCTCACTTCATTTTATCTTATCAGCAAACCAACAACATTGAGGTAAGTGATAGTGTAGATGAAGTGCCTTTCGAAGACATTAAAGTCCACTGTTTTGTAAGCTGTTTGTGTGAATGTATAAAAGCATCGCCCAAAGTCGATCATCGTCCTTTTTATTTTGGTGTGTGGGACGCGGAGGTAGTCGTCAATAAAGACCACATGCTTGCCTATCACGACGAATCTATTAGCCACGACTTTTTTATTCAATGGTATAAGGAAATTTATGGCGTAGAGGTTACCTCTTGGTATAACAATGAACAGACGAAAGCTCAGAACATTGCCAATTTGGAAAGGTTGCTCAATGACGCAACGCCTTCCCAGAACATCATGGTAATGCTAGATATGTACTTATTACCTGAGCGAGAAAATAAGTTTAACCAGAATCCTTTCCCTCACTATGTAATGCTAAAGAAGACGGAAGATACGGAACGGTGGCTTATGATGGACCCAGACTTCAGGTGGGAAGGAGAGGTTAAGCGTAAGGATGTTCTCAACGCTATTTCATCACCACATGTTGCGGGGGGCTACGTATTTGATAGTAATCATATAACGCATTCTTCTCTGCAAGCTATTTCCAGTTATTTCGATGCTACATTTTTCCCTGAACACAACGTGTTAACGGATGCAATCCGGAAAGTCATTGTAGCTCATCAACAAAAACCTGCTGATAGAGCATTGCTGGGTAATGCCCTTAAGCAAATCCCCGTTCTTGCAATTAGGAAATACGCCTATGAACATGGCTTTGCTTATTTCTGGAGAGATATTGGATTTCCAGAAGTAACATTCGAGCTTTGGTGTGATGAAATAGAAAAGCTGGTTTCTACATACAAAGCAATACAATACCGAGCGATCAAGCTCTCTGAATTAGCTAAAGAGAATCAAGACACATTACCGTTGTTTGATGAACTTTTCACATTACTCAATGAGCAAGATACCACGGAAAGAAAAATTAAATGTAAGCTTCAAACTGTGTACCAAGACTGGCTAGTTTTTCACAACCTTCAAGATAAAAAAGCTAACAATACCGTGGGCGTAGAAAACTTGGAGGCCGCCGTATGAATCTTTCAGTATGCACTATCACTTTTAGGCACCAACTTATCTCAATCGCTGAAATTGCAAAATGGTCCGTGGCAAATGGTTTTCAGGGGATCGAATTATGGGGTGCACATGCTACGAATTTAGAAGACCAACCCGAATATGGGAAAGAGTGGCTCTCAAGCTACGCGTTGAAAACATCCATGCTAAGCGATTATCTGCCACTTTTTGAAGGGAACGACGCTTTGTATTTTAAGGTTCATCGCCTTTGTCGTTTGGCTAAACACTGGGGGGCAACCAAGATTCGCACATTTGCTGGCAACGAAGGCAGCGCAGCCATACCTGAAGACCGAAAAAACCTGCTTTTCGAGCGGTTACAACTTGTCTGTGATTGGCTTAGCGACTATGGGCTTAACTTAGTTATCGAAACACACCCTAACACTTACGCTGACTCGGTGGGTTCTACCATTGAATTGTTTGAAAAAGTTAACAAAGACAATTTGCAACTAAATTACGATGTGTTGCATGTATGGGAATCTGGCGCTGACATTATTTCCTCTTGTGAACAACTCGCTCCATATATAAATCATTTTCACTTTAAAAACATAAGTAGCAGTAAACACTTAAGTGTGTTTGCTCCAGACAATGTGTATGCCGCAGCAGGCTCGCGAGAAGGCATGGTTCCCATTTTCGACGGTGCGGTAGATTATCAAGGGTTTATTGAATATCTGTACTCGAAACCATCTCTGCGAAATATTGACTCTTCACTCGAGTGGTTTGGGAACAATTGCAAGAATATCCTCAGTCAGGACAGATATAAATTACAGAAAATGAGCCAGGCCGCGACTACCGCTCAAGCCATTTAAGTATAACTGCAGAAATATATACAAAAGGACTTGTCGATATGTTTTCGATTTCAAATGTTCTCGCTTTACAAGCCATTTTCTGGGGATGTACAGCGCTTTATTTTTCGTCGGATCACCAAAGAACGTTCGCTCAATCAATGCCAAAGGGCTTAGGCAGCACGCTTTTTGTTGCCACTATCGTGCTGGCGGCCTTTCTTCTAGGAATGCAATACAACGCTTGGGCAATGATCTTTTCCACGATTACCATGATTATTTTTAATTTAGCACTAGTGACGTTTACGGGTGCACACGAAAATCGTCCCTCAAGGCTACTTGCATATGGAACAGGCGTTAACGTTGTTTTAGCGCTCATAGGAGGGGTTTATGTGGCGTAAAACCTATCTGTCCTTTCTAATTGGATTACTACTTAGCACAAGCATCATTTTGAATCTTAACCACTTTTTACCATTCGATGTAGATGTCAAATTGCTGGTGGGTTACATACTTGGATTTTTGATTTGGGCGGGGTTAATGAGTTACTTTTTCTGTTTCGAAAAGACTAAAAAGCCAGCGCTTCAATGCCTTTCCGTTTTGATTTTTTCACTTGTGCTTAATGTACTAATTAAATTAGGAGTAGTTGCATGAAAGCCAGCGTGATTCGTTCAGCCTTGGAAGGTCACGGATGGATAGGGCTATTTATTTCCATTCCTCTATTCATCGTTTTTTGGGCAGGCTCTCTTACTTTGTTTTACCCGGAAATCAAAGCATGGTCTGTTCTACCTCATACAGAATATCGTTCAGTCTCGGACCAGCTGCCACTTAACAACATATTGGACACAGTGTTTTCAGAATATGATGTGAATACGCAACAAAGAATGTTTGTAGTCCTTCCAACTGAAACAATGCCTCTATACGAGCTTCATCTTCCAGTAAATGAAACCCCGTCGGCTAAAAATGCACTGACTTCAATTTATGTTGATCCGGTTAATGGAGAAACGGTAGCGTCTATAGACAGTTTTCACTTAGCTGATTTTCTCTATGGCCTCCATATTGACCTGAATTTGCCACTGGGTGACCACATTGTCGGTATTGTGACCCTGTTTTTTACCGTTGTCATTTTCACTGGGCTAGTCGTTCAGTTCAAAAAGCTGATCACGCACTTTTTCTACTATCGAGGTGGCAGCACTACTCTTCGATATCAACTTACAGACATGCATAACGTAGTAGGGGTCATGAGCTTACCCTATACATTCATGTACGCGCTTACCGGTCTAATGTTTAATTTAGGTTTGATTTCTCAGATTGTGACACTCTTGTTTATCTACGATGGAGACAGGACTGCGCTACTAAACGATACAGGGTTTCCAAGAGTAACCGAATCTTACACTGGCATTGAAAGAGAAATGCCAGACCTGAATACCCTTATAACTTCGTGGGAAGAGAAAGAGAATGCAAAAGCTTCCTCCCTCAGGCTTACAAACTATGGTGATGAAAACGCGCTAATTCGTATTATTGGGCAACATAGATCGAACTTTTCGCAACGGATAGATATGACCTACCGTGTGCGTGAAAATGAATTTTCAGCAGATTTAAATCCCGCTGAAAGAAATGCCTTCGCCGATGGGACACGTTTTCTGTACGCACTGCATTTTGGGCACTTCGCAGGCGTCGATATAAGAATTGTTTTTTTCATACTCGGGCTGGGTGTATGCGGCTTAATTGTTGTTGGCAATATGTTGTGGCTTACTAAGTTTCAAAATAATCGCAGTATTTCTAGTCGCTTTAAACACAGCATATTTGCACTTACATTAGGTGGATGTGCTGGCATCGTGCCGGCGACAGCGTTTGCGTTTTTACTCGAGAGAGTGCTTGGTACAGATTTAAACAACAGGTCGTTTATTGTTGAAACTGCTTTCTTTGCGGTCTATGCCATATCGATCATAGGTGCGTTTTTCACTAAGCATGTACATTTAGCGATAAGCCGAACAGCACTGGCAAGCGGTCTCATTCTTGCACTTTTATCCCTTATTGAGGCACTTGGCCATAACCAAGCAATAATCCAATTTCTAAATAATGGCTACACCGGGCCTTTTTCAATTTCCTTCGTCTCTTTTGCTTTTGCCTGCCTGTTATTTTGGTTGGGTATAAAGTTTTCTGAGAAAGATGAAAAGAGCAAAGAATAGCAACATCAAACATTTAAAAGACAAAATAAAAACAAGTGAAAACTATGAAACTATTTTATGTACCTAGTCACTTTGGCACGCCAAGTATTAACAGGCAGAAAACTTTTGACGTAGCAAAAGGTGTTGCTGTTTTACTCATGGTTATGATCCATGTATTAGACTTTTATGGCTTACCTGAAGTGCGGTTTAGTGCATTTGGAGCCACGGTAAAATTCGCATTGGGTTGGCCAGCAGCATCAATGTTCGTCTTTATCATGGGGATTTTTGTTGGCCTATCTCCATCATCGACACTGAAAGCGGATATCAAACGAGCAATATCGCTGTTTGTGTTAGGTTACGCACTGAATTTTGTTCGCGGAACCATTCCCATGTGGCTTTCGATTAAAATTGGGCTCGTCACGTACCAAGATGTTGCTCCACACACTCCGCTGAGTGAATTTTTAATTGGTGATGTCTTTCAATTCGCAGGTATAGCGCTACTCCTTTGTACAGGATTGAAACATGCAACCAATAAAATCTCTATTTGGATCGGCGCGGCTATTGCCATTGCGTTTTTATCACACAGCGTCTGGGATAGGTACACGTCGTTACCTATACTCAATGAGTTTTTGAAGCTTTTTGTAGGAAACGAAGAAGCGGGAGTTATGTTTCCTATTTTTCCATGGGCGGCATACCCAATTGCTGGTATGGCATTTGGTCGCTTCTTAAAGCAACAAAATAAAGGCACGTTAAACTTTGTTTGGTGCCTTATATTAGGCGTAGTTTGTGTAATCCTCGGTACAGGGCTCACGCTCACTAACCCTGAATATCACATTGTAACAAACCTAAGAAGCGGTCCTGGTATTGTTCTTTTAATGACAGGTATCGTGATGCTTTTTATTTACACCACTCACATACTCATTGAACGCTTTGAGCAAAACTATGTGGTTACGCTATTCGCTTTCTGGGGTAAAAACGTCACTGCACTATATGTTTTACAATGGATATTAATTGGATGGGGGCTAATGCTCGTTGGGCTGCAACAGCTTACAATGACATTTACTTTGGTAGCCATGATAGTTGTTTTAACGGCCTGTCACTATCTAGTATTACCTTGGCATGAATATAAGTCTAAGAGTAGTAAAGCGTCAAAGCCTCATGTTTCTGCCGTTCCTTTGAAGCCTTGAATATAACGTTTGTATAACGCTACCTTTTCGGTAGCGTTATATCAATTTGTAAACCTCCAATGCCTGCTGAGTCAGCTATCAAGTGGTTAAACGCTTTAATTTTTCCTCCAACAGCAGTAATTTGCCGCTGCGCTAGCGCCAGTCCTAAACCAAACCCTCCCCGTTTTTGTCCAACAACATGAAGGCCATGGGACTTATCTACTCTAAAAAAAGGCTTAAAAATATCGCTAAGCATGCTTTCTGGAACACCATTTCCAAAGTCCAGGACGGAAAGCATATAGACATCTTCATTTTGCTTTAGCGTTACAACAACACCGCTATTCTCTGGCGTATATTTAAGGGCATTCCGGATAATGTTCTCTATCGCTTGGCCGAGGGCTTGTTGACTACTCTTATCTATTACCGCGTTGTTAGGTAATTCTACATTTAGTCTTGTTTCGGAATACTCAAAAGCTGCATCGTCGCAAATAACCTGAATCAATTCAGCAAGATCAAAAGTCTCGGTGTTAAGTACAGGCGATTCATTGTTAAGCCAAGCAAGTGTCAACGTATCTTCGACTAATGCCCGCATATTGTTGGATTCATAGCGAAGCCGAGTTAACGTATCACTGTCATTGATACCATTTTCAATAGTATCGATGGCCATATCCATACGCGTTAGCGGAGTTCTTAATTCATGAGACAGATCGGATAAAAGTTCTCTCTGGTTGTAAATTAATTTTCCAATTCGTGTGGCCATACCGTCAAATGTTACGGATAAGTTGAAGAGCTCATCGCTTCTATTGCTAAATGATTTACTAACGCGCACATCAAACTGCCCTTGACTGAAAGCTTTCGTGGCATGCTCTAACTTTCTTAATGGCACCATTACGTGCCTGTAAAGCACTAAACTCACTACACACAGAACGACAAAAGGCAGTGCGACCTTGAGCAAAATATCCACAAAGGTGAGATAAACACCCGGTCTCATTCGCTGGGGTAATTGGATTAATAGATGTGATTTCTCATCTAAGAAAGGAACCTCCATGATAGGGTTATATTCAAAGTAGAGGTGAATTTTCCATTCCACGCTGCGGCCTATCCTAAATTCATCAATGTACTTTTGAGGAATGACGCTTCCCGCAATAGGTTGAATGTTTGACTTTACTACTGCTGCCCATGTTTTTTCTTTATCTTGAAATTCATGAAGCCAGTTCGATAAACCCAATTCACCTTCTTTTCGGTAAATTAAATCAGCCTCTTTGCCATATTCGACGAGTTCACGCTGATGCTCTACTGATAGGTGACTCATTGTTGTTTCTGTATGTGCTGACAACCAATCAATAACCCAAATAAGAATAACCGTCCCTAAAGCTATAGTGACCAAAAGCTTTCTCAATAACACTTTTTTCATGAGAATAAGTAGCCTTTGCCGTGCTGGGTTGCTAGACGAGTAGGGGACATTCCAGCTTCGATAAGTTTCTTTCGCACTCGGGACATGTGCATATCTAAGCTTCGGTCGTACCGGCTGAAACTTCTTTCCAGAACAGTTTGATAAAGTAATGGTTTGCTTAAAACCTCATTCTGATTTTCAAGCAGAACCCACAGAAGCTTAAACTGAGTCGACGTTAAATCTAGTGCTTTGCCAGCAAAATTGGCCTTCAGGTTTCTTCGGTCAAGTGTTATTTCGTCAACGACGATCGAGTTTCTCGTTACTTCATTTGATTTTACATTTAGAGAGCGACGCAATAATGCTTCAATACGAAGCATCATTTCCACAAAACTAAACGGCTTTGGCATGTAGTCATCTGCACCGTTACTATAGCCTTTTATACGCTCTTGTTCGGCACCACATGCAGTAACCATGATGACAGGAGTTTGTTTCCGTTTGCGAAGTTGGCTTAACAGCGAGAAACCATTTAGGTTAGGAAGCAATACATCTAAAAGAATAAGGTCGAACCTTTCACGAAGTGCAGTCACCAGACCTTGATTGCCGTCGTGGCATTGATGTACGTCGAAGCCTCGGTCTTTTAACAAGGCAGCGATTTGTTTATTAAGAGTAATATCATCTTCAATGATAAGAATTTTTGTAGCGTCCATATTGATAACCTTAAAACTGTTTTAACCAATTTTAATGATATTGATTATCATTATCAATGAGGTTTTATGCTAAGGCGGATCCTGCTAATTGAGTTGGGACAAATCAGAAAACACCTAACTGCCGTATTAAGTGAAATAAAGTTAATAAAAAGAGAACAATGTGGAAGCACCGATTACCGTAGATAGACTGCGTTTCCTTTTATACAGTGTAAAAGAAAAGCTTTGGGTAAAACCTCTTGGCTTTTGTTTGCTCTCAATCTTTGCTGTATTCGTCGCGAAAGTAGCAGACGGGACTTCATTGGCTGAGCATATTCCTGAAATAAAACCCGAATCAGTTGAAACACTGCTTTCAATTATGGCATCTAGCATGATGGTGATCGCCACGTTTTCTGCAGGTACCATGGTTAATGCTTATGCTTCGGCCAGTCAGTCGTCAACGCCGCGTTCTCTAAGCCTTATAATATCCGATGATGTATCACAAAATGCTCTGTCAGTTTTCATAGGCGCATTTATCTATAGTGCTGTAGCGCTTACTGCAATGACTCAAGCTTTTTTCGATGAAGCCGGGCTTTTCATTTTATTTTGTCTAACCTGTCTGGCTTTTTCGATAGTTATTTTAACTTTTATCCGGTGGGTAGACAGCGTTGCACGATTAGGGCGCGTGGGGTCAACGTTATTAAAAGTGGAGCACGCCACGACACGCGCAATTAAAAATAGAATAGATATGCCGTGCTTAGGCGCAGTACCGCAAGAGCAAAAAAAAGAGCAGGGGACGCATGCCATTTATACTAAACAAGTGGGCTATATTCAGCTTATAGACATTGCCAAGCTGCAACACTGGGCTGATAAAAACGACGGTTTTATCAATGTTGCCATGTTACCCGGTGAGTTTGTTTCACCAGAGCGTGCCATAGCATATTCAAATAAAAAGGTAGTATCAGATGAAATTGTTGACGCATTTACTATAGGTGAAGCCAGATCCTTTGAGGCTGATCCTCGCTTTGGCTTTATCGTACTAGCCGAAATTGCATCTCGTGCATTATCCCCATCGGTTAATGACCATGGTACTGCAATAAATACCATTAGCAGCATTACACGCCTTATGTTGTTGTGGCACAAGCCCAAATCCGAAACTGAAACCGAAAACTCACAAAACGATAGCGCTCAGCATGAGGAGTTTAAATATGACCGCATTTCATTGCCTGCGTTAAATGTGAATGATCTATTTGACGATGCTTACACCAGCATTGCCCGTGATGGTGCTGCTAATATTGAAGTTGCTATCCGAATACAAAAGTCACTAAAAACAATTAAAGCGTGCTTTAAAGATGGAGGTACAAGCATAGAAAGAGATTTTGTTGAGGCGGCGTCTAAGTTAGCAAAGCAAAGTTACGAACGTGCAAAGTTGGCATTGGATTACGAAGACGATATTAAGCGAATTGAGCGCGTTCATAATGATAACTAAACGTGTAAGTTATTACTGCCAAAATCACTGCTAAAAATGCTTAAAGTAAACAGCTAGCCAGTCTATATAATCTCTACATACCACAAACCATGTAATCTACGTAAATGATCGATCGAGTGTCTTTTTGTAGTTAATCAGATTTAATCAGATTTAATCTGATTAACTACAACTCAGATAAGCACAGCAACATTCTAAATAGCTAAAAATCCACATTTAATAAATTAAAGCCTAGTATAAAAATACAAAGACTGCGTCTTTCTGCTTGTTAGTTGTACCCATAATTAATTAAAAAACTAACGTGACGCTACGTGAATTAAAATCCATTTTGCGAGGTGTAGTGCTACAGATTTCACGTAGCGCACGATTTATAAATCCCATGTCTAAATCCAAAGTTCATAGCAACTTTCAATAAAAACCACTGACACAAGTGAAGCAAGTGCGGTAAGGACGAAGCACAAAAGCAGCTGCCGCGCATAAAAGTCTGTAAGTAATCACAGCCAACAAAACATCCGAATAGAGTGACATCAACGCTCTAATCTTCCACACACTAAATTACGCATAATGTATATTATGTTAAATAGAATATCAAAATTGATGGTGAATGAGCCAGATGGAGCTTTGCAAGGTGCTTTACGCTATCCTTCTCGTAATATTTAGGTATTCGTAAGGTTTAATGACAACTAGCACAGATAAATAATAGACTTAATCATGTTCCTAAAAACATTTATCAAGCTTTAGTCTTCTTTACTTTAAATAATGAATGCACAGCTTGTGATATTAATTACTAGCTCAAATAACCAAAGGCTTAACGCTGATGAATTAAATAAAGGATCCTAATTATTTCTAAGATAAGACGACTAGCTGTAAGGTTAAGATTTTTCTAACATTTAGCGTTACATGTAATAATTACGGCCCGTAAAACTCATTTATTGATTGCTCTTTATTTTAAATACCATCAATTATCTATACTTCTTATTAAATTAAACATCGTGCATGGAGACCGTTCGTTGTTTTAAAGTTGGGTGGCGTGGATAGCAAGTAGAATTAATAATTATCGACGCGATGTTTATTGAATTCATATCTGCGTAGACGTCGTTTGTTCGGCTACGTACCGTATCGACGTCTTATTATCGTCGTACTGTAGTCGATATTAGATAGGCGCTCTATGAAAAGCGTATAAAAAGCAAAGGTAATAACTTCTAGGTTATCGCCTATTCCGCTTTTGTAACGTTTATTTTTAACTCGTTTGGTTTTGAAAAATGTGCGATTAGCCAGCAAACATGTTGGAAGTAAATCATGTGAAGTACTTCTTTAATAAATAAGCTCTTAAGGTGTTTTTTCATCACTTTTCAGATTATTTTTTTAGGCGTCGCTACGTGAAATCTGAGCGCGCATTCGGGGTGTTACCTTGCAGATTTCACGTAGCGCACGATTTGAATTGCACAAAAAACGTACTCTTTCAGCAGGCCACAAGCCTTACCTAGCGATATGGTTTGGAATAATTACGAGATAGGCCAACAATTGACGGCATTGAAACACCCAAACTGTTTATATATACAGTGATGTGATAGAGTAGCACTGTACTTGAGATTATAATAGTAAAGCGGTTTGTGGAGTGATGAATGGATTAGTGCGTAACTTCACGCATGATAATTACAGTTATCATGCGTGAATATTGTTATATATCAATAGCTTATCAATTTCTGTTAAAACTAGCATAATAGTTACAATAATGTCTTCACCAGGTTGCTCAATGCCCTCAAAAACTAATAGCTCATACTTGCTCACAACTCAATTAGTTAGCAGCAACAGTGATAGCAGCTCACAGCCACAAGACTCAAGTAGCGCGACGGTTCCAGCTTTTGGTGTCGAGTACTCTCGTGGTAAGCAGCACACGTCAGGTTCTGACGACCTAACAACAAGTCAATGTTCATCTTCTGATAAAAACGTTGAAAGCTATTATCAAGATATTTTTACCAAGCTTCCATACAACACACAACGGGCGTACATTAGTGACTACAATGAGTTCGCAATTTTTTGTAAGCAAGCTGGATTAAGTGGCTTTAAGAACAACTTCGAACACAATGAGGTCTGCATTAAACAATATGTCGAAGCGTTGTGCCGTTCTCCCCTAGCCTATAGAACCATCAAGCGTCGGTTATCTGCCCTTAGTAAATTTTTAGGCGTGGCTAAATTGCCAAACCCTATTATTAGATCAGCGTATCTAAGAGACTTCATCCGTTTATCGCTTATAGAGAATAGAAAGTTTCGCTTGTCTCACAAACAAGCGGTACCGCTTACCATAGATATGCTTGAACAAATAAACAATGCAATTATTCCTGATTCTCTATTAGAGCTCCGCGACCTTGCAATCATTAACCTGATGTTTGATGCATTGCTTCGCGCTGATGAATTAGTTCGAGTTTGCATCGAGGATATATCTGCGCGTAATAACACCCTGTTGGTTGTTTCTTCGAAAAGCGACCAGTCTGGCCAAGGTCAATATCGCTATATTTCTTCCAGCACTATATCAATGGTTCAAGAGTATATTAACGAAGCTAATCTTGATCCAAAGACTAAAGCAACCCGCCTTTCTTCAGATTTACGCGGCCTGCACAAAGGCGTTTTGTTTAGACGACTAACAAATCATAAAACAGCACTTTTGCCATTTGATGAGAACATTCCCAGCCATAAGGCAAATGTACTTAACTATTCGAGCGTCTATCGGATTTGGCAACGTATTGCTCAACGCGCAGGTATTAGCGAAAACATTACCCCTCATAGCGGTCGTGTTGGTGGTGCAGTTTCTCTAGCCGAAGATGGCGCATCTTTACCCGAGCTTCAACTGGCTGGAGGTTGGCAATCACCGGAAATGCCTGGGCATTATACAAAACAGGCTAACGTAAAGCGTGGTGGAATGGCAAAATTGTCGGCAAAACGAAAAAGATAAAGCTCATTAAATACAGTAACTTAATTAATGCATGGTTACGCATAACCAGCGACATCAGTAACAATGTCTAACTCACCTACTCTCTACATCCTTTTACCAATCTGAAACTGTATTACTCGCGTATCAAAAGGTAAATTTGCCCTAAACCTATATTAATGAATAGGTTTTCTAAGTTGGCAAACATTCAAGTAAAAGGAGTGATATATGAGTAGCGGTATTGATACAAAGCATGGAAAATTACTCGCGGAAATGGTGGTTCCCTCGTCGTCATGGAATGTCCAACCCGAGAAGCAAGACCCATTCAAGTCACAAGAAGCAGCACTAGATTATTTAAACTCAAACAATGAGCCGTTATATCTCCACGTGCCATTAGCTCAATCTGATGATTACGTGAGAATCTGCGTAACTTCACGAGGCGATGATGTTGTTTTTACGATAAAAGATATCAATAACGGTGGTGAAACTTCATTGCATTATTCGCACATTAAAAACTTAGATAGCACAATTAGAACCTTAGTTTCAGAATGTTGTGACCAGAAAATCAAAGCCCTATAAGTTAGGGCTTTCTTTCCGCCTATAAATCGCAAATTGCACTACCAAAGAATGCTAATCCACGTAAAGCCGGCCATCATTAGGCTGATGAACACTGCTGCCGAGCCGATATCTTTAGCACGCCCTATTAATAAATGGATGTCTGTACTGACATGGTCACAGAGTTTCTCAATAGCCGTGTTGAGTAGCTCAGTGATAAGCACTATCAGTAAAGATATCACCAGCAATATACGTTCTACATGCGTAACGTCGATGAAAAACGCTACAGGTGTCATTATCAATATTGCGAAAATTTCTTGTCTGACCGCAGCTTCACTTAAAAAGGCTGCTCGAAGCCCCTTAAGTGAATAGTAAGTGGCATAGAGTACGCGTAATATACCTGTCCGTTTCGTTATCATGATAAGTAATTTTAAGATTAGTTACAGCCTTTCAAAACGTAACTGACCTTCATTACATCTACATGACGGCGAAGGTATTTATCATGGATATTTAAAGCATTTTCGACGCTAATCGCCGCATTAATTTATACTTTCACAGCTAGCACGTCTGTTTTAACACCATGTAGTACTGCATTGGCCGTTGACCCAAGTAACAAACGAAGACCGCTCTGGCCATGGGTGCCGACAACAATGAGATCTGCATTAATCTTTTCGGCCATATGGTGAATCTCATCAGCAGGAGAACCTATCTCTACATTGATGTGGCTGTAAGGTATATCATGTTTTGCGGCAACGTCTTTTAATTGCCTTAATGCCTGCTCTCTTACTTCCTCTGAAAAATCCCGTTCTAAAAATAGTCCGTAAGGCTCTACATTGGTTTGTGGATAAGCAACATACAGGAGGTGAATTTTGTGACTATTGCCCGCTATTGCAATGGCTTTCTCCACCACTAATTCGTAGTCAGAATAAATATCTATAGGTACTAAAATTGTCTCGTAACCTTGCATTGTGGCTGTCCTCAATTTTTGTTAGGTAGCAGTGCTTTTCTACCATACCGTTAACTAATTCCATTAAATAGTAGTGCTATACAAATAATTATTCTTTGAGCTAGGTCAATGATTAGTCTGCAGCCTCATTCATAATCAGTGTATACACATTAGTTCTAGCGAACGTTACGCATCTTTACCGTAAAAGAAAGAGGGAAATGAGTATGAAAACGGCAATAGTTGTTATAGCAACGCTTCTCCTTTTCGCCTGTGACCAGGGCGCGCAGTCACCTCGCGGCTTTAGCTTGCCCGAAGGCAATATGGAAAAAGGCTATTTGGTATTTAAAAAGTATCAGTGCCAAGACTGTCACAGAATTGCAGGAGAAAAAGAGTCCGACAATGCGCAATACCTAGTCGCGAAGCCTATTCCGTTGGGAGGCAGCAGTGGAAGAATTAAAACTTATGCAGAGTTGGTGACAAGTATTATTAACCCATCACACAAACTAACTCCTCGACAGCCTGCCAGTTTCACCAGCGAAGACGGTGTGTCATTAATGCGAGTTGTAAACGACGAGCTAACGGTTTCTGAACTAATAGATTTAGTGGCGTATCTTCAGCCTAAATATAAAGTAACACCCTACAGGACTAGTGATTACCGCCTCTATCAACTGCGTATTCCAAGCGAGCAATCTAAAGATTAACTCGCAGTTTTAGGCATTAAAAATCGTTAAGCGTGACTCCACAATTGGTATTTGATTAGGAGTCATGGCTTAGTTTTTTTAAGATACCGCTTTCGTTTCTTTCTCTATTTCTGCCAATAAACTACAAGGCATAAAGCTTTCAGAATTTGCTTCCTTTAAGTGTAATTTAAATCTATCGGGAACGTCGTCAGTTAAGAAACTTCCTGTTTTAACTAACGGGAAAATTTCGTCGTAACGCGCAATATTACACTGATCTACTCGCCTAAATATATGGGTACGATTTAGTTCGCTAGTTCTCACATGTCCAGTAGAAGACAAGATATCCATCAGCGCATGAATAGTTTTTTTGTGAAAGCGGTACACGCGCTCGTACTTGTCTTCAACGTTTAAGCCCTTGGCAAGCTTAGGGTCTTGCGTTGCTACACCGGTCGGACATTTATTCGTATTGCACGACAGCGACTGAACACATCCAAGTGCCAACATCATTCCTCGCGCACTGTTACATAGATCGGCGCCCAAACTTAGATTTTTCGCTAACTGAAAAGCGGTAATGATTTTTCCAGAAGCAATAATTTTAATTTTGTCGCGAATACCAAAACCAGTGAGACAATCGTCAACAAACGCCAACGCTTCACGCAGAGGAAATCCTATAGAGTTCGTGTACTCAAGCGGTGCGGCGCCGGTACCTCCTTCGCCCCCGTCTACCGTTATAAAATCTGGCGTTACGTCCTTCTCAACCATGGCTTTGCACATGGCAATGAACTCACTTTTTCTACCCAGCGCCAGCTTAATACCCACTGGTTTATAGCCACTTAACTTGCGTAACTGACTAATAAAATCAACCATTCCTAAAGGCGTTGCAAACGCTTTATGTCTAGGGGGAGAATCAACTTGAGTTCCAGGCTCAACACCTCTTATTTTAGCTATTTCAGGGGTATTTTTATACGCTGGTAAAATACCACCATGTCCAGGCTTAGCGCCCTGGCTTAGCTTTATTTCTATCATTTTCACATTGTCGAGTTTGGCTTTTTCTTCAAAAAGAACAGGATCGAAACCGCCATCTTTACTTCTACAACCAAAGTATCCCGTACCAATTTGCCAAACGATATCGCCACCGTTTTCGAGGTGATATGGGGTTAAACCACCCTCACCTGTGTTATGGTAAAACCCGCCTTTTGCAGCACCTTTATTTAGCGCCAAAATGGCATTTTTTGACAAGCTTCCAAAGCTCATTGCGCTTATGTTAAGTATGCTTGCACGATACGGCTTTTTGCAATGAGGGCCACCTACCGTCACTCGGGGATCTTCATCCATGTCTTCCACTTCGCGAGCAGATAAAGAATGGCCAATCCACTCATAGCCATCTTTATACGTATCTAGCTGAGTACCGAAGGGAACAGTTTCTCTACTGTTTTTCGCACGTTGATAAACAATCGAACGAAACATGCGAGAAATAGGTGCTCCGCCAGTATCGGTTTCTATGATGTATTGCTGGATGTAGGGCCTTAGTCCCTCGACAGTCCATCGTACCCTGCCAATTAATGGAAAGTTCTTTAAAATGGCATGTTTTGTTTGGAAGGCATCATATAGACCAAAAATGAGTAGCGTGACTGATAAAAGTAAAAACCACCACACGGGCGCCCACAATACGCCAATCACCACATTGAAAGCGACCAGCAGGGTTAGCACAGTTAGAATTGTTAAACGCATTCAAAGTCCTTCTTTATTTTTGGTCATATCAAAACAAAATAATATGCCTACAACCCTGTTCAATACACCTGAAATCGGGAACTAGATTTACTTTAGCGGTAAATGACTGATTTAGGAGTTAAATATACTGAGCCGGCTTTTAGCTCAATTGGGTTACGCGTTACCAAAATATGCAATTACAATGCTTTTTTAGCTGCGAAAACAAGCCATTGCATGCTAGTCTAAAACCTTTCAATTAGCGAGTTGAGAGAGCGATTTGTAGCTATCACTGGTTAATAGATGATGTGACCTATACAAAGGTAACGGATTTTACGTTCAACATTTTCTGAAAGGTAATTCATGGAGTATGCATTTCTTCTTTTCGCATTTGTTTGCGGCTTAACGGTTAAACTTATTGGCATTCCTCCTTTAGTTGGCTACTTGGTAGCTGGCTTTTTATTAAATTTTGCAGGCTACACGCTCACTGAAGATTTAACCCAAATAGCCAACTTGGGCATCACCATTATGCTCTTTACCATCGGTCTGAAACTTAACATCCGCGATTTGAGTCGTCGAGAAGTTTGGGCGGGAAGCGTTTCACATACCTTAGTATGGGTGGGCGTTATTACCTGTTGCGTCTATGCGATAGGTGCGGTTGCTGCAAATTTCGTTGATGGGCTTACATGGAAAAGCGCTGCGCTTATCGCTTTTGCCCTTAGTTTCAGTAGCACAGTGTGCGTGGTTAAAGTATTAGAAGAAAGTGGCGAAAGTAAAACCCGTCACGGCCGCCTTGCCATTGGCATTTTGGTCATGCAAGACGTTTTTGCTGTTATCTTCCTTGTTGCAGCAACTGGAAAGCTCCCCTCTGTGTGGGCGCTTGCGTTGTTGGCCTTATTCCCAGCAATGCCAATCATAAACAAAATGATTAATAAGTCGGGCCACGGTGAACTGCTTCCACTTACTGGCTTTATCCTCGCCTTAGGTGGCTATCACTTGTTTGAGCTGGTTAACATTAAAGGCGATCTTGGGGCACTAATCTTTGGAATCATGTTAGCCCAACATGAAAAGGCTTCGGAGCTAGCGAAGTCGCTGCTTAGTTTTAAGGATCTCTTCTTAATCGGCTTCTTCCTTACTATCGGTCTTACCGCCCTTCCCGATCTTAGTATGATTGTCCTAGCTATCGTGTTCTGCTTATTTATACCGTTAAAAGCAGCACTCTTTTTCGGCTTATTTACGTCACTTCGCCTTCGCGGTCGCACGGCTTACTTGAGCAGCTTGGTGCTTTCAAATTACAGTGAATTTGGCCTTATTGTTGGCGCACTAGCCGTTTCATTAGGTTTATTGGCAAACTCTTGGTTAGTGGTGATTGCTTTAGCCGTATCTATTTCATTCGTTATCACCAGCGTGCTCTATCGCAATTCTCATTCTCAATATCACAATCATAAACACACCATTAAACGTTTTGAGAAAAACGAGCGCTTAAAAGAAGACATTTATCCTACTCTCCACAACGCGGAGTTTTTAGTGTTGGGGATGGGACGAGTTGGTCGCGGTGCCTTCAATGCGTTATCTAAATTAAGTGATGTGAGCGTATGGGGAATGGACGCCGACCGAGTAAAAGTAAAAGAGTTATCAGACGAAGGCTTAAACGTAATATGCGGCGACGGTGAAGACGTCGATTTGTGGGATAATTTAGATATCAAACAGATTCAGCTTGTTTTGCTTGCTCTGCCTTCTATCCAGGACTCAATAAACATCACACGTCAGCTTAAAAACGCGGGCTATGTTGGAAAAGTTGCAGCCATTGCACGATATGAGGATGAAGTATCACATCTATTAGAAAACGGTGTAGATAAAGTCTTCAACTTCTTTACCGAAGCAGGGCTTGGTTTTGCTGAAGAAAGTCTTGCTTATGCGCATGCACAACAGTAATGCTGTTCTAAATGCGAACAATGGATGAATTGAGAAACGTTATCGTTTGTAAACAACTGTTTTACAAAGACTTTTTTTGACATGCAGTCAAATTTAGACTAAACTTCACGCAAATACGTTAATAGGGTTTACACAATGCAAGGTGATAAACAAGTTGTTGCAAAATTGAACGAAGTACTGACAAGTGAACTTACTTCGATAAATCAATACTTTCTGCACGCTCGTATGTTCAAAAACTGGGGTTTTTCTGAACTTAACGAAAAGAATTATAAAAAGTCTATCAAGGACATGAAGCAAGCGGACGATCTTATCGAGCGCATTTTATTCCTTGAGGGCCTTCCTAATCTTCAAGCGTTAGGCAAGCTTTATATCGGTGAAGATACCGTTGAAATGCTGTCATGTGATGCGCGTTTTCAAAAAGAACAGCTTCCACTACTTCGTGAAGCTATCGCGCTGTGTGAAGAAAAGCAGGATTATGTTTCTCGTGATTTGCTTGAAGACCTTCTTGAATACGAAGAAGAGCACCTAGACTGGATTGAAACGCAAGAATACCAAATTGATGCTATGGGTATAGAGAACTACCTACAAGCGCAAGTAATGGGAGATGACTAATGAAAGGTAACCAAGCAATCATCAATGGCTTAAACGAACTACTCTCTTATGAGTTAGCCGCCATGGATCAGTATTTCATTCACTCTCAGATGTATCTTGATTGGGGTTTGAATAAGCTTTACGAACGCATCGATCATGAATTTGATGACGAGCGTGGACATGCAACTAAGCTAATAGAACGCATGCTGTTTTTAGAAGGTACGCCTGACATGACGAAGCGCACAGGCTTCAAAGTGGGTAAAGATGTACCTGAGATGCTAGAAAGCGATTTACGTGTTGAATATGAAGTTGAT
This sequence comes from Alteromonas sp. I10, assembly GCF_003201515.1. Classification (NCBI taxonomy): domain Bacteria; kingdom Pseudomonadati; phylum Pseudomonadota; class Gammaproteobacteria; order Alteromonadales; family Alteromonadaceae; genus Alteromonas; species Alteromonas sp. I10. The sequence goes on from NZ_QJJN01000007.1 coordinate 143,106, forward strand.
GCAAAGTTACGTGAAGTTATTGCGCTTTGTGAAACCGAGAAAGACTATGTTACTCGTGACATGCTAATTGTACTACTAGACGATACAGAGATGGATCACGCACACTGGCTAGAGCAGCAGCTTGGCCTTATTAAGCGACTAGGTATTCAAAACTACCTTCAGTCTCAAATGTAAGAAATAGCGTTCACGCTACAATTTACAGGTAATTAATAAAAGGCCGCTCTTAAATAAAGAGCGGCCTTTTTTGCTTGTTTACTCCCCTTTCTTTAGGGAGAGTCTTATTGCTTTTAATACAGTTACTGCTGTGTAACAAAATACAAATAGCTGGGGCTTTCTTTATCTTTAATATTTAGACGTAGCTGCCATTTCATAACTGGCTCACTACAGCTACCTAACATAAACCAACCTGACCACTTTCCTTGACCATCGTTATCTAACAGCACGGGAATTTTGCCCATATACATGTTTACCCCTTCAATCCATGCGCTCTCTATTTCCTCTCCTTCAGGAACTAAGAGCTTAACCGTTACTGACTCTTCGGCTTCAGGCATGGCTGAAAAAGTGGCAATTGCTAACCTGTCATCAATTAAGAATTCGCAAGTTTCATTGACAAAGTTGCAGCTGTTTCCTATTCCATTAACTACGCTAGTGTCTTTTAACACCGATGACTGGAATTTATGTGCAAGGTATACACACACGGCTACAACAATAATAGCCACTAATGGAAGCTGGGAATGTAAAATTTTTGATCGTTTATTGTTATCGTTATTTAGCATTTCTTAAATTTTGTGTATTTCTTCATTGACGGAGATCAAGCTTAGGTAGTTTATGGTATCTTTTTGTAATTAAAAACCTTATCATCCGCGTACCAACTGGCTTGGAGACAATAATTATTACTCTTTCCGAGCTCGGTGTGAAGCGTTATTCCTTAGCTGATACACGTCTCGACCGTACTATTCCGGCAGTTGGAGACCATAGTTCATTTGAAGTGGAAGATTCATTAAAATGAGTGAAATAAGCCAAGCACAACCTGACTACAATTATAAAGTAGTTAGGCAATTTACCATCATGACCATAGTCTGGGGTATCATTGGTATGGGCCTAGGGGTATTTATTGCCGCGCAGTTATTTGCACCTATGCTTAACTTTGACACACCATGGCTAACATTCTCACGTTTGCGTCCGTTGCACACTAACGCCGTTATTTTTGCCTTCGGCGGCTGTGCGCTATTTGCAACGTCGTACTACATCGTTCAGCGTACCTGCCAGGTAAGACTGTTCAGTGACAAACTTGCCGCATTTACCTTTTGGGGTTGGCAAGCCGTTATCGTTTTAGCTGTTATCACCCTGCCTATGGGTTTAACCAGCTCAAAAGAATACGCTGAACTAGAATGGCCAATTGATATCCTTTTGGCACTGGTTTGGGTCGCTTATATCATTAACTTCTTCGGAACCCTAGTAATCCGTAAAGTTTCGCACATTTATGTTGCAAACTGGTTCTTAGGCGCGTTCATGTTAACTGTTGCAATTCTTCATATTGGTAACAGCATGGCTATTCCGGTATCTTTCACTAAATCGTATTCACTGTATGCAGGCGCAGTAGACGCTATGATGCAGTGGTGGTACGGCCATAACGCGGTAGGCTTTTTCCTGACTGCGGGCTTCCTTGGTATGATGTACTACTTCGTACCTAAGCAAGCTGGTCGCCCGGTTTATTCATACAGACTTTCAATTGTTCACTTCTGGGCACTTATCTCGCTGTATATCTGGGCTGGTCCTCACCACCTTCACTACACTGCCCTACCAGACTGGACTCAGTCACTAGGTATGGTGATGTCTATTATCCTATTCGTTCCATCTTGGGGTGGTATGATTAACGGTATTATGACGCTATCTGGCGCGTGGCATAAACTTCGCACCGACCCAGTATTGCGTTTCCTTATTGTTTCATTGTCTTTCTACGGTATGTCTACCTTCGAAGGCCCAATGATGGCAATCAAGACCGTTAATGCACTGTCTCACTACACTGACTGGACAATTGGTCACGTACACTCTGGTGCTCTAGGTTGGGTTGCAATGGTTTCAATTGGTTCAATTTACCACTTAATTCCAGTGCTATTCGGTCAGCGCGCTATGTATAGCACCAAGCTAGTTAACGTACACTTCTGGTTCGCAACTATCGGTGTTGTTCTATACATCGTAGCAATGTGGATGTCTGGTGTACTACAGGGTCTAATGTGGCGTGCAGTAAATGCTGACGGTACGTTAACCTATAGCTTTGTTGAGTCATTAGAAGCGTCTAAGCCTTTCTATGTGGTTCGTTTCATTGGTGGTTGTTTCGTGGTAGCAGGTATGCTTGTTATGGCATACAACACATGGAAAACCGTTCGTGCACCTAAAGGCAGTATCGCTGCAGACCCAGCGACTCAGCCGGCGTAGTAAAGGAGACGAATAATGAAAAACGCACATGAGTTAATTGAAAAGAACGTCGGTCTGTTAACGGTATTAATCCTTATCGCTATCAGCTTCGGTGCCATGGTTCAAATAACGCCGTTGATGTTTCAACAGCAAACCATGGAACCGGTAACAGGCTTACGTCCATATACCGCGCTTGAGCTTGAAGGCCGTGATATCTACATCCGTGAAGGTTGTGTAGGTTGTCACAGCCAGATGATCCGTCCATTCCGCGCTGAAACAGAGCGTTATGGTCACTACAGCGTTGCTGGCGAATCAGTATGGGAGCACCCTTTCCTTTGGGGTTCTAAGCGTACTGGTCCTGACCTAGCACGTGTTGGTGGTCGTTACAGCGACGAATGGCACCGAGTTCACCTGCTTAATCCTCGTAACGTGGTACCAGAGTCGAATATGCCAGGTTTCCCTTGGCTTGCGGAAAACACGCTTAATGGCGAGTTAACAGCTGAAAAAATGGAAGTATTCCGTGGATTTGGCGTTCCGTATACCGACGAAGATATCGCGGGTGCGAAAGCGGCAGTACAGGGCAAAACGGAAATGCAGGCCCTTATTGCTTATCTACAATCTCTTGGCACACATTTGAAATAATATGGACCAAGGAATTGTAGGCAGCATTTTTACTGTCATCGTCTTTGTAAGCTTCATCGGTGTTGTATGGTGGGCGTTCAGCAGCCGCAACAAGAAAAAATTCGATGAAGCTGCAAACCTAGTGTTTGCAGACGAAGAAAAAGAAAAATCAAAAGAAGATTAGCAGGAGTCTCGAACTCATGAGTATGTTTTGGACAATTTGGATTTCAGTGATAACCCTAGGGTTAATCATTGGTTGCTACTTCCTTCTTCGCTGGTGCCTTTCTAACAAGACTGGCGTAGCTGAAGGTGAGTCAATGGGTCACGAATTTGATGGTATTGAGGAGTTGAACAACCAACTTCCTCGCTGGTGGACAATTATGTTCTACATGACCATCGTTTGGGGCTTTTTATACCTAGCGCTTTATCCTGGCCTAGGTGCGTATGAAGGTATTTTGGGTTGGAAGAGTTCTAACCAAAATATTCAATCGCTAGAAGAGTCAGCTCAGGCGCGTATTGAGGCTAAAGAGCAAGGCTACCTAGTAGAATATGATCGTGAACTAGATTTTGCTGCCGAGAAGTTCGATCCGATCTTCGAAGCGTATGCACAAGTTCCTGTTGAAGAACTGGCTAAAGACCCAGAAGCAAATAAAGTAGGTCAGCGTTTGTTCCTACAAAATTGCTCTCAGTGTCACGGTTCTGATGCACGTGGTCAAAATGGCGGCTTCCCTAACCTAACGGACAACGACTGGTTGTACGGTGGTTCAGGTGCGAAAATCGTTGAAACTCTTACGCTTGGTCGTAAAGCAGCTATGCCAGCATGGCTAGATGCTATGGGTGAAGACGGTATCGAAGAAGTGGTTAACTACGTACTTAGTTTAAGCGGTCGCGATGTGGACCCTCAGCTTGCAGAAGCAGGTAAAGCTCGTTTCGCAGCGTGTGCGGCTTGTCACGGTATGGACGGTAAAGGTAACCAAGCACTTGGTGCACCAAACCTTACTGACAATATCTGGCTATACGGCGGCAGCCACAGAGCGGTAACAGAAACGCTTACTTACGGTCGTAACGGTGTAATGCCTTCATTCAAGAAAACCTTGGGTGATGACAAAATTCACGTTGTTGCAGCGTATGTATACAGCCTTTCAAATGATTAATGATTTAAATCATTAAATATCTTAAAAAGCCTCGTTACTACGGGGCTTTTTTTATGAGAAAATACAGCGGTATAGAGAGTGCCATGCGAACATTTTTTGTACACTTTTAATATGTCTCGCCAACACTATATTTATCATTATTTACCGGCTTTACGTGTAGTTGGGGAAGTAAAAATAAATATGTTGTTAGTGAAGTAAATACGAGAAAAGATTTCGATGAATAGACCCTGGTATAAAGAGTTCTGGCCCTGGTTTTTAATTGCCGTTCCTATCATTACCCTCATCATGGGTGGCGTGTTATTAAACCTTGCTATTTCTACCGAAGATAGCTTGGTGGTAGACGACTACTACAAAGAAGGAAAAGCAATTAATGCCCGTCTGGACAAGGAAGCCATAGCCCGCCGCATGAATATCACCACTGATTTAACCATTGAAGATGGAAGCATAGCGCTGCAATTTCATTCGGGGATTCCTCAAGAAGGTAACGCGGTTAAATTAAGTTTCTATCACGTAACGCTAGAAGAGCGCGATGTTAGCGTTTTATTGAGTCGCGACGCTAACGGTATTTATCGCGGCTTTATTGAAGAAAACCTTGACGGTAAATGGCGCATATCGCTGACGCCGATTGATGATAGCTGGAAAATTCAAAACACGGTCTATCTGCCCCACACTGGCAAAATGAAATTCAATCCATAATGACAAAGCACGACTGTTACCATTGCGGCTTGCCTATAGCGAGTCCAGACAATGGGAAATTTACTACTGTCATTTTAGGGCAACAACGAGACATGTGTTGCCCTGGCTGCTTAGCGGTAGCTGAAGCGATCGTTAACAACGGCCTTGAAGACTATTACCAGTTTAGAACCGAACCGGCGCAAAAATCTGACGACAGTATTTTAGAAACGTTAGATAAGCTAAAAGTCTATGACGACCCTTCCCTTCAAGAAGAGTTCGTGTTTGAAGAAGGTCAGGACAAACAGATTCAGTTGACCCTTGAAGGTATTACATGCGCTGCGTGTGGCTGGCTTATCGAAAAGCAGTTGTCAAAAGTTGAAGGAATAAAGCAAGTCGCGGTGAATGTACAAGAGCGCCGCGCTTTAGTCACTTGGTCACCATTTCAAATTAAGCTTAGCCAAATTCTATCTACGCTAAAACGCATTGGTTATGTTGGGTCACCATTTCACCCCGACGAACACGAAGCCAGTTATAAACGCGAGCAAAAGACCTTTCTAAAAAAGCTTGGCCTAGCAGGCATTATGACCATGCAGGTTATGATGCTAATGACTGGGCTTTATTTTGATTGGTTCGGCGCCATTGAGTTAGAGACCCGCCAATATTTTTATTGGGTTGCCCTTACGCTTACTACACCTGTGGTGCTGTATTCAGGCAGCACCTTTTATGTGGGCGCCGCTAAAGCGCTAAGCGCCAAAACGGTTAATATGGACGTACCCGTTACGCTTGCCATATTCGGTACTTACATTGCAGGAATACGTTCGACTGTATTAGAACAGGGCGAAGTGTATTTTGAATCTATTTGTATGTTCATTTTCCTGCTGTTACTCAGCCGCTTTTTAGAACATCGCAGTCGCCATCGCGCCGCACAGATCTCTGCCAATATGATGCAGTATGTGCCCGTATCAGCGACCAAACTAAATCCGGATGGCAGCCTAACCGAGTGTCTGGCTAAGCAGCTAAAAATTGACGACGTAGTGCTAGTGAAGCCTGGTGAAACAGTCCCCATTGATGGGGTGGTAACCGACGGCAACGCAGCGGTTGACGAATCTATGCTTACCGGCGAGTTTAACCCCGTGCGTAAGTCGAACAGTAGCCCGGTTTACGGCGGCACGGTTTGTCAAGATGGTACGCTAACCATTACGGTTACGCAGACCCTTAAAAATGCGCTGGTAAATCAAATTGTACGACTGCAAGCAAGTGCGATGGCGAGTAAGCCTAAAGCAGCGCAGATAGCCGATAATTTTTCTCGCTATTTCGTTACCGCGGTATTGCTGATTTCGGCGTTAACCTATGGCTTTTGGGCGTATCAGGGTAGCGACGAGGCATTTTGGATCACCATATCGGTGCTGGTTGCAACCTGCCCTTGCGCACTAGGGTTGGCTACGCCATCAGCGTTAACCTGCGCTATGGCAAAGTTAAACCGACAAGGTATTTTACTAAAACGGGCCGATGCGCTAGAACAAATTACTGACATTGACACCATCGCTTTAGACAAAACCGGCACGCTCACAAAAGGCAAATTTACTATTTCAAATGCCTGGTACGTTGACGGCGTGGATAGTAATAGTGCGCTATCAATTGCGCGCGCTTTGGAGTCACGCTCTGAACATCCGATTGCCAAAGCCTTTAGCGACGGTATAGCCTTTAGCGACGGTGTAGCCCTAAGCGAGACTTCTGCCTCTAGCAGTAGTGCTGACGCCATCGATAACACGGTACACAAAGTGACTAATTTTACCGTTACGCCAGGAGGTGGTATCAGCGGTGAGATCAATGACACGTTGTTTTCTATGGGATCTGCAGCATTCAGCGTTCACGAATCACAGCTAAAACTCATTGAAGCGTTCCCTTCAGCTAACGTGTTTCTCACGGTTAAGGGGCGTATTATGGCGGCGTATGAAGTAAAGGATTCACTAAGAGAAGATACGCAAGAAACTCTCGATATATTAGCTGTAAGCCATACCCTCGCCGTTTTAAGTGGTGATACACAGCAAAACGTTAATGCGCTTACCGCACCATTGCCAATTTCGACCGTTAAAGGTGGCCTAACACCTGAGCAAAAGTACGAAGCCGTTCAAGCTATGCAGCAATCTGGCGCGAAAGTGATGATGATGGGTGACGGTATTAACGACGCTCCAGTTCTTGCCAGCGCTGATGTGGCAATTGCAGTGGGTAATGCCACAGACGTGGCTAAAACTGCCGCCGACGTGATACTGCTTGGCGATCAGCTGCTTTCTGTACCAGAGCTTATTCGAACTGCGCATCAAGTGAAGCAAAAAATAAGGCAAAATATCGGCTGGTCGGTAGGTTACAACGTTTTGATCTTACCTTTCGCCGTATCAGGCCTACTTTCACCGTGGATGGCTGTTGTTGGTATGTCGTTAAGCAGTATCATTGTGGTCACAAACTCAACGCGACTTTTGAGCAAATAGCATGAGTATTATTTACGTATTAATTCCAATCGCCATCATCATTGTTGCCGTCGCTATTGTGATATTCTTTTGGGCGGTGAAAACCAATCAATTTGAAGATTTGGATCGCCAAGGGTATAGCATACTGTTTGACGATGATCTTCCGCCAGAAGAAAAAAAGCTAGCTGAGCAACGCAAGCAACTTCAAGACAGTAAAGTAGACAAAAGCCAAGCGCCACATGGAAGGGATTAACTACTTCTCTGCCTTTCTTATCGGCTTAGCCGGTGGAGTTCACTGTGTGGGAATGTGCGGTGGAATTGTCGCTGCGCTAAGGATGGTTTCGCCTAAAGGCGCTTCAGCACTACCCTATACCCTTGCCTATAACATGGGACGTATAGTGAGCTACACCATCGCCGGAGCAATAACCGGGGCACTTGGAAAAATTGCAGCAGATTATATACCTCTTGCCAACTATGCCCTTTCCCTACTTAGCGGAATCATGTTGCTTCTACTGGCGTGTTATTTGGGTAAGTGGTGGACTGGCTTAACAGTGCTGGAAAATGCGGGTAAAGGCCTATTTTCCAAAGTCCAGCCGCTTTCAAAACGCTTTTTGCCATTTAAGACCCCTTTAAGTGCGTTGCCTTATGGTTTTATTTGGGGTTGGCTTCCTTGCGGTTTGGTGTATTCCACACTTACCTGGTCTCTCGCGGCGGGTAACGCGCTAGAAGGCGCTGCTATTATGTTCTTCTTCGGTTTGGGTACATTACCCACCTTGCTCGCTGCAAGCGCTGGTAGCCAATATATTGTTCGAAGTTTTCAACATAACCATTTTAGACAAATTATTGCAGTAATAATGGCAATATATGCAGCTTATCTTATTCATGGCGCAATCGTTTAAAAATGGGTGTATTATTGTCGGGTATTCTTTTAGAGAGCGTGCATTATGAGCAAAGGAAGCCAATTTTCTATTCACTGTCAAAACTGTAGTTTCAGTCACCTGTGTTTACCGGTGGCGTTAAACAAAACAGAAATCGAGTCTCTTGACGATATTATTGAACGCAAGAAGCCGCTTCATAAAGGTGACACGCTGATTCAAACTGGTGATAAATTCCGTTCTCTATTTGCAGTGAGAACCGGTTCATTCAAATCATTTGTGACTAATACCGAAGGTGAAGAACAGATTACCGGCTTCCACTTTCCTGGTGATATTATCGGTTTCGATGCATTAAGAGAGAACAAACACCAAAGCTATACTTCTGCGTTAGAAACTGCCATGGTGTGTGAGCTTCCCTACGAGACCCTCGACGAAATGTCAGTGCAATTTCCAAAGCTACGCCACCAGATCATGAGCTTCATGAGCGCTGAAATAAAACAAGATCACGACATGATCATGCTTTTAAACAAGCGAACCGCAGAAGAGCGCTTACTGTATTTCATCTCACACCTGTCGCAACGCTTTGAAGAGCGTGGCTTTTCCCATAGAGAATTCCACTTAACCATGACGCGCAACGAAATTGGAAACTATTTAGGATTAACGATTGAAACGATTAGTCGTCTGTTAAGCCGTTTTCAAAAAGACAACATCATAAAAGTAGACGGCAAGCTTATTACTATTTTGGATTTCGATAGGCTAAACACCAAACTAGCGGCGCTTAACGGCCCTAGCGTTGTCTGCGGTTAGTCCTTTTTAAGTGTTAAATAAGGCGCGCACTAAGCGCGCTTTTTTGTAACCTGTGTTAGCCACCTACCTGCCCTTTCAGCGCCACGCCGGTTGCTCCATATTCAATTAGGTAGGTTCACTCATGGTCGCCTCGTAAAATTCTTGATCTAAAACAACTTACGTTTTTCCCAATGTCGTTTATAGTTAGTATTAGAAAGCTTCGATTTCGACAGCCGCTACTAAGTTTCGTAGTTAGGGGGACGTTATGATTGAGTGTAAACGAATTCTGGCCGTGGTAGATGCCGAGCGCGATAACCAACCTGCACTAAGCCGAGCTTATGAACTCGCTTCAAAAACAGGCGCTTCAGTTACCGCCATGATGGTGGTATACGACTTATCTTATGATATGACGACCATGCTTAGCCCGGATGAGCGCGAGTCAATGCGCGATGCAGTTACAAAGGAGCATGCAAAATGGCTTGCCACCCACTTAAGAGAACAAGGATTCACTGAAACTGATATCGTTGTAGAATGGAATAATCGTGCGTATGAGTCGATTATTTACTACACCCTAAACAATCAGATAGATTTAGTGGTAAAGGCAACCAAAAAGCACGACGATCTTGCTTCTGTTATTTTCACCCCCACCGACTGGCATTTAATGCGTAAATGCCCTCGCCCAGTATTGCTCGTTAAAGAGCACGACTGGCCAGAAGGAGGAGAGATTATTGCTGCAGTAAACGTAGGCAGTGAAGACGATGAGCATGCCGCACTTAACGATAAGCTCACCCTCATTGCTAACGACTACGCCTCTTTATTGAAAGGTAGCGTAAATTTGGTCAACAGTTACCCTTCTACACCACTTAATATCGCCATAGAAGTACCTGAGTTCGACCCCGATACCTACCACGACGCGGTAAAAAATCATCATTTAAAAGAAATGCGTAGTCACGCGTTAAAGTACGGTATTCCTGAAAACAAATGCGTAGTAAGAGAAGGCCTTCCGGAAAAAGTTATCCCGCAAGTGGCAAAAACACTGGATGCAGAGCTGGTTGTTATTGGTACCGTTGGCCGTGTGGGCATTTCAGCGGCCCTAATTGGTAATACTGCAGAACACGTGATCGACGAACTCAATTGCGATGTGCTTGCTATTAAGCCAGATGGATTTGTGTCGCCGTTGTCGCTGTAATCTTTTCATCAGTACCGCATAGCCCGTGTTTGCCGTTACTTAGCGGCCAACACGGTATGTCACCAACAAATTTAACCTCACAAGCATGGTCTCGAAAAGCCGCTTTAATGTATAATGGTGGCTTTATCACAAACCAAGCTAGTTAATTATGAGTTTAGGCACAAACAGTGCTGACGCGTCGCCATTAAATGCTGCGCAAAGTAAGCAAAAGTACAACTTCAACAAACTTCAGAAACGACTTCGCCGCAATGTGGGTAAAGCCATTGGCGATTTCGGTATGATTGAAAACAACGACAAAGTAATGGTGTGTTTATCTGGCGGTAAAGACAGCTACACCATGCTAGATATTTTATTGTTTTTAAAGAAGATTGCGCCTATTCACTTTGATATCGTTGCGGTTAATCTTGACCAAAAGCAGCCTGGTTTCCCAGAACATATCTTGCCTGAATATCTAGAAAGCATTGGCGTTGACTACAAAATTGTAGAAGAAGACACCTACTCTATTGTTAAAGACAAAATTCCAGAGGGAAAGACAACATGCTCTCTCTGTTCTCGCTTGCGCCGTGGTATTTTGTACCGCACGGCAAAAGAGTTAGGTGCGACTAAAATTGCATTAGGTCATCACCGCGACGACATGCTAGAAACGTTTTTCCTCAATATGTTTCATGGTGGCAAGCTTAAGTCTATGCCGCCAAAGCTAGTCAGCGATAACGGTGAACACATCGTTATTCGTCCATTGGCGTACTGCACAGAAAAAGACATCGAGAAATATTCTCAGGCCGCTGAATTTCCGATTATTCCTTGTAACCTTTGTGGCTCACAAGAAAACCTACAGCGCCAAAACATAAAGGCTATGCTTCAAGACTGGAACCGTCGCTTCCCAGGTCGTATAGAGTCGATGTTCCGCGCGCTTCAAAACGTAGCGCCTTCACACTTAATCGACAGCAACCTTTATGATTTTAAAGCTATAGCTACACAAGAAGGCCCGGTTGAAGACGGTGATATCGGGTTCGATGAACCTTCTTTCACTACAGAAAATAGTTCGGACTTCAGTGATGAAGATAATACTATTGAAGTAATAAACATTATGGAACCTAAGTAAATGAAAATTGGACTTGCGCTAGGTGCCGGTGCCGCAAGGGGCTGGACTCACATTGGCATAATTGAAGCATTAGAAAAACTCGGCGTAAAAATTGACGTTGTAGCGGGATGCTCTATTGGTGCCTATGTTGGTGCTGCCTACGCAAGTGGCAAGCTGGAAGGGTTGAAAGAGTGGGCATGTTCCCTCAGCGACTGGCAGGTACTTGCTCTTATGGGCGTAGGACTTAGACGCGGCGGCATTGCCAGCGGACAGAAGGTTTTCGACAAGCTAGCAAGCGAGTTTTGTGAATCGACTTATGAAGACATGCTTAAGCCGTTTGCGGCTGTGGCTACCGACCTTTATACCGGCCGTGAAGTAGTGTTTAACTCTGGTCCTATCGGAGACACCATTCAAGCATCCTGCGCTATTCCCGCACTTTTTGCGCCCGTAGCACATGGTGATCGTTGGCTGGTAGACGGTGCCGTTGTAAACCCTGTACCGGTGAACTTATGTCGCCAATTAGGGGCCGATTTTGTAATCGCGGTTAACCTTAACGCCGATTTCCGACCACTTCGTCTTGAAAAGTTGAGACAAGATCATGAAGAAAACCAGCGCAAAACCGAGGACTTTTTTACAAAGAGTCAAAACGTACTACGCCAATGGTTCTCTCCTGACAACAAAGAAGAAAAAGCCCTAGAGAAAAAAGATGAAAAAGACAGCGTCTCGGCTGGCAATGTAAAGACAGAAGAAGGCATTGCTTCTGATGTGATTGAAAAAGTGGAAGAAGAGTTGACCGAAGTCCCCGCTAAAGTGAACAAGCGAAACCCGCCTGGAATTATGAGCGTGATGAGCAGTTCACTTGAGATACTTCAAGCTCGCGTCACACGTTCACGTTTGGCTGGCGACCCGCCTGACATTCTTATTGAGCCTCAGCTTACCGACGTGGGTATTATGGAATTCCACAGAGCCGAAGAGCTATGCGCGAAGGGCGAAGAAACCATCGCGCGTTTAGCAGAGCAAATTAGGTATCAGCTTCTTACCTAATCCCAAATATGCATTTAGCTTGAAGCCATAGCGGTAACACGTAGCGGCGCATGAGGCAGTGTTAAGCCTTTTGCGTCGTTGATCCAATCTTGTTCTAGATGCAATACGCCGTTATTGATTTGCACACCTTGTGGAGTAATGAAATCTAAATTCTTGTCATCAAACTGAATCATCAAGCCCTTTACCGAAGGCATCATGAAAGACAAAAAGCTTCCCATTTCATTAAAGAAAGCTTCGTACTGACCATACAAAAACGTAAGGTCGTCTTTTGTGTAATACTGCTTAAGATATTCCGGCTTGGTTTCAAGTTGTACCGACATATCACACACGTTCGCGCGTTCGTTTAAATCGATGCGAACCAGTGCGTTGGCAAGTTTCAGGGCCTTTTCAGTAGGCACCGTGAATCGCCCTTCATCACTCACTTCTAAGGGCATTGTTTTCTTATCGGTTACGATAGACGCTCCGTTAACTTCACATAAACGCCCTTCGCCAACACGAACAAACCCGAATGCAAACTGAAGTGCTTGGGTATCTTCATTATCCAGCTTTTTAACATGGCTATAGAAACGGCTGTACTCAACATCTATCGTTTCAGCAGCAACGGAAGAACTGCCTACACCAATAAACAGAGATGAAGCAAAAAATAAAGCAGCGCGTATCATTCGGATAAAAACTCCTCGTTAAATAGGATCATAGTTTGAAGCTCTTCAACATAAGCGGCTCCTCGCTCAGAATAGTTCATTAGCCCTTCAGCTAACGCAACACCAGTAATAGGAATTTGGTTTGCACGCAGTCGACTGCGGATCTCTCTTAAATCCGCATACGCGTCGTGGCGGTTTAAATTTCGCATGTAGGTGTACGTTGCACGCGACAAACTGTCGAATTTGGCAACTTCATGAGATGCCCCATCGTTTCGACGGTTAGGAACAAAACCACACCCCTTAGAGAAACACCATAAGCCAAAGAAGTTATAGCCCTTTCTTGCGAACCGGCTGGTGCCCCAAGCTGACTCATTCGCGGCTTGCACGAGCACGAGTTCGGCTGGTAGAACATCAATCTTTTGTAGCAAAGCTAGCAATTTTGATTTTAGCGGCTGCGTTGGCTTAACTCGATATTCCTCTTCTAACCATTCAAGCCTTGCCATATCTTCTTCAGAGAGCGTCTCGTTAGCTAACGCCTTTCTATATAAGGTTTGTACGTAATGTCTTAGCGTGAGTAGATACGCATTCTGCTTCTCTATTTCGGGACGTAAATAGTTAAAAAATGCCTCTTTCTTCTCTTTTACATCTGTATAGGCAGAGAAGTTAGGCACCGGCTTTTTAGCTTCAACCGTTTGCGGTATATCTAAAATATCCGGTTCGTCCTCAGTAAAAATTATGGCGTTAATGACGATTACCGCCAATACGCCTAACGTAATGAGGACAATTTTAAAGGTTTCACGCTTATGCATCGAAGCTAGACTCATTCACATCGTTTTCAGATGCTTCCGTGCTTACTCCCTGCTCGCCAATCAGTTCCTGATAGAGCAAGCCCATCATACTAAAATAAAAAGGTAATACCCAAATAAGTGAAAAGCCCAGCGTTAATGGCACCGACACAAACAGTAAAAAGAACACACCAAATATGCTGGCGATTTGAGCCCAGTATGCATTAAATACGCGACACGACAGGATGATCGCGCTAATTGGCGTTAACTTTCTGTCAGCAACCAACATAAGTGAAAAGGACGAGGCTAAATAAAAATAAACGCCGGGTATAATAAGCAACATCATACCTAGTTGAACAAGAATACTGTTCACTAGCTGAGTTAGCGCCAGCAAAAATATCAAGGGGAAAAACTGGAATACGGTAAATACTGAAGTTTTAGTGCCGCGGGCAACAAAAACGCCCATCATATACAACCCCGTCAACAGCGGGGCAACGATGCAGATTGCAACAATTTCTATGATAGACTGATGCTCGAATACATAGGTCCCATCGTCATTTATTGTGATGTACTGCTGAGCAAATACACCTAACACGACAAACGTCAAAAATAGAACAACACTTCCCTGCAGCAATGATGAAAAGTTTGCCTTTGTTAAACCGGCAGCGCGGCGCAATAGACCTTTGGTATCAAATTGATACTGTTTAGACAACGTATTGTTCAGGCGGTCTTGGTTTACGTCTTTCACACAACTCTCTTATCTTTTTGAAAAATCGGCGCGATTATACCAATTCACAAAAACAAATGCCTGTTTGTAAGGTAAACAAACGTTAACCTAGTACTAATTTCGCAGCTAAACCGACGAGTAGCACCCCCATCGCACGGTCTAACCAATACCCTTTTTTACCAATAAGATCAGCTACTTTACTGGTGCTCAAAAGGTATGAAAGAAAACAGAACCACAGTCCAGTAGCTATAGCTAAATAGATACCGTAGCCAAGTTTCACTGTAAATGGAGTATCAATACTAATAATTGCAGTAAACAATGAGAGGAAAAATAGCGTTGCTTTTGGGTTTAGTCCATTTGTGAGAAAGCCCATCCAAACTGCGCGCTTTGCAGATATGTGGGATGTTTTCTTTTCAGCGTTAACTGCCTGGTCCTGCTTTACAGGCCCGCTTCTAAGCGCACCAAACGCAAGGTACAGTAAATAAGCTGCGGCGGCATAGCTAAATGTGGTGAATAACCATGGAGTAGTTGCAATAACCACACTAAGCCCCACTAACGAGTAAGCCACATGCAGTAATATAGCTAAGCCAATCCCTATACTGGTGTACATGGCGATACGTCTGCCATAGGCCACGCTGTTTCGAACAACCACCGCGAAATCTGGCCCTGGGCTAGCAACAGCCACAAGGTGTACCAACGCAATGGTAAGAAACTCATTCATATACTGCATGTTATGCGCCTCCTACAGCGCGTACTTTGACATTAATTGATCAACCCATTGTGGGACGATGTGAGAAGCAGGGCCTGTTAGCGATTCATCGAACAATGCATTAGTTACGCCCGGCTCCAAATTTGCCTCTATGGTGTGTGCGCCACTTTCTTTAGCGATCTGAACAAAACCCGCGGCAGGATAGACATTACCTGATGTGCCAATGGCAATAAACACATCAGCCTTTGAAAGCGCATCGTAAATCTCTTCCATGTACATGGGCATTTCACCAAACCACACGATATCCGGTCGTAAGGTTACTCTGTTGCAACACGGGCATTTAGTGGTGTGATCAAAACTATCACTCCAGTCAAAAGTCTGCTGGCTTATAGCGCAGCGCGCAGATAGCAGCTTGCCATGCATATGGTAAACAGACTGGCTTCCACCGCGCTCATGCAAGTCATCCACATTTTGAGTAACCAACATCAGGTTGCTACCGAACGCTTTCTCAAGTTTGGCCAGCGCCTCATGCGCTGCATTAGGATTCACGTCGTCTTGCTGTAACTGCGCACGTCGAGCGTTGTAAAAGCGATAAACTAAGCTAGGATTTTGTTCAAAAGCCTCTGGGGTGGCCACCTCTTCTACGCGATGATTTTCCCAAAGGCCGTCATTATCCCGAAATGTCTTTAATCCAGATTCAGCGGAAATACCCGCACCGGTAAGAATAACAATATTGGGTAGAGATTGATCAGATGGCATCAGGTTGTTCTTACTCTGTAGTTATAGCGCTAATTATACGATTAGCATGTTGTATATTTACTTAGTTAAAAGCCGCGACTCTTTACATATCTTTGACCACAGGATATTGAGTATCAGCGCCCCACTCTGACCAAGAGCCATCGTATACTGAAACCTGAGTAGCGCCGCACAATAATGCCGCCACTCCAATTATGCAGGCGGTAACGCCAGAACCACACGTACAAATAATGGGTTTGCGTAAATCGATATTAGCGCGGTCAAAAACAGCCTTAAGCTGCTCAACTGGCAAAAAATGCCCGCTTTTGAGTAAGGTGTCAAAAGGAATATTAAACGCACCAGGCATATGACCTGAACGTACTCCTTCACGAGGCTCTGACACTTCTCCTTTGAATCGCGGCGCGCTGCGCGCATCAACAAGTTGTGCTTCAGTATTTATTGCCTGAAGTACTGCACCGGAATTTGCGAACCAACCAGGCCTAGGCGTAGCTTGATAGGTTAATTTTCCGTATTGTTGTTGTTCTGAAACCGGCAGCGCTGCTTTTTCCCATGCAGGCTGTCCGCCATTTAATATATAAACATCTTGGTGGCCCAACGCTTTTAACATCCACCACACTCTTGGCGCAGAATATATTCCACGGGTATCGTATACCGTAATAGGTGTATTCGCAGTTATGCCCTGATTACCAAGATAAATTGCAAGGTCATTTGCAGAAGGCATACTGTGAGGGAGACCTGTAGTGTGATCGCTACCTTCACTATCTAAGTCAAAGTCGACTGACGCAGGTAAAACCATTGCCGTGCGCGTATCTGGTGTTTTTGAAACGGGGTCGTCCATTAACGCTCGTACAAGCGTTACCGGCTTTTGTTGCATTACATTGGCTAATTCACCAACTGAGAGCAATACCGATGCCATTACATTCTCCTAAAAGGCACCCACATCAGTGAGTGCCCTGTAATACCCCGATAAAACAAATCGGTACGTATTCAAACACATTACATAGTTAGCTAACCAACTAACCTATGTTGCGGATCTACTTAGCTAAGAGCTGCGATAGCCGCGTCGTAGTTCGGCTCTTCTGTTGTTTCTGCAACTTGCTCTGTGTAAACCACTTTGCCTTCGGCATCGATAACCACTACTGAACGAGACAGCAGCCCAGTAAGCGGCGCTGATTCAAAGGTAACACCATAGTCATCACCAAAGTTTGAGCGGAAAGACGAGCCTGTAAGTACATTTTCAATACCTTCAGCACCACAGAAACGACCCGCTGCAAACGGAAGATCTGCCGATACACAGATAACTGTAGTGTTATCCAATTTTGCCGCTTCTTCGTTGAATTTACGGACAGACATTGCACATGTTCCCGTGTCGATTGAAGGGAAAATGTTTAATACCACATTTTTTCCTGCAAGCTCAGACAGTGTTACTTCACCCAAATCTGCTTTCACTAATGTAAAGTCTGGTGCAGATGTGCCTACTTCAGGAAGCTGACCCTTTGTCGTAACTGTATTGCCTTGAAAAGTAACTGATGCCATTCGCTTTCTCCGTGTTTTGTTAATATGAAATAGTGGATGTAAAACAATACTTTCGCAATTAAAAGTGACGCTTTTTAAATATTACTTTTAACCTGCGACTCTGCAAACGCAAGCTTATGCTGCAAATGCGGCTTACCTTTTAAATATTCCCGTCTAAACACACTGAAATAATGCGCTAAGGTTTGCGCCCCTTGCTTCTGCTGCGCAAGGTCTAAAACGCTAATACCAACTTCAGCAGTACAGTGTTGGAAATCATGGGTAGATTCGCGTAGTAAATAATCTGACGCTACGTCCATACTCACGCCCAACACAGGAAAGTCATGCAAGTAAGGGCTCTTCACGAACATTTTTTTTGCTTCACGCCACGTTCCATCCAAGAAAATAAATAGTAACGTTTTCCCAGTATTCAATGGTGGCGTATCAATACAACGTTCAGCTGCAGCATATTCGTGTGGGAATACCACGATAGGAAAATATTTTTCGTTGCGAAGTAACGCCAATAGCGCCTCTTCTGGCTCGGTGCGCTTCCACAAAAATGCGTGGTTATCTTTAACCACGTCCGCAATTAAACGACCGGTATTAGTAGGCTTATAATATTCACCTTTGTACATCAAGAACAAAACCGCCACATCAGTGCCAGCCTCAGGCTTAAATTCACAAATACAGTTTTGCGTTGGAAGCAGACATGCGTCGCAGCGAACTACTTTACTCCCACGAGCGTGGAATGGACGTTCAGCACGAGATAACTCGTCTAAACGAAGTGACATAACAGAATTCAAGATAGTACGTCTTTGCCAAAATTTTTACGGATTTTACCATAGAAACGTGTGATAAAAGAGCGCAATTATCTTATCAATTTTTTGATTAAAGTTTGGAAAATTGGGAGTAGATAAATGGTGCCCGGGGCCGGACTTGAACCGGCACGCTGTTACCAGCGAGGGATTTTAAATCCCTTGTGTCTACCAATTTCACCACCCGGGCATCGGGTTGCTTTTCAGCAAAGGTGTCAGGCGTAGAACCTGATGCTGCGTTGCAGCGTTTGGAGGCGGAACCCGGAGTCGAACCGAGATAGACGGATTTGCAATCCGCTGCATAGCCATTCTGCCATTCCGCCAGATGCGTCTGGCGCGTGATTAAAACTCATCTCTAAGAGATTGGAGCGGGAAACGAGATTCGAACTCGCGACCCCGACCTTGGCAAGGTCGTGCTCTACCAACTGAGCTATTCCCGCATGTCTTAATCGACCATTTCGTTTGGTTGATGTCCTCTCGAAATGTGGGGTGCATTCTACCTACCCATTCAAAACTGTCAACACAAAAAAGCGTTTAAATTGAGATAAATGCGGTTTTTTATGATCGTTTGCTATTTTTTTATTCACTTTGATTAATGTACGATCAATTTCACTTTACTGCGCCACTTCGAAGGTGTGGCCAGGCCGCTTTTGTATAAACAAACATTGACCAAATTGACAGCACTGCTGAGAAATATAAAAGAATATAACCTAAAGAAACCCAATAAATAGTTATGCCCATAAAGGTTTCTAATCCCGACAACAAGCCAATTAAGGCTAACATTTGCGCAGTGGTTTTTGCTTTACCTATAAAAGACACTTTAACCGCATCCCTTACACCACTCGAACCCATCCATTCACGTAACGCCGACACATAAATTTCACGAACCAATAGCGCAATAGATGGCAACGTGATCCACAGGTTTGCATAACTATGAGTAATCATAAGAAGAGCAGCGCCCACAATGAGCTTGTCTGCTACAGGATCTAAGAATGCACCAAAGGGTGTAGACTGCTGTAGTTTTCTTGCTAGATAGCCGTCAAACCAGTCCGTTATTGCCGCAAGCCAAAAAATAAATGCGCCTGCCTCGTGCGCCCAGCGCCAATCAAGAAAATAAACAACTACAAATACAGGAATAAGGATTACTCGGAATAAAGTAATACAGTTTGGAACAGTCCACATAAAAAGTACGTCTCGGTGTTATGCCTCTATGGGCGTTTTAGCGCGGTAGCGTATAAGCTCTGCATCTTTCATTTTTCTAACACATTACCTTAATTTGTAATGCATTGCTTGTTACTCATTCATTTATTGATGAAGGTGGTCGTAAATAGTTTCCGCCAGTTCAGGGCTTATACCAGGTACATTTGAAATTTCATCTTTGCTGGCTTTCTTAAGACCCTGCAAGCCCCCCATGAATTTAAGCAGTGTTTGTCTGCGTTTAGCACCAATACCAGGTATGCTTTCCAAACTCGACGTGGTTTTAACTTTCTGGCGTCGGTTGCGGTGCCCAGTAATGGCAAATCGGTGAGACTCATCGCGAATATGCTGAATAAGGTGAAGCCCTGGCGAATGGCTGTCCATCGGCAGAACCTGATGGCTACCTGCCAGTATTAGTGTTTCTAAGCCAGGCTTACGGGTGGTGCCTTTTGCCACGCCTAACAGCATAGGCTTTTTATCATGGGGCCAATCTTCAAAAAACGCTTCTGCTTGGGCAAGCTGTCCTTTACCACCGTCTATTAATAGAAGGTCAGGTATTTTTTGCACTTCTTTCACTGACTTGTAGCGACGTTTTAACGCCTGTGCCATGGCCGCGTAGTCATCACCTGGGGTAATGCCTTCTATATTATATCGGCGATAGTCACTTTTGTGCGGACCTTCACGATTAAATACCACACACGAAGCCACCGTTTGCTGGCCAGACGTGTGTGATATATCAAAACACTCCATGCGTTGAATAGGCGTATCAACTTCCAGTGCCGCTTCTAAGTCGAGATAGCGTGCAAACACAGACTTTTGCTGACTGTATTGAGCATCTAACGCAGTTTGCGCATTTGACTGCGCCAGCTGCAGGTACTTGCGTTTCTCTTCTCTCGCCCCTTTAAAGAACAGGACCTTGTGTCCCGCTTCACTGGCTAGTACATCTGCTATAGCGTCTTCGTCAGTTAATGTATTGCTAAGTACTATCTGCTTGGGAATAACTTTGTTACCCGCCAGATAGAACTGTAGGAAGAAAGATTCAAAAACTTCTTGTTCATCGGCAGTGTTGGGGACTTTGGGAAAATAGGCCTTGCTGCCTAACAACTGCCCTTCACGAATAAACATTACCTGAATACACGCCATATTGCCTTTGAACGCAAACCCAAACACATCCATTTCGTCTTGAGTACCGGCAACCCACTGTCGTTCTTGAACTTTTCTTAGTGCATTAATCTGATCGCGGTAACGGGCAGCAGCTTCAAAGTTGAGTGCCTCGCTGGCTGCTTCCATCTTTTCCACCAGCCCACCAATGACCTGCTGGTTTTTACCTTTCAAGAACAAGCGTGCAAAATTGACCTGCTCTTTATATTCTTCATCGCTCACATAGCCTTCTACACACGGCGCACTGCAGCGCTGCATCTGATACTGAAGACAAGGTCTGCTGCGTGCTCGGTAATAGCTATCTTCGCACTGACGTACGGGGAAGATTCGCTGCATTGAACGCAAGCTTTCTCGCACCGACCACGCACTGGGGTATGGGCCAAAGTATTCGCCCTTTTTCTTTTGAGGGCCGCGATGGAAAGAAAGCCTTGGATGTTCGTGGTCGGATAAGAAGATAAAGGGATAAGACTTGTCGTCACGCATGACCACGTTGTAACGCGGTTTGTATTTCTTGATGAAGTTGTTCTCAAGCAAGAACGCTTCGGTTTCGCTGTTTACAACCGTGACATCCATGTTCGCAATCTGACTAACTAGCGAACGCGTTTTGGCGTTATCAAGATTACTACGAAAATAGCTTGATACACGCTTTTTAAGGTTTTTGGCTTTTCCTACGTAAATAACCTCTTCCTGACTATTGTACATGCGGTACACGCCAGGTTGAGAGGTTAGATTCTTAAGAAATGCTGCTGAATCAAATGCAGACATAATCACTTTGACGTTGCGCGTCTAGTGACGCTTAAAAGGTGTTAGGATTGATAAGCTTATGACGATAGGCCAAGTGCGTTAGCTCTACATCAGAATTTACGCCTAACTTTTGAAACATTCGGTAACGGTAAGTATTAACCGTTTTTGAGTTAATACTGAGTTCTCGGGCTATATCCGGCACTTTGTGACCTTCGGTTAATCGCATTGCTATTGTAAGTTCTCTACTCGATAGCTCGTCAAACGGATTATCCGAACTAGGCAATAACTTACCGATGGCGATGCTATTGGCCACTTCTTGATCAACATACTTTTGTCCTGCCGCAACTTTATGGATAGCGCGTATTACTTCGTCTGGCTCTGCATCTTTTGTCAGAAAACCGTATGCGCCTGCGTCCATAACTTGCATTGGAATAGGACTTTCCTTGTGCATTGAAACACAAATAACACGCGTATTTTCAGACATACGAACAATTTTCTTTGTCGCCTCCAGTCCACCAATACCGGGCATATTCACGTCCATGAGTACCACATCTGGCGCGTTTTTTCGGCACAAAAGTACCGCGTCTTCACCGTTCTTCGCTTCTGCGAGAATAGTAAAATCGTCTACGTCTTCCAGAATCCGGCGTATCCCTGTTCTGACCAAATCATGGTCATCTGCTAGGATTATTTTTATCACTCTAGTATCTCACTGACTTCAGTTTTACATACAACTGGAATAAAGACTGATAATGCTCATTAATGAGAAGTATTACCAGCCTTTAACCTTATCCAAGTCATCATACCACGAGATAAGAATTCGTGAAGTAGAGATACACAATTTGAAACTAAATTATTGATCTAGATTACTTTTAGGCAGTTATTTAGGTAATTCAAACCACAAGGCCACACTTTCCTCTGAGGCTTTCAGACGAATGATGTCTTGCTCGTAAATACCCAAAGCATCGCCTGCCTCTATTTCAACTGCATTCGTTTCACTGTCTACCACAGCCTGTACATTACCGCTAATCATATGAAGGTAACCCTTTTGGTCTTCAGTGCCATGCTCCCATGTTTCGCCAGCTTTCAAAGTTAAACGGCTGATTGCCGCATTTTGCTTAATGCGTAATGACCCTTCCCTACCGTTATCACTTACTAATAATTCAAACTTTGAATCATGGTTATTTCCACCCGCCTGTGTGCCAAAGGTTTTTTGCGCATAGCTGGGCGTACCGCCTTTTTCATTGGGCACAATCCAAATTTGCAGAAAGTTAACAGGCTCTTCAGTAGAAGGGTTAAACTCAGAATGCATAATACCCTTACCTGCACTCATTACTTGCACGTCACCCGCAGGCACTACGTACTCATTACCGGTATTATCCTTGTGCTTTAAAGCACCGCTCACAACATATGAAATTATCTCCATATCTCTGTGACCGTGGGTTTCAAAACCTCTGCCGGCCTGAACAACATCATCATTGATAACCCGTAGCGCTGAAAACCCCATATGTTTTGCATCATAATAATGTCCAAACGAAAAGCTATGTTGGCTTTTTAGCCAGCCAAAGTTCACTTTTCCTCTTTCATTCGCTTTTCTCAAATACATCATCTTGCATTCCTTATAACCGTAAGCCGCCACTGACTCTTCTGCCCAAAAGGAGTAACGCTGGGCGATAGAACATGTGTTAAGGGCTAATTGTTTAATAAGGCCATTTTAATCCTCTTTAATAGAAATAAAATGTCATATATTTGAGCTTATTATTCTAATATTTAGAATTAAACTAACTGTCGGTCAACAGATGCGAGTTAAGCTACGCTAAGAAATAAAGCACAGTCTTTGCAGCGCGGTTTCTACAACCGCAGGGTGACAGGCTAAATTTAGCCTAATATGGTGTGGAGAACCAAAGCTCGCGCCGTCGTTACCTATCACGCCGCGCTCAATACATCCTTCCACAGTGGTCACGGGTGAATATTTGAGAGGTTGACGAGAAGCGTCACCTAAAGGAGCTTCATCCACAGAAGCGATACTGTTCGGCTGTATTAAATGCGAAGGGAACGTTGAAAGGTCTAGCCACAAGAAATAACCAGCGCTGCCCATTGTATAATTAACAGATAAACCATAGTGCTCAAAGAAGCGCACAACAAGCTTTCGGTTGAAGCTCAACGCACTTTTTACGCTGTCTAACCAAGTACTTCCCTTCTCATAGGCGGCAATCAACGCAACTTTTCCTAAGTTACTTGCGTTAAGGTGCCTGCTATTAATAGCTTGGGCAAACGTCTCTCTGATCGTTTTATCCTTAATGACCGCATACGATGCACCTGGAATACTCGCTAGGTTAAACGCCTTGGACACGCTATTAATGTGGATAATTCGCGGCAGTTGATGAGTATGGATGTTACCACCGTTTAGACTTTCTTGGCGACCCTTGCTCTTATTGCTTACCTCTGCACCAAACATGGGGATTAGCGTTGGTTCATTTGACGAGTTAAATGCAAACTCGCTGTGCACCTCATCAGTGATCATTAAAATATCGTTCTTGGCGCAGAAGCTCATAATAACACGCTGCTCTTCTGCACTTAATACTGTACCTGTAGGGTTATTAGGATGGCAAATCACGAATGCAGCCGCAGCACTATCGAAGGCTGAAGTATCTATAGTTGCGTTAGAACTTTCGACGTCTTCCTGACGACTCTTGTCGCTATCCTTTGTCGCGGTAACTTCAGAAAGCTTAGTCTGAATTTGACGCGTGTTTTGAATGACTGGAATAGATACTGGCGTTAAGCCGTTATTATGAATGGTCTCTGTTAAAGGGGAATAGGTTGGTGTTAAAACCATGACTTTTTGACCAGGTTGGCAAAAAGTGTGAAGTGCAACGTCTATTGCTCCTATTGCGCTCGCAACATCCACAACATCGCCACTTTCCACTTTAAATCGACTACTTTTTTGCGTGGTACGCTCAAAACGTTTTGCTACCGCGTCACCGATATCAAGGGACTGATATCCATAAGTAGAGCGAAGGTTTTGTGTAATCGCGCTGAGAATTTCATCACAAGGCGGGATGTCCATATCCGCTATCCACATTGGAATAGGGTCTTGCTGAGACGCGACAACGTTCGCTTGAGATGAAGACGCGCCCTGAAAGCGGCGAAATATCGCTGAATATTTAAGGCGGGTTTGATCGAGTTTCAGGTGAGAAGGTGCCTGCCATACATCCTTGTAAGGCATAAACTCGCTTTGCATAGCGTTGAACACGGGGAGATGGCTTAGCGCGTTGCTCACCTTCATATTATCCTATTTATATAGCCTTACGCATTTACTATTGGCTAAAGGCCTTCTGAAATCTATTATATTTATAAGCGCGAAACACGTGTACCGCGCTCACTTTAAATTGCACACACACTTTAATAGACACCGTGTTATTCTATCTTTTCAAACACGTTAAATTCAGAAAGCGTATGTTGGTATTTCCGCTTTGTTTCTCGAATGACAAATGGAATGTCTTTAGGTTCAGCAATTCGTTTAAAGCTCTGACCTAATGCATCTTCAAGCGCCTGAGTAGAACTAAGCGTTTCACCATTTTCATCTTTATATCCGCCCAACCATTCACTTCTTTCGGTATACTCTTCCAACCATGTAAAGGGGCTGGCGACAACGAGCAATCCACCTTTATTTAGCCGCGTGGCCATGTCCGTTAATACCTTTCTTGGACGATACACTCTATCAATAAGGTTGCCTAAGAAGATCAAGTCGTAGCCTGTGAATTGCGGCTTCAAATTACACGCATCACCTTGTGCGAAAGCAACCTTGTCTACACTGTCATCTAAACCGAGCGCAGAGAGCTTGCGCGCCTTAAACGACGTAAGTTCACCTTCTTCTATAAGGTTATAGCGTATTTCACCACGCTCTTGCATCTCAAACGCTGTTTTTATAAAACGTGCAGAAAAATCGATGCCATCGACATGATCGAAGTATTTTGCAAGTTCAAAGGTAGAACGACCAACTGCACACCCCAAATCTAACGCTTTAGCGTGTTGACGCCCTTGCATAGCGTCAATACAAAACTGCGCACTGGCTTTAGCAAAATTAGGGACGCCGTAGTACTCGTCGCCGTAATGGAATTCACTGTATTGCGAAACCTGTGTATCACTTTCATAATCAAAATCGTTCACTGCTATAACTCGCTTTCCTTGAACATACCGAAACCCCGCGTGCTGAAAGAAGTGGCGCCTAAAAGCGTAACGACTATCTTTCATTGCTTCGTTACCTGTAGATACCCAACTACCGCCTTTAATGAGGTTATGCTTATTGTCGAATGTTGGTGTTGTAAAGTCGTCATATAGAGGATGAACGATAAAGCCCTCAAACGGATAGATGGGTGTTTCTGTCCATTGCCATACGTTGCCAACAACATCATAAAATTCGCCGGACTTATTAACATTAACAGGTTCACTCGACGCATACTTTTGCAGCGCTATGTTGAATCCTTCGCTGTATACGGTTTGTGTTACACCAGCCTGCTGTCGTAACGCTTGCCATTCATTTTCAGTCGGCAGACGAATAAGATCACCCGTTTTTTCACTCAAGTAGTTACAAAAAGCTCTCGCTTCATGATAATTCACATCCACAGGCCAATCTAAAGGTAGTGGATGCTCTTCAAGCATGCTGCGATATAAATAATCATCACCCTTTTTAATCCAAAATACAGGATACTGAGCTTTAGTGTATTCACGCCACTTATTGCCTTCAGCCTCCCAGTATTTTGCGTTGTTATAGCCGCCGTCTTGCACAAATGATAAAAACTCACCATTACTTACAAGAAATTTAGACGCACTAAACTCGCTAACGGATTCTTGCTGAGAACCATATTCATTGTCCCAGCCGTAATAAGCACTGTCCCACGCTTTGTCATTTATAACTTTCTGTGCCGGAACGGTCATTAAAACATTAGCCTCTAACGCTTCAGCATTAGTTTGCATAGTGCTACATGCAGGCCATTCTGGGCTGGGGCGTACCGATGCAATGGGTAGCTGTCTGATTAGAACAGATGAGGTTTCTAAATGAATACGTTCATGCTCTATTCCCATTACAACGGGCCACATTGGGCTTTCCCAGTCAATCGGCATGCTAAAAGCCATGGTATCGATCAGATCGCAAACCAAGGTACGAACTTGATTTCGGTATTGTCTTACCTCTTCAACCTGGGGCCAGTCATAATTATCGTCGTTTAAATCATCCCAACTCATCTCATCGACACCAATAGCAAAGAGCGATTCAAATTTAGGATTAATGCGCTCGTTTATCGCTTTGGAAAGAACAAGTTTGTTGATGAAAAACGTAGCTGTGTGGCCGAAGTAAAAAATTAGCGAATGGCGCAACTTTTCAGGGCGCTGATAAAAAACCTCATCGTTGGCAAGACAAGAAAAAAGTGATTCATAGGTATTAAAAGAATCGAGAAAATAAGCCTTAATTTCTCGTCTTTTTTTGCTCAACGGTTCCTTCCCTTAAATTGAGTGTGGGCATTGCCTGCATAATGTCCTCTCGAAATCTCGTAACTACTAACCAACTGCGTAGGACGAAGGATGCCTGCAAAAGCGCAAAGCCCTTTTTCATGCCATTATGATTTCAGTTGATTGTCACCTTGTTATCTATACCAAACTTTTGTGAAGAAAGCGTGATACGACAAGTGTTATTTATGAAGTGTTCCTTAATTACAATATACAGACAGGATGAGATCAGAAAATCTTTCACCAACCTCGCTAGATGGCGAACAATTTTGCAAAGCGAAATATCCCAATAATAACGTTTTGGCGTATTCGAATAGGTTTTATAGAGGCATAAAAAAACCCGCAACAATGTGCGGGTTTTCATAATATGGCGGAGAGTGAGGGATTCGAACCCCCGGTGGGTTTGACCCCACGTCTGATTTCAAGTCAGGTGCATTAAACCGGGCTCTGCCAACTCTCCTGAAGTGATGCTTATCTTAATGATTTAAACGGGGCTGTAAAGCACTAATTTCAATTAAATCAACTAACTGGTGAAATATTCATCTTTTCGCAAAGATAGTAAATTCATTTGTATAAAACAGAGGCACTTTTTCGCTAATCAAGTTAAGCCCCTTACTGAATACCAACAAAAAAGTGAATCTACTTCTATTAACAATAGGATTACAAGACTGCTATTACAGGGCTTTCACACGTGCAATACGAATCTCTCATACAAGGTAGCGGATCAGGCACGCTTAATACGTTAAAACTGTTTATTTGGAGGCATAAAAAAACCCGCAACAATGTGCGGGTTTTCATAATATGGCGGAGAGTGAGGGATTCGAACCCCCGGTGGGTTTGACCCCACGTCTGATTTCAAGTCAGGTGCATTAAACCGGGCTCTGCCAACTCTCCTGAAGTGCTGCGTATCTTAATGATTTATGTGGGGGTGTAAAGCACTAATTTTAACATTTGTGTTTAAATGACCAATAGATAAACAAAGTGTTTATATTTTAATTAGGTCGGGATGTTTTTACTGCTGTATTAGCTTAGATGCGCCGGTTTGATTTACTTTGTCGCTCCAAACAAACATGCTGGCGGGTTTAGTTAATAAGGTTAGAGAATAAGCTTTATCCACTGCTCTATCGTTTATACCGTAACAAACATGCAGCGGAAGTAGATGTTCTTCTCTTGGATGTGCATAACGCGCATCGGGTGCATTGTGCCATTCAACAAGCCGTGCTTTACGTTCACTTTCGCCATATGTACTGGTCAGCATAGTGGTTTGAAGCCAATTGTTAAAGCGCGTTGCTTTTTCATTGGCATTATCAGAACTATCGAAAAAACCGTTCATGTTATGAAATGAGGAGCCCGAACCCAAAACCAGCACGTGCTTCAAACTGTCGTCCCCCTTAGCTGAAACCACTATCGCAGCTCTAAGCGCTTGTCCCAATGCTATATGTTCAGCCGCTTTCAAATCAGAAGTTATGGATACCTGGACACAAGGCACATCAGCGTTGGGATACATAATACTAAGCGGAATAAACATACCGTGATCGAAGCCACGCGAGGTGTCGGCTCGCACTGCAATTCCTTGCTCTGCCAAATTCTTTACTATTGAAGACGCTAGGCCTACATTCCCCTTCGCAGCATATTTAAGCGTATATGCCTCTTTAGGAAAACCATAGTAGTCATACAGCAAAGGAGGCGTCGGATGGGTGGTTACGCTCACGTTCCGCTCTTCCCAATGGGCGCTTACCACAATAACTGCATCAGGCTTGGGGAGTTCTGTTGCCAGCGTCTCTAATACTTCAATCATTTCCCTATGATAGCCGGGCGCTTCACCCTCGCCTTTTGAATGCATTTCAAGAAGTGGAAGCGGACCTCCACCATGCGAAATATACGCCGTACTTATTTGCACTGGGATTTCAACATGTGATTCAATTCGCTGCTGCACAGTACTATTCCTTATTAATTACGATGAAATGTAATGTTCGCTGAAACCGGCCAGCATTAGCCGGTTTCAATCATCAACGCTATTTAGTTCCTATTGGTTATTAAGCTTTTTACTAATTAGGGCGTCGATAGCAAATTTACCACCACCTTGAACAGTCAGAGCGGTTGTAGCAGCCAGTAGCGCCAAAGCAAATTCATAACCGTTATTACTCATAAATAACCCATTGGACGCATGCACGCTAAAAATCGCAATTACCATTGTGAACGCACTTACCAATGCAGCCGGGCGTGTTAGTAGACCTATAATAAGTGCTAGACCACCGAAAAACTCAGCGCTACCAGCCAATAGCGCCATTAAAAAGCCAGGTGCCAAACCAATGCTTTCCATCCACTGCCCTGTTCCTTCTAATCCATAACCACCAAACCATGCGAAAAGTTTTTGCGCGCCGTGAGCGGTAAGAATAACACCCACCGGCACGCGTAAAATCAAACTAGAAATGCTGTTGTTAGAAGTAAAAATGTTTTTCAAAAATTGTTTGTTCATTGCCAAATCCTCAAGTCTTTAAATATTGAAAAAGTTAAATCTAAATTGCGACGAGCACCCTGACTTCCTCTAGCAAGCGTCGTGTGCGTTAACTTATGGACAAAGAATAGTTGCCAACAAAAGTTGAATAAAGACCAGATTTATTGAATGATTAACAACATGGCATTGGTAATTGGTTAGGCGTATTTAAATGGATAAATTATTACTGTTGAAAACCTTTGCGGTTGTTGTCAGCGAGGGCAGTTTTACTAAAGCGGCAGACAAACTAGGCTCGTCGAATCAACTGGTAAGTAAATACATTGCTGAACTGGAAAAACAGCTTGATACGCGCTTATTTAATCGCACAACAAGAAAAATTCACCTCACTGAGGCTGGGCAGCAGTGCTTGCAACACGCAAATCATATTCTTGAAAGCGTGAACGATATGGAAAGCCAGCTTGGATTGCTGAACTCAGAAGCTAAGGGAGTGCTACATGTAAGCGCGCCCGTCTCTTTTTCGACCCTGCATTTAGCAGGCGCGCTCAGTGCATTTCAACAAGCACACCCTCGCGTGTCGATAAACTTACAGCTAAATGACAGAAAAATTGATGTAATAGATGAAGGGTTTGATGTAGCCATACGTGCAGGTCACCTTGCAAATTCAACGCTGGTGGCAAAGAAGATAACCACCATACAGCTTGCTCTATGTGCGTCACCCTCGTATTTGGAAAAATACGGTACACCTAAACACCCAAATGAATTAAAGCCTGAACACTATCTGGAATATTCTTACGTTAACTACGATAACGATGAATCTAAGCTTATTGCGGCACTTAAGGCTAATGCAAATAAAGTAACACCTAGGCTAACCGCCAATAACGGAGAAGTACTCACCAACGTGGCAAAACAAGGTGAAGGATATGTACTTCAACCTACATTTATTGCTGGTGAAGCACTTAAAAATGGTGAACTCGTGTCAATACTGCATGACTTCGTACCGCAAGCCATTTCTCTATATGCTGTCTATCCCCACCGAAAGCTTATCTCTAATAAGCTTCGGGTTTTTATCGACTTTTTATCGAATTATTTTGAAGATACGCCTTATTGGGATAAATAAAAAAAGTGGTACGCGTAACCCTGCCTATGCATTTTATTTGGCAACTTCATCCTATTTAAAAGTAACCAAAGAGCGTTAGCCAAATAAGAACAGCGTGAGTCAGTACGCTCACGCTGTTAATCTATTATCCATTTGCGCTCGAAATGCTCTGATGCTAACGATGTAAACTCGACTGTCTTACTCAACAACCATTAGTCGAGTTCTTTTTTCCCAGCAACTAAGCGTGAATAGACATCGTTTATCAGTTTGCATTACATTCTGAAGGTTTCCATAATCGCGGGCACACCCGGGAACATACCAATTAGTGCCATAACGGTACATAACACCAAAAACGTAATTCCTGGAATTAGCCAACGCCCTGCTTTGCCGAGCTCTCCAGCTCTATCTTTACACCCAACGAGCCCCAAATTATCCAAAAGCATGGTAAAAGACCATCCGAATACCGGATTAACTAATACAGATGAGATCACTACCAATGCGGCAGACTGGGTCGTTTTACCTTCACGCGTCATTTGCATACCGGCTTCCATCAGCGGCAGAAAGACCCCAACAATAAGCGCAACGCATAGCACTGGCGGCCAAATTGCTAAATCCATGGGGTAACCCCAAAGTGCCGCTACAACGCACAAAAACCCAGTAATTAATGCACCACCGGGTATGGGTCTGCGCGCGATTGAAGCCGGAATAATGTAGGTCCCCCACGAAGATGAGATATTCCCCCCTCCCAGTAGGCTTCCCACTGCCTGACGACTAGATGCAGCAATCATGGTGTCATCTATATTCATGTGCGCTCGTTCACTTTTTTTAGGGTAGCTAAGCTTTTGGAAGACTTGATGACCTAAGAAATCTGGCGACCACATAGACACAGCCAGCACAGCAAAAGGCAGCACAGCGATGAAATGTGACCAGTCTGGCAGGCCTAGTTTCCAACCTGTGTCTTCCCCCCACCAATAAGCAGGGTTCAAGTTAGGCATACCCGGCGACGTTGTGAATTCAAATGGCGCACCGAAGGAAAACGCAATGACCGCCGCCATCACCGCACCAAGCGGAATGGCTAGCCAGCGCTTTTGAATATGCTCTAGCCATGCATACATTAAAATAGTGGCAATGATCACCACGAAGGCTAAGTAAGCCATATCGAAGCTTTCTGCCCACGCAAAGAGTTTCTTCACCTGGCCTGTAATGCCAATAAACCCTAAGTACAACAGCAACCCACCGCATACACCGTTACTGGTTAGCCTAGCAAGCACACTGCCGCCCTTCGTTACTCCTAAAATAAAACCAAATAGTCCAATGAGCAGGCCGAGCGCCATGGGATGGCCGCCAGATGCAACAATAAGGGGTACCAAGGGCAGTAAGGGGCCGTGTGTGCCTGCTAAATTAGCTGACGGGTTTAGGAAACCGGAAATCAGAACAACGAACAAGACTGCTGCAATGAGTAATTCAAAGCGCACGTTTTCAATAACAAACTCAGGAGATAGCCCCAGCGGTGCTGCGAATGCACCTACTACGGCGGCAACCATAACGATTTTTCCTATGGTCGCCGCCATGCCTGGCACAAAGTCTTCCCACTCAACGCGGTAGTCTTTACCAGGCAGGTTCAACCGCCAACGTTTTGGAGAAAGTATTTGAAGTTCGTGATTTAAATAATCGTCTCTTGATTTAAAACTACTGCTCGGCTTGTGAAGATTTTGATAAGAAGAACTTTCTTGTGACACATAACACCTTTAGATTGCGCGAAGAAAAGCGCAAGCCTAAACATGTGAACGGAATGTAACAATGCGACTGTGGTCTTATACGAAAGTCTAGCGTGGTAGACAGGCATAAAAAAACCCGCAACAATGTGCGGGCTTTCATAATATGGCGGAGAGTGAGGGATTCGAACCCCCGGTGGGTTTGACCCCACGTCTGATTTCAAGTCAGGTGCATTAAACCGGGCTCTGCCAACTCTCCTGAAGTGCTGCGTATCTTAATGATATTTTTATGACTGTAAAGCGAAAATTTAAAAAAGTTGTCTAAGTGCCGAGATTTCAATCAAATAGACTGTTTAGCACGTATAAGAGATGTTTTTATATTCACCTGACACCATTTTCATCTGAAACTACTTGAAAATGGGAACTAAAACCCATACAACATACACTAAATAATTGTGTACCATTTTGGTCATATCATAAGTCCTGTTGGAGGAAACAATGGATCAACGTTCGATGTATTCAAGTGCATCTCAACCATCGGTATTGCAGACGAACAAGGTTCTACGCAACACCTATATGCTGCTTGCGATGACACTGGCGTTTAGTGCGGTTTGTGCTGGTATAGCAATGGCAGTAGGCATTTCTCCTATGATGTCTCTTGTTATGACTATCGGCGCTTTTATTACGTTATTTGTAGTTCAGAAAAAAGCTGATTCAGCATCTGGTATCTACTGGGTGTTTGCATTCACAGGTTTAATGGGTGCATCACTAGGTTACACGCTTAATTTCTATCTAGGCGTTGCGGGCCCAGGCTTGATCATGGAAGCGCTAGGTGCAACAGCCCTTGTGTTCTTCGCGCTTTCTGGCTACGCACTTACCACTAAGAAAGACTTCTCGTTTATGGGCGGATTCTTGGTAGTAGGTCTAGTTGTAGTGCTTGTTGCGGCAATTGCGAACATCTTTTTCGCAGTTCCAGCGGTAAGCTTAGCAATCAGTGCAGCGATTGTGTTTATTATGTCAGGTTTCATCTTGTTTGATACAAGTCGTATCATCCACGGTGGTGAAACAAACTACATTCGTGCAACAGTTTCGCTATACTTGAACATATACAACTTGTTCACGTCTATCCTTCACCTTCTAGGTGCGTTTGGTGGCGACGATTAAAACAGCGTTAAAGGTTTAAAGAGAAACACCCCTTAACCGGGGTGTTTTTATTTGTATGGCAGAATATTCAGTACTTATCACATCATCACCGTTTCAAGGCGATACAGCGTTACGCGCCCTCTCCTTTGCACAAGGTGTAATCGATAATGGTGATGTAATAAACAACGTTTTCTTTTATAGCGAAGGTGTACACCACACCAATAACTTAATGCTAAAGACGGGCGACGAGCTGTTCGTACTTGATAGCTGGAAGACTCTAGCTACTGAGCACAACGTGAAATTACTTGTATGCATTACCGCCGCCGTTAAGCGAGGTATTGTTAGTGAGTTAGAGGCGAAAGTGAATGGGTTGTCTCAGGCCAACTTAACCGCGCCTTTCGAGCAAGCTGGCTTGGGCGAATTCTTCACTGCGCTCCATGATTGCAACAGGTTGGTACAATTCTAATGGCGCAACTACTTATTAGGTTTACGCAAAGCCCTTTTTCCAATGCTAAAAGCCAAGACGGTTTAGATTTTGCGCTTGCTGCAACAAACTATGGGCACGATGTTAAAGTGCTTTTTGAAAGCCAAGGTGTACTGCAGCTTGTTAAGGCAGCGTCTACCAAAGGACTAAAAAATCACACCAAACGTTTAGCTAGCATGCCGTTTTTCGATATCGAAGAATGCTTTGTGTGTAAAGCAAGTGCAGATACCTACGACATTGAGCAGGTTCTTTCAAATAACAATTTAGTTGATGAGTTAGACTGTGAGTGGGTAACCCCAAAAGAAAAAGTCACGCTTATCCAAAGCGTAGATCATGTGGTGACATTCTAATGCTTATTACTATTTCAACGCCAATTTTGAGCACTGAATACAAACAGCTTATTGAAGCCACTTATGAGCAATCGACTTCTACTTACGTTGTATTTGTTGGTGATGGCGTTTATGCCCCTGCATTAAACACCGCGTTTTTTGAGCAGCTGGCCAATACGGTAAAAAGCACGGTAGAGAGTACGACAAAAGGCACGGCAAAAGACAAACCAACGCTTAACCTGTCGTTCTTGAGTACAGATGCGGATACCAGGGGCGCAAATCTTCCCGAACATTTTAATCCAATTTCCCACAAAGAACTTGCTGCAATATCAGCAAAAAATCAGCACTGGATACCCCTTTCATGACACAAGAAACCTATAGCTTCAATTATAAAGGGCAAGCGATCCCTACAGACAAAGCCGGGTATTTACTCGACTATACCCTTTGGGAAGAAGGTATGGTTGAGTTGCTGGCGCAAGAAGAGAACATTGAATTAACCGAAGCCCACTGGGAAGTGGTGCGCTTCGTACGCGCATTCTATGAAGAGTACGAAACCAGCCCAGCGATTCGTGCTTTGGTGAAAGCTATGGCCAATAAGTTTGGGCCAGAAAAAGGTAATAGCCGCTACCTGCAACGACTTTTTAAAAAAGGCCCGGCTAAGCAAGCCACCAAACTGGCAGGATTACCTAAACCTGCGAAATGCTTGTAAAGGCGATATTGAAAAGGCCAGGCATCGCTAAGTTCTATTTTCCGTCAATCGCACTGCTCCGGAAAAGAGTACACTGTCTCTGCACAAAGAGTCTGGCCATTACTCGCATAGCAAGTACGCATACTCGCTGTTCTTTTGCAAATTCCCGGAGAAAGGGGCTCTAAAATATTTGAAGAATCTAGACCTGGGCCAATATAAGCCCCCCAATATTGGTTTTTTGCCTGTTTTTTAGCAAGTTCTCTTCGGCACTGCTCGTCGTCAGCAATGGTATTAGTTGTCTCATCTATTTCGCCATCCATAAATGCTAGCGCATGGGTCATCCCATCAATTTTAGACATGCCTCTCTCTAGGCTTAATGCTACCGAATTTAACTTATATTTATGATTTGTAGAGAGTTCCGACAAAAAGCCAAGTCGAAAAACTAAGCGATTCTCAGCGTCACCAACAATAGCAATGCTAGACTCTCCACTTAAGTCACGATGAACATTAAGGTCTACTGAATGGCCATCAATTTCAATTTCTAGACCAGTCAATTCCTCACCTTTACCTAAATCATTGAGATTTAAATCTTTAGCGTTCACGTGGTCTATAATGCGACTTTCAATTTGGTTGCTGACCACTTTTTGCCTCCTTGCTCCTTTGTAGTATTCAGAAACAACATAGCATGTGGCTGATGTTTCAGATAATGCCTTTGTAGTTGATGTAAAAGAGGCCTTTTTCGGGCTATTAAGGGAGTTTGGCTGCTCAGATTCATTCATGGTCGAAGCATTCACTATTGCGGGTAAGAATAGAAACGCCGCTAAAATTCCTATTTTATTCATTGAAAAGTCCTTATCTCTTATTTCTTATGTCCTATTTCTTATAATGGTTAATGTAGACTGCAACCCCCTTACAATCAATATTATTGTTTAAAAACATATATTACGATTAGATAAATTACCTTAATCTTATGGATTAAGCATAACTCGCTTCTTCCTAGTTATTATTCCTACCAAGCGCTTTGCACGGGTTGAACCCCGATTCGAGGTAGCGAGCAGAGTCGCCGCCCTACAGTTATTTGTTTTAGCTTTGGTGTTGATATTGCAACTCCCCTCTTACATTAGCGTTTTATCTCGGGTTTCAGGCATATTTTTCATACTTGCCTTTTACCGAACATCATAAACGTGAATGTTTTACATAAATGGACATAGGAGGCTGTATGACAGTTCAAAAACACTACGTAATTGTGGCCAACCACGACGACGCCACAGCTTACACCTATACCAACCATGGAAGTGCGCTTGTTGAAGTAAAAAAATGGCACAATGAGTTTAGTGGCGCGAGTGACCAAGACATTTATACAGATAAACCCGGCAGACAATCGGTTCCCGCTTCGCAGGTGCCGGGCGTTGATAGCATGAATCGAAAAGATGCCGCTGAACTCGAAGATGAGCGCTTCGCTAGCGACATTGCTGACTGGCTAGATGGTGAGCGTAAACGAGGTGCGTTGGGCTCGATAGATATTATTAGTGGGCCTGGGTTCCTTGGCAAATTGAGAGGCGGAATGTCATCTCAATGTTCAGACGTCGTCGACAAAGAAGTGAAAAAGAATGTTTTAGGTGCAGACGAGGAAACCTTGCTTTCCTACCTTAAATAAAACGTTATTTAGTAGTTAGATTGTCACAGGCGGCTGTTGTCATTGCCGCCTTCTCTTACTCGCTTATAAGTAAAAGTTAGCGGTTTTCGCTAGCTTTTAACACATTAACCTCACCGATTGCCTCTGCGCTTTTAAACGTCTTTACTCGTGTGACTTCAAGATCGGTATAAACACTAGGATTATTCAAAATATATTCTACCTCATTGTTCAACGAGCCTTGTGTGTCTGCCGCTAACCACGCATTTATCGCATGTGCATTATGGGGAAGAAAGCAAGGAATGGATTTTTCATGATACTGACTAAATCCCTCTACGGGTGGGCGCGTCACTACAGCACAGGAAAATAAACCGTTACTAA
This sequence comes from Alteromonas sp. I10, assembly GCF_003201515.1. Taxonomy (NCBI): domain Bacteria; kingdom Pseudomonadati; phylum Pseudomonadota; class Gammaproteobacteria; order Alteromonadales; family Alteromonadaceae; genus Alteromonas; species Alteromonas sp. I10. Next base: position 179,893 of record NZ_QJJN01000007.1, read on the forward strand.
ACCGCCGGTATACCGCGCCAATGAGCAATGCTCCAGTAACCGGTTTCATTAGATAGTGCGCTTTTCCTTTGCCAAGTGGATTTGACTCTCCTACTGCAGTTGCTACAACCACAGCGCGTCGTTCAAGAATGAACTGGCTCCAATAAGGGCTATCGAGATTTCGAGCGTTAAATGTTGTTCTATCACCTACAGCAAGCGTGTTTCCATTAGGTTTTGCGTCGAACCACCACGTTGCATCGATGGTGCTATCACCCGATACTATTAAATTAGTAATTTGTCGTTCAGGCACTTTGCCAAACGCAGGATAAAAGTTAATGACATTGCTTGTGGAAGATTCGTTGACAAAAAGCGGTATGGTTTGTGTAAGCCCGACTTCTTCAAGTAGCGCTATAACGTCTGGTGAGTCAGTAATACGCTGTATAAATCCGCACATGTATTCCTTCTCTTTTTTATTTATTAACCTGTCTAATAGTAACCCTTAATGCTAGAAAACAAAGCTAAAAATAAAAAAAGGAAACGGTAGCTAACCGTTTCCTTTTGATTTTATTTGCAATTTCTAGTTGCAGTAAAGCATGCCGTTTACTGAGTATGTTTATCCAAAAACTTGATCATTGCATCCCAACGCTCTACGTTATTCTCAGGCTTATAGAAACCATGGCCTTCGCCTGATTTCATCATCCACTCGTAGGGCATGTTGCGCTTTTCTAACTCAGCACGCAAGGCAAATGCATGCTCTTTAGGTACACGTACGTCCTCTTCACCCTGAATAATGAAAACAGGAACTTTTATTTTGCTTACATTTTTAACTGGAGACTGTAAATCCCTTTCACCACCCGTTGGCAGCACTTGATTAAGGTAGTTAATGCCTGCTTGGTTTTCAGGGATGTCACCTTTCTCAAGCATCATGTCTAAATCGTATACACCCACGAAACCAATTGTACATTGGTAAAGATCAGGCTCACGGATTACACTTTGTAATGCAGCATAACCACCATATGAACCACCGTAAACGCACATGCGGTCTTTATCAACTATACCTTGTTTAACAAGGTGCATTGTTCCATCAGTCATGTCATCTATCATCGTGGTACCCCACTTACGGAATCCCGATTTTTCAAACGGAAGACCATAGCCACCCGATCCACGGAAGTTCGGTTGCAGTACTGCGTATCCATGTGACGCTAATACCTTGGCATCGCTGTCCATTCCACTTAATGAATCATAAGGACCGTGTGGCCCACCATGGGGAAGTAAAACAAAAGGAAGGTTTTTAGATTTTCCATCAGGAAGCGTTAGAACTGCCGAAATTTCCTGACCGTCTCTTGCTTTATAGGTGATTAGTTGTGACTTAGGGATCGTTAGATCTTTAAGCCAGGGCCTAGTATCAGCGAGTTTGACGAGTTTACGTGCTGACTTGTCAAACAAGTAAAAAACTGTGGGGTTATTCGCGTTACCAACACGAAAGATCACTTGATTTGTATCATTAGTAGAAGACGTTGCTTGAACCATTTGCCCTTTAAAGGTATTTGTTAAGCTTGCTAATATTTTTTGATCTTCACTATACTGGACACCGTCCAAAAATACAGACTCAATACCCAAATATTCAAAAGAAGCCCCTTGAACTTCTCTTACTTGGCCATTTTGAACGTGAACAATGGGTGAAACATCCACTTTGTCATGTGCGTAAAGAACAGTGTGCTTTTTTGTATCTACATTAAATGTAGCAAGTGCTTGTGTATCTGTTTCTATGGTACTTAAACCAACAAGAGTTTTGTTATCAGCTAAAAAAACTAAAGGTTGGAAAAATGGGTCGTATGCACCGGCTTCATATGCTGTATACCAATCACTTTCGGGAGACGATCTAACGATTAACGTTTGCTTATTATCTTCGTTAGGGTCAGAGTTAAACATCGCCAATACGTTGCCGTTGGTTCCAGTAATAACCCCTGCTCCACTGCCCGCATAGCGACGTAGCGGCATTCTTCCCATACCACTTTTCCGCCCATTGCTTACTTTCATCTTATAAAGATCTAGGTAAGGCTCTCTCGCGGTCAAATCAACGCTGTAAACCACAACGGCATCAGGATCTGATGGTAAATAGTCAACAATTTGAGAGAACCGCTTATCGCCACTTTCTGAACGCCAGCCAGTTAATATCGTGCTGTCACTTCCGTCAGCGTTCATAGCTATAAGTTCGCCTGTGGGCAGCGGTTGCTCAAAGGAGCCCACTTCACGAGCCATTGTTAATAAGAGACGATCATCATTTAGCCAGTTAAATGTACTGACCGACTCTTTCCCGCGCCCACGCGTAATCGACACAACCTCTTGTTTTTTGATATCTAAAACTGTCAGGGAAATTAATCCATCTTCGCTGCGGGATGTTGAAGCTAAGTAGGTACCTTCGGGGGAAATTTTAATATCCAAATATTGAGCATGCTTTGCATAACTTTCAATAATAGGTTGCTGAACGTCCGCATAAGATGTGCAAGAAAAAGCTAGGCTTCCCAGCATAATCGTTTTCAATAAAGACAAACGCGCTTTCATTTTTTAATTTTCTCCATGAAAAAAGCCTCCGATTAACGGAGGCTTACTACTTCAAGTCAAATTTTTAGAAGTTGTATTTTACGTTAGCAAATACTCTTCGACCGATAAAGTCATATTGAGAGTAAAGAGCTGAGTTACCTAACTCAAAACCACTTGCTGATAGCTGAGGTGGTTCTTCGTCAAACAAGTTGGCTACACCAACAGTAAAGTCAAAGTCTTCGTAAGCAAATGAGCTTGATACCGCGTGGTATGTCGTCCATTTAGTCTCATCGATAAACGTGACCGTTTCACCATTAAGCGTGGTCGTGTTGGTTTCACTTCCGTAGTACTCGTAGTCGTTAGTAGAATCAAAGTAGCTTGCTGTCCACGTAACGCTCCAGTCGTCTCTACCATAGGTTAGTCGTGCAACACCTACGTGCTTAGGAACACCGTTTTCACCAACTTCATTGTTATACGGAGAATCTTCAAACAGTAGGCCGAACTTTTCAATCTGCATAGTGTGTTCTACGCGGAAACGAACGTTACCCCAATCGAATTCTTCATCGTAAGTGAAGTTGTAGTCAACACCACGTACACGCTGATATGAAATGTTTACGTAACCGCCGTTAACCTGGTCAATACCAAAATCGTTTGCGTCTGAACCGTCTCTACGTGTAAACAGATCACATAGCGGCTCGTTAGCAAAATCGATAGAGTTATAACAACGGTTTACGATGTCTGCACCACCCAAGTTGTCAATCTCGTTTGAAATCTCAATGTTGAAATAGTCAATCGAGAATGCGAACGTATCTTCAGGGCTTGTTAGAACAAGACCGATACCTTCTGCAACTGAAGTTTCTGCTTCAAGACGACCTACACCGCCACTTGTAACAAGCAATGCCGAACTTCCGCCTTGCTCGTAATCCGCAGGAATACCTTCAGCTTGACAGTTTGCAAATACTGTATCGTTGATTGCACCTGAATCGAACTGATTTACGTAGTCAAGACATGGGTCGATAGCTAGCTGACCCGCGAAACCAGTCTGCTCTGCAAGGTATAGCTCGTACAGTGCTGGAGCACGGAAAGACGTACCGCGGCTCGCACGAACGCTCACGCCATCGATGATTGACCAGTTCAAGCCTAATTTAAACGTTGTGTCTGAACCATAAGTATCAACATCGTTCCAACGACCAGAGGCAGTTAGGTCTAGTCTTTCAAAGCCTGTTACGTCTTCTAGAAGTGGAACTTTAACTTCCGCGTAAATTGCTTTAGTCAACTGGTCACCAGCTGTAATGCCCGCGCCAGAAAGACCCCAGGAGTTGCCGTTAAGGGTATTCTCTCCAGGAGTATCTTCGATTTCATCTTTTTGAATTTGGAAACCGAACGCTGCGCCTACTTCACCAGCTGGTAAAGAGAACAGGTCACCTGTTACATAACCTTCAAGGGTTTGTTGGTCGTAAGTTGTTTGGCCGTAATCACGACCAAATAAGAACGCTTCTTGTGCTGGAGTTCTGTTACCGAAAAGGAACTGAGGATCAGTCCATGGGATATCTACACACGTGTTGCCGCTAAACTCTGTTACTTCACCAGAGCAGCTCACACCGTCAGCCGCATTAAACTGGGCCATTAGCATTGCGTCGTTATAGATGATGTCCTGTTCGTATTTTCCGTCGTTGTAACTGTACTGGTAAGATAAGTCCCAAGTCCAGAAGCCAATATCGCCGGTAGCACCAACAACACCACGGGTATAGTCAACTTGAATTTCTGAGCTAAAGTGGTCAGTTAACGCAACAGGGAATACAGAACCATCACCATCAAAGCCATCTAAAACATCGGTAGATAGCGTACCAACATCCGCAGTCCAGAACTGACGATAGTCATCAGTCTTTGTTGTACGACGGCTGTGAATAAATTCACCGTAAACAACTACATCATCAGTAAGATTGTATTCGCCAGTAGCATAAATTGAAGCGTTTTGCGTTTCTGGTACAACAGTTTGCTGGCCTAAGAATGGATGATTTTGATCCCACCAACCTTCACTGGCATAGTTATCGTTGAATGAAACCGGATACCAGCCTTCTGGTGTTGTAAAGCCAACGTTAGCATCGTTAATGCTTTCGTATCCGTTATTCGCGAAAAAGTTGTCGTAATCAAATGCAGCCTGCAAACTGCCGCCATAAGCTGAAGATACACCACCATATAGCCATAACCCGTAACCTGTTTCGCTACAGTGGTAATCGCCAGTACGCGGATCGATAGGATCGGTACGCGAACCATCCTCAGCAAACTGTAGACGTTCAGTACAGTTGAAGTAGTCACGGTCGCCGCGGCGAAGCATTGACACCTTGCGGTAGTCAGCAGTCACACGGAATGAGCCTTCTGCGTACTCTTCACCAAAAGAGATGTTAATACGGCGATCTTCACCGCCAGATTCCATCGGCTGGCTAATATCAACGTTTACCGTCTTCTCGTCACCTTTCTTGGTGATGATGTTAATTACACCGGCTACCGCGTCTGAACCATACAGTGCTGATGCACCGTCTTTTAAGATTTCAACACGCTCAATTGCTGAAAGTGGAATGCTGTTCAAGTCGAATGCAGATACAGCACCGCGTGTACCCGCAGGTCCAGCACGACGGCCGTTTAATAGAATAAGCGTACGGTTTGCACCTAGGCCGCGAAGACCAACAGTCTCTGCACCAGTACCGCCATCAGTTACATAACCAACCGTTAACGCTGCAGTTATTTGGCTTGAACCCGCCGCAGCTGTACTTGTACGAAGTAATTCGCCCAGTGTTTTGAGGCCTTCACCTTCAGCATCTTCTACAGAAATAATATCGATAGGTGTGTCATTCGCAAAAGAGTCGGTACGGATACGAGAGCCAACAACTGAAATCTGTTCTACTGTTTCAGCGTCTTGTTCCGCAGAATCTTGAGCGGCGACATAAGGCGTTGCGCCTAAGCCAAGCGCTATGATTATCCCCTGAGATAATCGGTTTAGTGTGTTTCGGTTTTCCATATTTGTTCCCTGGAATTCGGCTTTCTGAACAAACAGAAGTACCTGAAAGGTAAGTCCGTTTATCCATGAAGCTTTCTTTTTTTAAGTAAATGTAAATACGACCTATTTTCATTATGTTGATTGAGGCTAATCTACATTTCATTTTTGTTACGTCGAGCGCAACATTAGCCAAAAGTATAAGATATAATTGTAAGTGTCAATTACGACTTTAGCGCATGAAATATATGCGATTTATGACCAAAAAGCGCTATCCATTTACATTTAGAAACAACTTTTTTTGCTTATTTTTTTGAGCTATAAGATGTTGTTTATATATGGATTTTATTACATGCTAAGGGTTTGCTTAAATAGTATACAAACTTACTTAACAATAAGTATGAGATTCGGTGGTAGGTGGGTAAATTATAAAATCCGATACCTTTTACGGTACCGGATTTTTTTGATGTTCGTAGATAACAGACCCGATTGAATTTGCCATGAGTTATCTACTGGTAAATTTTATTTAAGCACTAGTCGCTTTGATAACTTCTTGGCCTGCCATGTAAGGCACAAGCGCCTTTGGAATCGTAACGCTTCCATCTGCCTGCTGATTGTTCTCTAAAATAGCAACAAGCGTACGCCCTACTGCTAAACCAGAACCATTCAATGTGTGAAGAAGTTCTGTTTTATTCGTTTCTGGGTTACGGAACCTAGCCTGCATGCGTCGTGCTTGGAAGTCCAACATGTTTGAACATGAAGAAATTTCACGATAGGTATTTTGCGCAGGTAGCCATACTTCAAGATCGTAGGTTTTACATGCACCAAAGCCCATATCACCAGTACAAAGCAACACTTTGCGGTACGGCAACTCTAGCTTTTGAAGAATAACTTCTGCGTGTCCTGTAAGTGCTTCTAGCGCGTCAAAGCTCTCTTCCGGCTTAACTAACTGTACAAGTTCTACCTTATCGAACTGATGCTGACGAATAAGGCCACGGGTATCACGACCGTACGAACCAGCTTCTGAGCGGAAGCAAGGCGTATGCGCAGTCATTTTCACAGGCAGCGTTTTCGCATCTAATATTTCATCGCGTGCGATATTAGTTAGCGGAACTTCTGCAGTCGGAATTAGGCTAAGCCCCTGTCCTTCTTCAGTTGCTGGCTTGGTGTGAAATAGGTCTTCACCAAATTTAGGCAACTGACCCGTGCCATAAAGGCTGTCAGCGTTAACCAAGTAAGGCACATACATCTCTTGGTAGCCATGTTCTTGTGTATGGGTATCTAGCATGAACTGAGCAATTGCACGATTTAGGCGAGCAATATCGCCGCGCATCACTACAAATCGGCTTCCCGTAAGCTTACTTGCGGTGGCGAAATCTAAGCCGTTGTTTAAGCCTTCAGCCACATCAACATGATCTTTAACTTCAAAATCAAACGTGCGTGGTTCGCCCCATCGAGAAATCTCAACATTGTCATCTTCGTCTTTACCCGCTGGTACAGACTCGTGTGGCAAATTAGGAATGCCTTGCGTAAGGGTGTTAATTTCTTCCAACAGTTCGCTAAGTTCCGCTTTAGCGGCGTCAAGCTCGTCACCAAGCTTACCCACTTCAGCCAATAGCGGTGCAATATCTTCGCCCTGCGCTTTTGCTTTACCTATGGATTTACTTCGTACGTTACGCTCGTTTTGCAGATCCTGTGTTCTGGACTGAAGTGTTTTTCTTTTTTCTTCAAGCGAACTGAAAGCTGCTACATCGAGGTTAAAACCACGGGCAGCTAATCGCTTAGCTGTTTGTTCTATATCGCTTCGCAAACACTTTGGATCTAACATGTGTTTCTAATTATCCTTTCATCAATTGAATGGCTAGCCAACCTGCTATTAGGCAAGCGCCAACGTTAAGAAATACATTTGCTGCGGCTTTGAGCCACAACCCGTTTTCTAATAAAGTTAAGGTTTCAACGGAAAATGTTGAGAATGTAGTAAAGGCACCTAATAGCCCTACACCGATAAGCGCTCGGTAAGGAGAGTCGCTTAAATCATGACGTTCGATAAAACCGTACAGTAATGCGAGTGCGAACGACCCGACCACATTCACCGTTAGTGTACCAAACGGCATGTGTTTTCCAAATAAGGAATCAACACTTGTGGTAACAAAATAGCGTAAACAGGCGCCAGTCGCACCGCCAGCGGCAATAAAACAATACAAAGCTAACCCTTGAGGCACGAAAACTCCCTAGCGCATTTTTTTATTAACTAATTCATATAATCTGAACTAGTTGAGTTACTTGTCTGCAACTTTACCTTTTATTGTTACTTCTCGCATTAAGTGAATCGAGAAATTCACGCTTGGCTTTCAAAGCTTTCTCTAAACCGCGTTCATTAGGGTTATACAAGCGAGTTCCGGTAAGGCTTTCCGGAAAGTAAGACTCACCCGCGGCAAACGCGTTCGGCTCGTTGTGTGCATAGCGGTAACCATCGCCATGACCGAGCTCTTTCATAAGCGACGTAGGCGCATTGCGTAAATGCATGGGAACAGGTGCATCAGAGGTTTTACGTGCCAATGCTTTTGCTTCGTTAAACGCCATATATACCGCGTTACTTTTTGCAGCTAACGCACAATATACCGCAGCTTGAGCAATAGCGCGCTCGCCCTCTGCAGGCCCTACTCGGTGAAACGTGTCCCAGGCATTAATACAAAGTTGCATTGCTCTTGGGTCTGCATTACCAATGTCTTCAGACGCGATAGCAAGTAGACGTCTTCCTACATACAGCGCGTCTCCCCCGCCATCAAGAATTCTTGCGTACCAGTAAAGGGCTGCGTCTGGATCTGAGCCTCTAACAGATTTATGAAACGCGGAGATTAGATCGTAGAAGGTGTCGCCTTTATTGTCGTAACTAGCAACTTTCTCGCCTACCGCATGCTCAACATCGCTTACGGTTATTTCGTTTGCTCCGGTGAAGTCGGCAGCAAGCTCTAAATAGGTGAGAAGACGACGTGCGTCGCCGCCACTTAAATCGATAAGCGCGTTTCTGGCTGTTTCTTCAATACCAAGGGCTCTGTCACCCAGACCCTTTTCGGTATCGCTTAGCGCTCTATCAATCAATTCAGACAGTGCTTCGTGTTCGAGTGTCTTTAGCACATAAACACGTACACGAGATAAAAGCGCTTTATTTAATTCGAACGAGGGATTCTCTGTCGTTGCGCCAATAAAGGTAACAACGCCAGACTCAACAAATGGAAGAAACGCGTCCTGCTGACTTTTGTTGAATCGGTGTACTTCGTCAACAAACAACAAGGTTCGCTGGTTATAACGGGCGTTTTCTTCAGCCGTATCCATGGCGGCTCTGATGTCTTTTACCCCAGAGGTAACCGCAGAAATACGCAATACAGATGCGTTGGTGTATTGAGCAATGAGTTCAGCAAGGGTAGTTTTACCGGTACCGGGCGGCCCCCACAGAATCATAGAATGACAGTGACCCGCCTCTAACATTTTACGTAGAGGCTTGCCTTCGCCAAGTAAGTGTTCTTGACCGCTGTACTGCTCTATGGTGACCGGGCGCATTCGCGCCGCGAGGGGCGCGAAATCTTGATTAACGCTGGTCATCAATTATGAAGCTGTCTGGAATATCAACTGAGAACGTATCAGCGGGCACTGGAAAACGCGTTTCAATATTACTGAACACCAAAGTGCTGATTTGCTGTTGCGCATCGAGCATATTAAGCGAAGCGAGTTCACTGTCTTGGTTAAAGGTTAATGTAAGCGTTGCGATTTGGCCGCCTTGTTCTTTAGGCGTGATTTGGTAGCTTTTTGTTACGCTCACACCATTGATGTTGTCTGCCGCGCCATTTTCAGGTGTTACGGCCGATGAACCGCTATTTAATTGACTGATAGAGAACTTTGACCACGTTGCTTCATCTGTCGATGTAAGCAAAACAATAGGGTTATCTTTAATCGCATTGTCTTGAGATAGGACTGTCACCTGCTCTACGAAGGTATCCACATTCCAAACCGCTTCGCCATCGGCAACCAAAAGGGTTTCATCAGGAAACGTTGTTTCCCAGCGAAGCTTATTGGGGCGGGTCATGGTCAGCGTGCCTTGTGCTTCGTGAACGACATTTTGCTGTGCATCGACTACTGTCTGCGCAAAGCTTGCACGAAACTGCTTCATATTGCTTAACAAAGCCTGCAGTGAAGTACTCGCAGAATCATTGATAAGCGATGAAGTTTTAGGCTGACTAGTGTTTACTGTGGCATTAGCCTGAATAGCGTCATGAACACTGACAACCTCGTGAGCATTGTTCTTGCCTATATTTGAACCTGTTGTATCTAATTCTACCGCAGCGTTAGCAGCAGTCATTGCTGTACCTGCCGTTACCAATGCACTCACAAAATAAACCGAAACTGCTTTATTCATTTATTCAATCCATTCGTTATTCTTTGTGGGGCGGCGGTGCAAGAACCTCACGGTTCCCGTTATGCCCCTGTGCACTTACGACACCACTCATTTCCATTTGTTCAACCAAGCGCGCGGCCCGATTGTAACCAATTCTAAACTTACGCTGCACACTCGACACACTAGCTCGACGTGTTTCGGTGACAAACGCCACAGCTTCATCATAGAAGGCATCAAATTCTTGATCCTCACCCTCAGGCTGTTCGCCTGGCAGTAAGACTTCAGCCGTCGCTTCGCCATTCAGGATCTCATCAATGTATTCAGGCTCACCACGTTTCTGCCAGTCTGCAACTACAGCATGTACTTCGTGATCATCCACAAATGCACCGTGAACACGGGTTGGCACAGGGCTACCAGGAGGCAGATAAAGCATGTCACCCATCCCTAGCAAAGTTTCTGCGCCTTGTTGGTCTAGAATGGTTCTTGAGTCTATTTTACTAGAAACTTGGAATGCACAACGGGTTGGAATGTTGGCCTTGATCAGACCTGTAATAACATCTACAGATGGACGCTGTGTGGCAAGGATTAGATGGATGCCCGCAGCACGTGCTTTCTGTGCGATACGTGCGATAAGCTCTTCTACTTTTTTGCCCACTATCATCATCATGTCGGCAAATTCATCGACCACTACCACGATAGCAGGAAGCTTGGCTAAGTCAGGCGCTTCAGCATCCATACTTTCTTCATTCTTCCACAGTGGGTCCTTTATTGGTGTGCCATTAGCAATAGCTTCTTCTACTTTCGCGTTATAGCCTTTTAGGTTACGCACGCCAAGAGCGCTCATTAGACGATAACGACGCTCCATCTCACCCACGCACCAACGAAGGGCATTGGCGGCTTCTTTCATGTCGGTAACCACTTCAGCAAGCAAGTGAGGTATGCCTTCATAAACGGAAAGCTCAAGCATTTTCGGGTCAATCATGATCATGCGAACATCTTCTGGCGTGCTCTTATAAAGCAAACTAAGAATCATAACGTTCACACCTACAGATTTACCTGAACCTGTAGTACCCGCAACCAAAAGGTGAGGCATTTTGGCTAAATCGACCACCACTGGCTGACCTGAAATATCAGCGCCCAACACCATGGTTAATGGTGATTTATTAGACTGAAAAGTATCGCAGCTAATAACTTCGCTCAGCCGCACCATTTCACGTTTTTTATTCGGCAGTTCTAAGCCAATTACTGACTTACCCGGAATAACTTCCACTACACGCACCGAGATAGCTGACATAGCGCGGGCTAAGTCTTTCGACAGCCCTGAGATCTTGCTCACTTTTACCCCAGGTGCTAAATCAAGCTCAAACCGGGTAATAACAGGGCCTGGGAACACGCCAACCACCGTCGCTTCAATGTTAAAGTCAGCCAGTTTTTCCTCTACCAAACGAGAAATACCTTCAATCTCTTCTGGCGTAAGCGGGTTTTCATGTTTGTCGGCACGTTCAAGTAAATCAAAGGACGGCATAGGTGGTAAATCAGGATCTAACTCACCTGCCCTCGCCTTCACGGGTTTGGCACCTAGTGCAGCAGGCGTAAATGCTTGGTTAGCACCTTGACTCGCTCCCTGAGTTTCAACAGTTTGCGACTGTAGCGTTTCCGTATTTGGTTCGCTACCTTCAACAGATGGCGCGCTGTTATTTGCAGAAGTTATTGGCTTGCTTCCAGTTTCGTAAGGCAAGTCTTCATCAAACTCTTCTAAGTCGTCAAAGTTAATATGCGGACTTTGCTGTGCTTGGTGTTTATGCTCATGTTGACTGCTATCATCTTCTGACTGAGCTGAGTCATCTTGGCTCGATTTACCCAAACCCACTTTGTCTTTAAAGCTACCAGTAACCGCACTACGCATACCTGACAATGAGAACGACGACTTTTTCGTCTCAGCTGCATCTACATCTGTACTTGATGTCGCATCGTCTTCCTCGGCGTTGACAGTATCGTTGGGATTAGATTGAACAGACTTGTCTCCGTCATAGGTATAAAACGGCGGCTCATCATCTACATCGTCAATGCTAAAGGTAGGCTCACTGCGTGATGGCGTAGTTTTCTGTGTCTGTGATGGTTTTGTCTGTGCAGTAGAAGCCAAAGGTTCAGCGCGCATACTGGTAATATCTAGCTCTGCACCTTCGTCGCCACTTTGATTAGACGATTTGTTAGCTAGGGCTAGTCGCGGCATTTCAAATGCTAACAAACTCTGAGGCGCTGAAAGGGTCTTACGTCCTAACCACAGCGTACCTTCACCTAACCTGTCGATAATAGTGAGCCAGCTAATACCCGTTAGTAAGGTAAAGCCCGTACAGAAGAAACAAAGAAGTAGCAAAATTGTGCCAGCGGTATTGAAGTAAGGCACTAGCGCTGAACTAATTACGTCGCCAACAAATCCGCCGGCTGAAAAGTTGTAAATGTCGTCAAAATTTATACTGGCGATGCCCGTTGCACCGAGGGCCATCAAAAGCCCACCGATAATTCTTAATCCAATAGTAAGGTAATCGAATTCATCGAGTTCTTTAATGTGTTGGAATAGAAACCACCCTAAGAAGGCGGAGCCGAAAGGCAGCAAATACGCTAAAAAACCAAATGAGAATAGCAGAAGATCAGCGACCCATGCCCCTGTTGCTCCAACCCAGTTGTGAACGTCGAGTTGTAATCCAGCCTGACTCCAACCTGGGTCTCCTGGATGAAAAGATGCTAGTGCCAGCAATAAGAAGAAGGCGAAAACACAGGCGATAATCATACCTGCTTCCCACACTCGCTGAACCCCTGTTAATCGCGCCATAACCCTAAAAAACCTTCAATTTCCATCGCATGTATTACCGCAGATAGCTTTTTACGCTATGCGGTAACCGCAGTACTAACCGCAACAAAGAGCTTAGCGAACTCTTTGCTATTCCTACATAATTATTATTGATTTACTCTCTGGTAAGTTACTGAGCGCACAACTGAATTAATACACCCATCCCCTACCCTGTGCTTTAGCGTGCTGTTAATCCTTTGGTAAAACACAAACACTGTATTTTTGCACAGCCTACCACAAAACCACGCTATTGAGCCACGCTTTCATTACTTCAAATTAATGCGCAGCGACGATGTACTTTTTACTTCTTCCATCACAACGTACGTCCGCGACTCACTTACTCCGGGCAAGCGCAGTAAAGTATCACCTAATAATTTCCTATAACTTCCCATATCTGCAACGCGTGCTTTAAGGAGGAAGTCAAAATCTCCGGACACCAGGTGACATTCTTGTATATCGTCATGCAGTTTTACTGCAGCAGAAAATTCTGCAAAGATATCTACCGATGTTTTCGTTAACGTAATCTCTACGAACACAAGCATAGCTGCGCCGAGCTTTTCTGGGTCAACGACAGCATGATATCCTTTTATGTAGCCCTGAGCCTCCAGCCTCTTAACTCTCTCAAGACAAGGGCTGGGGCTTAATCCCACTTCTTTAGCAAGTTCGACGTTTGATATACGCCCGTTTTTCTGTAACTGAGCCAGAATATTCCTGTCTATTCGGTCTAGGTGTTTTGGTGTCTTTACCAGCATATAAAATATCTTAAAAGCATCTTTTAGGAGAATTATATGCTACAAACGCCCATTCTTCAGCAGATAGTTCGTTTTTTTATCACGTATACTCCGCAAATATGTTCACGTGCTTCAAAGCCGAACACTATTAATCAAAAGTTCAACCAGAGCCGCTTAGAAGCTCACTATAAGATTGAGGACTATACATGTTAGTTGGTGTACCAAAAGAAATTAAGAACCACGAATACCGTGTTGGCTTGACGCCAGCAGCTGTAAAAGAGTTTGTTAGCCACGGTCACAGCGTTTTAGTAGAAACGAACGCAGGTGAAGCAATAGGTTTCACTAACGAAATGTATGTCGAAGCAGGCGCAGCCATTGCATCAACGGCTGAGCAAGTGTTTGCTGAAGCAGAAATGATCGTAAAAGTTAAAGAGCCTCAGCCTAACGAGTGTAAAATGCTTCGTAAAGGCCAGACACTATACACCTACCTACATTTAGCGCCTGATCCTACGCAAACAAAGCTGCTTGTTGAGTCTGGTGCAACTTGTATCGCATATGAAACAGTGACTGACGACCGCGGTGGGCTTCCACTACTAGCACCAATGAGTGAAGTAGCTGGCCGTATGTCGGTTCAAGCTGGCGCGCACTACCTTGAAAAAGCACACGGCGGTAGCGGTACACTTCTTGGTGGCGTTCCGGGTGTAGCACCAGGTAAAGTACTGGTTATCGGTGGTGGTGTTGTTGGTACTAACGCAGCAAAAATGGCACTAGGCCTTGGTGCTGACGTTACTATTCTTGACCGCTCGCTTCCTCGTCTTCGTCAAATCGATGATATCTTTAACGGACAAGTAAAAACGGTTTACTCTACCGTTGACGCTATTGAGCACTACTCTTCAAAAGCTGATCTTGTTGTTGGTGCGGTACTTATTCCTGGCGCAGCAGCTCCGAAGCTTCTTACTCGCGAACAGATTAAGGCAATGAAGCCTGGTTCAGTACTTGTTGACGTTGCTATCGACCAAGGCGGATGCTTTGAAACATCGAAAGCAACAACACACCAAGACCCAGTTTATATTGTTGATGACGTGGTTCACTACTGTGTTGCAAACATGCCAGGTGGCGTTGCGCGTACTTCTACAATGGCACTTAACAATGCCACATTGCCATTCGGCTTAGCCCTTGCAAACAAAGGCCCTGCGAAAGCGATGCTAGAAGACAAGCACTTGCTTAACGGTCTAAACGTGCACGAAGGTAAGGTAACGTACAAAGCTGTGGTTGACGCGCTAGGTGAAGAACTAGGCCTTACCTATACACCAGCTGAAATAGCGCTTAAAGGCGAATAATTTCTAAAGATTAGTCTCGGGTAGAGCTGTGGCCATACCCTTGAATAAGAATATCGGAATAAAAAAGCTCGGTATGTGAACATCACATCCGAGCTTTTTTGTATTTGAAATAAGTCTAACCGTTTATTGATGCGTTTACTGCTTTCAGTACGGCAATAGGGTCTTCCGCTTTAGTGATAGGTCTTCCCATAACTAAATAGCTCACGCCAGCTTTCATAGCATCGGGAGGCGTCATGACGCGCTTTTGATCACCAGCATCTGCGCCTACTGGGCGAATACCTGGTGTAACTAGCAGAAAATCGTCGCTGTGTTTTTCGCGTAATGCGCTGGCTTCCTGTGCCGAGCAGACAATGCCGTCTAATCCTGCTTTTTCTGTTAGTGCCGCCAGACGCAGCACTTGTTGCTCTGGTGTAACACCGCTTACTACATCTGCCAACTGCGCTTCATCCATGCTGGTAAGAACGGTAACCGCAATAAGTTTAGTTTGAGGATTGCTGCTTGTTGCAACCGCCTCTTTAGCTGCTTGCATCATAGGTAGGCCGCCCGATGCATGTACGTTCACCATCCATACACCAAGCTCCGCCGCTGCTTTACACGCTTTCGCTACAGTATTTGGAATGTCATGGAATTTAAGATCCAAGAAAACGTCAAAGCCTTTAGCGATTAGCGCTTTTACGAATTCCGGTCCAAATAAGGTGAACATCTCCTTGCCCACTTTTAGCTTGCACAAGCTTGAATCTAATTTATCAACAAACGCCAATGCAGTGTCTTTATTGTCATAGTCTAATGCAACAATAACGCGTGGGTCATGCATGTTCTTTTATTCTCCGTCTAGCCCTTTGATAGGTTTTACTACGCCCCACTTTTTACAGCTAGGGCATAACCAATATAATTTTCGACCGGAAAAGCCACAGCTGCCACAGCGGTATTTAGGGCGCTGCAACATTTGCTTTTCCACCAATTCTTTAAGTAAGCGTAAGCTATCAGCCGTGGTTTTATCTGAAAGCTGGTCAATGTAAAGCCCCATAAGGGTTTTAAAGCCGCGCATAGTCGGGCGTTTGCGAAGTTGCTCAAGTAAGTATTCAGCCGCCTGTGCCGTTTCACCGCGTTTCATAAGCACATCAACCATGGCTAAATAGGATGTAGCACACTCTTGCCAGTGTGCTTCTAAGTTCTTCTGAAAACTTTCCCAGTCGTCAGTTTCTTCAGCAATTTTTTCCAAACTAGGTACGGCTTCGCTAAACCAATTGATATCGCGTTCGGCCACTTGCGTAAAGTACGCGTTGGCATCAGTAAAGCGTTTTTGATCAAGCGCTATATCACCTAACATAAGCCACGGCCTAACCGCATGTTCGTCGGCGTTTACCGCTTTTTGTAATAAGGTCAATGCCGCACCTTGGCTATCGTTCTTCAACTCAACCGATGCTTGTTCACAATAAAAGTGTGCAAGGCGTTCGCACAAATCATCATTGTCACCATGACACTGCACCATACGTTCGGCTAATTCTATGGCTCTTTCCCACTCTTTCGTGGTCTGGTAGATACTGAAAAGTTGCTGTTGAGCTACAAGGTAGTGTTTATCGCTGTTAAGCAGTTGAAGAAAAGCATTTTCAGCACGCTCTAGAAAGCCTGCTTGTGTGTAGTCGTGACCAAGCTCCCTCAGTGCATTTTCTCGTTGGGCAGGCTGAAGCTCATCGCGGCTAACTAAATTCTGGTGGACTTTAATTGCGCGGTCTATTTCACCTCGGTGACGGAAAAAACTCCCCATCGCGATATGCGTCTCTACTGTATCGCTATTCACGTTAATCATTTTGATTAGCGTATCGACTGCTTTATCAGGTTGGTCTGAAAGAAGGAAGTTTAGCCCCTTGTAATAATGCTTAGATAGAATGCTAGACTGCTTTCGCTGCGCTTGACGGACACTATTTCGGCCCATTATCCAGCCGTAACCTGCCGCAACAGGCAAAAGGAGAAACAGCAGTTCGAGCATTAGTGTTCTTGTTCCAGACTCTGTATTTTAGACTGCGCAGACATCAGCTGAACACGTAATTTTAGCCAGCTCATTAGCATTACCAAAATTCCGATACCAACGCCAATTGAAAGTGTTATCGCTATTAACGTCGATAAGCGAAGATTCGCCTGAGCAATTAAATAATTAACTGTTACTTGTGCTTCATTTTGTGAGCCAATGACAAACGCGATCGCGAGCAGCACCAAAATGATAAGAAACGTTAGGATCCCTTTCAACACTCAACCCTTTTTTGTTGATTTATTTACAAGAATAGCAAAATGCGAAAAGAGATAACACTAAAAGCGTAAGTGAAATGATGTTATACCAATCCGCATAGATAATTGCCCACTCAGAGGGCTCTGGCATTAAGCCGCACCTTCGCTTTCTAGATCCTGTCGTTGGGGTTTGGCAATAAGATTGTCTACCACTAAATCGTGGTGAAGGGCTGACATATTAGTAATAAAAATACAGTGTGTATAACCCGCCTGCATCGTTTCGAGCTTGTCATACATGGCTTTGTCTAGCTTTGATAGCTGGGCAAGACGCTTCTTAGTTAACGGTGTTATCGCACCGTGACACCGGATAGCGGTGACATCTGTGGCACTGAGATGTATTTTTTCTTCATCTAACTGAGTTTTTATCTGTGTTCGCAACTTAGAAAAAAGGAAGTCGCGTTCTTTTATATACACTAAGCGGCTATCGCTCTTTCTAACGCAGTGAACCACTAACGCTTGTTCAGATGTTTCTTTAAACATCGCCTCTAGAATTTGTGACTTGGGCTTAGCCTGCCCTTTGTCTGCAAAAAAGCCGTGCAGTGGGATAATATTTTGAGTGCGCGAAAAAGGATAAAGGTCGTCAGATGCGTCACTTTGATACACCGTTTTGAGCCTGTCTAACGTAAAGCGGTTCATCACACATAGTACCGATAAAGACGGCATATGCCTAACCGCCAATTCCCAGATATAACGGTGAGTTGAGCGTTGAATACGCGCAATATCTCTTACTTTGAAATATGCGGTATTTTCTTCAACCATATGATCGACGCTCGAGCTCACTTTAGCCTTACGTGTATCTTCAACAAGACACAACCTCACCACGCCCGTTTCCGCTTGGTAGTGCACAACCTTATATTTTTCACCTTTAATTTTCAGTTCCGGTACTGAAACACGAATTTCCTTTTGTAGCTCACTTTTCGGTGCAACGATTAACTTCATCCCGCTTGCACTTAGATCAGCAACCCGCGCATCAATCGATGTCAGCAGTCCAACTTTAATAGAGGCAGGTTTATCAATAACGTAACGTGTCTCACTGCGTCTATCTAAATCCTCTTCCATTACATAATCAATTCGCCAATTATTGCCGCTAGCCCTCAAGGTTTTTGACAAGGGTTTGAAATCGCATTTTGCTGAAAGAGTCAGATTAGTAAGATAAGCAGACACGTCTTTACAGTAAAGAACATGGGAGATCTGCGCCAGTTGCTCAAATTCTTTACTGGCAATATCGTGAATAGCAAACGCTTTTTGTTTATCTTCTCGCGTCACGCTATCAAGTCGACAATGGGTACAGATGAAGTCGCCACTTTTGGCAAGAAGATAAACCAACGCGTTAAGCTGTTTTAATGCCAGCAGTTGTCTATGCGTCGCTGTTATTTGAACGTTACCATTTTTGGTTTTGATGTTGCCATGAAAGACATACGCTTCATTGTACTTGCGCAGCTCATCAACTAACGTCGCGAAGATAGGCTTATCTTGTAGGCTAGCCAATAGTTTTTCGGCGTCGTTATGCTCGACATTGGCTTTGGTAAACAGGGCAATAATTGGCTTAAGCGACTTCTTCTCCGGCGCGAGAAACACGGGCAACCACGGGCTATTTTCAAGTATTCGGTCGCGTTCTAGTTCTTGCATGGCGCGTTCTATTTCTAAATCACGCTGCAAAGGCTGTTTATACGCAGTAATCGCTACATATCGTTTAAGGGTTGCAAGAAAGCCTTTATCCACGTCGTCTTGAAAAACAAACGATGTCTCATACTTCCCTAAGTGCTTGTTGTATTTTACCGACTCTAGTTCAAGCGTTATTTCAGTCGGTTCTTTAGTAAGTCCTTTAACTTCAGGAATAGTGAACGTAATAATGTCACCAGTAGAAGCGTTCGGTGGCCTTTTCGTTTCAAGAGCAATGCCTTTGTGTGACATCGAACTGATTGAACAATGACGGCCTTTCTCAAAATCGGGGGAAGAAATAGTAAAATTTGGGCGAATAGCGATGTCATCGCCGAAATCTATATCAGTAAACGATTGGCTTTCAACATTAAAAGCATCGACAATTTTTTTGAACTGTTCTTTTTTTATTTGGTTTTGGTAGAAGTCTGAGTTCATTACTGACTCAAACACGCCTACCGTATATCTGTCTTGATAAAGCGATGTTTCGTTTTTGAGTATCTGCGCGCCGACTTTATCAAGGCGCATTTGAACCCCGAAGTGCTTGAATTTCATGACGGGGAATTGAGCAAAGGCAGAGTTATCAGCAGGTGCGTCGGTTAACGACGTTAATCGAACAACCTCCTCTTTTACTACTTTTCGAACACTACTAGGTAGACGCTTCGAAAACTTGTTAATTCCTTCTAACAGCTTGTTTTGTTGTTCATAAGGAATTAACGCGCGAATGAGCGGCTGGTATTGTTTTATTATTGCTTGTTCGTCGCCGGCTGACATTACTTCTATGAATACCGTTTATTATTATTTGAACAATATATAACCCTATTCGAGTTGGGGTCAATAGGTATCAAAAATTAAACGAAAGTATATCAGCAATAACGAGTGCCTTATTTTAGCTAAGGCAAATAGACTATAGAATTTTGCTAAATAACAATAAGGCAGCAGACACAAAAAAGCCGCTTTTCAGCGGCTTTTAAAATGCATTATGCAATTGAGGCGTCTACCCTTTCGCGAAGCTCTTTACCAGGCTTAAAGTGCGGTACATATTTACCGTCAAGTTTCACTGTCTCACCCGTTTTTGGGTTTCTACCTACGCGTGGAGCGCGGTAGTGAAGAGAGAAACTGCCAAAACCTCTAATTTCAATACGCTCACCCTTTTGGAGAGTTTGCGCCATTTGCTCTAGAAGTTCTTTTATCGCCAGCTCAAGTTCCTTCGCCGGAATATGACGCGCTTGATCCGCGAGCCGTTCAATTAATTCAGACTTGGTCATGCTTAACCTCATTGTCAATATTATTGTTTAAACAGCTATCGCGAATTGGGTGTGCATCTGCACACCCACAAAAGCATTATTCGCCTTTAGCAGCTTTAAATGCTTCTGCCATCGCGTTAGCGAAACCAACATCTTCTTGCTGGTTAACTTTATCGATAGCTTCTTTTTCGTCAGCCTGATCTTTCGCTTTAACAGATAGGTTAACAGTGCGGTTCTTACGGTCAACGCCCATGAACTTCGCTTCGATGCTATCACCAACGCTTGCTACTTCTGTTGCGTCTTCAACACGCTCTACAGCAAGATCTGCAACGCGGATGTAGCCGTCAACTTCTTCAGCTAGGTTTACAGTAACGCCTTTCGCATCAACTGCTGTTACTGTACCAGTAACGATAGCACCTTTCTTGTTATCTGTCAGATACTTGTTGAAAGGATCTTCTTCGATTTGCTTAACGCCAAGAGAGATACGCTCACGCTCTGGGTCGACTTGAAGTACAACTGCAGAGATTTCGTCGCCTTTCTTGTAGTCGCGAACCGCGTCTTCACCAGACTTGTTCCAGCTGATGTCAGAAAGGTGAACTAGACCGTCGATGCCGCCGTCAAGACCGATGAAGATACCGAAGTCAGTGATTGACTTGATCTTACCAGACACTTTGTCACCTTTTTCGTGTGACTCAGCAAATGTTTCCCAAGGGTTAGCAATGCACTGCTTAAGACCTAGAGAAATACGACGACGCTCTTCGTCAATTTCAAGAACCATTACATCTACAGTGTCACCTAGGTTAACAACTTTAGATGGGTGGATGTTCTTGTTAGTCCAATCCATTTCAGAAACGTGTACAAGACCTTCAACGCCGTCTTCGATTTCAACGAAGCAGCCGTAGTCAGTAAGGTTAGTAACCTGACCGTTGATCTTAGTACCTTCTGGGTAACGAGAAGCAATTTCTTGCCATGGATCGTTGCCCATTTGCTTCATGCCAAGAGAAACACGCTGCTTCTCTTTGTCGAACTTAAGTACTTTAACGTTGATTTCGTCACCAACATTCACGATTTCACTTGGGTGCTTAACGCGCTTCCAAGCCATATCAGTGATGTGTAGAAGACCGTCTACGCCACCAAGGTCAACGAACGCACCGTAATCGGTAAGGTTCTTAACGATACCCTTGATTTCATGACCTTCTTCAAGGTTAGCAAGAAGCGTTTCGCGCTCTGCGCTGCTTTCTGCTTCGATAACTGCACGACGAGAAACAACAACGTTGTTACGCTTAGCGTCAAGCTTGATAACTTTAAATTCAAGCTCTTTGCCTTCAAGGTGCGTAGTGTCACGTACTGGACGTACGTCTACAAGAGAACCAGGAAGGAACGCGCGTACACTGTTAACTTCAACAGTGAAACCGCCTTTAACTTTACCGTTGATAACGCCTTTGATAGTAGCTTTATCTTCGTAAGCTTTTTCCAGCTCAACCCACGCTTCGTGACGCTTCGCTTTTTCGCGAGAAAGGATAGTTTCACCGAAACCATCTTCAACTGCATCTAGTGCTACGTCTACTTGGTCACCGATAGCGATTTCTAGTTCGCCTTCAGCGTTTTTGAATTGGTCAGCTGGGATAGCACTTTCTGATTTCAAGCCTGCATCAACAAGAACGATGTCTTTGTCGATAGAAACAACAGTACCTTTTACAATTGAACCAGGACGTGTTTCTAGTTCTTGTAAGCTTTCTTCAAAAAGTTGTGCAAAATTTTCAGTCATAAGTCTCAAATAACTTTTAAGTTGATATCCACGCTTCTTATCCGGATAACGCGGGGTTATTAAAATTAGTCGCCACTTCCTGTAGCAACACTGCTTTGGATGCGATCAGCTCTCGTCATTAAAGGCGTGAGGAAATAATATCCATCGCTTTTTCAAAGACTTGGTCAATATCCAAGTCCGTTGAATCTATAATTACTGCATCTTGAGCCGGTACCAAAGGAGCCACTGCACGCTGTGTATCGCGCTCGTCTCTTGCCTTGATATCGGTTAAAAGGCGCGCAATATTAACATCCATGCCCTTTGCTTTCAACTGGCTATAGCGGCGTTCTGCACGGGCTTCTGCGCTTGCTGTAAGGAAAATCTTTACAGGCGCTTCGGGAAATACCACTGTACCCATGTCGCGACCGTCGGCAACAAGACCAGGATCTTGTTGGAAAGCACGCTGTCTGCGAAGTAGTGCTTCGCGAACCCGGGGTAATGCCGCAACTTTTGACGCCACGGCGCCAACTTCTTCGGTGCGAATATCGTCAGTAACGTCTTCGCCTTCTAAGATTATGCGAGTGCTATCGCCATTCGTCTCGAAACTAACATCAAGACCGGTTGCTAGAGGAACAACACATTCTTCATCATCACACGGAAGGTCGTGGTGAAGTGCAGCAACTGCTAATACGCGGTAAATTGCGCCGCTATCTAGAAAGTGCCACCCTAATTTCTTTGCCAGCAAGCTACTTAACGTACCTTTACCAGCACCACTAGGACCGTCAACCGTGACTACGGGTGTGGAATGCATACCTGCTCCATCGTTTAAATTACTAAAAATCGCGCGCAATTATACGCTTTAGTGAGAGATAAGCAATGCCGCCTCTAATTGGCGGCATTGAACATCAGGTTAAACCTGATTCAGATCAATGGGGCAAGTAAGGCGATTACCGGCATTGCCTACCATTATTTATGAGGAATATTTTTTGAGCCTTTACGCGCTATACAGTGTTTTAAAGCGGGTAAAGTAGTCTGGGAACGTTTTGCGCGTGCAGCCCGGATCGTTTATTGTTACCGGAGTATCGCTTAACGCAACAAGCGAGAAGCACATGGCAATGCGATGGTCGTTATACGTGTCTATCTCAGCATGTTTTAGCGAGTCAG
Organism: Alteromonas sp. I10; assembly: GCF_003201515.1. Classification (NCBI taxonomy): domain Bacteria; kingdom Pseudomonadati; phylum Pseudomonadota; class Gammaproteobacteria; order Alteromonadales; family Alteromonadaceae; genus Alteromonas; species Alteromonas sp. I10. Next base: position 202,829 of record NZ_QJJN01000007.1, read on the forward strand.
TCGGCCACACTTTAATATAGTCATGCCCTTCTTCCACTTTCGCACCCAACTTTTGAAGCTCGGTGGCCATAGCCGCAAGACGATCTGTTTCCTTAACACGCCAGTTATAAATATTGGTCATGGTCGTTGGACCTTCAGCAAACAATGCCGTAGTCGCGATGGTCATGGCCGCATCTGGAATATGGTTCATATCCATGTTCACGCCTTTAAGCGGCGCACCCGTTATTTCAACATACTCATCGTTCCAAACCACCGTTGCACCCATGGCCTCAAGTACATCAGCAAAACGAATGTCACCTTGAATGCTGTTCTGGCCAATTCCGGTTACGCGTACCGTTCCACCTTTAATGGCACCGGCTGCAAGGAAGTAAGATGCTGACGATGCATCGCCTTCAACCATAAATTTACCCGGCGCAATATACTTAGCGTCACCAGAAACCGTGAACGTTTGGTAGTTATCATTTTCAACAGTAACGCCAAACTTCGCCATGGTATCTAACGTGATATCGATATAAGGCTTAGAAACCAATTCGCCCTTAATGCGAATAGTCACATCACCAGAAAATAACGGCGCAGCCATTAAAAGGGCTGTTAAAAACTGGCTAGATACACTGCCGTCCACCGACATTTCGCCACCGTTTAAAGTTTTACCTTTAATTTGAAGCGGCGGGAAACCTTCGTTTTTGAGATAGGTTACTTCAGCATCAGCTTCGCGCAGCGCATCCACTAAATCACCAATTGGACGCTCTTCCATGCGTGGTTCACCAGTAAGTACTGTGTCGACATTACTAGCAGCAAGTGCCGCGCATAAAGGACGCATTGCGGTACCGGCATTACCTAAGAAAAGCTCAAGAGGCTCAGCTACGTTGAATGCGCCTCCGTTACCTTGTACAACGCATTGCGTTTTGTCTTCGCTCAAGCGATAGTTAATGCCTAATTTAGTGAGTGCATTAAGCATATGCTCAATATCTTCGCTATCAAGCAAGTTAGTTAATTCAGTTTCACCTTCAGCTAACGCGGCTAGTAGTAGTGCGCGGTTAGACAGACTTTTTGAGCCAGGTACATTGACCTCTCCCGATACTTTTGCAATCGGGTCTAATGTTAACTGCTCCATTTTATCCATTCACTCTTTCAAATTCGCGCATAAATTCAACTAGCGCAACAATGCCCTCTACTGGCATTGCATTATAAATACTGGCACGCATGCCCCCTACTGAACGATGCCCTTTAAGAGCAAGTAACCCTGCTTCTTGTGACTGTTTAAGGAACAATCCGTCAAGTTCAGCATTGGCTAAATGAAACGGCACGTTCATTTTTGAACGGTTGTCAGGGTGAACTTTACTTGAATAGAAGTCAGAGCTGTCGATAGCTGAATACAATAACGCCGCTTTTTCAGCATTGCGTTTAGCCATAGCGTCAACGCCGCCCATATCTTTAAGCCATTCAAATACAAGCCCCGCTAAGTACCAAGAGAACGTTGGCGGTGTGTTGTACATAGAGTCAGACTTTGCCGCTAGTGCATAATCGAAGATAGAGGGCGTTTCTTTACGTGCTTTGCCAACCAGGTCTTCGCGAACAATAACAACTGATAAGCCGCTTGGGCCGATATTCTTTTGTGCGCCAGCGTATATAACGCCATGTTTTGCTACATCTAACGGCTGAGACAATATAGTCGAAGACATATCAGAAACAAGCGGAACCTTGCCCGACTCTGGTAGCCAATCAAAAGCTATTCCGTCAACGGTTTCATTTGGACAGAAATGGTAATACGCGGCAGATTGATCAATATCGCTCAACTGAGGCTGCGCAACGTAGTGACAGCCGTCTTTTTCAGACACTTCACCCACCACTTTGGCGTGGTTGTATTTGTTTGCTTCGTCAACGGCACCTTTAGACCAAGAACCGCTGACTAAGTGAAGACTGGTATCGTTAGCGTTTGATAAGTTGAGCGGTACAGCGGCAAATTGCCCACGCCCACCACCGTGTGTGAACAGCACATGATAGTTGGAAGGAATGGACAACAAATCTCGCAAATCTTGCTCAGCTTTTGCCGCTATTTCAATGAAGTCTTTACCACGATGGCTTACTTCCATTACAGAGCAGCCTAGGTCGCGCCAATTTGTAAATTCTGATTGTGCTTTTTCCATGACTTCTTTTGGAAGCATAGCCGGGCCAGCACTAAAATTAAAAACCTCTTTCATCGCGTTTTTCAACACCTGTAGATAATTACCGTTTAACTCGCTTTGTTTTGAACGTTTTGCGGGTCTATTAGGTAAACAAGCGGCTTAAGCCGCTTGTTTGAAAGAACACTGATAATGCGCAAGTATGAATACCTGCGCCCTATCCCTACTCTTCTGTCGTTGAGCCGTCACCGTCTTCTGCGGTGTTCTCTTGCTCTTGAACAGCAGTTTCTGCTTGTTCTGGCGCATCGTCTGAAATGATTAGGTTACCGTCTTCGTCGAATTCTTGTAACTCTTCCACTTCTTCAATGCGTTGTAACCCTACAACGTGCTCACCTTCTACTGTACGTATTAAGCGAACGCCTTGTGTGTTACGACCTACTACTGACACTTCGCCTACACGGGTACGAACCAGTGTGCCTTGGTCACTAATAAGCATAATTTCATTGGTTTCGTCTACTTGAACCGCGCCAACCACTTTACCATTACGCTCAGACACCTTAATTGATACAACACCTTGTGTCGCACGGCTCTTCGCAGGGTAATCTTCAAGCGGAGTACGCTTACCGAAACCATTCTCTGTTGCTGTCAGGATTGGGCCGTCGCCTTTAGGAACAATAAGTGATACCACTTTTTGACCATCTTGCAGACGAATACCGCGAACACCTGTGGCTGTTCTTCCCATAGGACGAAGTGCCAGAAGCTCTTCACCCGTCTCTGGGTCACGCTTAACTTCACCGGTTTCGCTGTCGCGAAGCTTCTCGTTGAAGCGAACCACTTTACCTGCATCAGAGAACAACATTATGTCGTCATCACCGTGAGTGATATCAACACCAATCAGCTCATCACCTTCGTTCAGGTTAACGGCGATAATACCGCTTGAACGTGGGCGAGAATATAGGCTCAGGTCAGTCTTTTTAACCGTACCGTTTGCCGTCGCCATCAGTACAAACTTGCCTTCCTCAAACTCTTTAATAGGAAGAATAGCAGTAATACGTTCGTTTTCTTCAAGCGGTAGGATGTTAACAATTGGGCGTCCGCGTGCGTTACGGCTAGCAAACGGCAACTGATATACTTTCAACCAGTACAAACGACCACGGGTTGAGAAGCAAAGTATGTGATCGTGGGTATTCGCTACCAATAATCTTTCGATGAAATCTTCATCTTTCATCTTGGTTGCTGATTTACCACGGCCACCACGACGCTGTGCTTCGTAGTCTGTAAGTTTTTGATATTTCACATAACCTTCGCGAGAAAGCGTTACAACAACATCTTCTTGCTCTATAAGATCTTCAATATCAATATCGTGACTTGCTGCCGTAATTTCAGTTCGACGCTCATCACCAAATTCATCACGTACTTTCTCAAGTTCTTCTTGAATCACTTCCATCAAACGCTCTGGGCTGTTTAGAATGTGAAGAAGTTCTGCGATGATCTCTAGAAGTTGCTTATACTCTTCTAGAATTTTCTCGTGCTCAAGACCTGTTAGCTTGTGTAAGCGAAGGTCAAGAATAGCTTGCGCTTGCTGCTCAGTAAGGTAGTACTTGCCGTCGCGAATACCAAATTCTGGCATTAACCAGTCAGGGCGTGCAGCGTCATCGCCTGCGCGCTCAAGCATTTGCGCTACATCACCTAAGTCCCAACCTTGTGCTACAAGCGATTTCTTGGCGTCTGCTGGGCTTTGTGACGCTTTAATCAACTCGATAATTGGGTCGATGTTCGCAAGCGCTATCGCCAAACCTTCAAGAATGTGAGCGCGGTCACGGGCTTTACGTAATTCAAAAACAGTACGACGTGTTACTACTTCACGGCGGTGAAGAATAAAGCATTCTAGCGTTTCTTTAAGGTTGAATACCTTAGGCTGACCGTTATCAAGCGCAACCATGTTAATACCGAATACCGTTTGAAGCTGGGTATTCGCGTATAAATGATTAAGTAGGACTTCGGCAGATTCGTTGCGTTTAACTTCGATAACAATGCGCATACCATCTTTATCAGACTCGTCTCGCAGTGCAGAAACGCCTTCGATGCGCTTTTCTTTTACCAGTTCAGCAATCTTTTCAATAAGACGCGCTTTGTTAACCTGGTAAGGGATCTCGTTAACAACAATGGTTTCTTTACCGTTGCTGTCAGTTTCAATTTCCGCCTTAGCACGAAGATAAATTTTACCGCGACCTGTGCGATACGCATCTTCAATTCCCTTGCGCCCACTGATCATAGCTGCCGTTGGGAAATCTGGACCTGGGATGTGTGTCATCAAGTCGTCGATGGTAATAGACGGATCTTGAATTAACGCTACGCAGCCGTTGATCACTTCGGTGAGGTTATGTGGCGGAATATTCGTCGCCATACCAACCGCGATACCCGATGAGCCGTTAACAAGAAGGTTAGGCACCTTCGTTGGTAATACTTCAGGAATATGCTCTGTACCATCGTAGTTAGGTACGAAATCTACGGTCTCTTTATCTAAATCGGCAAGTAACTCGTGCGCAATTTTAGCCATGCGAACTTCGGTATAACGCATCGCAGCAGCAGAGTCGCCGTCTACCGATCCGAAGTTACCTTGACCGTCTACTAGCATATAGCGAAGTGAGAACGGTTGGGCCATACGAACAATAGTGTCGTAAACTGCAGAGTCACCGTGAGGGTGATATTTACCAATTACGTCACCTACCACACGGGCAGATTTTTTGTATGGCTTGTTAAAGTCGTTTTTCAGTTCGTTCATTGCGAACAGCACACGACGGTGCACTGGCTTCAAGCCATCTCTTACGTCAGGCAAGGCTCGCCCGACAATAACGCTCATCGCGTAATCAAGGTAAGAGTTCTTTAACTCTTCCTCAATATTAACGGGGAGGATTTCTTTAGCGTTATCAGACATAAACTGCTTAATCCCTTTATCTTGGTTTGTTCTGCGTTATCCAGCACTTCGCTTCACATCATTGTGAAAACAAGGCGTGGGAGCGCACTGTTATTATTATGTGGGTCATAATCGTGCTTCGAGTGTACCACTTGATGACAGAATTATGTAGCGCTTAATTACGCTTATTAATCAACTAAAAGGCAAGCGATTATTTTTCGTTCGACCCTTCTTATAATTTGTCTATTTCTGTTTAAAAACAGTGAAACACAACCTCGATTTACGATATCTTAAAAAGAGATAGATTAAGGATTGTTTTACTCATGACGAACGTCGATCAACAAGAAATCAATAAGTTCTCTGAACTCGCTTCACGCTGGTGGGATCCAGAAGGCGAATTTAAGCCATTGCACCTTATTAACCCACTTCGCTTAGACTTCATTAATCAACACAGTGAAGGCCTGTTTGACAAAAAGGTCGTCGATATTGGCTGTGGTGGCGGTATTTTAGCAGAGTCTATGGCGCGTGCAGGCGCGACGGTAACCGGCTTGGATATGGCTGAAGCGTCGTTAGAAGTAGCGAAGCTGCACGGTTTAGAATCAGGTGTAAAAGTGGACTACGTATGTTCAACTGCCGAAGCATTCGCAGAAGCAAGTGCGGGACAGTTCGACGTGGTAACCTGTATGGAAATGTTAGAGCATGTACCCGACCCGGCTTCTGTTGTATTGGCCTGTGCTAAGTTGGTTAAGCCTGGTGGCCATGTTTTCTTTTCTACGCTTAACCGAAACCTAAAGTCGTATCTGATGGGGATCGTAGGAGCGGAATATATCCTTAAACTGGTTCCAAAAGGCACCCACGATCACAGTAAGTTCATCAAACCATCTGAACTTATGGCGATGACCGATCATGCTGGTTTGCTGCCTCGAGATATGACAGGTCTACACATGGACCCAATTTCTCAAGGCTTTTATCTCTCTGCGAATAATGTCGACGTTAACTACTTACTATATACAGTAGCGCAAAATTAATTTAACACTATATATTGGGTTGCGGCGATATTTTAAACACCATATATCGTGTTTATATAAAAACTATTTTCTAAGAATAAATTAATTTTTATGTCGAAGAAATTATTAAAAATGCTTGCAATCCAGATATTTTACGCTTGTAGAACGCTCAAAAGTTAGTTGTTACTAACATAAATTTCATGCCAGATTGAGTGCTTGAAATACCACCAGATATTGGGTTGCATTAAGACTAAAACCTCACTATCTTGTGTTTAATTCAGCACGTGATCCCAATGCAGATTTTCTGGGATCGCACAGATCGCTAACGAGATTATGGCAATGCCATATGCAGTGTGTGACATCAACCTCGCTGAAAATATAAATGCAGTGAAAAAATTAAATGAGCAGTCTCTACTTTGTACTTTCAGTATTGGTTTAGGCCGCTTTCGTGTGTGTTGTTATCTGGCGTGAGCCAATGGTGATAATGTCACTCACACTCAATAAATTAAAAATGAAAATGGGCATTACATAGCCCACGCATCAAGCGCTAACAGACAAACGGCCAGTAACATGAACAACAACTTATTAGTCACCAAACGCAACGGTGAAAAAGAGTCCATCGACTTAGAGAAAATCCACAAAGTCGTGACATGGGCAGCCAAAGGACTTAGAAACGTTTCAGTTTCACAAGTTGAAATCAAGGCACAAATCCAGTTTTATGACGGTATCAATACTAGCGAGATCCATGAAACCCTGATCAAATCAGCGGCAGATCTTATTTCTACCGATGCGCCAGATTATCAATACCTGGCTGCGCGCTTGGCCATTTTCCACCTTCGCAAAAAAGCCTATGGTCAATTTGAGCCGCCTGCCCTACTTGAGCATGTAGGAAAAATGGTTGATATGGGCAAATACGATAAGCACCTGCTTGAAGACTACACGCCTGAAGAATTCGCTGAAATGGACTCGTATATCGACCATTGGCGAGACATGAACTTCAGCTACGCTGCAGTTAAACAGCTCGAAGGTAAATACCTGGTTCAAAACCGAGTTACAGGTGAAATCTACGAAAGTGCACAGTTCCTATATATCTTAGTGGCGGCATGCCTTTTCGCAAATTACGATAAAGCGACGCGTATGGACTACATCCGCCGCTTCTATGATGCCGCTTCAACATTCAAGCTGTCATTGCCTACACCTATTATGGCTGGCGTACGTACGCCCACTCGCCAGTTTAGCTCATGTGTACTTATCGAAACCGGCGATAGCTTAGACTCAATCAATGCAACGGCAAGTGCCATTGTTAAATACGTAAGCCAGCGCGCTGGTATCGGTGTAAATGCAGGCCGTATACGCGCACTAGGTAGCCCTATTCGCGGCGGTGAAGCATTCCATACGGGTTGTATTCCGTTCTACAAATACTTCCAAACAGCCGTTAAAAGCTGTTCACAAGGTGGTGTTCGTGGTGGCGCTGCTACGCTGTTCTACCCTATCTGGCATATGGAAGTTGAATCACTGTTAGTGCTTAAGAACAACCGTGGTGTTGAAGAAAACCGTGTACGTCACCTAGATTACGGCGTTCAGTTCAACAAACTAATGTACCAGCGCATGATGAAAGACGGCTATATCTCACTATTTAGCCCGTCTGACGTTCCAGGTCTTTACGATGCCTTCTTCGCTGACCAAGAGAAGTTTGAAGAGCTATACGTTAAATACGAAAACGACGACAGCATCCGTAAGAAGCAAATTAAAGCGATGGAGCTATTCAGCTTGTTCATGCAAGAGCGTGCAAGCACAGGTCGTATTTACCTACAAAACGTTGACCACTGTAATACGCACAGCCCGTTTAACCCAGAAGTTGCGCCAGTTCGTCAGAGCAACCTGTGCCTTGAAATTGCGCTACCTACTAAGCCGCTTCAGCACGTTAATGATGAGAATGGTGAAATTGCACTATGTACGCTGTCAGCGTTTAACTTAGGTGCGATTAAGTCACTGGACGAGTTTGAAGAGCTGTCTGACCTTGCAGTACGTGCGCTAGATAACCTGCTTGACTACCAGGACTACCCCGTTCCTGCTGCATATAACGCAACGATGGGACGTCGTACGCTGGGTGTTGGTGTTATCAACTTTGCATACTACCTTGCTAAAAATGGCGTTAAATATTCTGATCACAGCGCGAACGGTCTAGTTCACCGCACGTTCGAAGCAATGCAGTATTACCTATTAAAAGCGTCGAACAATCTTGCTAAAGAAAAAGGTGCGTGTCCTAAGTTTAACGAAACCACTTATTCTCAAGGCATCATGCCAATTGATAGCTATAAGAAAGATCTTGATAGCGTATGTAATGAACCACTTCACTACGACTGGGATGCACTTCGTGAAGAAATCAAAACTCACGGTTTGCGTAACTCTACGCTGTCAGCATTAATGCCGTCAGAGACGTCTTCTCAGATTTCTAACGCGACAAACGGCATTGAGCCACCGCGTGGTTTTATCAGCATTAAGTCGAGCAAAGATGGTGTTCTTAAGCAAGTTGTACCTGAGTACGAAACGCTAAGAGACCAATACGAGCTACTTTGGGATATTCCTTCAAACGATGGTTACCTACAACTTGTTGGTATCATGCAGAAGTTTATCGACCAAACTATCTCAGCGAATACCAACTACGATCCAAGCCGTTACGAAGGTAACAAGGTACCAATGAAGCTTCTTCTTAAGGATCTTCTTACTACGTATAAACTGGGCGTTAAAACACTTTACTATCATAACACTCGCGACGGCGCGTCAGACACATCTGCTCTCGATGCTAAAGCGAGCGAGCCTATGCCACGTCAAGAAGAAGTGGTTGTAGAGGAAGATGATGATTGTGCAGGTGGTGCGTGTAAGATTTAGAACACGCCCCCTGTTTAAATGGCAAATGCATAAAAGGAGTTAACTGCATTTGCCATTAACGTTTCGCAGCAAGAACACAAACAATAATACGCGTTAATCATTAAGTTTTTAGTTAGGCCATCATGAAATACACTACGTTTAATCAGCAAAGTACTAATCCATTGATCGAGCCGATGTTTTTCGGTAACCCCGTAAACGTTGCACGCTACGACCAGCAAAAGCATGCCATATTCGAAAAGCTTATTGAGAAGCAAATTAGCTTTTTTTGGCGCCCTGAAGAAGTTGACGTTTCTCGCGACCGTGTTGATTTCCAAAAATTGACCGACCCAGAAAAGCACATCTTTATTTCAAACCTTAAGTACCAAACCCTGTTAGATTCGGTGCAAGGCCGTAGCCCGAACATCGCGTTCTTGCCTATTATTTCACTACCAGAGTTAGAAACTTGGGTTGAAACATGGTCTTTCTTCGAGACTATTCACTCACGTTCGTATACCCATATTTTGAGAAACTTGTTCTCAGACCCAAGCGAAATATTCGAAGATATCGTAGTGAATGACGAAATTAAGCGACGTGCTGCTGATATTTCTAAATATTACGATGATCTCATTTTCGCCACTCAGCTTTGGCAGACACAGGGTGAAGGCGTACATACAGTGAATGGTGTTGCACACACTATCAACATGTATGAGCTTAAGAAGAAGCTTTACCTATGCATGAACTCGGTGAACGCACTGGAAGCAATCCGTTTCTACGTGTCTTTTGCCTGCACGTTCGCTTTCGCTGAGCGGAAGCTGATGGAAGGTAATTCTAAGATTATTCGTTTGATTGCCCGTGACGAGAATCTGCACTTATCTTCAACACAGCATATCCTTAATTTGTGGGCTAAGGGTAAAGATGACCCTGAAATGGCGCAAATTGCAGAAGAATGTAAAGAAGAAGCACGCGCTATCTTCATGAACGCTGTTGAGCAAGAAAAGCAGTGGGCTGACTACTTGTTCCAAAACGGCTCAATGATTGGTTTGAATAAAGAAATTCTTTGCCAGTACGTTGAGTACATTGCGAATCAACGTATGTCTGCTATTGGTCTAGACACCCCGTTCGAGATAAGCAGTAATCCACTTCCATGGATGAATAACTATTTGAATTCAGACAACGTGCAAGTGGCACCTCAAGAGTCTGAAATCAGCTCTTATCTTGTTGGTCAAATCGACTCTGCCGTGAGCGAAGACGACTTTGCTGATTTTGAGCTGTAAAACTACAGCTTAATGAGCAGCAACGATAAATCACTCCGCATCGACGTTGTCGATGTGGGGGCGATTATTTCCCCTTCTGATTCCACTATCTTAAACGCCCTTGAAGCAGCGGACGTTCATATTCACTACCATTGTCGTGAAGGCTTTTGTGGTGCATGCCGCACAAAGCTAATTGAAGGCGAAGTTGAGTACACCACAGATCCCCTCGCCTTCATTGACGACGATGAAATTCTTCCTTGTTGTTGCGTGGCTAAATGCCCGCTAAAAATAAAAGTAACGCTGTAAAATCTTCATTCATCGTTCTCACTATCACTCTCACAGTGTTTCTGCGCGTTAGAGTAATCCACTTCAATAGTTTTACGTAGCAACTTAACACTAATCAAACGTAAGGAAAATGTTATGAGCGAAGTTTCTGGAAAAGTTGTCATCATTACAGGTGCAAGTAGCGGGCTTGGAGAAGCAACGGCGAAAATGCTTGCGGATAAAGGTGCTAAATTAGTGTTGGGCGCCCGCCGTGAAGATCGTCTTAAAAAACTTGTAGATGAAATTGAATCTTCAGGTGGCCAAGCTACTTATCAAACGGTAGATGTCACGAAAAAGGATGAAGTCAAGGCGCTTGCGAAAGCGGCCATAGATGCCTATGGGCGTATTGACGTGCTCGTCAACAATGCTGGTCTTATGCCACTCGCTCCGCTTGACGAGATGAAAGTTGACGAGTGGGATCAGATGATAGATGTAAATATAAAAGGCGTTATGTATGGAGTAGCAGCGGTATTAGGACAAATGCGAGAGCAAAAAAGCGGGCATATTATCAATCTTTCCTCTGTGGCAGGTCATGTTGTGTTCCCTGGAGCAACGGTTTATTGCGCAACTAAATTCGCTGTTAAAGCAATAAGTGAAGGCATTCGCAGGGAGTCAAATGGTGAAATTCGCTCTACCAACATCTCACCTGGTGCAGTGGCGACAGAACTTACTGACCACATTTCTCACAAAGACTCAAAGCAAATGGCAGATGATATGTATGACGATGCTATCGATGCAGATGCTATTGCACGTGCAGTAACGTTTGCCATAGAGCAGCCTGGCGACGTAGACATAAACGAAATGATCATCAGACCTACCCGTCAGGAACTCTAATACAGCTCATTTCTAACGTAATGGTATAGATTGGCCATCTAATAATTAAGCCTGCAAATGCAGGCTTAATTTATTTCTGAATCTAAAGTACTTTTTCGATGGCATACAATTCTTCATCAATGACCTGTAAGCGAGATGCAACAACGGCTCTCGCGTCGTTTACGCCTTTATTATAAAACGATGCGCCCATTTCTTTACTAATGAAGTCCAGAAGAAATTCTCCGTCAAATTGACCAAGTTCCACGCTTAATTCATCATCAAAATATCGTTGCAGTTTAGAGACTAGCGCGTCTTTTTCCTCACGGGTAAATGCAATATCACTCATTGTCATCCTTCATTTGTCACTTATAAAATATCACGTTCTTTGTTCTACCTTACGGTAGTTTACCTGCTTGCGCCAACCCTAACCCTCATAAAGATAAATCACTCCCTCCGGGTATAGAGAAGAAGTATGAACGAACAGGTGAATTACCGCCGGGTTGGGAAAAAAAGCTAGCCGTTGGAAATCGTTTAGATCGTGATATTTACAACCATGCCCGCATCATTGCGCCTTTGGGAGAAGACGGGTTAGTAACAGTTCGTATTGAAAACAAAGTGGTACGCCTCATTCAAGCCACAAGGGAAATTGTAGAGATTTTAGATTAAGCCTGCTCATATCTGAAAGAGAGCTTCTGATATGGAGCTCTTTGCTCACTTTTACTTATGGCTTACTATCAACATTTGAAAATTGACTTGCCCTCACTCGACAGTAGTATCTGGAATCAACCATAGTTTTTTAGTTGGGTAGCCATCATGTTATTCCTGCAACACATCACGCAGGATATACTAGAGCCAGTTATTCTTTGTTGTACATCAAGACTCAACAATCCCCAACTTAATGACTTGTTTAACACTTCTATAATAATGGCGGCGTTTCATTTTCTATGATGAAAATACAAACTGCCCCCATTGCAATAAAGAAATCAGGAACAAAAAATGGCAGCTAACGCACTGTTTAAGCCTTACTCAAAGGGCAACTTATCGTTAACCAACCGAATTGTTATGGCCCCCATGACTCGTCAATTTTCGCCTAACGGCGTACCTACCAACGATGTAGCTGGTTACTATAAACGCCGAGCTCAAGGTGGCACAGGTTTGATTATCACCGAGGGCACTACAGTAAACGATAAAGTAGCTACGATGGATGCAAATATCCCTCAATTCCATGGCGATGAAGCGCTAGCCGGTTGGAAAAATGTGGTAGATGAAGTTCACAGTGTCGGTGGGAAAATTATGCCTCAACTATGGCACGTGGGTATGGCGAGGGTAGCGGAAAAAGCGCCTTATCCTGAACTTCCAAGTGCAGGGCCTTCAGGTTTATTCAAACCAGGAAAACAGGGCGCTGAACCTATGACCGTTGAACACATTGAATCCGTGATTACTGCCTTTGCACAAGCAGCAGCAGATGCCAAAACTATTGGTATGGATGGAATTGAGATTCACGGTGCTCATGGTTATCTAATCGACCAGTTCTTCTGGGAAGGCACAAACCAGCGAACTGACAGTTGGGGCGGTAACATGGAAAATCGTGGACGATTTGCGGTTGAAATAATTAAAGCCATACGTGATGCAACCGGTCCCGATTTTCCGATCGTACTGCGCTATTCGCAGTGGAAACAACAAGATTACACCGCTCGTTTAGCGCACACGCCCCAAGAACTAGAACAGTTTCTTCTGCCGCTAAGTGAAGCTGGAGTAGATGTTTTTCATTGTTCTCAGCGCCGCTATTGGGAAAACGAATTTGAAGGCAGTGATTTAAACCTTGCAGGCTGGACGAAAAAATTAACTGGCAAGCCCACCATAACGGTAGGGTCAGTTGGGCTCAATGACGACTTCTTCGGCGCATTCAAAGGGCAAGATTCCAGCACTCGCTCAGTCGATGATTTACTTGAACGTTTAGACGCTGGCGAATTTGATCTGGTTGCTGTAGGAAGAGCGCTACTACAAGATCCGAACTGGGCAAACAAAATAAAAGAAAACCGCACCAACGAACTAGAGCAATACTCTGGTAAAGCGTTAGCAACGCTGTCTTAAGCCCTATTAAATTAAGCACTAGCGCGGCAAAGTTGCGCTAGTGCCTCTCCCAAAAGGACTCAAAGTCTGATTTGCTGAGCGGTTTTGCAATGAAATAACCCTGCGCATAATCACAGCCCATGCTTTTTAGAATATCGTATTGTTCTTGTGTCTCGACACCTTCCGCTACTACCTTTATTCCGAGTTTATTCGCCATCACAATAATGGCTTCGCACAGCACCTTATCATTGCTAACGTCAGTCATCGACTTCACAAAGCTCCTGTCAATCTTGATAAAGTCTGTAGGAAAGCGCTTTAAATAAGAAATAGAGCTGTAACCTGTACCAAAATCATCCAACGCGATATCAACGCCTGCTTGCCTAAACTGGAAAAGCTTCTTGGACACCATCTCATTGGCTTCCATTAATAAGTTTTCCGTGACTTCAAGAAGTATAGAACGCGCAGAGATCTTCTGGTCTAAAAGCAGGTTTAACCATTGAGTTATATTAGATTCTAAATTGAAGTAGTGGCTAGGTGACGTATTAATACTCACCTGCAGCTCTTGACGGTTTTGAGCTTTCCATTGTTTGATATTGGCACAGACTTCATTAAATACCCAATTACTGATATCAATGATGAGTCCAGATTCTTCCGCAAGTGGAATAAATTCATCTGGTGTAATTCTCCCCTTCGTGGGATGCTGCCATCGAAGTAACGCTTCAGCTTTCATCACTTTCTGGCTGCTGAAACATGCAATTGGCTGGTACTCAATAAACAATTCTTTGTTCTTAACTGCATAGCGCAAATCATTCAACAAGGTCATTCTCTTGATTGCTGCAGTTTGCATGTCGTGGGTATAATACTGATAGTTGTTTTTACCGAGATCTTTAGCACCGTACATCGCTTGGTCGGCATTCTTTAACAGGCCTTTGACATCTTTTGCGTCGTCCGGGTATAAGGTGACACCTAGGCTCGCGCTAGTATGCACACGTTCCAGCTCTAAACTATAAGGTTTTACGATCTCGCCAAGTAGCTTTTGTACGACCAGTTCTATAGAACTTAGGCCTTTAATGCCGTTTAGGATAATGACAAATTCGTCACCGCCTAATCGGGAAACGGTGTCATCTGAACGCAAACACTGCTTTATTCTTCTGGCGCACTCAATTAAAAGCTTATCACCTATATCGTGACCAAGCGTGTCATTAATATCTTTGAAATTATCAAGGTCCAAGAATATCACCGCTACCTTATCGCTCTCTCTATCGGCAGCCTTAATGGCTAACTGTAAGTGATCCAACATAAGGTTTCGGTTAGGAAGTCCTGTCAAAGAATCAAAGTTGGCTTGCTTCCATATAAGTTGATTCGCCAGCTCTCTTTCAATAGCGATGCTAGCGATATGCGCGAACTGTTCGATTAAGCGCATTTCGTCCGCTGTCGGTACTGCTCTTTCTCTATGATAAATTGCAAAAGTACCAATAGCGTCACCATTAGCTCCTTGTATTGGCTGTGACCAACAAGAACATACACCAGCGCGCAATGCTAAATCTTTCCAATCGGTCCAAAAGGGGTGCGTACTGATATCTTCAACAATGGTCGGTAAGTTCGTCGCGGCTGTATTTCCACATGATCCCCTACCTACACCAAACTCAACGCCATCGATAGCGTCGTTATAAAAGTCGGGTAAAGAAGGCGCAGCACCCATTTTCAGCTTGCCATCTTCTAATAGCAGGATACTGCAAATTTGATCTGTGTATTCGGCCTCTATAGCATTCACAATGTCGTGGAGTACGGTATGCAATGACTCTGCATTTACCACTTTCTCTAAAATAGCGCTCCTCACACGGGTGATTTTTTGTGTTTGAGCTAGCTTAAATTGGTACTCTTCCAACTGAGTAGAGAGATCATTGAATTCTTGTCGCTGTAGTTCCGACTCTACAAGTTTTGCAAGCTGCTCTAATTGCTGTATTTGAACGCAATTGAATATTTTTGGATTATTATCCGACACACATAGCGTTCCTACCGCAAACCCCTCTATCATCAGCCTAACACCCGCGTAAAAACGAATGTGAGGATGACCAACCACAAAAGGATTGCTTTTGAAGCGAGGGTCCTCTTGAGTATCTGGAACGACTAAGGTTTTGTCCTGCGCTATAGCATGGGCACAAAAGGCGACATCCCTTTCTGTTTCAGTCATATCGAGATTAATAGCCGACTTAAACCACTGCCTACTGTCATCGACAAATGTGACCGATGCGAATCTACAATCAAAAATGCTACTCGCTAGTCGAGTAATACGGTCAAAGCGCTCTTCTGGTGGGGTATCGAGCACTCTCAGTTTGTTGAGTGCGGCTAGCCTCTCATGTTCATTTACAATAGTCGGGGGTGTGCGCACAACTCACTCCTAAATCCAACACGGTCGAATTGCGCACATTGTGCAACACGCTTTCAATAGCGTGGTTAAGCCAGTTGGACATTATTTCTGCCGCTCTCTTTGGCTTTATATAATGCGTCATCGGCTTCCGATAGTGCTGACTCAATAGTGTCATGATGTTCTTTTACATAAGATACACCCGCACTAACAGTGATATCAATAAACTTCCCGTTCACATCTAGAGGGTTTTTACTTATTCGATCTCTTAACTTTTCAGCTAACTTGAAGGCGCCTGCTCGGTCGGTATCAGGCAATAAAAGTACGAATTCCTCACCGCCAATGCGCGCTACGCAATCTGCATTACGCGAAGACATTTTTAAAATTTTTGCTACGTGTTTAATCGCTTTATCACCCATGTCGTGGCCGTGAGTGTCGTTGATACGTTTAAAAAAATCGATATCGATCATCACCACTGACAGCGATCGCTTGTAGCGGTGACTAGCCGCTATTGCTTGTTGGGAAACAATCTGAAATGCCCGTCGATTTAGTAAACCAGATAGGTAATCAAAATTAGCGTCTCGCTGGAGCTTAGTGGCAAAACGACTTACCTTTGCCACCATTGGACGAAATATGAAAAACGCTTCAACTAATATGGTGAGAATAATGATGCCCAACACTACGTTTTGTGCATTTCTAAGGTCGTTTACTTTTTCCAAACTCTCTTTTTCATATTGCCCAACAATGTTGTGTAACGGTGTTAGCAGGTCGCTTTCTGCGAGTTGTAAAAACATCAAACTTCCGTTAGAAAACTGGACAGCGCCAACATTACCATTTTCTGAAAGTGCGGCCCTTATCTCGCCTTCAAATAACTTTATTTTCTTATCTACATCAGAGGGAGGCATAAAATAGAGGTTATACAGTTCTTCAGAAAGTGGGCTGGGTTGACCTTTTGATAATGCTTCAAAATGTGGTGCTAGCAGAAACTGATGGTTTTGCTTCATTTTCTCAATCGCAGCTATAGAGAGTCTTTTTGATTTTTGAGCGCCAGTTTGCAAGTAATCGACCGCAAACATACTGGCTCTTTGCGAAAGCATGCGTTGCTGACCACTTACGTTAACAATTTTGCCAGTATTGTTCTGCTCTGAAATGACTTCATCTAACATGAAGTGAACAACCAGAGACAGTACCGCGATCACTGAAAGCGAAATAACATAAGTTAACGTTAACAATTTGCCTGGATTTCTTATCGTTATTGGATCTTCTGCGTTCATTACTGCGTTCCCATTATTTGGTGATCTACTACGTTAGCACTGTTGGAAAATTCAAATATTGCTCTTTAGTCTAGAAATATGCGTTAACGCTCCCCCATTAAACTCTATAGAACTATTTCGCCACGGCGGAAAATAACGCTTTTGCTGTTTTAAACGTAGCGTATAAAACGCTATTTTTTTATAACCAAGTAGATGCCACCCAACGTAGCTATTGAAGCAACCAGGATCTGCATTGTGAGTGGCTCACCAAGCGCTATCCACCCCATCAGCGATGCTATGACAGGCACGCTCAGTTGCACTGTCGCGGCGGTGGTTGATTTGATATGGGGAAGCGCGCTGTACCAAATAGCGTATCCGCAACCCGATGCAAACACCCCTGATGCAAGCGCGTAATAAACACCCTCGCTATCTAAGACAAAATTATCTGCGCCCACGAAGCAAACCACACCAACCAAAGGAACACAGAAAAACGCGGCATAGACGAAATTACCCGATGTAGATAAAAGGGCTGAGCTACTTTTTTTACCCAAAAGCGAATAGACGCCCCAAGCCATACCCGCCAAAACCATAACCGCGCCTGCTAAAAGAGGCGGTGCTGCCGCGCTAGGCAACAGTAAGATAACAAGGCCTAAAAATGCCAACACAAACCCCAACCACTGCCATTTTTTAAATCGCTCGCCATTGAACAACCCTACGGAAATCATAGTGAGTTGCACGGCACCAAATAATAAAAGTGCCCCCGTTCCCGTGGACATTGAAATATAGGCATATGAAAAGCAGATAGCGTAAACGAACAACGAAATGCCACCGAGTACGCTGGCGTTGGTTTTTAGGCCATGAAAAAGGCCTTGAGAAGGCACGCTCTCACTTTTGCGACGTTGGAAATAAGAAGACAAAAGTAACAACGCTATCGCCCCGCTCGCTAAGCGTAAGATAGTAAAACTAGCAGGGTCTATATCGGTGTTAGCAAGAGCCATGCGGCAAAGTAGCGAATTAGCAGCAAATGCAATCATGGCAATAGCGACCAATACAAAGGTTTTCAACAAACCGAATCTCCCTAGTTTTAAACGCAAAAATGCTCAGCAGTACACTAACTTATCCCGTAATGCATCGAAAAGTAAATGCTAAAACGCAAGAGACAATATTTTACAACGACGTAGACAGGTCAAACTGCCAAAAACGAAAAAGAGGACCGAAAGGTCCTCTTTAAATTAGTTATTGCTTTATGAGAGTTTTAAAGCGATAAGCCTAAGCGCTCAGCCACTTCAATATAGGTCTCGACTACAGAGCCCAAACCTTGTCTAAAGCGGTCTTTGTCCATCTTTTTACGTGTTTCTTTATCCCACAAGCGACAGCCATCTGGTGTGAACTCATCACCTAGTACGATATTGCCATCTTTGTCGACACCAAACTCTAGTTTATAGTCTACAAGCAACATACCCGCGTCATCAAAGAGTGCTTTCAAAACACTGTTAACCTTGAAGGTCAATGCTTTCATTTCAGCAATTTGCGCTTCGGTTGCCCAACCAAATGATAAAATATGGTAGTCATTTACCATTGGGTCGTGAAGTGCATCATTCTTTAAGAAAAACTCGAAAATAGGTGGGTTAAGCTCTTTGCCCTCTTCCACACCCAGTCTGCGAACTAAAGAGCCAGCAGACAAGTTTCTCACCACACACTCAACAGGGATCATGTCGAGCTTCTTAACCAAAGACTCAGTGTCAGAAACCAGCGCCTCAACTTGCGTTGCAATGCCTGCTTCTTCAAGCTTTGTCATAATAAAGTGATTAAACTTGTTGTTTACTTCACCTTTGCGTTCTAGCTGTTCAATCTTCTCACCATCAAACGCCGATGTGTCGTTTCTAAAGTGAAGAATAAGTTTATCGCTATCATCAGTGTAATAAACAGTTTTTGCTTTACCGCGGTAAAGCTCGTCGCGTTTTTCCATTCTCAGTCTCAGTTATATATCAAGGTTATCTTCTGACATGACCTCAGCAAATGCACTGTAAAGGTCGGAAACCTGATTTGCTTCAAACGGTACACTTTCATTATTCATGAAGGTAACTGACGTGCGATCTGCACCCGCTCTTGCAACTTTCAAACGATAGTCACCTTTCTTTAGCAACTCTTTATCGCTTGAGAATAAACCATCCCACCAACTACCTTGATCACCATTGTAAGTGACAAATAATAGGCCGTTTGATTTATCTAAATCTTTAACGTCAAAACCAAGCTTACGCAGTACTAACAGCATTCTTGGCCACGCTACATCATACTTAGCTTCTACGATATACGCCGCATCACCATCGGCATTAAAGCCCATCTCGGTATTGATCCCCTGACGTATACGAGCAATTCTTCGTGTCTCTGCTAGCTGAATTTGGTACTCATAGTGACCAACAACTTGGTTCAACACCTCAACTTCTTCGCGACGCTCTTCCATTGAAGAGACTTCTGCAACCACATCGTTGCCCAATGTTTGCATATAGTCCTTTAATTCAACAGTAAGCGCAGCACTACGGCCGTGAGGTTTAACGTCTAAGCTGAATTCAAAACGTCGACCGATTTCGCTTTCTTCATCTGTAAAGCTATACCATGGGCCTTCGAATTCTTTAGTTATCACCATCCAGTCAGTAACCAGCACTTTCTCTTCTGGGCTAAAGCTATCTACACCGATACCTTGTTCATCTAAGAAGCTTAAAAGCGAGTTCCAAATTGCTCTACTCAACGGTTGGCTATCGTCAACCTGGTCAAACCAGATAGTCGCTGAGCTTTTACCCTCTTCAATGTGGGAGCCAGTTACTAATGGTAAAACAAGCGCAGGCGAACGAATCATCAAAGATTTGCCCACTAGCTTCGGGTCGGCCTCTTGGCCTAATTCAGGTAATGCAAAATCACGAGAAAAAGCAGGTGCATCTAAATCAGAAGGTACTTTTAGCGATTCTTGTTCTTTAGTTTTTAAGTATTCGTAGCTGCCAGACGCGGTCTTTCTATCTATTTGGCTTGAACAACCTGCAAGTGCAACCATTGCTACTGAACTTGCTATAGCCAGCGTTCTTTTCATCTGTGTTCCTTATTAACCAGAAATCAATGCGTATTTTTTTAGTAGTTCTTCGATACGTTTTTGGCTTGATAGTTCCGGTAAAACCATAGGTAATCGCATAACTGCGCTTTCCATCATGCCCATTTTATACAATGCCCACTTCGGCATTACTGGATTTGGTTCAATAAATAGCTCGCTATGAAGCAACTTAATGGTTTCATCGATATCGCGACATTTATCAAAATTATTTTCTAGCGCAGCTTCACACATTTGTGCGATTGCTTTAGGCACTATGTTAGCCGTTACGGAGATAACGCCATGACCGCCTTCACACATAAACTCGCAGCTTGAACCGTCATCGCCGCTAAGTAAAACGAAGTCATCGGGAACCAATGGCTGAGTAGCCTTAAGGCGTGCAATATTGCCAGTCGCGTCTTTAAGACCAACGATATTTTTGTGCGTTGCTAATTTAGCCACCGTTTCAGGCAGCATGTCGGCTACGGTGCGGCCTGGCACATTGTAAAGAATAACAGGTAAGTCACTAGCGTCTGCAATTGCATTAAAGTGCGCGAACATACCCGCCTGTTGAGGCTTATTGTAATAAGGTACTACGCTTAGGAAACCGTCTATACCTGTAGAGCCTAATTGCTCTGTAAGAAAAATAGCCTCTGCCGTAGAGTTTGCGCCACTGCCGGCAATAACCGGAATCGCTCCCGATGCCATAGCAACGGTTTCTTTGACCACATTGATGTGTTCATCAAAAGGTAGCGTTGCTGACTCACCAGTAGTTCCAACCGACACTATACCGTGGGTGCCCTGCTCTACATGAAACTTCACAAGTTTCTCTAAAGACTTGTAATCAATATCGCCGTTTTCGAACATCGGCGTGACGAGTGCTACGTAACTACCAGTAAACATAATCTCTCCGAAAAATGTGAGCGCACATGGTAAATATGTCGGTGCTTAAACACAAGTAATAGCGCAAGTAAAATGACAAGAATTTGACAATATCTTATTCAAAGGCAAGAAAAAGGCGCTGACTTATAAAAAAACTCTGTGCTAACATCCCGACATTATTAACATTGAAGTGAAGTAGATGTCGAAACACCAACTTATCGTCACCATCTTGGGGACAGACAAAAGTGGCATTTTAAGCGAAATTGCAACGACGGTATCAGAAGCTCAGTGCAATATTCTAGATAGCAGGCAAGCCATTTACGGCAAAGAGTTCTCGCTGACCATGATCATAGAAGGAACGCAAAGCGCTATCACAAAAGCTGAATGTATTTTACCTGCGCTATTTCAGCGCCTTGACCTGCTTTCTATGATGAAGCGCACTAGCCATCACGAAAAGCAAAACCTTGCCCATCTTTTTAATGTCGAGTTTAGTGGCGAAGATGCAGCTGGCTTGATTAAAGCGGTGACCGGCTTTTTTGCCGAGCGTCATGCAATGATAAGCGCATTTAGACAACGCACATTTAAAGACAAAACATCGGGTAAAGACAACATGCGCTGCAAATTTGTTGTTTCTCTTCCCTCTAATGAAAATGTAGACGCACTAGAATCTGATCTAATGTCCCTGTTCACTTCGTTAAATGTGACAGGCAAAGTTGTAGACAAACAGAAAAAGGATCCCAATGAAAACGTTACAAGCTGGTGATAAAGCCCCACAATTCTCATTGCAGAACCAAAATGATGAAACCGTATCTTTAGCTGATTTCGCAGGTAAAAAAGTACTGGTTTATTTTTACCCTAAAGCGATGACGCCAGGTTGCACAGTACAAGCCCAGGGCTTACGCGACGTAAACGAAGAACTAACGGCGAACAATGTGGTTGTGATAGGAATTAGCCCAGATGCAGTTAAACGCCTGCCTAAATTCATCGAAAAAGAAAACCTAAACTTTACATTGCTTTCTGATGAAGACCACGCCGTTGCCGACGCTTTTGGTGTGTGGGGACCTAAAAAGTTTATGGGTAAAGAGTATGATGGCATTCATCGCCAAACATTCCTCGTGGATGAAAACGGTGTTATTGAGCACGTTTTCAACAAGTTCAAAACAAAAGAACACCACACCGTAGTACTTGATTATCTAAACAGCTAAACCGGTATAGAATTTAAAAAGCCCCGATAACATTATGTTTTCGGGGCTTTTTTATACTTACTCAATTCGTATCAGTGTTTACCTATAACGCCTATTTGAATCAGTACTCGTTTTGAATCTCGTACTGGATGGCGCTGACTGGTTCGCCAAATGGGAATAACTACTTTGCCTCTTCGGGTACAATAGCGGGGTTACTAGACCACGCTGTAATTACCGCCTTCACTAGGGTAGCGAGAGGAATAGCGAAAAATACGCCCCAGAAACCCCAAAGACCTCCAAACACTAATACTGCAACGATTATATAAAGCGGATGCAAGCTAACCGCCTCCGAGAATAGCAGCGGTACCAACAAGTTACCGTCTAACGCCTGAATAATGCCGTACGCTATCATTAAATACCAAAATTCTGGTGAAATACCCCACTGAAACATAGCGACAACGGCCACGGGTATAGTAACCACTGCTGCACCGATGTACGGAATGAGTACTGAAAATCCCACCAATACGCCAAGCAAAATAGCATAACGTAAGTCCATCAATACAAACGTTACGCAGCTCACCGCGCCCACAATTATAATCTCGATCACTTTGCCGCGAATATAGTTGGCAATTTGAGAGTTCATTTCGTGACCAACTTGCGTAATTAAGCGTCGCTCCTTAGGCAGCAAGCGAGATATGCTGTCTAAAAAGAAAAGCTTATCTTTTAGCATGAAAAACACCATAAGCGGTACGAGGATCACGTAAACGAGCAACGCAGCTAAGTTGGCGATATTACTAAACGAAGCAGAAATAAGGGTTTCGCCCACCTCAACCAATTTGTCATTTAAACCTTCCATCATTTGATGGATTTGATATACCTGAACGTAATCTGGATATTTGTCCGGAAGCGTTAATATCCATTCTTGTGCTTTCTGCCATATTAGCGGCGTTTCTTGAATCAAGTTAACGCTTTGCTTTGATATAATTGGAACAAGGCCAATTAAGGTTAATATGGTTATAGTGATAAAGCCGAGCATTACAACGACGCAGGCGAGCGTTCTACTTACGCCGACATTTACCAAGCGACAGACTGGCCAATCGAGTAAATACGCAATCACTGCTGCAACCAACACAGGCATAATTAGCCCGCCCCACAATAGCAACACTGCCGTGGTCAAAAGGATCAAGATAAGCAACATTGCTGCATCAGGATCAGAAAATTTGCGTCGGTACCAACGACCAAAAACGCTAATCATATAAACGCCTAGAAATTACTAAGAATAGGACACGCATCATAGTTGATAGCGCTAGCACTTAGCAATAAGTAGCACTTAAGAATCTTTCAAAATCAAACTGGTATGATGTTTTTACAGTATAAGCATTAATGTGTAGAGTGGTTGTTACAAGAGTAAAAGAATAAACTGGATGCGTTTGTGTCGCATTGGTATAACTGACGTGTCATAAACGAGATGGCATAGGCGATATTGCCTTGTGTCTTCGAAAATGATGCATATAAGAAAAAAATAAAATTTGAAACTGTTTAGCAACTTAGCGCTCTAAGGATTAAGCAGTATTAACCGTATACAATGATTGTAGGTTCATGAGAAAAAAGTTTTCAGCATCTTTGGTTGCCCTTTCCTTCGTGCTCACATCGAGCCTAACGGCTGTTGCACAAGATGCCAATTACAGCAATAAAAATGCGTTACCTGAAATAGGTGTTGTTGCGTCAGACGCCATATCGCTTGATAAAGAGATGATTGTAGGCGATGCCGTAATGCGGCAAATGCGCGGTCAAAGTCCTGTAATCTCAGATCCGGTGCTGGATGAATATTTACAGGATGTTGGCAACCGATTGGTTGTCCATGCTGACAACGCCAAATTTCCTTTTGAATTTTTCTGGGTAAATAATGATGCCATTAACGCATTTGCGTTTTTTGGCGGTCACATTGGTGTTCACACGGGTTTAATGCGTCGTGCTGAAAATGAAAGTGAACTGGCTTCGGTGCTAGCGCACGAAATTTCTCACGTAACTCAACGCCACATAGCGCGACGTATGCAGGCGCAGCAGCGCTCATCTCCCCTAGCCTTAGCGTCACTTATCGGCGGGGTGCTAATTGCTATGGCCAACCCAGAAGCGGGAATTGCGGCCATGCAGGCGGGAACCGCAGCCTCTGCACAATTGCAAATCGACTATACCCGTTCAAATGAACAAGAAGCCGATAGAATTGGTATCGCAATGCTTGCTCGTGCGGGCTTCGATCCGAGTGCGGCTGCTTCATTCTTTTCTACCATGGCGGAAGAGTACCGCATGGTTTCTCGTCCACCCGCAAGGCTGCTCACTCACCCTTTAACCGAAACCCGTATTGCTGATGCGAGAAATCGCGCTGGTGACTATCCTAGACGCTACTTACCCATTAACAAGCAATTCGAGTTGGCTAAAGCACGTATAAAGGCACGCTACTCGTTTAAAGCTGATTACGCTGTAGAATATTTCGAAGCGGCCGTGGCTCAAGACGTACAGCGCAGTAAAGAAGCGTCATTATATGGTTTAGCGCTTGCTTATATGCGCGCCGAAAAAATCGAAAAAGCCAAAGACATTATGGATGAGTTAATAGCAAAAGATAGAGGAAACCTCTTTTATCTCGACGCTATGACAGATATCTATATTTCTCAAGGTGAGCCTTTAAAAGCCGTTGAAATGCTAAGACCTCACGTTACGCATAACCCTAGAAATCAAGTATTGGCGCTGAACCAGGCCAATGCTTACATAAGCGCAAACAAATATGAAGAAGCGGTGTCTCTACTTAAAGATTTCCTGCTGGTTAAAAAAGATTATCAACTGGCACATCAGTTGATGAGTGAGGCGTATCAAAAGTCGAAACGTTTCTCGCAAATGCATCAGAGCAAAGCGGAAGTATATGCATTGTATGGTGCTTATAACCGCGCGGTTGACGAACTTCAATATGCGTATAATTTCGCAGGCGATGATCACCTTGAAAAACAAAGAATCAGAGCGAGAATAAAACAATTTCGCGACCAAGAAGAGCGTTTACAACGACTCTAGACCATCGCACTTCCCTGCTATTCGTCAGCGCCTTTCAATTCAGCTAGGCGCTGACGCAGATGCGCTGCCGTAATTTCTCCCATTATCGTATCTTTTATTTTCCCATCAGGTCCAAGAATAAAGGTCGCTGGCAAATAAGGGGGTTTTTGCATGGGCAGTTTAGTGTCTGGCGAACTTACAATAACAGGCAATTCAATATCAAACTTCTTAGCCATGGCTTTGAGTTCAGGCTTCGTTTTAAGGTCGTAGTTAATAGCAAAAAGACGGGTATCGTCAGGTAGCGACTGATTAAATGTGACGAGCTCAGGCATTTCTCGTAGACATGGTGCACACCATGGCGCAAAGTAATTTACCACAACCCACTTCCCCTCAAGATCTTGCCAAAGGTAAGCAGTTCCATCTAATGTTTCAAAGTCATGTTGAAGACGCTGATACGTATATGCACCGGCAAACGCAACAAGCGCTAACAGCACTAGAAAGAGTATAGGCTTTATTTTTCCTGCATTGCTTTTTAGCTGTGACAACAACATATAACCTTCTAATTTTGACTATTTTTTCATAGTGCCAGATTCTAACTTCGCGCACTAACATAAATTCAACCACGCTTTTTAAACACCGTTTTCCAGAAACGATGCTGTAAATAAAGAATAGTACGAATTTATTACCCGTTATCGGTAAACTGCTTGATATTCTATGGCAAAAACGCAATAGTTCGCGCCAATCCATATAATCATGAACAAGAGTATTTATGACAGACATTACCATTATTCACAATCCTCGCTGTTCAAAGAGCAGACAAACCCTAGCATTACTTGAAGAGCAAGGTATAGCGCCTGTTATTGTTGAGTACCTAAAGCACCCTCTTGACGCAAAAGAACTGAAAGAGATATTTAAAAAACTTAACCTTGGATCGGTTAGAGATATGATGCGTACTAAAGAAGCAGAATATAAAGATGCTAACTTAGGTGACAGCGCACTGTCTGATAATTCGCTTTTTGAAGCTATGGCTCACACGCCCAAGTTGATAGAGCGTCCCATTGTTATAAATGGCGAGAAAGCCAGAATTGGTCGTCCGCCAGAATCTGTATTGGAAATTGTATAGTGCAACCTGTTCTCGTACTTTATTACAGCCGCAACGGCAGCACAAAGCGATTAGCTGATGCCATCGCCCAAGGAGTATCGTCATTAGATGTTCCTGTGATAGTACGTACAGTCAAGAGTATCAGCGATGCAGCTAATGACGCGGCATCTACTGTTGTACCCGAGGTTTCCCTTCAGGAACTCGAACAGTGCAGTGCCCTAGCGTTAGGTAGTCCTACGCGTTTCGGCAATATGGCAGCGCCAGTAAAACACTTTCTGGATTCTACAAGCAGTCAATGGTTAAAAGGCGCGTTGATTGACAAGCCTGCGTGTGTATTTACATCTTCTTCTTCCATGCACGGCGGCCAGGAATCCACATTACTTTCCATGATGGTTCCGCTTATCCATCACGGCATGGTGATTTGCGGTTTACCTTACAGTGAGCCTGCGCTACACAACACCACAATGGGTGGCAGCCCTTACGGTGTAACACACGTCGCTCATCACAGTTTGAGCGCACCAGAGCAATTGAGTGCAGATGAAAAAGCGCTATGCATTGCTCAGGGTAAGCGACTTGCAATGTTCGCTAAAAAGCTAGCTGACAACGCCTAACAGTTACGTTATTTGGCGCATAAAACGTAGACCTTATAAAGAACATTAAAAAACAAATTGTTTCGGAGACATTACCATGGCACCAGATACGCGTTTTTATCGCTATCTCGCACTTATAAGCCACACCGGGTTAATCGTATGGATAACACTGTGGCAATTTACATTTACTAAAGAGCATACTTACTCTCCTTTGTTTATTGCCTTGTTTTATATTTTACCTTTATTGTTACCTTACTGGGGTATTTTAAAAGGCAAGCCTTATACTCACGCGTGGGCCAATTTTGTCGTTTTGTTTTACCTCATTCACGGATGCACTGTGGCATACGCTGTACCTGATGAACGTTGGTATGCAGTGGTAGAGATTATTCTATGCACGGGTATGTTTGTCGGCTGTAGTGCGTTTGCTAGAAAACGTGGTCGTGAATTGGGTTTGGGCCTTAAAAAGCTTAAAGAAGAGATGCAAGAAGAAAAAGCACGCTTTGAGCAAGGTCAACAATGATCATGTAATACACAGCGAAAACACATGCTGCCAAGGGGTTAATATGACACGCCATTTGCCTGAACTTACATTAGTAATCGCATCATTACCGTTACTTGCAGCATGTGGAGGCTCTGGTTCAGGCGATAGTTCAGCCCCAAGTACTCCTTCCATTCCTCCAAGCATTAGCATTTCAGGCCCTACAAACGCCGTTGTAGGCGATGCGGTCGACTTTGCTGTCGCCTCGCCTACTGGCCACGCTATTGTAGATATCGATTGGCAAGTCTCAGGCGTATCACAGCAGCCTCTCAGTGCTCACACGCAGGCTATCGGCTTTGATGTTACCTCTTCAGGTAGCTTTGATATCGCCGTAAACGTTAGCTTAGAAAATGGCACAACGCTTACAGACACCATAACGTTACAAACGAACGAAAGTACCGCGCCGATTGCCGCATTACGATTGGGTCATGAGGCATCCGAAGGCGGCAGAGTTTCTCTTCGCGTTGACACAGTTAACACGCAAGGGTTAACAATCTCAAATATCACGTGGCAACAAACGTCTGGTCCAATCGTCAATAACTTCAACTTTGATGAAGGCGATTATTCTCATTCGATATATTTTCAAGCGCCTCGAGTCAGCAACGACACAATCATTGAAATAGAAAGTACCGTTACACTCTCAAATGGCGAGGTGTTAACCGATAGCGCGCAAGTTCTAGTGAAAAACATCGACATTAACAATAGCGGCTTTTTTGTAGATGACGAGACAAGTATTCCCGAAACGGTAAGCGCTCATATGCAGCCCTATAGAGCCGACAGCCCTTACGCATCGGCACTTGTTGATTGTGTTTATAACAATCAGGTTTCAAACAGCTGTACGTTCTCTCAGCTACCACTGATTGGCCAAGTCACCGAAAGCCCCACTATCGATGATATTTTAGATAGAACATACGTCTCGCATCCGTGGATGGGCGATGCATTTAGAACGTATTTAGAAACTTCAGCAACCCGTGATGACATGCTTAAGTTACTACGCGCAACTAACGCGATTGTGATTTCTTACGATATCCGCCCGTCATTTTATTGGGTTGCCACTGGTGCCATTTACTTAGATGCCAACAACTTTTGGCGCACACCGCAAGAGCGAGACACGCTAAATACTCGCCCAGATTATAGAAGTGGTTTTGGTAGTGAGCTCGATTTTACGACGTCATGGCGCTACGTGAAAAACGGGGCCTATTATTTTCCTAATATCAGCACAGCGAACGTAGCAGATAGACTTCCACGTGACGTGAGCGACGTAGAAGCAGCATTAAGCTATTTACTATACCACGAGCTAGCTCACGCCAATGACTTTTTCGACTACACCGAATGGCAACAACTCAGCAATAGCGCGAGCCCACTGTCGTCTTATGATGACAGCTCTCCCATTTCTACGGGGCTAACAACTTCTTTGCCTCTTACGTCGTCACAACTCCATGCTTTGGCCGAAGTTCGATACGGCGGCGCAACCGCTTCAAGCGCGCAGCGAAATTATACCGCGCTACAAGTGGCAAATTGGTTTGAGGATGATGGTGCGGTTGCTTTCTACTCTTACTTTACGGAACGAGAAGATCTCGCCATGTCATTCGAGCGCTTCATGATGCTTTACCGGCTTGAGGCAGAAGCGGATGTAGGCGTATTTACAAGAGAGACACTGGAAGACGGCAGTTTCATTCCCACTTGGGCTCAGAGAAACCGTGTTAATGATGATAACGTTACTATGCGCGTAGATTACGTATTAAGTAGAATTTTACCCGAACTCGATGTACCTGCTATTCAAGCGTTACTTCCAAGCCCTTATCTGCTTCCGAACGATATTACCTGGCGGGACTCTGCGTCTAGTACAAATCCAAACGTACAGTCTGCGAGCGATAAGTTAATGCTACAGAACGGCGGAAACAATTCGGTTACTTCCGATGGGACTCTAATGACGGTAGCAGAAGAATTTAGCACCACATCAAGCGCTCATAGTTTAAGAAAAGAACAATAAACGGCAACACAGCAGCGCTTTGACTAACGCAGGTTAAACTCGCGCTTAGACTATCTTAGGTTAAGCTCGCGCTTAACCATGCCCACCGATAAGCGTTTTTGTTCTTGGAGTGAGCGTGTGTCTAAACGAGCTAATAGTGACATGAGGCTTTTTAGGTCTCGTTCACTATGGTGCAAAAGAAACTGTAGTGCTTGGTTTGATAGCTTTAATCCACGTTCCGCTGCACGTAAGCGCACGGCTTCTTCACGACCATTGTCATCCAGTTGGTTTACGTGATAAATAACCCCCCACGCCAAGCGAGAACGCAAGTCAGGTAAAACAAAAGCCGGGTTAGATGGGCCTAGGTGACTAGAACAAAGTACCATGGTTTGTTTAGTCTCAATCACTCGGTTTAACAAATCGAATAACGCTTCTTCCCAACGTAAATCGCCGGCTATCGCGTGAATGTTGTCTAATGCGATTAACGAAAGATTCTCAAGGCCTTCAAAAATATCGAGCGACCACGCTTCATAATTATTAAGATTTAAATAAAGGTGACTAACCGATTTTTCGGCTAGTTGATGACAAGTGGCAAACAATAAGTGGCTTTTGCCGATAGCGGTACTGCCTAGTAAAGTAAGCAAAGGCAGCTGAAGCGATGCTAAAGGCCCCAATTCAGGAGCCTCGCGCCAGTGTGGCAGCGCATCTGCAATCTGCTCAAGGACTGAAACTACTTCTTCGTTACCCGTATTGACAAAACTATCGAAGTTTTCGTCAACAGGTAGCGTGACAGGCAAAGGCAGCTGCATGCTAAATTAATTGCTCCAATAGAAACTGTGTCCTTTCACGGATTGTCCGTACGAATCGGTTACGGGACGTAATTTGCTTTCTAGTTTAATACTGTTAAGTAAATCGTCCACCGTTCCAATTAATGTAAGTGAGTACGTGGCAACAGAACCAGATTGCTCTACTAGTGTAGCGTTTTCAATCACACTTAAACTATTTAAATAGTCAGTAGCGCTGGCGTAACTTTTTACCGAGCCAATATTGGCAATCGATACCTTGATAACTTCTCGCTCAGACGCTTCGATTCCTACGATTGCATAAAGCGACGATAAATAATTTGAGTAGGCATCGATTAACTGATTGCCAAGAGCTTCGGGCGAATCACCGTATATGCTGCCATAGCTAACCTTACCGCCACCAACGAACACCCAGTCTAGTGCATAGTCACCTTCATCGGCACGCTTCGCATAGTTGGCAAACTCGTTCATGGTGAACGGCATCGTTGTGCTCTCTTCCTGCGCTACCTCCTTCGCCGAGGTACCATCAGTATTATTCAAGTTTTGGTTTGTTTCGTCATAACCGTCGTTTAATTGAGCATCAACACCGTTATTCATCGCACCGGACTCAACGTTATCTGAAAAGGTGCGCTGTGCGTCCGTATTATCTACACGCGGATTTCGCTCATCGAAACTTTGTCCATCAGTTTGTGCTCTAAACTGTGCTTCTTCATCTAACACGCTATCAAGAGATTCTACTGTGCCAGAAGGCACAACATTTTCCGGCAAATCAGGAATTGCACTCGCATCGTTACGATAAACTCTGGCACCAATAATGTTGTCGACGCCATAGCGTGTAGATGCTTTGCGCAAAGGCTCAACAAATCGTCCCCACACATCATAGGTAGAAATATTTACATTGTCTGTAAGGTCCATTAAAGGCAAGCTTAATGGAACGCCTCGTTCTTTCGCCGTTTGTTTGAGCGTATGTTGTAATTCTGTATTGAGAGATTCGTCTAAGATGATGCGAGTTTCGTTTTCGTCTTCCTGCGCAAGCCACACTATCGTTTCAGGGCGTCTATCACCCCAGAGCGGAAGCATTTCACGCTGAAGAAGTTCATTGAGTTTTGCTTGATCGAACACCGCAACGTAATACGTTCTACCTTTGTCAAAAGCAAATCGATAGGAACGAAGCAGCGATTGAGGCGACGATAACGCTGCTCTAACACCGGCATTATCGAGCACGCTTGTGCTGCCCGACATCTTCACAAAAACCTGCCTTAATGCTTTTTTAAGCGCGTTTTGTTGGGTGCGCTGAGTTTGATCTTCAACTTGAATCTGCGCTTCGTTGACCACCACGCGTTGAGCCGCATTTATAAAGGGGGCGTAAGTCAGCGCAGCAAGAAATGAAATGCCCAGAATGCCTTTCAAGCTAACTCTCGTTAAAATAGTTCCATTGGTGTTACGCTTTACTGCCGTTAACATTGACACTCCATACTCTCTTAAAATCAATTCCTTACCTATCGAATCGTCAGTTAATCTCGTTTACCTATATACGGTAAACTTGGACTAACCTGCGCGCAATTCACTCTACTTTTTAGAGCGAGACATTTTATCAAGCAAGATGTTCACCAAAAGATAGCCTTCTATTGTCTTTTATATTGGGTTTAATTTCACCCCTAAAATAAAAAAGATCAAAAAGCGCATAAAATAGCCTTCACAAATTGGACTTGTGACGACTTGCTGGTAGAATCCGCGGTTTTCTACCTCTTAGTTTCAGGGCCCAACCGTGAGCGAAAATAAAACCTCTTTAAGTTACAAAGATGCAGGCGTAGATATCGATGCAGGTAATCAACTTGTTGAACGCATTAAATCTGTTACCAAGAAAACCCATAGACCAGAAGTAAAAGGTAATCTGGGTGGTTTTGGTGCACTTTGTGAACTGCCTACTAAATATAAAAAGCCGCTACTTGTTTCAGGTACTGACGGCGTGGGTACAAAACTAAGAGTTGCTATGGATGCTAACCGTCATGACGGTGTTGGTATCGACTTAGTAGCAATGTGCGTAAACGACCTTATTGTTCAAGGTGCTGAGCCCCTATTCTTTCTAGATTACTACGCAACTGGCAAGCTTGACGTTGATGTAGCCGCGTCGGTTGTTACCGGCATCGGCGCCGGATGTGAGCAAGCAGGTTGTGCTTTAATTGGTGGTGAAACAGCCGAAATGCCTGGAATGTATCACGATGGTGACTACGATATTGCAGGCTTCTGCGTAGGTGTGGTTGAAGCTGATAAGGTTATTGACGGCACTAACGTTAAACCAGGTCAAAAACTAATTGCACTTGGTTCATCGGGCCCTCACTCAAACGGTTACTCGTTAGTTAGAAAGATTATTGAAGTTAGTGGTGCAGATGTAAACGCCGACCTAAACGGCAAGCCTATCATCGACCAACTTCTCGAGCCTACTCGCATCTATGTTAAATCGGTATTGGCATTGCTTGAAGAAGTGCAAGTAAGCGCTATTTCTCACATCACGGGCGGTGGTTTTTGGGAGAACATCCCTCGCGTGCTACCTGAAGATGCGAAAGTGGTTATTGATGAAAGCACCTGGGAATGGCCTGCAATCTTCTCTTGGTTACAAGAAAACGGTAACGTGACTCGCCACGAAATGTACCGCACGTTTAACTGTGGTGTTGGCCTTGTAATCGTTGTTGACGAAAGCGATACCGATGCTGCACTGAATATTCTTAAACAACACGGTGAAAATGCTTGGGTTATTGGTGATATCGCAGCAAAAGATGGCGAAGAGCAAGTAGAGATCAACGCGTGAGTAACAGTGTAACCAAACTATGCGTACTTATTTCAGGTAATGGCAGCAATTTACAAGCCATTATCGATGAAATAAAAGCAGGCCGTCTGAATGCGGAAATCAGCGGCGTGATCAGTAATCGCCCTACTGCTTATGGTCTGGAACGTGCTAAAGAAGCCGGGATCAATGCGGTTTGCTTAGATCATACAGGCTTCGATTCACGAGAGTCTTATGACGGGGCGGTCAAAGCACAAATTGAGGCTTTTGGCGCAGACTGTGTTGTTCTTGCGGGCTTTATGCGTATCTTAACACCGGAGTTCGTCGACAGCTTTGCTGGAAAATTAGTGAACATTCATCCATCTTTGTTGCCGAAGTACAAAGGTTTGAATACGCATCAGCGAGCTATCGAAAATGGAGACAAGGAGCACGGCGTTAGCGTGCACTTTGTTACACCGGAGCTCGACGGCGGCCCTGTTATCATTCAAAGCCGCGTACCTGTGTTTGAAGACGACACAGCAAGCGACCTGGCCGAGCGTGTTCAAGAACAAGAACGTCGTATCTATCCGCTTGTACTATCTTGGTTTAGTGCAGGCCGATTATCGATGCGAAACAATAAGGCAGTTTTAGATGAGCAAGAATTACCAGAATCTGGTTATGCAAGCGACTAAGCCTTTTGCTTTAGGCGCACTGTTAGCAGCATCGCTTTCAGTAGCCGCGCAAGCAAACCCTAGTACAGAAAATACGGATAGTGCAGAGCTACCGCTTCAGCCCTACAAGGCAACCTATACCGCTTACAAATGGGGTGACGACGTAGGCGAAGCGAATATTGAGCTCTCGAAATTAGGTGACCAACAGTATTCTCTAATTTACACGTCAAAAGTGTCTAAGTTTTTCTTGTCTGACAAACGCAGTGAACATTCTATTTTTACTGTTAATGATAATACCGTCGTACCTTCTGAGTACTACTATAATCGTTCTGGCACAGGACCTGACAAAGAGCTTAAGGTAACGTTTAGTCATCAGGGACAAGGCAAAATTGCAGTCGAGAATGGCGAAACATTTGATTGGAACGGTGAATTTGATAACCAAATTTATCGTATTGACCTTGCAAAACAGTTAGCGGAAGGTAAGACATCGCTAGAATACCATTTCGTGAATTATCGTGGCGAACTTCGTCACTACGGCGTTCAAGTGGTGGATGAAGAGGTATTGTCTTTACCTTTCGGTAAAATTGAAACTGTAAAAGTTAAGCTTATTCGCGACTCAAATAAGCGTGAGACGTTTGCCTGGTTTGCGCCATCACTTAACTACACGTTAGTTCGTCTGCAACAGTTCAAAGAAGGCGATGAACAGGGCGATATCAAACTGAAATCGTTTGAGACGCAGTAACGCGTAAAGATAAACCGTTTTTTGTCTCAACAACTTTTTCACAATTGTTGAATAAAGCACGTTATGAACTAGCATTCAGACGTGCTTTTTTATTTACTCTTTTGTTGTCTTATCCTCACGTAACCTCTTCTCGTTTCGCAACACAATTCACATTCTAAATCAGTATTTATAAGCAACGACTATACTTATAGAGCGGATAACGCACTACCCTATTATTTATGTCGTTGTTAATAGAATATTCATGTAAAAATCTTGATCTTTGCCCTATTAAATAATAGGTTTACAGCATGCTGGTCTGACCTCGATCTGTGACTGCTTTTCATAAAGCAACTCACTACGCTCGAGTTAAGACTAGCGTAACGTTTAACGCCTTTCAGGAGTGAAGTATGGCAGATTTTATATGGTTTTTACTGGTCGTTCTGACACTAGCGGTAGCTAGTTATCAGCGAACCAGCTTGGTAACAGCGGTTGCCATGGGCGCAGGTGTTATGATTTTAGGCACCCTTTTCGGTGACATCGGCCTGCTTGGTTGGGTAGTGTTCCTTGCTTTAACACTGCCGTTCACGCTTGCAAATATCAGACAGCAGCACATCTCTAAGAAGCTGCTAGCCTTCTACCGCAAAGTTATGCCTGAAATGTCGAGCACTGAGCAAGAAGCTATCGACGCAGGTACGGTATGGTGGGACGGTGATATTTTCAGCGGCAAGCCAGACTGGGATAAATTACACCGCATTCCGAAAGGTCGACTCACTGCTGAAGAGCAAGCATTCTTAGACGGTCCTTGTGACAAAGTGTGCTCAATGGTCGATGAATGGCAAATAAACCATAAAGATGCTGACCTTTCACCTGAAATTTGGCAGTTCCTTAAGGAACACAAATTCTTCGCGATGATCATCAAGAAAGAGTATGGCGGTCTAGAGTTTTCGGCATATGCCCAGTCCCGCGTTCTTCAAAAACTTGCAGGCGTTAGCGCGGTGCTATCAAGCACAGTCGGTGTACCAAACTCATTGGGCCCAGGCGAATTACTTCAGCACTATGGTACAAAAGAGCAACAAGATCATTATCTTCCCCGTCTTGCTGCCGGTGAAGAAATCCCTTGTTTTGCATTAACCGGCCCAGAAGCTGGCTCTGATGCAGGTGCGATCCCTGATGTTGGCGTTGTATGTAAAGGCGAGTGGAATGGCGAAGAAGTGTTAGGTATGCGCCTAACGTTTAACAAACGCTACATCACCCTTGCGCCTGTTGCTACGGTTATTGGTCTTGCCTTTAAACTTCAAGATCCTGAAGGTCTTCTAGGTGATAACAAAGAGCCGGGCATAACATGTGCCCTTATTCCTCGCGACACTAAAGGTTTAGAGATTGGTCGCCGTCACTTCCCACTCAATACGCCATTCCAAAATGGCCCTATTAAGGGTGAAGATATTTTCGTTCCAATCGATTACATCATTGGTGGTCCGAAAATGGCAGGTCGCGGCTGGCGCATGCTGGTTGAATGTTTGTCGGTAGGTCGCTGTATTACCCTTCCTTCATCTGCTGCTGGTGGTGCTAAATCAGTATCTCTTGCAACGGGTGCATATGCACGTATTCGTCGCCAGTTCCGTATGCCTGTAGGTCATATGGAAGGTGTTGAAGAAATGCTTGCACGCATTGGTGGTAATGCATATTTGATGGATGGCGTAACACGCTTCTCAACGGTGGGTGTAGACCTTGGTGAGAAACCTTCTGTTATCTCGGCTATCTGTAAGTACCACTTAACCGAGAAGATGCGTCAAATCATTAATGATTCGATGGATGTTCACGGCGGTAAAGGCGTTATGCTTGGGCCAAACAATTACCTTGGTCGCGGCTATCAAGGTGTACCAGTATCAATTACGGTTGAAGGCGCAAACATTCTAACCCGTAACATGATGATCTTTGGTCAAGGTGCAATGCGTTGTCACCCTTACGTGCTTAAGGAAATAGAAGCTGCGTCTATCGAAGACAAGAAAGAAGCGTTGAAAGCGTTTGATAAAGCGGTATTCGGTCATATTGGCTTTGCGGTAGCTAATACTGTTCGCAGTATTTGGTTCTCGTTAACCAATGGCGCATTCAGCAGCGCACCGTTCACTGACGAAACGGCGCGTTACTACAAGCTACTTCAAGGCTACAGTGCAAACTTAGCACTACTAACCGATGTTTCTATGGGTGTGCTTGGTGGTGATCTTAAGCGTCGCGAGCGTTTATCAGCGCGTTTAGGTGACATCCTAAGTGGCCTTTACATGGGTAGTACAACGCTTAAACGCTTCGACGAAGAAGGTCGTCTAAAAGAAGATTTACCGCTTTTACATTGGGCAATGCAAACTACATTGCACGATATCGAGACAGCAATTGATGACTTCTTGGCTAACTTCCCTAACCGCGCAATCGCTGCAGCGCTTCGCGTTATGGTGATTCCGTTTGGCCGACGTATTGGTAAGCCTTCAGACAAGACAGAACATGCTATTGCACAAATGCTTCAAACGCCTTCAACTGCACGTAGCCGTTTAGGTTATGGTCAGTACCTCACCCGTGAGGAAGGAAGCTTGTTTGGCGATCTTGAGCAAACTCTTGATGATGTACTAGCAAGTGAGCCTATCTTCGAACGTATTTGTAAGCACAAAAAAGCTAAACTACCGTTTACCCGTTTAGATGTGCTTGCTGACGAAGCACTAGCAGAAGGAATTATTAACGAAGAAGAAGCGAATCTACTTCGTAAGACTGAAGCTGGAAGACTTCGCACTATCAACGTCGATGATTTCGACCACGAAGAATTAGTAGCGAAGGTTAATTCCAACACCACTGCTAAGAAACGAGGTGGCAAAGCTGCTTAATTTCATACCCAAACAAAAGGGCCGCTCTCGCGGCCTTTTTCGTCAACGATTCATTCTATTAACATCACTCACCTACGTATTTTCTAGCCTTTGCTTGGCCGATCAAACAACCTGCGGAAATACCGAACAGGCGAGAGAACTCTCTTTATTAATTGCTAACGACAAAGGTCAACAACGTTCGGTACTAAAATGTAATCCTACGCTTGTTATGCTGGCTGAAACAAAAGCCAAAGACATGGCCGAAAGAGGGCTAGTTTCGCATTTCTTAGGCGGCAGCCCAAATACCCGCATTCGCGATGCAGGGTTAGCTCTGCCCGATTACTACGGTGACGCAATGAGTAACCAGGTTGAGGCTTTGGCTGGTGGTTATACTACAGCGGAAGACGTATGGTACGCGTTAAAAGGCTCTACGTCTCACCGACAGCATTTACTTGCTGAACTCCCCTTTTATCAAGAGCAAGATCAAATTGGTATTGCCTTTTACAAAGACTATTCAACTCCCCATGTTGAATACTGGGCAATCTACCTAACCAAACTAGCAGATTCCTCTTTACCCGATTCGGAAACACAGCCTCAAATTTCGACTACGCTACTATTGAAGGGCCAAAAGAAGTTTGAACATGTACCTGACAAAGGCTTAGGAATAGTTACTAAAAGTGGTGAGGTTACGCTAAAAACGAAAAAACCGGATGAATAATCCGGTTTTTTACTAGCACTTGATAAATACTTAGTTTAGCTAAGTTGGAGTTTATCCATCAACAATACGGCTTGCGTACGCGTGTTGATCTCTAGCTTGCGAAGAATGGCACTAATGTGTGCTTTAATGGTTGCTTCCGTAACGTTCATCTCGTGAGCGATTTGCTTGTTCATTAAGCCTGCGCGTAAGTAAGAAAGCATTTGAATCTGTTTAGGTGTAAGTTCACGGAAGCGCTGAAGTAGAACTTTAAGCTCATCGTCAACTTTCTCTAGTTCTTCTTCCATACCTTCTGGAAGCCACTTTTTGCCACCAATAATGTCTACAATAGCCTGAGCAATTTCTCGTGTTTGCGACACTTTGGGGATAAAGCCCTGAGCACCTAGGCTCATTACTTGAGCGACAACCTCAACAGTATCGCTGCCTGAAACAACACCAACAGGAATATTCGGATATTGTTCACGCAGGGTGATAAGGCCGTTAAAATATTCACCGCCAGGCATATTAAGGTCAAGAAGGATCAGCTCAACACCGTCGAATTCGTTTAGCTTCGCCATCACATCATCCAAGCTTCCTGCTTGAATTATCTGTGCGTTTTCAAAGTAAGGTTCCAACGCGCCGCTCAAAGCTTCGCGAAACAATGGGTGATCGTCTGCTACTAGAATTCTTGTCATTAGCGTTACTGCTTCCTTATTGTATTATGAGTATAGATTAATACTTTAGATCATTAACGAAAAGCCCTAAACCAGAAAAATCACGCAAAATATAACAAATTTGGTGTTTTCCATTGGCATTTACGTATCAAACGGTAAAATTGCGCCCCAAATTAGTTAATTGAAGACCCACTGTGAAGAAACACGACAATATATACGCAAAGGCACTCAATAAAGTAGATGACTTTAAATTTGACGAGTCTGTCGTTGATGTGTTTCCCGATATGATTCAGCGCTCAGTGCCTGGATACGAAACCATTGTTCACACCATAGGCGAATTGGCTAAAATTGCCGTTACGCCCAATACCGTCGTTTATGATCTTGGCTGTAGCTTAGGTGCTGCAAGTTTATCTGTGGCAAGAGCTTTACCTAACGATACATGTGAAATTATTGGTGTGGATGCTTCGGAAGCAATGGTAGAGCGCTGCAAACGCGTCGTACAGACCTTCACATTGCCAAACCCAATTGTTATTCAGCAGGGGTTTGCACAAAGTGTAGAAATTAAGAATGCCTCTTTGGTTGTGATGAATTTCACTTTGCAATTTATCCCACCCGCTGACCGCGAAGCGTTATTAAAGCGCATTTATGATGAGTTAAACCCCGGCGGTATGTTGGTGCTATCAGAAAAAATACGCCACCCTACCCTTACTGGCAATGAGCTGCTGGTAGATTTACATCATCAATTTAAGCGCGACAACGGTTATAGTGAACTAGAAGTGAGCCAAAAGCGCGCCGCGTTAGAAAAAGTTATGCTAACCGATACATTTAACGAGCATGATACTCGCTTGAGAAAAGTCGGGTTTACCGATGTTGTGATGTGGTACAAATGTTATAACTTCACGTCTATGGTTGCCATTAAAGGCTAAACAAATCTCGCTACGTCCGTCTATCCGCAACGCCAACACATATTAAGAACAGTATGAGCAAATTAGAACAAACTTGGTTTATCGATTGCTACAAATCGTTAATAGACAGCCCGCTATCACATTGGCTTCAAACGCTGCCGGCACAAATGGACACCTGGCAGCGAACTGCTAAACACGGTGAGTTTGATAAATGGTGCCGTTTACTTTCGAAGCTGCCGACTACCTCGCCGAGTTGTGTTGATTTAGCCTCAAGCGTTTCTATTGGCACCGAAAATGACGTAGATGAATATGTCCAAAAACAAATTGAAGGATTACTAAAGCAGTTTATGCCCTGGAGAAAAGGGCCATTTAATCTTCATGGAATTCATATTGATACAGAGTGGCGTTCGGACTGGAAATGGGACCGCGTAGCACCTCATATTAGTTCGCTGAAAGACCGAAACGTCTTAGACGTAGGCTGTGGCAGTGGTTATCACATGTGGCGCATGCTGGGTGAAGGTGCCAATAACGTAATAGGTATAGATCCTACCCAGCTGTTTCTTATTCAGTTTCACGCCATTAAACAATTTATTAGTAAAAGTAGTGCGCCTTCCGAGAATATCCATTTTCTACCGATGGGTATTGAAGACATGCAGCCATTGAGAGCTTTTGACACTGTGTTTTCTATGGGTGTACTTTACCACCGTAAAGACCCAATGGCGTTTCTGCAGCAACTTAAAGACCAGCTAAGAAAAGGTGGCGAACTGGTTCTTGAAACCCTTGTTGTGGATGGTGATGAAAACACAGTATTGATGGCGGGTGAACGCTATGCACAAATGCGAAATGTGTGGTTCTTACCGAGCACTGCAGCCCTATCTGTTTGGTTAGGCCGTTTAGGCTTTGAAAATATTCGCGTTGTAGATATCAACCACACAACCCTAGATGAGCAGCGCGCAACGCCTTGGATGGAAACGCAATCTTTGAAAGATTTTCTCGATCCGGAAGATATTACTCGCACTATCGAAGGTTACCCTGCACCACAAAGGGCCGTTATTGTCGCTAACAAGAAGTAAGTCGTAAGACCACGCCTCTGTTACCCTATTGGCACAAATGTTGTTATCTTAATCAAGAAGAACGTGCGAATTCTGCATTGATTAAGGTGACAACATGGATATACATGGCTTTCTAACGACGCATCAATTGCCAAGTACCTATGCAGAAACTGCACAAAAATGGTTCACTCCATTATGTGAGCAACTGCTTAAGCACCAAGACGGTGCAACACAACCATTTATCGTGGGCATAAATGGCAGTCAGGGTTCAGGTAAATCAACTCTGACCAGTTTTATCGAGTCCTTCCTTACCTCGGTCCACAACAAAAAAGTGGTATCACTCTCAATTGACGATTTTTACTACGACCAATCGCAGCGAAATGCGCTAGCAATAAAAGTTCACCCGCTTCTAGCAACTCGTGGTGTACCGGGTACTCATGACATTCCTCTAGCGTTAAATACGTTTCGCAGTTTAGAAAAAGGCACGCGTACATCGCTGCCCCGCTTTAACAAAGCTACAGATAACCCGTTCCCCAAAGAACAGTGGCCTGTAATCGAATCTTCACCCGATTTCATCATACTTGAAGGATGGTGTGTGGGCGCTATTGCGCAAACATCTAGCGAACTTAAACGGCCAGTAAACCACCTTGAAGAAGTAGAGGACCCATTGGGCATTTGGCGCTCTTTTGTAAACACTGAACT
This sequence comes from Alteromonas sp. I10, assembly GCF_003201515.1. NCBI lineage: Bacteria > Pseudomonadati > Pseudomonadota > Gammaproteobacteria > Alteromonadales > Alteromonadaceae > Alteromonas > Alteromonas sp. I10. Next base: position 244,055 of record NZ_QJJN01000007.1, read on the forward strand.
AGCAGGCGATTATCAGACGTTGTTCGACAAAATAGACTACTGCATTATGCTAAAAGCACCGAGTTTCGACTGTGTGTATCAATGGCGGTTAGAACAAGAACATAAACTCGCCCAAAAAGCGTTAAAAGATAGCGATGGAGTGATGTCTGATGAAGAAGTGGCAAACTTTGTGCAACACTACCAACGCATCACTGAACACGCATTAAGTCACTTGCCTGAAAAGTGCGACACCGTGTTTTATCTAGATGAAACAAGAACGATAACTAAACAGGACGTAAAACGATGACGAAAACGCTTGTTTTCACCGATATGGACGGCACGCTGTTAGACCACCATACCTACTCTTTCGAGGCGGCGAAACCGGCTTTAACGGCATTAGAAAAAAAGGACATTCCCGTTATTCCCACTACCAGCAAAACCTTTGCTGAATTACAACCGCTGCGCGAGAGTATTGGTTTAGATGGGCCTTTTATTATTGAAAATGGCGCCGCTATTTTCATCCCTCATGGCTTTTTCAAACAAAAACCCAGCGGTACGGTTTGGATAGATGGCTACTGGTGTAAGGCGTTTATCTCAAACAAAAATTACTGGATTAAGCTACTTGAAAAAATAGGTAGCGAATTTGACGGCAAGTATAAACAATTCTCAAAAATGTCGATTCAAGAAATTCAGGAATGTACTGGGCTTGACGAAAGGTCAGCGTCACTTGCTGCCAAACGCCAGTTTGGCGAGCCGGTTTTGTGGCTTGGCACTGACGAAGAAAAACAACGCTTTTTAAAGGTAGTAAAAGATCGCGGTGCTTTCCCTCTAGAAGGCGGCCGCTTCATTCATATTTCAGGTAATTGCGATAAAGGCCAGGCTCTCAAGTGGCTGGCCAATGAATATCAAAAGCAACATACCACCAAAGTTAACACTATTGCCCTTGGCGATGGTAAGAACGACGTTGCAATGCTTGAAGCGGCGCACGTCCCCATTCGCATTTTATCCCCGGTAAATCCTCCACCAGCAGTAAAAAAAGAAGAGGTCTATACCAGCACCCTAACCGGCCCTGAAGGCTGGAACGAAATGCTTACTCAATTGCTATCCCTATGATCAGGAGGACACATGGCTGATTTTTATCAAAATGGTGTGGTTACTACGTTACATAACTTAGCTCGTCGTCCTACCGAAGAGCTTGAAGCAGAGCTTCTACAGTTTTCACAGAAGCGCCCTATGGCACTTATTTTACCGTCGCTCTTTTCTGAATTAGAAGGCGACGCACTTCCACATATCGTCAACGAATTAACAGACGTGCCCTACTTATCAGAAATTGTCATCGGTCTGGACCGAGCCAATGAAGAGCAGTACAAACACGCACTAAAATTCTTCGGCAAACTTCCTCAGCATCACAGAGTGCTATGGAACGACGGTCCTCGCCTTAAAGCACTTGATGAAGAGCTTCAGGCTCAAGGCTTGGCGCCAAAGGAGTTAGGTAAAGGCCGAAACGTTTGGTACTGCATGGGCTACGTACTAGCATCGAATCGCGCAGAGTCAGTTGCGTTACACGATTGCGATATTGTTACCTATAACAAAGATTTGCTCGCCAAGCTTATCTACCCTGTAGCCAACCCAATGTTTAACTACGAGTTTTGTAAGGGTTACTATGCGCGTGTGGCTAACGGCAAAATTAATGGCCGTGTTTCTCGACTTCTCGTTACGCCATTACTTCGTGCATTAAAACGCATTATGGGAGACAACGAATACTTGGAGTTTATGGACAGCTTCCGCTATCCATTAGCGGGTGAGTTTTCGTTTAGACGCGACGTACTAAACGATATTCGCATTCCAAGTGACTGGGGCTTAGAAATTGGTGTGCTGTCTGAAATGCACCGCAACTATTCGCACAACCGCCTGTGTCAGGCAGATATATGTGATATTTACGACCATAAACATCAGGATTTATCGCTTAATAACGACCAAGGTGGTTTGTCTAAAATGTCTATCGACATTACCAAAGCCATTTTCAGAAAACTTGCCACGCAAGGCTATACGTTTAGCAACGAAATGTTCCGCTCAATTAAAGCCACCTATTTCCGTATTGCGCTAGACTTTATAGAAACCTACCACAATGACGCGGTAATGAATGGCTTGAACTTAGACATTCACAGCGAAGAGAAAGCAGTAGAAATGTTTGCCAGTAACATTATGAAAGCGGGGCAAAACTTTTTAGAAAACCCTATGGAAACGCCGTTTATACCAAGCTGGAACCGCGTGACCAGCGCGGTACCCGATATTTTAGAACGACTATTAGAAGCGGTTGAAGCCGATACTGCAGAATATATGGAGTAAGTAATATGGCATGGGACCATCTCCATGACAAAGTAAAACACCATTTAGAAAGCATTTATGCCGATGTATCGCTGGACGTCTCGTATGAGACGCTAGCGACTGAGTTAATGAACACTATAGGCATTCAGCAGCAAACGGATATTGCTTCACCTCAGTCTCATCACAATTATTGGGATGAAGATGACATTATCATGATTACCTACGGTGATAGTGTCATTGACGAAGGGGAGCGCCCGCTGGTTACGTTAAATAAGTTTTTGCACCGCTACTGCAAGAACACCGTTAATAATGTTCACATCCTGCCCTTCTTTCCGTACAGCTCAGACGATGGGTTTTCGGTTATCGACTACTCTACAGTGAATGAAGCACTAGGGTCATGGGACGATATTGAAGTCATTGCTGAGGATTATGGCTTGATGACCGACCTAGTTATCAATCACTGCTCTGCAAGAAGCGTGTGGTTTGATAACTTTGTGAAGGGTGAAGGACCAGGATCTGACTTTTTCTTCACAGCAGACCCATCTGATGACCTCTCCATGGTAACTCGACCTCGTGTGTCGCCCTTGCTGCGAGAGACGGAAACCGCCAACGGTACAAAGCATGTATGGTGCACGTTTAGTCACGACCAAGTTGACTTTGACTTTAGAAACCCCAAGGTGTTGTTAGCGTTTATCGATATCATCAAGCTGTATATTGATAAAGGCGCTAAAATCTTTCGCTTAGACGCAGTGGCATTTCTTTGGAAAATTGTAGGTACAAACTGCATTAATCTATTCCAAACCCACGAAGTCATACGTTTGATCCGAACGCTGATTGAACATGTGGATCCTTCCATCATAATCATTACCGAAACCAATATTCCCAACAGGGAAAACCTAACGTACTTTGGTAATGCTAACGAAGCCCATGCTATCTACAACTTTTCGCTTCCGCCGTTACTTGTAAATACATTAGTAACGGGTGATTGTACGTATTTGAAAAGCTGGATGATGAGTATGCCACCGGCGCAAAACGGCACAGCCTACTTTAACTTTATCGCTTCGCACGATGGTATTGGCTTGCGTCCGGCGGAAGGCCTACTGTCAGATGAAGAAATTTCAGAGCTTGTGCATACAATGCAGCACTTTGGCGGCAAGGTGTCGTGGCGCGCTTCTGATCACGGTCAGCAAAAGCCTTACGAGATAAACATCACCCTATTCGACGCGCTGCAAGGAACCACCAAGGGCCCTGATAAGTATCAAGTGGACCGATTTATTTGTGCTCACGCCATAATGTTAGGTATGGAAGGTATACCAGGAATTTACATTCACAGTTTACTCGGCACATCCAACGATTACGAAAAAGTCGCTAATACAGGACAAAATCGTTCAATCAACAGAAAACGTTGGGACTTTAACGAGTTAGAGGCTCTGTTAGACTCGCCCTTTTCACAGCATCATAAAGTACTCACTCGAATCTCGCAGCTTATACGCATACGTAAAGCGCAGCCCGCATTTCACCCCAATGCAACGCAGTTTACATTGCAGCTTGGTAATCAATTATTTGGCTACTGGCGACAAAGTCTCGATAGAAAGCAAAGTATTTTCTGTATTAGTAATATTTCAGACGAAGAACAAACAATTTTGCTGTCTGACATAAATCTTATTGGCACAGATAATTGGATTGATCTCATCACCCGTGACGAGATAGCCCTTTCTAGTGGTTTCTTACAAATGACGCCTTATCAAGTGCTTTGGATCAGCAACCAAGATTTTGAATGAATCTTTGAGCTTATAACGCCAGTCGACCAATAAATCTACCGCGGTAAGGATACTGCGGTGTTATGCTTGTCACACGAGTTAGCAAATCAAAAGTTTGTAATGCAAGAAATTAATACCTTTTTTTTCGATTTAGACGGAACCTTGGTAGACTCTGTTCCTGATTTGGCAACAGCGTTAAACCAAACATTAAACGACTACCAATTACCAACTTATAACGAGCAGACAATTAGACACTGGGTTGGAAATGGTGCTCGTGTTCTGGTGGAACGCGGATTGAGCGGCAACGCAGAGATCAGACACCATTACACATCGAACGAGATTGATGCCGCTTTAGAAAAATTTCTGTTCTATTACCGAACGCTAGAAACTAAAAGTACAGTGCTGTACGACGGCGTGTTCTCAACACTTCACGCGCTAAAAGAACAAGGGTTCACGCTAGCATTAATCACTAATAAACCTTCGGAGTTTATAGAGCCTATTCTTTCTTCGTTCTCAATATTTTCGTTGTTTTCGCTTACTATTGGCGGTGATAGTTTACCGGAAAAAAAGCCTTCTTCCCTTCCCCTTGTGCATGCCTGTGAAAAGCTTGGTGTTTCACCCTCACAGTGTGTAATGGTTGGAGATTCTAAAAATGACATTGTTGCCGCTAAAGCCGCGAACATAAAGAGTATAGGGCTTACCTATGGGTATAACTATGGTGAGAGCATCGCAAAATATAAACCTAACTGGGTTTTCGACGACTTTGAAGAGATATTAACGCTCGCTTCTTAATTCATCTGACATAGCCGTTGATGAAACTTCAATTGCGTCGTTTACGCATACTTTCTTTTATTTCACGCTTTAACCTTTGGTATAAGGCCGCTTTTTCTGTAATATCCGCGTGTTAAATCATTTCATGGAGTTGTTGGTATGTCATCTAAATGGCTTTCACTAGAAGAAGCCCTCACTAAAGCATTAGACGCTGCAAAAGCGATAAACGACGTTGAGCAAGTGAGCATTTTTGACGCCAACAACCGCATCTTGGCCCAAGATGTAACTGCCCACGTTGATGTCCCACCCTGGGATAATTCAGCAATGGATGGCTATGCCGTAAATGCGGAAGATCTCAAACACAGTGATAAACTCGAAGTACAGGGTGTAATTACAGCTGGCATGAGTGCTGATGAGCCGCTTGAAAAAGGCAAAGCCTTTAAAATAATGACGGGGGCCCCGGTGCCTGCCAATGCTAACGCCGTTGTAATGGTAGAGAATACCGAAAGTCATGATGGCGCGGTTTTTATCAATAAAATTCCATCGGCGCAAGAGAATATACGTAAAAAGGCCAATGATATCGCCAGTGGCGATACACTAATAAGCAAGGGCACGCGCCTTCACGCCGAACACCTTATGCTGCTTTCTTCCCAAGGAAACAGTAAGGTGGCAGTATTCAGAAAACTTCGCGTTGGTGTAGTCGCGACTGGTTCTGAACTTGCTGCACCTGGCGAACCCTGTAAATCGACACAAATTTTCGAGTCGAATCGCGTTGGTGTAAGTAGTATCTTAAGCAATAAAAATGTAGAGCTTGTTGATTTCGGCATTGTAGAAGACGACGAAGCTTCTTTGCGTAAACTTTTCATTGAGGCGAGCGAGCGTGTAGATGTAATGGTAAGTAGCGGTGGTGTATCTGTAGGCGATGCCGACTATGTAAAAGATATCATCGCTGAATTGGGCACTATCGACTTTTGGAAAGTCGCAGTTAAACCGGGTAAACCCTTTGCTCTGGGTAAAATAAACAACACGTTGTTTTGCGGTTTGCCGGGCAATCCTGTGTCTTCGTTTGTCACCGCAAAATTATTGGTTGTGCCTGTTATCAAAAAAATGCAAGGGCAAGTACAACCGCACGAGCAGTTCTTTGTTAACGCTAGCATTACGACACCTCTTAAGCGACGTGCAGGCCGCCGAGACTTTCAGCGTGCAACCATGGTAAGAAATAATCAAGGTGAATGGGAAGTCACACCATTTAAGTCACAAAGCTCTGGCGTTATGACTTCAATCACTTCTGCTAACTGCCTAATGGTAGTACATGAAGATATAAGTGAGTTAAAAGTTGGCGATACGGTTCCGGTTATACCGCTACATTTTTAACAAGTTCGTTGTTGAAACGCTACTTCGTTAAGGCTTTTAAGCTCGTTTTTATTTTCTGCATTTTTATCGCCCTAGGCGACCCATATAGAGACACATTACCGTGAATAAAAAACGCTTTCTTTTAGAAGGAAGAGACATTTTAAAACTAGCATGGCCATTGTTGGTTGCGCAGATTACTCAAATGCTAATGGGCGTTAGCGATACTATTATGGCTGGGCGTTACAGTGCAACCGACATGGCAGCGGTAGCACTAGGATTTAGCATCACCGTGCCACTGCTTTGCTTTATACAGGGTATAGCGCTGGCACTTCCCCCAATTATTTCACGGTTGCAGGGAAACAAAAATTTAAGTGGTATTGCCGACGCAAGTCAGCAAGCTGGTTATCTGGTTTTCTTTGTGGGATTAGCGGTAGCAGGCTTAATTCCATTTACTGAAAGCATAGTCGCGCTGTTCCCTATGGCGCCCGAGCTATTTAGCATTACCGTAGACTACGTACTGTATGTGCTGTTCGCTATGCCTGGATTTGCACTTTACCAATGGCTTAGAAACTATTGTGAAGGCTTGGGTAAAACCAAACCCACTATGATTATTACGGTTATCGGGCTGATGGCGAACATCGTAGGAAACTACCTGTTTATCTATGGTGTAGGCCCATTACCAGCTATGGGCGGTGCGGGTTGTGGTATTGCAACGGCCATTGTGATTTACACTATGCTTATAGCAACCGTTATCTATGTTCGTTTTGCCCCTGCCCTGCAAAAGTACAATTTGTTTGGACAGTTGTATAAACCTAACATGGTAACCATAAATCGTACCTTCAAAATGGGTTTGCCCATTGCTATGACTATCCTGTTCGAAGTGACGCTGTTTTCACTGGTTGCATTGTTATTAGCCCCTTTTGGTGCCACAACGGTAGCGGCCCACCAAGTCGCACTGAACTTCTCGGCCCTAATGTTCATGTTTCCTATGAGTATTGGTATGGCAGCAGCAATTCGCATTGGCTATCGCATAGGGCAAAATAACCCACGACAGGCAAAAATTGCAGCTCGAACCGCTATTCTGATCGGTTTTTTCACCGCTGCGTGTACGGCTAGCTTCACCCTGCTAGCAAAGGGATTCATCATTGGCCTGTACACCAGCGACGAAGCCGTATATACCTTGGCAAATGCGCTATTGATTTATGCGGCGTTATTCCAATTGTCTGATGCGGTTCAGGTGATTTCGGCTAATGCATTACGCGGCTATAAAGACACAACAGCGATGTTTGTTATTACCTTTGTGTCCTACTGGTTAATAGGTCTACCTACAGGCGTTATTTTAGGTAGAACAAACTGGATAACGGCAGAACCAATGGCCGCAGCAGGGTTTTGGATTGGCTTCATTGTAGGATTGAGTGCCGCAGCTGTTATGCTAGGTGCACGCCTTCTTTACATCCAAAGGCCCAGTGCTGTGCATCGTATCGCGAATGCATAATACCAATCCGCATAGATCATTGCCCACTCAGAAGCTTGCCAGACCTTCCCGAGGGGCGAGTTTAAAATGTTCAATTGAACCACCAAAGCAGTTACCCCCTGCTTTTTAGTTTGTCCCAGTCTTGTGGCGTGTCTATATCAAATTGTGCGTTAGGTATAGACACAGCCGTTACCCTACCTAATTTCGCATACTTCTTAATAACCGGCTTAGCCCCCATATCGCCACTTAGCGCTAGCAGTTCACTAAATACCGCTTCAGGAAAGATAGCAGGTACGGTTAATCGACTATTGTTCTCTCCCTGCTTTTGCCATTCACTGCATACTATGTGATTAGGGTTCGCATAAGAAGTGTTAATAAGGCGAACGAAGTCTTGTGCATTAAGACTCGGCAAATCGGCCAACGTGAATAGCACGTGAGTAGGTCTTGTACACAAGCCCTTTGCTGTCGAGGACACTGATTTCGACAGTGATGAAAGGCTTAAAAGGTGCGTGAGTCCAGTGCGAATACTTGATGCAAGGCCTTCATCCCAATTAGCGTTGCGAACGATACTGATGGGTAGTTCAGAAACCTTACATAGAGAGTGCTTTAGCTGCGTATTTACGGAATCATGCCATTTCCCCGTAACAACAGTAATGGGTAATTCACTGGTTAACGCTAAGTCATTGCGCGCACTAACTACCTCCCCCACACTGTGTTGTATAAGAGAAAGCGCAGAAATTGGGTGTTCCGATAAAAGCTTATTACCCTTGTAGCGAGCGCTCTTTCCGCCCGCCAACACCACAAGTGCTACGGCATAATTTTCCGACTTCAATTCAACATCCGTTATATCAAAGAAATAAAACGTTACACGTCAAAGGGCTTAGCGGCTTCTGCTAAGCCCTTTGATAGCAGCGGTTAACCCTTCAAGCGTAAGCCCATACATTCTGTCTTCCATAATTTCACGAATAATTTTGATAGACGAATAATACGGCCAGTAATTCTCAGCTTGCGGATTAAGCCACACAGCGTTGTTAAAGTGGTTCAATAAACGCTGCATCCACACACTGCCCGGCTCTTCATTCCAATGCTCTACACTTCCACCTGGATACGTTATTTCATACGGCCCCATGGTAGCGTCACCTACAAAAATTACCTTGTAGTCTTTTCCGTAGCGATGAATGATATCCCAGATAGGAATGCGTTCTTTATTACGACGAAGGTTATCTTTCCACACCTCCTCATACACGCAGTTGTGGAAATAAAAGTACTCTAAGTATTTAAACTCGCTTTGCACCGCAGAGAAAAGCTCTTGAGTACTTTTTACGTGTGGGTCCATAGAGCCGCCCACATCAAAAAACATTAACACTTTTACCGCATTGTGACGCTCTGGTGCCATGTGGATATCGAGTAAACCGCCTTTTTTAGCTGTCTCACCTATGGTTGTCGGCACATCTAGCTGCTCACTTGCGCCGGTGCGAGCAAACTTGCGTAGCTTCCTAAGGGCCACTTTTATGTTACGCGTACCCAGTTCTACATCAGAGCTTAGGTTTTTAAACTCGCGTTTATCCCATACTTTTACTGCCGAAAACTTTCTGTTTCCCTTTTGCCCTATTCGCACACCTTCTGGATTGTCGCCATAAGCGCCAAACGGGGATGTTCCGCCGGTGCCCACCCATTTATTTCCACCTTGGTGCCGCTTTTCTTGTTCTTCTAAGCGCTTTTTCAACGTTTCCATCAGTTCTTCAAGGCCACCGGCTTTACGCAGCGCCTCACGCTCTTCAGGGCTTAAATTTTTCTCAATTTCCTTACGCAGCCATTCCTCAGGAATCTCTTTGCCAAACAAATCGACAGATTCAACACCTTCAAAATACTCCGCAAACGCCCTGTCGAACTTATCGTACTGAGTTTCGTCCTTAACCATTATGGTACGCGACAAACTGTAGAACGCTTCGATGTCGGCATACACCACGTGCTTTTCTAGCGCACTAAGCAAATCCAGCAACTCGCGCAGCGTGGTTTTAACCTGATATTTTCGCAGTGTATAAAAAAACTGAATAAGCATTAGCGACGCGCCATAAAGACCAGTTTTTCAAACAAATGTATGTCTTGTTCGTTTTTAAGCAGTGCCCCGTAAAGTGGTGGAATAGCAGCTTTTCCGTCTTTAGAATGAAGCGCTTCTGGTGGAATATCCTCAGCAACCAAGAGCTTCAGCCAGTCGATAAGTTCAGAGGTAGAAGGCTTTTTCTTAAGCCCTGGTACTTCGCGAATTTCAAAGAAGGCCTTTAACGCTTCATCAAGCAGCTTTTTCTTTAAATCTGGGAAATGTACGTTAACGATTTCTTGCATTTCCTCTGGATTCGGGAACTGAATGTAGTGGAAGAAACAACGGCGCAAGAAAGCATCTGGCAGCTCTTTTTCGTTGTTCGATGTAATAATAACAATAGGACGCTGCTTCGCGACTACACGTTCCTGCGTTTCATAAACGAAGAACTCCATCTTATCGAGCTCTAGCAGCAAGTCGTTGGGAAACTCAATGTCAGCTTTATCAATTTCATCAATTAATAGTACCGGGCGCTTTTCTGCGCTAAAGGCTTCCCATAATTTACCTTTTACGATGTAGTTGCTGATATCGTGAACGCGATCATCACCAAGTTGAGAGTCACGAAGACGTGACACTGCGTCGTATTCGTACAAACCTTGCTGTGCTTTAGTGGTTGATTTAATGTGCCACTGAATTAGTTCGGTGCCTAAACTCTCGGCCAATTCTTCAGCAAGCATGGTTTTACCTGTGCCCGGCTCGCCTTTAATTAAAAGCGGACGCTCTAGCGTAATAGCTGCGTTAACCGCCAGCTGTAAGTCTTTGGTTGCGATATAATTAGACGTGCCACTAAAAGCCATTATTGTTGTACTCCGTATAATTTTTCGTCTTTGCAATTTTAACTATAATATCAAGGCCTTCTCATGATTGCCCATAGATATAACATATAGCTAAAAAGCACTTTGCATTTTACTGATTGGGACCAATGATATAGGGGTATGACGAAATCCCCTAATTCAGGCTGTGAATTATTAACTATCACACGCGTTGAATTATTAACTATTAAAAAGGTCGTACAGATCACGACAGACGGGGTTTCCTATAAAATAAGGAACGAGGTAAGGATTTATAATGAACGTATTTGACGACAATTCCCTATCTATTGGCCGCACGCCACTAGTTAAGCTAAATCGCGTAACATCAGGTAATGTATACGCAAAAATTGAATCGCGTAACCCAAGCTTCAGCGTTAAGTGCCGTATTGGCGCAAACATGATTTGGGATGCTGAAAAGCGCGGTGTCCTTACCGAAGGTAAAGAAATTGTAGAGCCGACCAGTGGTAACACAGGTATCGCTTTGGCGTTTGTTGCAGCGTCTCGCGGTTATAAGCTAACGCTAACCATGCCTAGCAGCATGAGCCTTGAGCGTCGCAAACTTCTAAAAGCTTTGGGCGCAAACCTTGTTCTTACTGAAGCGCCTAAGGGCATGAAAGGTGCCGTTGCCGCTGCACAAGAAATTGTGGCATCAGATCCAGACAAATACGTATTGCTTCAACAGTTCGACAACCCGGCTAACCCAGCTATTCACGAAAAAACCACTGGCCCTGAAATTTGGGAAGATACAGACGGTAAAGTAGATGCATTCGTAGCTGGTGTAGGTACGGGTGGTACAATCACGGGTGTAAGTCGCTACCTTAAAAATACGAAAGGTAAAGCAATTACTTCTATTGCCGTTGAGCCAACAGACTCTCCAGTAATTACCCAAGCGCTTGCGGGCGAAGAATTAACCCCTGGCCCACACAAAATTCAAGGTATTGGCGCAGGTTTCATTCCAGGTAACCTAGATCTAGACCTAATTGACGAAGTTGAGCAAGTTACCAACGAAGAATGTATGGACATGGCGCGCAAGCTAATGACCGACGAGGGTATTCTTGCAGGTATTTCTTCTGGTGCAGCCGTTGTTGCCGCTAAGCGTTTTGCTGAACGCCCAGAAAACAAAGACAAAGTGGTTGTAGTGCTTCTAGCAAGCGGCACAGAACGTTACCTAAGTAGCCCTCTGTTTGCTGGTGCGTTCGACGAACAAGAAGAAGTTCAATAACCACCAAAATGTTTCAATTATTTAAAAACGAGGCCTAGTGCCTCGTTTTTTTATGCCTACTCTCTTCTGTTTCTCCTGAAGTTTCATGAACACAAACACCTGAGTTTTACGCTCTATTACTTTGCTTTTGTGCGCAATATTGTGAATAATCAAAGCATAGATTAGCGAAGCGGCGAGCACATTGACTTCGTTGAGATATAAAACTATCAATAAGAAACGGACCTCTTTACATTAAGGTAATCCAAATGAAAACGCGTATGTGGTACGCCCTGCTCGGGCTTTTTACAGTGTTGATTTTATCCGCTTGCGGTAAAAAGGAAGAAGGCATCGGGCGGTACGGCATGCTTGATGAAAGTACCCCTGAGTACACCACCGTAGCGTTTCTCAAAAGTGTTTATGAAGATGACAACCTTGATACAGCAATTCGCCTATCAAGCGAAAAACTGTCTCGTATATTAACGAGATACCACACTAACAGTAACGTTCAGCGCCACCTCTTAAACCTTAAATATGACACCGTCACCATCACGCCTCAAAGTGCAGGCCGAGTTGGCCGCAACGAGTTCGCAGAAAAATCGACAATCACCGTATTTTTAAGTGGAACATACAACGACGATAAAATTGAAGACTTGCGTAGCCTAGACTTGATTAAAGAAGACGGTGAATGGAAGGTTAATAAAATTCATCCAGATGCCTATTTATAACGTGTAGATAAACGCTGTTTTTATGGCCAGCAACGTAGCTTTTTACAAATGAAGAAAATAAAAAGGATGTTTTCCGGCTTTTATGCTTAAAAGCGTTTATTTTTTGTTTAATGGGTTGTTTTAGGGTAATAATTTCAAAACGCTCATAAGTGATATACGGATAGTTTCCACCTTACATAAAGGATTTTTTCTGTACATTAAATTGTTATATGCCAGTAAATATATTCGAGATCCTATGAAAGAGAAAGAGCACTTTAAGAAGCTAAGGAGCATAATTTATTCTCTTCTGCCTGCTTTAATTCTACTTTCTTTCTTTTTGGAGAAAGAACTTATCAAGAGTCTATTTTTCTTAGTCTTTGGAATATGGGCATGTTCTTTTGGCTTCTCCTTTTTTTATCAAGCTAAAACTAAAAAACAATCACCGAGAAATTCAGCACTATACTTAGTTTCTTTTATCTACTTTATTTTGGGTATCGGAGCTTTAAATGCCTTAGCGGTAGGTACTTTTTTAAAAATGGCATATAACAAAAAAATTAAGTCACTCACTCCGTTCGCTGGGACGCATACATGCGGGGCGGCTTCGCCATTATGCCCCACATGCTTGCGCCTCTTATTTAAAAGTTATGTGCTAATCTGTGTAATCAAAAATAAAAGGATTTATTTAATGAAACTACCAGCCTTCTTAATTCTAAGTATTCCTCTGC